>NZ_CP126084.1:658214-1316428 GCF_030122845.1 Paenibacillus woosongensis
TGAAGCGGCGGGATAAGGTGCCTTCCTTCATGTTCAACTCGCGAACGAAATCGCTGACTTTGCATTTAGCAAGATCGAGTTCGATGCCTTCAAGGAAAACGTTGATTCCGATCCAGTTCGTACTATTCAGCACTTTGGCAAAATATTCGGGATATCCATTTTTCCACCAGCCGACACGCGTCTTGTCCGGGTAATAGACCCCGGCCATGTAGCTGCCTTGCAGGGATGAGCCGCTGTATTTCTCTTCGAAGTTGGCGCGTTGGCCCATAAATCCGTTGCCGATGCTGAATATGCTTTCGGATATTTCATGCGTCGATGGATCGAAGGACTCCTCGATAATCGACCATCCATTGATTTTCAGATATTGTCTCACGATAACCAGACTCCTTTAATCATATGATGAAGTAACAATTACACTTACATACGGACGAGTAAGGCAGCTGAAGCAGGCTGATCTAACGGGCGAGGCTCAGCTCCTTAAGGCGTTCTATTGTCATTTCCTGCAGCGAAGATACGACCAGCTCGGCCTGGCCCAGCGTTGCGGGCGAGCCGATGCCAACGCAGCTCATCCCGGCCCTATGCGCTGCTTCCACCCCGGCTTCGGCATCTTCAAAGACAATACATTGCTCCGGTGGGACGGAGAGGGCCGCCGCTCCAAGCAGGAATACCTCCGGATCGGGTTTGGCATTCGTCGTGTGTGTTCCATCGATGATTGCATCGAAATACGGGGTAAGGCCGGTATTGTCAAGAATGGTCATGGCATTCTTGCTGGCCGACCCGAGTGCCGTCTTCAGCCCGTTCTCCTGGCAGGCTTTAAGAAAATCCAGCGCCCCCGGCAATATTTCCGTATGATCCATTTTGGAAATGGATTCGAAGTACCAGTTATTTTTCCGCTCGGCAAGCTCGTATTTCTTGGCGTTATCGAACTGCAGGCCGCCAACGCTGAGCAGAATGTCCAGGGATGCCATACGGCTGACGCCCTTCAGTTTCTCGTTATCCTGTTCGGTGAACGTGAATCCGAGCTCTTCCGCGAGCCGTTTCCAGGCCAGGTAATGGTACTTGGCAGTATCGACGAGGACGCCGTCCAGGTCGAAAAGACATGCTTTGATTGAGGTCACAACCTCTCCTCCTTTAGCGCAAACGTTTGAACAAAAGAATAAAAAATAAATGAAGCAGCAGGGCTTCAATTATTTCTTCATCATTCCCCGCTTACGGGCGGACGGAATGGATGGACGATTCACGGATCATCAATCGATGCGGAATGATCTGACGCTTCTGGTAGGAGGCGTCCTGATTATTCTTGATCGACTGGATAAGTATCTGGGAAGCGGTATATCCCAAGTTGTAGATGCCGATATCCACACTGCTCAGCGGCGGGGTCGATAATTCGGACAAAGGTATATTGTTAAAGCTCACCAGGCACAAATCTTCGGGCACTTTATAGTTAAGCTCATGCAGGCCGCGCAAAATACCGAAGGCGACGACATCATCGATCAAGACGAGGGCAGTCGGCCGATTCGGAAGATTCATGAAGAACGACATGGCCCGGTAGCCGCTTTCCTGCAGAAATTCTCCTTCAACGATCCATTCGGGGCGGGATTCCAGTCCAGCGTCAGCAAGGGCTTTCATGTAGCCTTTCAGCCGGTCCTTCGAGACGACAAGCTCCGGCGGGCCGCTGACAAAGCCGATCCGTTCATGTCCAAGCGAAATCAGGTGCTTCGTTGCATCATAGGATGCCTGAACGTTGTCGGTGTCTACGGACAGAATGTCGGGATATTTGTCGCTCCGCCCGATTAGGACGAAGGGATGGCCATGCTCTTTCAGGAAATCGATGACCGGATCGTCCGTTCTGGAGTAGAGCAGAATGACCCCATCGACTCTGCGTCCGTTAAGCAATCTGGAGACGCCTTCGACTTCCTCCTTCTCATTGGCTCCCGAGCTGATGAGTACATCATATCCCAAACGGCTTGCCTGGGTGACGATGCCGCGGATCAATTCCATAAAGAAATAATTCGAGAACAATTCTTCAGCCGATTTCGGAAGCATGATGCATATGCTGTTCGTTGTCTTCGATACCAGACTCTTCGCCATAATGTTGGGATGGTAGCCAAGCTGCTCCATAATGGCTCTTACTTTCTGGGAAGTCTCCGTGCTGATTCTTGGATGATTGGACAGCACCCGGGACACGGTGGAGGGAGATACTCCGGCCTTTCTTGCAACGTCTTTAATGGTTACAGCCATAATGACCTCCTGTGGAACCGTTTGCTTTACACTGTAATCTTAATCTAAAGGCTAGTGAAAGTAAATAGATAATCCCCGACAAAATACCATGTTCAGCGGCATATTTATTAAAAAAGTTCTGTTTTTCAGAAATCCGGATAAAAAGAAGTGCTGGTTTTAGATATGAAGGAAAATTAAAGAAAACCGGAGAAAAATCAAGAAAAATACATAAATGCTGTAGTAAACGACTTATGCAAACGTTTTAATTGAGTTAAGCGCTTAAGTTATATTGTTAATGCAGATATAGCGCTTACATAAAATTCGGGAGCCATACAGGAAATTTTCGATCGTTCATGGTAACGTTTGCGCATTGAAATTTTGGATAGCGGTGTGAGACATGGCGCGGAAAGGGGGCGTTCATCCAGCTGAAGCTTCGAGGCAATCATCTGGTCCACAAAATTCTATGGTCAGGGAAGGGAGTCTATTGCTTATGGATTATAAAAAGCCATTTCGTGTCGTTGCATTAAGCTTAGCCGTGCTGTTGTTGGTTAACCTGCTTGGAATGAGTCAAGCGTCCGGTCAAGCTAATTCGCAGTTATGGACGGCCTCACAGCAAGGAGTACAGAACCAGGAGCCAAGCCTGATGTTCCATCCGGACGGGGCTGTAACCATAACCGGAATCACGGAAGCGGGCAAGCTGTACGTGGTGGGGGACTTTGCGGCATCGGGTTGGACTCATTTTATAGAAATGACAGCAGTAAGCACTTACACCGAGAATGGAACCCGAATGAATGTGTATTCATACACTATCCCGAAAACGGATTTTATCGCGAATAAAGGTGTCGTCGAATATAAATTTTCAACTGCAGATGGAGATTGGAACGCTTCCTACGCCGATCCTCGCAACGTCTCCAGGATCAGCGTAAATTCTGCCATTCATAGCTTAAGCGTTCGGGATCATGCAGGGCATCCGCCAGGAAAAGAAGTGGTCACAGGGCAATCCCTTGACCTGCGGGCGGTTAGAATTCTCGCGGATGGCACACCACTGGATTTCACGGACTATGCTGTCTGGTCGTCCAGCCAGCCGGGTGAGATTTCGGTTGCCGGCGGCAAAGTGCAGGTTGCCGATCACGCCGCGGCTGGAGCGAGCACGGTCATATCGGCCGTGTATGAGGATATCGTAACTCAACTTGACCTGAAGGTTGTCGATCGGATTGTGGCCAGCCCAGTCATTAACGGGGACGGAACCGTGACCTTTAATAACAATACCTATACAGGAAACGAGCTGTATGTCATCGGATTCGATGAACGGCTGGTCCCCGGAGCAGAGTGAGGTCATGACGCTGGATGGGGCAGGGGTATTCTCGGCCACGATGGCCTTGGCGCCAGGCTCGTATTCTTATAAATTCAATTCGAGCCGCCTGCAGTGGGCGGATAATTTTGCCGATCTGCTAAATCCTCTCCAGCTTGACGGCAACTCTGTTGTTCATGTTCCCGGCATTCAAATCGGGGGACCGGATACCGTCGCCAAGGGAAGTTCCCTGGAGCTGAAGGCTGCGCTTGTCCAGCCCTCTGGGACAACGGAACACGTGTCCCCGCAATGGTCCTTGAAGGAGAGCGGATTGGCCGGGATCTCGATTTCCGGGAGCAGGCTGGTCATCGCGGACGATGCGGTGGGGACTAGTTTTACGATCGTTGCCGAGCATGCGGGAAACCGCAGCGAGAAGGAGGTTACTGTAGCTTCTGGACTGTACACCTTCAACTTGCATTACTTCCGTTACGACGGCAAGCAAAACGACTGGAATATGTGGATTTGGCCGGAGGGCAAGGATGGCAGCGGCTATTCCTTTACCGGTGTAGATGCGGACGGATTTGCGGTCGGAACGTATGCCTCCGTCTCACCCAAAATCGGCGTTCTGACGCGCCTGAGTGTTCCGGGTAATGACTGGAGCGCGCAGGAGATGGACCGGAAGGTGGAAATGCCTGCTGGCCAGACCGCTGTTGACGTGTACCTGGTGGAGAACGACCCGAAGGTGTATTTTGCTAAGCCGGATACCTCGCCGAAGTTCAGTGCAGTTATGGCTGACACCGTGGATACATTGATTGCTGAAGCCAGCAGCGAAATCGCCGAGGCGGACCTGAGTACGGTTCAGCTGACGGACATTACGAGTGGCAGCCGTAAGCTGTCCGTAAGCACCGCTAAGCTTAGCGGCCGTAAGCTTAAAATTACATTGAACGATGCGCAGGAATTCGACGTGACGCATCAATATACACTAGAGACGGCACACTTGGCGCCAACTTTGGTGACGATGCGCAAAATTCTGGACGATCCGTCGTTCTACTACGACGGCAACGACCTCGGGTTAACCTACACGCAATCAGGCAGCACGTTCAAGATATGGGCGCCTACCGCAGCCAAAGTCAGCGTATCGCTGTACAGCGGCGCTGGTAATTATAACGGGAACGGCCTTGTCACCGATCATGGGGGCGGTTCGGAGCACTTGCTAAACCGTTCGGCAAACGGCGTCTGGTCGGGCGCGGTGTCCGGCGATTTGAAAGGGCAATTTTATATGTACAAGGTCGAGTTTGCGGATGGAACGGTCAATTATGCGGTAGATCCGTATGCGGTGGCCGTGTCGGCGAACGGGCAGCGCAGCGCCATCATTGATCTTCAAGATACGAACCCCGCGGGATGGACGCCAGAGAAGAAGCCGCAGCTGGTGGAGCCTGCCGATGCGGTGCTGTATGAGCTGCATATTCGCGATTTCTCGATCAGTCCGGATTCGGGAATGACGCATAAGGGTAAATACCAAGCTTTTACGGAGAGAGGAACGAAGACTTCCCAGGGGCTTCCTACGGGGATCGATCACTTAAAAGCGCTCGGAGTCACGCATGTACATCTGCTGCCGGCCTATGACTTCAAGACAGTGAACGAGCTGGCGGTGGACGATCCGTCCTCCGATGCTCCGAAATACAATTGGGGCTACGATCCGCAGAACTATAACGTCCCCGAAGGATCTTATTCTAGCGATCCCAGCGATCCTGCAGCGAGAATTCGAGAATTCAAGGAGATGGTGCAGAGTCTGCATGACGAAGGCATCGGGGTCGTGATGGACGTTGTATACAACCATACCTTCTCCATTGAAGACGGTCCTTTCAACAAAATCGTCCCAGGCTACTATTATCGGACGACGGACGCTGGGACGTATTCCAATGCCACGGGAGTCGGCAATGAAATTGCCTCGGAGCGCCCGATGGTCAGTAAATATATTCGCGAGTCCGTGAAATATTGGGCCGAGGAGTACGCCGTAGACGGCTTCCGGTTCGATCTTATGGGTCTGATCGATATCGATACGATGAAGGACGTAACAAGCGAGCTGCATCAGGAGGTAGACCCCAGCCTGATCGTGTATGGAGAGCCATGGGATATGGGGCCCACGCCGCTGCGGCAGAGCTTGAAGACGATTAAGGGCTCGCAGCGAAATCAAGGCTTTGCGGTGTTTAACGATGATGTCCGCGGCGCGATCAAAGGGGATAGCGACGGCACGGGCAAAGGCTTCGCTACGGGCGAGCCCGGCCAGGAGGCCGCCGTTGTCACCGGAGTTAAGGGGGCGACGGATTCTTTTGCGGCTAAGCCTTCGGAAGCGATCAATTACGTTACCGCCCATGACAATTTGAATCTGTGGGACAAAATCGTCAGAACACAGGGGCTGGACACCGACCTGGGCATGTTGAACATTCGAGACGGCGTGCTGGAGGGCGGAGGCAGCGTCGAGGACGCGGTAGCCGCTGCGCAGCCGCATAAGTATGTTGGCACGGGAGAGGACGTGTTCGACAACGAGACGGTAAGACGCTCGCTGCTGGCAAACGGAATTGTACTTACCTCGCAGGGTTTGCCGTTCCTGCATGCGGGCGATGAGCTGCTGCGCTCCAAATACGGCGACCATAACAGCTATCGGAGTCCGGATGCGGTCAATCAGATCCGCTGGGACAACAAGGATAATTTCAGCCGGGTATTTGATTACTATCAGGGCTTGATCGAGCTGCGCAAGAGCCATCCGGCCTTCCGGATGAACTCGAAGGAAGCCATTGCTAAGCATTTGCAGGTGACGAAAAGCGATGGCAGCATCGTGTCGTTTCAATTGAAGGATTATGCAAACGGTGACACCTGGAACAACATCATCGTCATTTACAATGCCAACAAAACGGCCCAGACCGTCAAGCTTCCCAGTGGGTCAGCCTGGAACATCGTTGTCGATGACCGGTCTGCAGGAACGGCAAAACTGGGGGCTCCTGTAAACGGCAGTGTAAAGGTTGCCGGGTTGTCGATGATGGTGCTGTACGACGAAGAGACGCTGTACACGCCGGAGGTAAGCAAAATTGAGCTGACTCCTGCTGCCTTAGGGCTGGAACCAGGCATGAACCGCTCGCTGACGGCCATCGTCCGCGACCAGAAGGGCAACCCCATGGCCGGGGCAGGCCTTGTCTGGAGCACCTCGGATAACAAGGTAGCTACCGTGAGCGACAGAGGTCTGATCAGCGCCAAGGCGGAGGGGACGGCAACGATTACCGCCGCTATCGGCCAGATACAGGCTGCCGCTACGGTGCAAATTGGCAAATTGCAGCCTACAGCGCTGACATTGACCGGGGCGGGCGAGGTTTATGCTACCCAGTCAACGGTTGTAAACGCGACGCTGTTGGATCAATTTGGCCAGATTTTGAAAGGCAAGACTTTAGCTTGGGGCAGCTCGGATACGTCCATCGCAACCGTAAGCGGGACCGGGGAAGTCAAGGGGCTGAAACCGGGAACCGTTACGATCACCGCCCGGATCGGCGGACTTCAGGCTGAGAAGCAAATCAAAGTTCTGCCTTTTGAAAAGAAAACGGTACAGCTCCGTTATACACGCCCCGATCAGAATTATGAGGACTGGAACCTGTGGATTTGGGGAACCGGCGGTGTGAGCGACGGTCAGGTGAACTTCACGGTCCGGGACGGCGTTGCAGTCGCGAATATCGAGACCGCGCCAGACAGCGGCTCCGTCGGATTTGTTGTCCGCAAAGGCACGGACTGGAGCACGGCGAAGCAGGATATTCCCGATGACCGGAGCATTCCGCTCGGAACCGGACAGACCTTCGTGAAGGTGAATGTGCAGAGTATGGTCATGGAGATTGAAATTGTGCCGGAGGTGAGCGGGCCGGCGTTGAACGAAGGGGACATTATTTTCTATTTCCGGGATGACGATCTGTATCGGCAGGATGCCATGCATACGATATCCGCCGTGAAGCTGAATGTGTCTTCGGGGCATGGTACCCATGATGTCCAGAGCTATGACATGGTCTATGATCCGAAAAACGAATATTTTGTCTATACGCTGAAAAATGTAGAGCAGGGCAAATATTTTTACGATTTCACGGTCACGCGCAATGGCCAGGACACCATCGTTTTGGATGACAAAAACCCGCAGCGTGAAGGCGGCCGTTCTGTCATCGAGTTCCTGAAGCCGGAGCTGGATATTCAGGCAGGGATATTCCCGGCCAGCTTGAACGGAGCCATCGCTTACCATGAGAATGCAGTATTGACGCTGAAAGTAACCGGGGATGAAGGCGTCAGGCTGCGTGAAGCCTATGCGGATTTGCGGCAGCTCGGGGGCGGGGCGAAAGAAGCCATTGACCCGCTGCTGCTCGAACGGACGATCTCTGTGGCCGATCATATAGCAGCTGGTACTAAGACAATCGGGCTTACGGTCATTGATGAATATGGCAACAAGCATCAGGGTCAAGCAGAAATTACAGTGAAAGCGAGAACGGGGAGCTCGCCGCTGGATTTCGACTGGGATGAGGCGAGGATTTATTTTCTCCTGACGGACCGCTTCTATAACGGCGACCCAAGCAATGATAACCCAAATCATATCCCAGGAAGCTATGACCCGGCTCAACCGGAAGCCTATCATGGCGGAGATATCCGCGGAATCATCGAAAAGCTCGATTACCTGGAGAAGCTGGGGATCAATACGATCTGGATTACGCCGATCGTGGATAATGTCGATTTTGATGTCCGTCAGGGCAAAAGTGGATCGCAATTCGGCTATCACGGTTATTGGGCCAAAAACTTCGAGACGATGGATGAGCATCTTGGCGATATCAGTGATTTCAAGGAGCTGATCGACAAAGCTCATGACCGCGGCATGAAAATCATGGTCGACGTGGTGCTGAACCATGCCGGTTACGGCATGAAGCAAGGCGATCAGGCCGCAGGAGTTCCGGGTTATCCGGCAGCGGAGGACCAGGAGCGCTTCGCGGGCATGCTGCGCGACGGCGGAACGGACACGGTTCGCGGGGAACTCGCCGGCCTGCCGGACTTTAAGACGGAGGAGGCCGAGGTCAGGAATAAGCTGATCGAATGGCAGGTCGATTGGCTCAGCAAGGCGCGTACCGATCGCGGTGACACGATTGACTATTTTCGCGTGGATACGGTGAAGCATGTCGATGAGACGACATGGATGGCTTTCAAGAACGAGCTGACGAAGACTAAGCCCGATTTCAAACTGATCGGCGAATATTTCGGGGCATTCCCGGGCAATACCGGCGGATTTTTGGGGAACGGCATGATGGATTCATTATTGGATTTTCAATTTAAAGACAAGGCTAGAGATTTCGTGAACGGCCAGATCGACAGCGTGGAATCTTACTTGCAGCTGCGGAACGGATTGCTGACGAGCGTTAAGACGTTTGGGCAATTTTTGAGCAGCCACGATGAGAGCGGCTTCCTGTCGCATTATGTGGACGGCGACATCGGCAAGCTGAAAGTGGCGGCAGCGCTGCAAATGACCAGCAAGGGCCAGCCGGTAATCTACTACGGTGAGGAATTGGGGCAATCGGGCGGAACGGCGGGCGACATGGATCTTGGCGAGTTTAACAACAATCGGGATGACATGCCTTGGGAAAAAATAGACGGCCTTGATGCCGCGGCGATGGATATCCATACTCACTACACGAAGCTGCTGCAAATTCGCGCGAAGCATTCGAAGGTGTTCTCCAAGGGAACACGGGCGAAGCTCGGCGGATCGGACGCAAGCGGTATGTTGTATTCTCCAGGACGCTTGGAGAAGAGGCGGTGATTGTGGGGGTGAATACGAGAGCGGAGGAGGCTGCGGCCGAGTTTAAGGTTCCTTTTGCCGCAGGAACGATCCTAACGGATGAATACAGCCAGGCCAAGTATAAGGTGGCAAATGGCGGCAAAGTGTCCGTGGTCATTCCTGGCAAGAATCAGGGCGGAACCATCGTGCTGTCCGCTCCGGACAAAGGAAAGCCGCAAGAGCCTGGAAACGGGGATCCTGGTTCTGCGCCATCTCCTTCGACGCCGGGCAGCAGCGGCAGCAGCGGGAGGGGAGCAGGAGATGGTGCCGATAACGACAAGGGTAGCCAAGATAGTGCAGGCCAGCCTGCGGACGTGCAGTTTGTAAGTGATCCGGTTGCGGAGAAGGGTGTAGTCACGATTGTTGCCGAACCGGGCAAACGCATAATCCGGCTGCCCGCAAACGCCACCGCGCTAGACGGCAGCAACGCGTTGAGATTTAAGACGGAACCGTTCACGCTAGACGTACCAGCCTCTGTCGTGAAGCAACTGATCGACTTGATTTCGGCAGGCACGCAGAACGATGCAGCGAATGGGGCAGCGGATGGTTCTTTGGTAAGCGCTGTGAGTGGTGCTTTGAATGGTGATCTGAATGGTGATCTGGATGGTGATTTGGATGGTACTTTAAGTGGTACTTTAAGTGGTACTTTAAGTGGTACTTTGAATGGTTCTTTGGATCGTATTTTGGATAGTGCCCAAATCGTTTTCTCGTTCCAGCCTTTAGCGGATGAGGAAGGGCGGAGACTTCTGGTAACTGCCCAGCGAGGGCAAGGAAGTGTTGTTCTGAAGATACAAGGAAAAGTGTGTGAAGTGGAGCTGTTTGTTGTGACAGGGGACGGGAAAATGCTGGCGCTCGATAGGTTCACCGCCCCGCTGCATATCCACTTTAATACGGATGATGCATCATTGGGCTCCACATCAGGACTACACGGAGTATTGGGCATTTACCGTTTTGCGGATAACGGTCTGCTCCAGTATGCAGGAGCCCGCTGGTCGGGGACAGGATTGTCGGCTAAGCTTAATGCACTTGGGAAGCTTGCGCTCGTAAGCTATAACAGAACGTTCAGCGACGTTCTCCTGGAGCATTGGGCTAATGATGCAATCAAGCAGTTGGCCGCCCGGCAGATTGTCATGGGGGTATCGGAGGAGGCGTTCGCACCCTCAAAAAGCGTAACATGAGCGGAATTTACCGCAATGCTGACCAGAGCGTTGGCATCGGAGCAGCCACTGAAGGCGGAACAGCTAGAGCGGCAAGGGTCAGGGCCAGGGCAGGGGCAAGGACAAGAGCAAGTGCAAGAGCAAGTGCAAGGGCAAGAGCAAGGGCAGGGGCAGGGGCAAGGGCAGGGGCAAACGCAGCAGGAACAACAGCAAATGCACCCAAAGCAGCGGCGTGGACAGCAGCTAGAGCTGGAGCAAAAGCAGTCGTCTGGAGTTGAAGCCATGCTGACGCCGCATGGACTGGAGCCTACCGCTAACATGAGTTATCGTGACGTTTCCGCCTCGGCATGGTATGCAGATGCAGTTGCGATCGCCAGTGCAGCAGGTATCATTAAGGGCCGCGCGGACGGCACGTTTGGCGGCGACGACGTTATTACCCGCGAGGAAATGGCGGTAATGCTCATTAGAGCCTACGACGTGATGAACGATGTCAAGGGCGGGCGCAACGAATACGGTACCGAGGATTCTAGTGCTGCTGATGTGGAAAATAGTATTGGAGAGGGGCACGATCCGGCCCGGGAATCTACCCGCACAGTACGGGCTGCATTCAAGGACGGCAATAGCGTTGCTCCTTGGGCGCAGCAGGCAGTTTTGGAAACAACAGCTTTGGGTATGCTGAATGGCAAGGGGAACGGTCTTTTTGCACCGAAGGAACAGTTAACCCGTGCGGAAAGCGCACAAGTGATATGGAAGCTGCTGCAGCAATATTAAAAGCAATACAAGAGACCCTTGGGCGTGGATTGTTCCGCTCAAGGGTCTTTTTCATCTTATGGAAGTCACTTCCCCGCACCTGATGTTACTCAATGTATGTCAAGTCACTACACCGCACCAAATGTAACTCAATCGTATGCCAAGTTACTCACCGCACCAAATGTTACTCAATCGTACGCCAAGTTACTCACCGCACCAAATGTTACTCAATCGTACGCCAAGTTACTCACCGCACCAAATGTTACTCAATGTACGCCAAGTCACTACACCACGCCTAATGTTACTCAATGCTATGTCAAGTCACTTCCCCACGCTAAATGTTACTCAATGTATGTCAAGTCACTACACCGCACCAAATGTTACTCAATGTACGCCAAGTCACTACACCGCACCAAATGTTACTCAATGCTATGTCAAGTCACTTCCCCACGCTAAATGTTACTCAATGTATGTCAAGTCACTTCCCCACGCTAAATGTTACTCAATGTATGTCAAGTCACTACACCGCACCAAATGTTACTCAATGTATGTCAAGTCACTACACCGAACCAAATGTTACTCAATGTACGCCAAGTTACTCACCGTACCAATGTTACTCAATGTATGCCAAGTCACTACACCGTACCAAATGTTACTCAACGTACGCCAAGTTACTACACCACGCCTAATGTTACTCAATGCTATGTCAAGTCACTTCCCCACGCTAAATGTTACTCAATGTATGTCAAGTCACTACACCGCACCAAATGTTACTCAATGCATGTCAAGTCACTACACCGCACCAAATGTTACTCAATGTATATCAAGTCACTACACCGAACCAAATGTTACTCAATGTATGTCAAGTCACTCACCGTACCAATGTTACTCAACTCAAAGTTTCACCCGTTTGATGCATAAGCTTGCCCTGGGAAGTTTGGTTGTGTTTCTTTACGGACCGAGAAGCCGCTATTTTGCCTGAAATGTGGTTTTTTGAAGGGCTAACGGACCCTCGTTCCGCTATTGTAGTAAAAAGGCGTCCAAAGGCATGAAAAAAAGCCCAATAAGGGCTTGTAGGTCCGTTAACATTAAAAAAGGGACAATATGCTGCGAATAGCGGAACCTCTGTCCGTTAAATCCTAGCGCGCATCTCGAAGGGCCCTTGCAGGCCTCGACTAGCGTGCATCTCGACCGGTTACCACAGGCCGTGTTTAGCGCGCATCTCGAAGGGCCCCTGCAGGCCTCGCCTAGCGCGCTTGCCGCTCGGCCAACCCCGTGCCTCGCGGCCGCGCTCGCAGCAGCGCCGCCGCCAGCGCCGCCCCGCCCTGCGGCCCGCAGGGCTCCGCCGCCGCGCCCGCAGGGCGCGCTGCGCGCCTGCTACGCTCTCGTCAAGATCGCATAGCCGTAGGCTGGCAGCTTGACGGAGAGCGTGCCGTGCTGCACCGGCCATTCGCGGCCGGCAAAGGTGTCGATCCACTTCTCGCCAGCGGCTTCAACCTGGATCGTCTGGCCGACGCTGTCGTTGTTCAGCAGCACGAGCACCGATTGCTCGCCTAGGCGGCGCTCATAGGCCAGCTTGCTTCCCTTCGCTTCCGCAACGCGGAAGTGGATGGAGCCGGTACGAAGCGCTGGCAGATCCTTCCGAATGGCAATGAGCTTCTGGTAGAAGGCGAACAGATCACGATCCTGCTTGGCAGGGTCCCATTCCATGCATTTACGGCAGTCGGGATCCTGGTCGCCGTCGAGGCCGATCTCGTCGCCATAGTAGATGCACGGCGTACCGCTGTAAGTGAACAGTAAAATCGCGGCCAGCTTCATCAGATCCTTGTTGCCCTCGCAGAGCGTGAGAAGGCGCGGCGTGTCGTGGCTGTCCAGCAGGTTGAAGGCCACCTCGCTTGCCTGCTGCGGGTAGCGGGACAACTGCTTGCCGATCGCATTCGCATATCCGGCGGAGTCCAAGGAACGGCGGACGATAAAGTCCAGCACCGCCTCGGTGAACGGATAGTTCATGACGGCGTCGAATTGGTCGCCCTGCAGCCAGCCGGACGATTCATGCCAAATTTCGCCCAGAATGTACGCGTCCGGGTTGGCTTTTTTCACAACCTTTCGGAAATCCCGCCAGAACTGGTGATCGACCTCATTAGCGACATCCAGGCGCCAGCCGTCGATCCCGACCTCCTTGATCCAGTACTCTGCCACGCCCAGCAAATATTCCTTCACCTCGGGGTTCTCCGTATTCAGCTTCGGCATATGCGGCTCAAAGGAAAACGTATCATAGGTCGGCACTCCATCCTTAACCTGCAGCGGGAATTCGCGGACGACGAACCAATCCTTGTAGCGGGATTGCTCGCCTTTCTCCAGAACGTCGACGAAAGGGGCAAACGTCTTCCCCGAATGATTGAAGACCGCGTCAAGCAGGACGCGAATCCCGCGCTCATGGCATGCTTTGACGAGCTTCTTCAGCGTCTCCGCATCCCCGAAATGGGGATCGATCTTCATGTAATCGGCCGTGTCGTATTTATGATTGGTAGTCGCCTCAAAAATAGGCGTGAAATAAATGGCGTTAATCCCCAGCTCGCTTAAATGATCGAGGTGATCGATGACCCCTTGCAGATCACCGCCAAAAAAATTATGCCGCTCCGGCTTGCCGCCCCAAGGGAGGACATTAGCCGGATCCAGGCTGGGATCGCCATTGGCGAAGCGTTCGGGAAAAATTTGATAGAACACCGCGTCCTTCACCCATTCCGGTACGGTAAATATGTCCGCCGGATTGATGTAAGGGTAATCGAACAGCCGGTCCGGAACAGCCGGACGCTCCTGTGAGAACTCGCTTTCTGTCATCCAGATTTGCTCCTCGCCCTTTTGCAGCAGGAACCCGTATTTCAATCGGCGGTATGGCGGCTTGACGACGCAAGCCCAGTAGTCGAACAACTCGTCGGAGGCCATTATGGACATCGGAATCAATTCTTTGCTTTGATCCCATATGTATTTGTCGCCGGTAAAGGCATAGACATGGGTAAGGTCATCTTTTTTGGCCCGGAGGCGAAGGTGGATCGTCTCCCGGTCGTAGGCATAGGACCAGTTCAGTTTGGGACGGTGATAGACAGCTTCGAGCAGCATGCATGATTCCTCCTAAACAATGAGTGATATGAGTACAGAAATCGCATGGAATTACTGGCTTAAGTATGGATCGAAATACGGCAATTCTATACTCGCAGGCGGATGATTCTCCTATCAAGCTGGTTTATGAATGAGTGACGGGAAGGCGGAGCAGCTAAAAAAGGCACATCAAGGCCAAAAAGCAGCAGCCGAGGATGTACCTTAACGATAACAGCGCCTTCAGTTTATATGCGTAAAGCCCAGCACCAGCAAAGAGTTAACCGCATTCATGGTGGATTATAGCATTGTTCAAACCGTTGCACAAGTCGGAAAAACACCACCTAAAATTTAGAAGATAATCCTAATGATTATTACGCGTAATAAACCCGTAAAACCGCAATATACATAGATTTATAGATTAATCCGTCCGGGCTGTAACCCCGAGCAAGCTGGATAATTTTGAGATATTGTGTGAAAACGTGAGTTATCCGAAGATATTTAGACTAAATAGAATTTTATATGGCAAAAACGATAAGTGCAAACGTTTTTACATAGGAATTGATGTGTTGTATGATGTGGGCGAGGATAAAGCGCTTTCTGAGTGGGGATTTGGTCAGGATTTCAAATGTATACATACTAAACAACCAGAATAATCGCATTTTTTGAAATCGTTTGCGCAACTTCCGCATTTGTAAGCGTAATAATTTTTAGGAGGGGTTAGCTTTATGAATTTCAAAAAGTCATTTAGAAAAGCGCTGCTGCTGGTCGCTGTACTGACACTGACAGCTTCCATGACCGCCTGCGGCACCAAGAGCAGTACTGGCGGGGGTGAAGGCGCGAATACTCCGGCGCCGTCAAATGCAGCAAATAACAAAGAAAATACTACCGCGGTACAGGACGGAGAACTGGTGCCGGAGGAAGGGGCGGAGCTCCTCGTTTGGGAGAGTAGAGAAGAGGTTCCCTTTACTGAGGAAATCGCCAGGCAGTTCGAGGAGAAGTACGGCGTTAAGGTGAAAATTGAAGAAGTGGCCACTACTGATCAAGTGGGTAAATTAACGACGGACGGACCTTCGGGATTAGGTGCGGACGTGATTATCATTCCGCATGACCATCTGGGGAACGCTGCGGCATCGGGATTGATTCTGGCCAATGACGTCTTTGCAGAGGACACGAAGAAGAACAACACCGAAGCTTCGATTATTGGCGCTACGTTCGAGGAGACGCTTTACGGTTATCCGAGAGCGGCTGAAACGACAGCTCTTTTCTACAACAAATCACTCGTTCCTGAAGCGCCAGAATCCTTTGAGGATTTGATTGAATTCGGCAAAACGTTTACGGATAAATCCAAAAAGAAATATGCCCTGATGTGGGAAGCTGGAAATATGTACTTCAACTATCCGTTTATCGCTAGCGGAGGCGGTTACCTCTATGGCGACAACGGCACGAATAAGGATGATATTGGCCTTGCTCATGAAGGCGTAGCCGAGAGTATGAAGGTGTATCAAAGCCTGGCCGAAATTTTGCCGATCAAGAGCGGAGACATTAACCCGGATATCAAACGCGGCCTGTTCGGTGCAGGCGATGTAGCCATGGATATCAACGGTCCATGGGAGGTTGCCGGCTACAAAGAGGCTCTTGGCGACAACCTGGCGATCGCTCCGGTACCTACAGTGAATGGTAAGCCGGCAATTACCTTCTCGGGCATTAAAATCTACACCGTAAGCTCCTTTGCGAAATATCCGAATGCGGCTAAATTGTACGCGCAGTTTGCAACGACCAAAGAAGCTCAGCTGCTGCTGAATGAGAAGATCGGCTCGGTGCCTACGAACCTGGAAGCGCTGGAGACCGACCAAATCAAGAACGATCCGATCGTATCCGGTTTCGCCGAGCAGGCCAAAAACTCGGAGCCGATGCCTTCCATTCCGGAAATGGCCAACGTATGGGCGCCTGTAAATGCGGCCATGGCCGACATTTGGGACAATAAAACTGACCCTAAGGCTGCCATGGAGAAAGCGATCACGCAAATCAAAGATCTGAACAACGGACTGGCTGCGGAGTAATTATAGGGCCTACAACGGAAATGAATTCACCCGTCGCGGTCTGCGGCGGGTAATTCCTTTGATGATCAAGGGAGAGGAGAAGGAGGAGAAATGAGCCGACACCGCACACGGGCAACAGTACTGTCGTCACTCTTGATGGGCCTTGGCCAAATCTATAACAAACAATATATGAAGGGCGCGCTAATGATGGCGTTCGAAGCTGCGTCCGTCATGTATTTTATCCTTAACCTGGGATATGCGTTTTGGGGAATCGTCACTCTGGGCGAAACGCCGCGAACCGCTGCGAATATGCAGCCCGGGCAATATGATCACTCCATCTTTATTCTGATTCAAAGCTTGATTACGATTCTGTATCTCATCGTATTCCTCGTCGTATATTACTTCAACATTCGGGACGCGAGAAAAATAGGCGCGCAGCGCGATGAAGGCAGACCGGTTCATAACTTCCGGCAATCGGTCCGCTATGTTCTCGATTATAAATTTGCGCAGGCGTTCCTGAGTATTCCCGCGATGGGTATACTGTTCTTTACGATCATGCCGATCATCTTCATGGTCATGATCGCCTTTACGAACTATTCCGCGCCAAACCACATACCGCCAGGGAAGCTGGTCGATTGGGTAGGCTTCGAAACGTTCAAAAATCTGCTTGCTCTCAAAACCTGGAGCCATACCTTTTACGGCGTGCTGACCTGGACGATCATCTGGGCGATTTTATCCACGGTGACGACTTATTTCGGCGGCCTGCTTGTTGCACTCCTGATTAATCAGAAGGGCATTCGTTTCAAAGGCTTCTGGAGAACGATTCTGATCCTACCGTACGCGATTCCGCAGCTGATTTCACTGCTGGTGATGAGAAACATGTTTAACGGTGAGTTCGGCCCGATTAATCAGTATCTCGGTTATTTCGGCTTATCCGGATTGCCGTGGCTTACGGACCCGTTCTGGGCTAAGGTAACGGTTATTATCGTTAATATGTGGGTCGGTATTCCGGTATCGATGCTCTTGATCATGGGCGTGCTGACAACGATCCCGCGCGATATGTACGAAGCCGCGGAGGTAGATGGAGCGAGCGGCTATCAGAAGTTCCGCATCATCACTTTGCCGATGATCCTGTTTACGACGGCTCCCACACTGATTGCGCAGTTTGCCGGAAATATCAATAACTTCAATATGATTTTCCTGCTAACGGGAGGAGATCCGGTCAAAGGGGACTACCAATATGCGGGTGCTACCGATTTGCTCGTTACCTGGCTCTACAAATTGACTTTGAACCAGAACAGATACAATATGGCTTCCGCAGTCGGCATTATCATTTTCCTGATCATCGCCTCATTCTCGATCTATAACTATCGTAGAACGAAATCGTTTAAAGAGGAGGACATGATCCAATGAGCAGGCGAAAAATTCGTAATTACATACGATTGACAGCTAGTTATATCACGCTGGCGATTCTGGCCATCTGCGCCATTTATCCCGCCCTCTGGATCGTGTTCGGCTCGCTGCGTCCAGGGACATCGCTCTACAGCAAGACCTTGCTGCCAGAGACCCTTACCCTCAAGCATTATGTGGAGTTATTCAACTCCAGGACGATTCTGTTCCCGCAATGGTACATGAATACGCTGAAGGTGTCCGTATTCTCCATGCTGCTCGGCGTAGCGCTGACGCTGCTAACGAGCTATGCCGTATCGCGCTTTCGTTTTAAAGGGCGGCAAAATGCGTTATCCGTTGTTTTGGTACTCGGGATGTTCCCGGGCTTTATGAGCATGATTGCCATCTTTCTGCTGCTGAAGGAAATGCAGCTGCTCGATACGCATCTGGCTCTGATCCTGGTATATGCGGCAGGGGCTCCGCTAGGGATGACGCTGATTGCCAAGGGCTTCTTCGACACCATTCCGCGTTCGCTGGATGAGGCGGCCCGGATTGATGGTGCAAGCAATTTCCGGATATTTACATCGATTATCCTGCCGCTTTCCAAGCCGATTTTGACCTATATGGCCTTGCTGCAGTTTGTCGGTCCATGGGTGGACTTTATTTTTGCCAGACTGATATTGCGGAGCAAGGATAAATGGACGGTCGCGGTCGGGATGTGGGATATGGTTCAGGCGAATCAGAACTCCAACTTTACGATGTTCGCTGCCGGAGCGGTGTTTATTGCCGTGCCGATTACAATTCTGTTCATGTTCATGCAGCGGCTGCTTGTGGACGGACTTACTTCAGGGGCGAGCAAAGGCTGATGCTGCCGTTACGGTGCGAATAGCATATATATCAGACAGAAGGTATAGACTCGTTTATTTGGAGACTATACCTTTTTTGAGAATCCGACAATGGATATGAGTTTTCCGAATTGTGTTCTTTATGAAAGGGTGACAGCATCATGAAGCGTGGGGGCCGGATTCAGCTTGAGTCGGTAGGCGTGAAAATATTTATCGTTGTATTTGCTGCAGTTGTGATTGTATCCGCCGTGCTTGGCATTAGTTCTTATCTAATGTCTAAACAGATTATTCGGGGGCAAGTAGGACTCGCGTCGTCGCAAGCGATCGAGCAGGCAGCGGACAAGCTGGACTTTTTATTTGCGGAGTATGAAGCGATCTCGCGGCAGCTTGCCGTCGACCAAGTGCTGCGGACGGATTTGGAGACCGTCACCAATCAGAATGTTGACATTGTCAGGAAGACCGAGGCGGAGACGCGGATTCGCAATAAGCTGGACGCCATGCGGGGATCGGACGAACGTCTGGTAGGCATCAGGCTGATTTCGCCGGGGGATTTCTCGAATACATATGCCAGCTCAGGCGCCAGTCCACCGAGCAACGAGGATGCGGTGCAGACAAAGATTAAGGCGATACAGGATGCGCAAGGAAAGCCGCTATGGATTCCCGGACAGAAACAAGGCTTCTTCGAGACTTTCGCGAAGCCGTCGGTGACGATGGGGAGGGTGCTGCAAAACTTGAAGCATCCGGAGGCGGAATACATACTGCTCATTGAAATTAAAGATGAGGCATTGAGGCATACCCTTTCCAATTTAAAAATGGGCCGCTCCGGCGAGGTCCGCATTCTGACCGCCGATAACGTTATCGTTCATGCAGCAGATCCGGAGCTCATCGAGACAACATCCGATATCGGCCTGGATGAACGGCAGCTGCAGATCGGGGAGGCCTCCTTTACGATGGAGGATGCTAACGGAGTTAAGCAGCTGGTTGTGTACAGGCAGCTCCAATCCGTGGATTGGCGTATCGTCGGGTACGCCCCAGAAAGCGACTTTCTCAGTGCAGCGGACAAGCTGATCTGGGTGACGGTGTTTGTTTTATGCTTCGCCGTATTGGTCGCTTTGGCTATCGGGTATTATTTGTTCCGGATGGTCGGCAAACCGCTCATGAAGCTGTGCCGTTTGATGGAGGAAGGAGAGCGGGGCAACCTGCGGGTACGGACGAACTTCAAGAGCCGGGGCGAAATCGGGCAGCAGATGGATTACGTCATGAGCCTGAACGCGTCCATGGATGCATCCGCCGGAAGAGTTAGTGAAGTCAGCCGGAAGGGTCGGGAATATATGGACAATCTCGTCGAGAAGACGGAATCGGTCACCCGAATGACCGGGCTGATCGAAGAGAATTCTGCGAAGCTGAGCCGGAGCACCCATTCGATCCGGAGCATACTTGCGCCGATGGTGGAAATGACGAAGCAGACAAATATTCTCTCCCTGAACGCATCCATTGAAGCTTCCAGAGCTGGTGTGGCAGGCAAGGGCTTCGTGGTCATCGCCGAGGAAATCCGCAAGCTTACGGCGGAGTCCAATGAAGCCGTTCAGACCGTGTCGGCTATGACGGAGGAAATTCAGACGGCAATTGAGGATACGGTCAACGTCTTGATACAGGTAACTCCCATGTTTGGGGAGCAGCTGCTGTCGGTGAAGGAAGCCTCGTCGATTTTTCAGAATGTTGCGCAGGAAATGGAGCGGTTCGTGACCGATATCCAGAGCTCTTCAGCCTCCGTGCATGAGCTAAGGTCATCTCAGCAGGTGCTGTCCGAATTCATTGCCAGCGTAAGCTCTGTCGTTCAGCAAACGACGGCATCTACGGAGGAGGTCGCCTCCATGTCTTCGGAGCAGTTCAAAATCAGCGAGGAACTCGTCAAGCTGGCCAATCGGTTGGAAGGGCTATCGGAAACGCTGAAGCAATCGCTGAGTTCTTTTCAGATTGATTCTGATGGAGCGGTCTAATTATCGTTTTGTAAATCAGGTCAGGCCATTCGTTGCCTGGCCTTTTTGCTGCTTGGAATAAGCGAGTACGGGGCTGATGATTTAAATGGGCTGCGCATATCATAATTGTGTCAGGCTCTTCCGGACTGGTTAAAACGTTGGAAAGGCATAGCTTCAATGAAATGGATACCATTCCCAAATTATTTCTTGAATCGGACTAGTCCCTCCATGAGATATTAACCGTGAATTGGTTGTGCAATATTCGCTTTACAGCAGAGGGAATAAGTGGGTTATGTCTTGTTCCACAAAGGAAATATGGGAGAAAATAGACTATGATCTTATAATAAATTAATCCTACCCATTTAGTCGAGTTTGTGATAATATTACGTCTGTAAATGAAACTTAATACTGACAACCAGTGGTCAAATATTAAGTAAAAAGGGGAGTTTAACCATGGAAACTTTGCAAATCATACTTAACATAGCGGTTATGCTCGTACTGCTTGGTCTTCTCTTCTGGATGCAGAAGAAGCATATTTCTTTCACAAAACGGGTGTTCACCGGGCTGGGGCTGGGCATACTGTTCGGTGTTGCCCTGCAGTTGCTCTTCCCGTCCGAATCAGCGGTCATCGGAAAATCGACGGACTGGTTCAACATCGTTGGACGCGGTTATGTTGGCTTGCTGCAAATGATTGTTATCCCGCTCATTATGGTATCTATTATTTCAGCCATTATGAAATTGAAGGGGAAACAAAATCTGGGTAAAATTAGCGGTCTTATTATCGCCGTACTGCTCATCACGACAGCGATTGCCGCATCAGTCAGTATCGTCACTACCCTTAGCTTCGATCTGCAGGCGCTGGAGATTCCGGCAGGGGATCGTGAAATTGCCCGTGGGGAGACGCTGGAGCAGCGTCTAGGGGACGTCGCGGATAAGACGATTCCGCAGCAAATTCTTGATTTCGTTCCGAAGAATCCATTTGCGGATATGACGGGGGCGCGCAGTACCTCAACCCTGGCTGTCGTTATCTTCTCTGCATTTATTGGAGTCGCCGTGCTTGGGCTGGATCGTAAAAAGCCGGAGCAAGCAGAGACGTTCCGTAAAATAATCGATGCATTGTATGCCGTGGTCATGCGTATTGTAACGATAGTCTTAAGGCTGACGCCATATGGAATTCTTGCGCTAATTACGAATACAATCGCAACAACGAATCCGCAGGAAATTTTGAAGCTGATCAAATTCGTAGGCGCATCCTATGTAGCGTTGATCGTCATGTTCATTATTCATCTGATCCTGCTGGCCATCTTCGGATACAATCCAGTGCAGTATGTTAGAAAAGTACTGCCGACGCTTGTGTTCGCCTTCACATCGCGT
Source organism: Paenibacillus woosongensis (assembly GCF_030122845.1). Lineage (NCBI taxonomy): Bacteria > Bacillati > Bacillota > Bacilli > Caryophanales > Paenibacillaceae > Paenibacillus > Paenibacillus woosongensis. The sequence continues at coordinate 680,203 of NZ_CP126084.1, forward strand.
TCGAGTGCTGCTTCGATCCCATTGAACGTTGAGACGCAAACGAAGCGGCTTGGGGTACCAGACGGTATCGCTAACTTGTCAGCTTCCTTCGGGGCGACGATCGGCCAGAACGGCTGCGCCGGCGTTTATCCAGCTATGCTGGCCGTCATGATCGCACCGACGGTAGGTATTAATCCGGCAAGCTGGGATTTCATTCTGACGCTGATCCTTGTCGTCATGATCAGTTCCTTCGGTGTAGCTGGCGTCGGTGGTGGAGCGACCTTCGCATCCTTGATCGTCCTGTCGACGATGAACCTGCCGGTGGCTCTGGCTGGGCTTCTGATCTCCGTCGAACCGCTGATCGACATGGGACGCACGGCGCTGAACGTGAATGACTCCATTACGGCCGGCGTCATTACCGGTAAAGTGCTTGGCGAGAACGATCTGGAGGCCTTCAAACGCAATGTCGATATTGATGTTGCCCAGGCATAATGCTTGACTGGATAAGAACAATTGAATTTAGATAAGGCAGCCTGGGGATAATCTCCTCAGGCTGTTTTTTTATGAACAAGTCAGAGACAAACAGGAAGAAATTAACTGTGAAATCGGCTTGATTTTGGTATTCTTGAAAATAAGGGTAAATGGAGAGAACGTTATCTTATTGCTTGCTAAGTATTTGCACAATAGGGTTTTAATTCTTGATACTTTTTGCCTGGAACGCCGTATATAATATTATCATTGCGGAAAGGTGGTGTATCGGTAGATGCATGCATGGGTTATTTGGCTGATTGCCGCCGGAATATTGTTAGTGCTTGAAATGATGACCTTGACCTTTTATCTCCTTTGGATAAGTGTCGGGGCGGGGGCGGCTGCTTTGGTTGCCTGGATTGCCCCGGATGCTTTCCTGCTCCAGGTCATCACAGGCTGTGTCATCGCTCTCGTGCTGACGGCATTTACGAAACCGCTGGCGAAGAGACTGCGGGCGTCCAAAGGTTATGAGGATGCCGGTACGGAACTTGTAGGAAAACAGGGAGTCGTGGTGGAAGCGATAGAACCGGGCCAGTATGGCATCGTAAAAATTGGTGGAGATACGTGGAGCGCCACATCTACACAGCAGATTGGCAAGGATGAGCTGGTACGGGTAATGAAACGTGGAAGCAGCATAATTGAAGTAGAACGATGGGAGGAATTCATTTAATGGAATGGGCGATTATTGTCGTTATTGTCGTCGTCGTATTTGTCTTTATTTCACTTACAGTCAAAATCGTGCCTCAACAGCGTGTCGGAGTCGTGGAACGCCTCGGTAAATTCCACCGCTTGCTGACGCCGGGCCTCAACATCCTGATCCCGGTCATCGACCATGTCCGGGTCTATCACGACCTGCGGATCCAACAGGCCAACGTGCCTCCGCAAACCGTAATTACGAAAGATAACGTACAGGTTCAAATCGATACGATTATTTTCTATCAGGTCGTCGGACCGGAGCAAGCGACGTACGGCATTTCTGATTATGTATACGGCGTGCGCAACATCACGACGGCAACGATGCGTCAAATCATCGGTAAGATGGAGCTCGACGAGACGCTGTCTGGACGGGAGAAGATCTCCTCGGACATCCGGATTGCCCTTGACGAAGCAACCGAGAAGTGGGGCGTGCGCATCGAACGCGTAGAGGTTATCGATATTAAGCCTCCGCTGGATATCCAGGATGCGATGGATAAGCAAATGAAGGCTGAGCGGAACAAGCGTGCGATCGTTCTCGAGGCGGAAGCAGCGAAGCAAGATATGATTCTTCGCGCTGAAGGGGATAAGCAGAGTAAAATCCTTAAAGCCGAGGGGGACAAGGAAGCGCGGATTCGCGAAGCGGAAGGTTTGCGTCAAGCTCAAGAGCTGGAAGCGCTCGGGGAAGCCAAGGCGATTGAAGCGGTTGCCGCAGCTGAGAAGTCCAGAATCCAGATGCTGCGTGAAGCTGGCCTGGATGAGCAGGTGCTTGCATACCGTTCCTTCGAGGCATTAACCGAAGTGTCCAAAGGACCTGCGAACAAAGTGTTCATTCCTTCCAATGCGATCGAAACGCTGGGCAGCATTGGCGCGATTGGCGAAATGTTCAAGAACAAAGAAGGCAAGAAATAATCTAAATTATAGATGAAAGGGGCTGTCCCAGAAGTCATCATAGATGACGGAGGGGCGCCCCTTTTTTTTAGAAAGCTGTCCGTTTCTGCGGAATCAATTTCTCCCTTGCCTGCATTTCGTTCTATAGCTCATCTTATATAAGCTTACGGACTCGAACGTTAAGCTGTCGTACACTAAGCTGTCGAACATTAAATGGAATTCATGTATCTAAGTATGCTCTAAACGAATGTTTCAGGGAATTAGATGGATTTTATGCTCTTAAAATCAAGAATCCAGCCTATGATGGACAGTTCTCTTCTTCTAACGGCATGATATCCATTTAAATCTACTTTCCTTTCTTTGCCGCAGAATCTAACTACCATAAATCCATTTAGAACGAGAAAAGCCGTGGTTCATGCTCGGCGTAAATGGGAGGTAGAGAGCGCTGGTCACATTAAGGGCAACCGGTCGTTCCGCAAATGAGCATGTAATTTTTCTAAGAACATTAGATGAATATCAAATTGATAATCATCAGCAAGGATAAGGACTAGCCCTTCAACTACATGCAGTGCATTCGCATAGGCATGATATAAATCTTCTTTATCTAACCTTGAGGTCATTGAAGCATACTCACCATACGCCTTTTCTGAAAGATCAGCTTCTAAGTTTTTTGTAGCGTTAAGCCAACGTTCTACGTCTTTTCACGAATCCTGATTAATTGTAAAACGTACTTTTGAACATATGTCAGACATTCCAGCGAACGTGCAGTTTCCCCTCTTTTTAAAACATTGATGCCCATGATCCATACGTTCACTAAGTTATTAAAAGCAAAATTGACATTTTCATTTGTCATTCTTTCTGGCCCGTCACCCTTTAGATCATCTAAACATGCTTTTAATTTGCCTGTAGCATCATAAATAAACATGGATTCTGTGTCAGGGAACACACCTGTCTCTTTAAATGTCTTAATAACTTCAATCTCAGATTCTGGCTGGAAATGAAACTCTCCTCTAATTAAATTGGAAAACACGACAACCTCAGTTCCAAATTCATTAAAAAAGAGTAAATCATAAGGGGCAATATCCTTCATCCAGTCAGAAGACTCAAACTGCCCCATCTCCGTATTTTTTAAATAGATATAAAACTCAACATCCGAGTATTTGTCCCCTTCACCTTTTGTAAACGATCCATACATCATGCATGCAGAAATACGTGGATCAGTCTCACACTTTTCTTTAACTACACTAATTAATTTTTCCTGGAATAGCATATACAAAATAACCTCCCAATTTTTAAATAATTAAAGGGAATTTTGCATATCTACTACGGGGCAACATGAGCAGCACATATCTAATGCTCCTTTCATTAACATCCCATTGATCATATCAAACTTATGAATATGCCGACAATTAGGCGAGAAAAGAGGATATATGTTCATGTAGTGAACATATATCCTCTTATTAGCTTAGTCTATTTAACTCAAAGGGACTATTTCGCTTGTTGATGCGATGGAGCGATTATTTGTTTTTATCGGAGGACAGCTGATCCTTCAAACGCTGCAGTTCCTCGCTTACAGCCGGGTCATTGTCAGGGTTCGCCGTGTCTGCGGAGAAGGGGCTATAGCCGGATTTGGCCATGGCGGCCTCCCATTCGGAAATTTTCTCCTCCATGCGCTCGAAGCCTTTTGCTGCTGCCCCGCTAAAGGTGCCGTAGCTGGAATTCGGGCTTTCCGCGCTGCTGGATTGCTCCACCTTGCGTGCGCGTTCTGCCAGCTCTTTGCGTTTTTCTTTTAAGCGGGCCAGCTCTTCCTTTGCTTCCTTCAAACGCAGCTCCAATTCGAACACTTGGCTCTCGGCCTGCTTGGCGTTAGCCGCGAATTGCTCGGCCTCGTCTTGATAATGGATTTTGGCTACGGCAGCGCGGCGGGCAGCCTCTTCATTACCGGCAGTTAATGCTTCCAGCGCCTTTTGTTCCTGCAGCTGGGCATTGCGCGCGGCTTCAAGGCTCTTCTGCTCACTCACTTTAGCGGCGGTTTTGCGCTCGCGAAGCAAATTCTCTTTTGCGGCAATATCCTCTTCCAGGTTTCTTAAGTACTGTCCTGTCATCAGGATCGGATCCTCCAGTTTGTTCAGTACCTCGTGAATCGTTGCTTTCGTCAAGTTGGATAGTCTGTTCAATATGCTCATGTTCAGGACTCCTTTTTATTGTATATTTTTAACAGCTTAAATCATGAATGGGGTTAAAAAATGTTAGAATTTCGAGTAATGCTCATCATAACCGTAATCGTTGTAATCGTAGTGCAGGCCGGCAGGTTCTTTAGGAACGATCAGGCTGGCGATAAGGTAGATGGCCACGACGGTGCCGAAGCTGCAAATCGCTGCGACCAGGGCAATTAGACGAACTACGGTCGAATCTATGTTGAAATAGCGGGCAATACCTCCGCAAAGACCGGAGATTTGCTTATCTGTTCTCGAACGGTACAATTTCTTCATCATACTTCACTCACTTTCATATATTGTCATCGGGATGGTGCAATCCGTTGTTTATGACTTTATTTTATCGATTTTTCGGGAGTGGCATAACCGGCTGGGGACGGTTTTTGACCCCGACCATAGTCGGGTTGGTTCCTCGCCAGAAGGTGGGGGGGCAAGCAGCAACAAATATATAAGTGAAGGAGTGGACCGCATGAGGATCGCAGTTCTGCATGGAAGTACGAGAGAAGAGGGCAATACGGAAGCGCTGACGGAGATTGTGCTGGATGGGCTGGAGCGAACGGATATTTATCTCAGGGGAAAAACGATAAGGCCGATTCATGACCAGAGGCATGAGGAGGGCGGATTCGACCCTGTCGACGACGATTATGACGGTATCGTTCAGGATGTGCTGGAGCACGATATTCTCGTGTTCACTACACCGGTGTATTGGTACGGACCCTCGGGGATATTAAAAAACTTCATCGACCGCTGGTCGCAGAGCCTTCGCGACACCCGGTATAATTTCAAAGAAGCCATGGCGAAGAAGAAGGCCTATGTTATCGTCGTGGGGGGAGACAATCCGCGGATCAAGGCGCTGCCGCTCATTCAGATGCTTAAATACACTTTCGATTTCGTGGGCATGCCGCTGGAAGGTTATGTCATCGGTAAAGCCAGCCGGCCTGGCGATATTAAAGGCGATTCACGGGCGCTTGCGGAGGCGCAATGGTTAAACCGCGAGTTGAAGAAAGAGGCCGGTTGTTAAAGGAAAGCAAGCGATTATGGGTTTAACTCTTGCAAATTGGGCTCCAGTGGGGTAGAAGCGCTTGGGCCGGCGGTTTTTAGCACCGCGCGAGTCTCCCGGCGCGCGGTGCTTGGCCTTCCGAAATTCGGCCGATTGGTGTTCGCGCATTATACAGTTTTAACATTGCAGGATTATGATAAGCGTATGGTTAATTATATTTTGTGAAAGTACACAGAAGAGAAGCTTACAAGGGGCAAGTGCAAGCATAACAGGGAGAACGCAGGGAGGACGGGTATAACATGACCAAAGTGATTAATTTTGCGCATCGGGGCGCGGCGGGCCATTGTCCCGAGAATACGATGATCGCTTTCAAACGTGCTTTGGAGCTAGGGGCGACTGGGATCGAGACGGATGTACAAATGACGAAGGACGGGCATCCGGTGCTGATTCACGACGAGACGCTGCATCGCACGGCAGGTTCGCCGGAGTGGGTCAAGGATGTCACGCTGGCGGAGCTGTCAGCGAAGGAGGCGGGTTCATGGTTTCATGAAGATTACCGCGGAGAGAGAATCCCGACGCTGGAGCAGCTGCTTGAGCTTGTTGAGCCGCGCGACACGATCATTAATTTGGAACTGAAAAATGGGGTTGTCCAATATCCAGAACTTGAGAGCAAAGTAATAGACATGGTTCGCCGTTTTGGATTGTCCGAGCGCGTGATTATTTCCAGCTTCAATCACTATTCGCTTGTGGAGTGCAAGCGGATCGCTCCAGAAATTCGCACGGGGATTTTGTATATGGAGGGGCTGTACGAGCCATGGGATTATGCGAAGCGCATCGGTGCGGACGCCTTGCACGCCTTCCAGTACGCCGTCATTCCCGAGCTTGTCGCCGCGGCTTCGGAGCAGGGCATATCGTATCATCCGTTCACGGTTAATGAGAAGGCCGAAATGCAAGCGTTGATCCGTGCAGGCGTTGGCGGGATCATTACGGATTATCCCGACCGTTTGGCCGAGCTTCTGACGGCTGAAGGGGGTTAATGGGATGAGAAAAACGTGGCTGCTCGGTCTCGGCTTCCTCAGCATCAGCATGACGTGGGCGCTGTATAATGCGTTTGTGCCGCTTTTCTTGGCCAACTATTTAAAAAGCGCTGCCATGATCGGCTTCATGATGACGATCGATAATTATTTTGCCATGTTCCTGCAGCCGTGGATCGGTCACCGCAGCGACAAGACGCGCAGCAAGTATGGGAGGCGGATGCCTTATTTGCTGATCGGCATGCCGCTTGGCGCCGTGTTTGCCACGTTGATCCCGCTACATACCGGTTTTGTGGCCTTGGTGCTGTTTATGGTGCTGATGAACCTTTCCATGAGCATCTTCCGTTCTCCTACGGTGGCGCTCATGCCGGACATTACGCCAGAGAACAGCCGTACCCAAGCTAATGGAATTATTAATTTCATGGGCGGTCTCGGCTCGATTCTAGCTTTTGGCCTTGGCGCGCCGCTATACAAGCAGGCACCGTATTTGCCGTTTCTGTGCGCCGGGCTGGTTATGCTGTTTTCTCTAGTCATCCTGAAGAGCTTCATTAAGGAGCCCATAGTTCTGACGGGTTATGGCGATGGCAGCAGCAATCCGTTCCGGGCCGAGAGGGAGACCCGCACCCCGATACGAATCAAAGACCAGTTCGACCGCACGACATTGTTCATTTTAGGAGCGATCTTTTTCTGGTTCGTTGCTTATCAAGGGGTGGAAGCGCTGTTTACGCTCTATGGGACAAAATATATCGGCATGAGCGACAACGACGCGGCCTTCTCACTAACGTTCTTCTCCCTGGCATTTCTGGCATTTGCGCTGCCCAGCGGATGGCTTGGCGCCAAATACGGCAAGAAGAGAATCATTGCGCTTGGCGTGCTGGGCTTGTTCGTCATTTTCGGCTCGCTCGTCTTCGTGAAGTCTGTGCTCCTCCTTCGTGTGCTGCTGGTCGTCGGCGGGTTGTTCTGGGCCTGTATCAACATTAACTCGTACCCGTGGATCGTTGCGACGGGGCGGGAGGAGAGCATCGGGACACGAACCGGGATTTATTACTTCGTTTCCTCGCTGGCAGCCATCAGTTCCCCGCCTGTGCTCGGCTGGATCATCGATATGTTCGGATATTCGGCGCTATTCGCAAGCGCTTCGCTCGGGATGCTGCTGGCCGCTCTCTGCTTGATTGGCGCAAGGAACGACAATCGCTCCGCAGGCACGGGAGCTATCGATCAGGCTCCTCCGGCGATTCAATAGCTTTTAGGACATAAAAAACTCGGCGCTAGCGTCATTTGACGTAAGCGTCCGAGTTTTTGAGTTTTTGGCATTTGGAGATTTAGGCGGATTTCTTCCTGCCGCTAATCGCAAGGCCTAAGGCAATTAACGAGATCAACAGGGCGGCTGACGCCAGCACGATAGTCCATGTGCTTGCAGAGCTTGCGCTTTCTGCAGCTTCCGTCACAGGTGCAGCGCTAGTCTCGGCAGCGTCGGTGCTGCTGTGTGTCGCTGTATTTTCAGCGGCATTTTCTGCTTGCCCGGCGTTGCCGCTGGTGGCTTGATTTTGGTCGTGATCGTGGCTGTGCGAGTGGTTTGCGCTGTCTGCGGCGGAACCGGCATCTGGGCTTGAAGAGACTGCGGTGATGGAATGCGGCTTCTCGCTGCCTTCATCCCCCGTCCACTCGACAATGCTGCCATCGCTATAGTATTGGTAAGCATCCCATGCCAATTCGGCATCGCTGTCCGGATTTTTGGCGACGAAATCGAACTGCTGGAACTCGCCAGGCTTAATGCCTTCGCCCTCTGATGTCCAGGTGACGACAGTAACTTTATCCGAGCTGTCTTTCGTTAGCTCTACCTTCCAGTCCGGAATGGCGCGGTATTGCTTGAAATCCAGGCCTTCGGGAATTTTCAGGGATACTTTGACCGTAGGAATGTCTTTCTCAACGGGAACCTTGATCGTGTAAGTCTCCCAGGCTCCGGGAGCTGTGGTGCCCGGTTTGACGGTGACGTGCGCGCTGGCGATGCTGGCAAACAGCAGCAGGCATGCGGCCATGGCTGGAGCCAGAGCTATTGCTTTTGTAAGCATGGCGGAAAAGGATTGAACTTTTTGTTTCATAACGCTGAAAATCTCCTTTGCAATTTTTTATTTATAGTGAAGTTAGAAATCACTTGTTGCCGACTTGAAAGGTGAAGCTGCTATCAACCGTATCCAGCGATGACAGCAGAATATGAACGTGAAGCCTCCAACTGCCGCCCATTGTCACGATCGTATTTCCGCTTAGTGGGATAGAACCGTTCTTTCCTGGGATTACAAGTTCGATCGTTCCCATGTCCATGTCGAGGGAGGCTAGTGTTAGCGTGATTTGCTCGATGCCGTTTAGCGGTTCCTGCTCGCGATCCAGGGCGGTCACCTCAAAGCGGTTCTCGCCGACGGTATTCGGCGATACTTGTACAGAGATGTGGTAGCCGTCCGCGGTTACGGCTTTCAACTGAATCGGACCCGGGCTGGACAGAGCCGTCGGCATATTCGATAGAACTGCAGCCAGAATGAGCACGATCAATCCGGTCACGAATTCGATCCACACCCCACGGCCCAGGGGCCGGGTCTGCCTGCGGCCGCGCATGAACGCGGAAAGGCCAAGAGCCAGCATAACCAGCGTCAGTCCGCTTTTCGCAAGGAGGATGAGCCCGTAATTACTGTGCAGCAGCGCATACCATGTAGGTATATGGAGCAAACCGGCGTAGACCCCGGAACAGAGCAGTATAGCAACGCAGCCTGCAGCTAGAATAGAGAAGCGGCGGATGGCCTCCCAATATATTTGACTCCTGGAGCCGGATGAGCTTCGCGTTGCTCCTGCGGCAGCAGGCAATAGTAAAGCGAGCGAGAGCAGCCCTCCCAGCCATAGGAAGGAGGAAGCCTGGTGCAGGAAGTTCATGGTGATTGCTATACTTCTTCCGTTCGCGGCTGCGGCGTGGCCGATAAACGATTTGGCGAGCAGAATGCCAAGGGTGGCCAGGAGTGCGGCCGCCGCGGTTAGATCCGCTGCCAAGCGGTTTTGTTTTTTCGTAAAAATGATAAGTATGGTGGTCAGTCCGGCCAGTATGAGCAGCAGTATCATCTCGGCAATCCAGGCTTTGCCGAACGAAGTAAGGCTGAGCGTATCCTTGATCCAAGCCGGATTCCAAGCTTGGCTCCACGGAACTCCGGCATCGCTCGCCGTCTGCTGCGGCAAGCTCAGCCCGATTCCGGCCGCAGCCAGGAGGAGAGATAGAATGAGAAGCTGTTTGCTTCGCTGCCACACCGGCGATTTTGCCAAAGCATAAGGATGATTCTGGCGTCGTCGGGCAGCAGACTCGGCATTGGATCTGCGGTACGGCCAGAGCAGCAAATGAAAGAGAAGCACGCCAATATATATCGCTAAGCCGCTATATTGGAGCCAACGAAGAAGAAGGAGGCTAAGCTTGGGCCAATCCTGTCCTTGGCTGCTGCCGGGTTGATTCGCTGCCGCAGGGTTGTGGGCGGCTGCTGCGGCATCCCCGATGATAAAAGGGAATGTTCCGGTGACCGTATGGCCATCGCTGGACAGCACTTTGTAATTTACGGTATAAATCCCGTCCGGCAGCTCAGGCCTCAGATCCGCGATTAATCTGGCCGAATTGGCGTCATCCATTCGGGATTCTCCTGCGGTGGCTTGCTGGCCGGATGGATCGGTGACTTGAATCGAGTGAAACGCCTGTTCGATCGGCTCGTTAAAGGTAATGCTGACCTGAGCGGGAGCTTCCTTGAGTACTTCGTTCTCTCCGGGAGAGGATGCTACAACATAGGCATGGGCGGAAACGGATGCAGGAAGGGAGAACAGAAGGCAGTAAAGCGTGAGTGAAATTAGCGCCTTGGCTGCGTGCCGTTTTTTCAATGCAGGGATCACTCCTTTTTACTAACTTGCAGTAACATATTTCACAATGCACTTCATTTTACAGTTATTTTTTTGGGGAGAATATGACCTTATCGGGCTATATTAGAGGGACTAAAAACGGAAAAATTGACATTTTTGTGAAATCTTTTGGGCGAGGTCCGTTATAACGGGTGAAGTAATGCCTAACTTATGAGGCTAAAGATTTAAAAATGACCCATAGTAAGATAAAATAATTACGATCTAATTTTGAAGGAGGATACGTAAAGTGGCATCGAACATCAAAGTGGGTATCGTAGGTTATGGGAATTTAGGACGCGGCGTGGAAAAAGCAATCAAGCAAAATCCGGATCTAGAGCTCCGCGCAATTTTTTCGAGAAGAAACCCGGATGAGGTAGCGGCAGCCAGCGGCGTCGTGCATATTTCCGAGTTGGAGAAGTATAAGGGCGATATCGACGTGTTGATTCTTTGTGGAGGTTCGGCCACGGATCTTCCGCAGCAAGGGCCTGAGCTGGCCGCTATGTTCAATACGGTGGACAGCTTTGACACACATGCGAAAATTCCTGAGTATTTCGACAAAGTTAACGCATCGGCTTCTCAAGGGGGAAATGTGAGCGTGATCTCGACCGGCTGGGATCCAGGCTTGTTCTCTTTGAACCGCTTGCTTGGACAAGCTATTCTTCCTGAGGGCAACGAGTATACCTTCTGGGGCAAAGGCGTTAGCCAGGGCCACTCCGACGCGATTCGCCGCGTTGACGGTGTGAAGGGCGGCGTGCAGTATACGATTCCGGTAGAGTCCGCTGTAGACCGTGTGCGCAAAGGGGAAAACCCAGAGCTGTCCACGAGAGAGAAGCATGCGCGGGAATGCTATGTAGTTGCCGAAGAGGGTGCCGATCTCGCACGGATCGAACGTGAAATCAAGGAAATGCCGAACTATTTTGCGGATTATGATACGACGGTACATTTCATCAGCGAAGAGGAGCTGAAGGCGAACCACTCCGCTATGCCGCACGGCGGCAACGTGCTGAGAAGCGGCCGCACGGGAGAGAACAACACGCAAATTATCGAATTCGGGTTGAAGCTCGACAGCAATCCCGAATTTACGGCAAGCGTGCTTGTAGCTTACGCGCGCGCAGCTTACAAGCTGTCCCAAGCTGGCGAGTCCGGGGCAAGAACGGTATTTGACATTCCGTTTGGCCTGCTGTCGCCTAAATCGCCAGAACAGCTTCGCAAAGAATTGCTGTAAGGCTATGCCTTTATGGCCGCCTGGGAGAGTGGATCTCCCGGGCGGCTTTTTATTTGTTAGGCTGTTGGTGCCAGCAGCCCTATGGTTGCTAAATAAAACGTGAAGGTGCGGGCGAAATTCGGGTTGGAAGGGGAGCGGAGGGTGCGGGCGGATTGGAGTAGGAATGAGTAGGGTAGGGTGGGGTGGAGTAGAGTAGAGTAGAGTAGAGTAGAGTAGAGTAGAGTAGAGTAGAGTAGAGCGGAGTAGAGCGGAGTAGAGCAGGGTAGAGCGGAGTAGAGTAGGGTAGAGCGGAGTAGAGTAGGGCGGGGTGGAGTTGAGCGAGTAGGGCAGAGTGGAATGGAGTAGGGCGGGGTGGAGTTGAGCGAGTAGGGCAGAGTGGAATGGAGTAGGGCGGGGTGGAGTTGAGCGAGTAGGGCAGAGTGGAATGGCTAACGGACCGTAGTTCCGCTATTTGTCCAAAAACGCCGAAATTGTTGTGCTAACGGACCCTGGTTCCGCTATTGCCCCTATAAGCGACTGAAAAGAGGCGTTTAGGGGCAAATAACGTCTTCTGTGTCCGTAAGAATAAGAAATATCGAGTAAATCGCGAAATAGCGGACCTGTTGTCCGTAAGCAACCTCCTCTTCGAAGTGACATTGTGCGCCACCCCGGCTACCCTCCCCCACGAAGTGACATTGTGCGCCACCCCGGCTACCCTCCCCCACGAAGTGACATTGTGCGCCACCCCGGCTACCCTCCCCCACGAAGTACCAGTGCGCGCCGCCCCAACTACCTACCTCTCGAAGTACCAGTGTGCGCAGCCCCAACTATTTCGCCCTCGAAGTGACTATATGCGCCGTCCCAGCAACTTTAACCTCATACGACTCTTTGTATTAAACAATCTACGACTCCCCCATAACAGTCATGTTACGCCGGCCACCGCGCGCTGGGAGTTTCGCGCGGTGCGAAAAGCCACTCATTTTGTCAGGCGAGCTAACCCAGAGCTTCCATCTACAAACGGCGAACCTGGTCACCCACCTACACATCCTCACCTACACATCCTCACCTACACATCCTCACCTACACCTCCCCGCCTCCATCTATCACATCTTCACATCCCCGACCTCCAATACCCACTCATTTTCCACTCGCACAATCTCCGATGGCTCATTCTGACGCGACCTAAATTGTCAGCGGAATACCCCGCAGATTTAGCAATTTAGCAAGCATTACCGCAGTGAGAAGCGCCTAAGAAAGCTCAAATGTATGTGATTTTAGTTACAAAGTCCGCGTTTCATTATGACAATTCTGCGAACTCGGGCCTTCTGGATGTTCATTGTGAACAATTATCAAAATCGCCGAATTTGGCGTTTTTCGGGGGAATACGGCTGAATTTCGACTTTTGGGGTGGGGAGGTGAGCGGCGGACAGGCATTCTAATGTAAATATATTACATAATTACCTTTCTCTATGGTTTGTTTTTACTTTTAACGAATCCTAACATTGTTCTTAGTTGTAATACATTAAGTTCACGTGACTGTTTATCAGCCTGTATCACACCGTGGAACTTACTGCTTAGAAAGGGGTAACGGAATCTATGAAAAGAAGAGGGCTGCTGTTAATCGCATTTTCAGCGCTGCTTGTCTTCCTGTCCGGCTGCAATACTTTGACGGTATTGGATCCGAAAGGACCTGTAGCCAAGACTCAATCCGACGTCATTATTTTCTCCATCATCACGATGGCGTTAATCCTGCTCGTCGTATATGTGCTTTATGTTTACATGCTGACCAAATACCGGGCTTCCAAAGCTGCTCCGGATTACGAGCCACCGCATGATGAAGGAAAGACATGGCTCGAAATTACCTGGACTGCGATTCCGCTAGCGATCGTCATTATGCTATCCGTTGTTACGATTCGCAGTACGAACGAGGTTGAGGCTGTACCTAAGGATTATCAAGATCAAAAGCCAATAGTTATTTACGCAAGCTCCTCCAACTGGAAATGGCATTTCAGTTATCCAGAGGAAGGGATCGAAACGGTCAACTACGTAAATATTCCGACTCATCGCCCTATCGAATTCCGCCTGTATGCGTACGGACCGATTACGAGCTTCTGGGTCCCTCAGTTGGGCGGCCAGAAATATGCGATGAGCGATATGGTTACGAAGCTGAATCTCGTTGCCGAGCATGAGGGCTCTTTAATGGGCAAGAATGCGAACTTCTCCGGTGAAGGCTTTGCCCACATGGAATTTGAAGTGCTGGCGATGAATCAGACAGAGTACGACAAATGGGTGGATGAAGTAAAGAGTACGGCTTCCGAACTGACGCCGGAAGAATTCCAAAGTCTGCTGGATACGAAGCATGTCGGCAGAAGAACTTACTCCTCCACGCACCTGACGTTCTTACCGCCGCCTGAGGGTGAGCACGCCGGGCATAATCACGGTGACTCCGCCGCGAAATCCGAGCTCGATCAGTTCCAGATCGACCAAATCGGTTCAGAAAATAGCGGAGGCGGAGATTCGGATCACTCCGGGCACAATCACAATCAGTAATTAGGTTGAAAGAACAAAGAGCAATAGGCTCATAAGGCAACTAAGAACTGGAAAGGAGTAAGCTAAATGAAATGGGACGAATTTTTCGTCACGGGCGAACCGATGATTTACGGTGCGATGGTCAGTATTGTTATTGTGTCAATCGCGATTGTTGCCGGGCTCACCTATTTTAAGAAATGGGGCTACCTGTGGCGCGAATGGTTAACGACCGTTGATCATAAAAAAATCGGTATCATGTATATCATTTCTGCACTCATCATGCTATTTCGGGGCGGCGTAGACGGCCTCCTGATGCGTGCGCAGCTTGCTGTCCCAGAGAACGGATTACTGGACAGCCAGCACTATAACGAAATCTTTACGACGCACGGGGTCATCATGATCCTCTTCATGGCGATGCCATTCATTATTGGTTTGATGAACGTCGTCGTTCCTCTGCAAATCGGAGCACGGGACGTTGCGTTCCCGCGCCTGAATGCCGTCAGCTTCTGGCTGTTCTTCGCCGGAGCGATGCTGTTCAACATTTCATTCGTCATCGGCGGATCGCCGGATGCCGGATGGACAGCTTACTTCCCGCTGTCGAGCATCGAGTTCAGTCCGACGGTTGGCAATAACTATTACTCCATTGCGCTGCAAATTTCCGGGCTGGGTACGCTCATGACCGGGGTGAACTTCATCGTGACCATTCTCAAGATGCGCGCGCCGGGCATGACGCTAATGCGTATGCCGATGTTCACATGGTCGATTCTGGTCACTTCCGTCATCATCGTATTCGCGTTCCCGGTATTGACGATCGCGCTGCTGCTCATGATGCTGGACCGGCAGTTCGGTTCGCAATTCTTCACCATGGCCAATGGTGGGATGGATATGCTCTGGGCCAACCTGTTCTGGGTATGGGGGCATCCAGAGGTATACATCGTTATTCTGCCCGCATTCGGTATCTTTAGTGAAGTTATCTCGACGTTTTCACGCAAAAATCTGTACGGTTACAAATCAATGGTGTTCAGTATGGTTATCATCTCGCTCCTGTCTTTTGTCGTGTGGGCTCACCACTTCTATACGATGGGACACGGCGCGATGGTTAACGGCGTCTTCTCCGTGACCACGATGGCGATAGCCATTCCGACCGGGATCAAAATCTTTAACTGGCTCTTTACGATGCATAAAGGACGCATCGAATTTACGACGCCAATGCTGTATGCTCTTGGCTTTATTCCGATCTTTACGATTGGTGGCGTGACCGGCGTTATGCTGGCCATGGCAAGTGCGGATTACCAGTACCACAACACGATGTTCCTGGTTGCCCACTTCCACTACGTATTGATTCCGGGGACAGTCTTCGGGGTTCTTGCGGGAATGTACTACTGGTTCCCGAAACTGTTCGGCTTCCGCCTGAACGACAAGCAAGGCAAACTGGCTTTCTGGATTATTGTAATAAGCTTCAACGTAACGTTCCTGCCGCTCTTCGCCCTTGGATTGAATGGGATGACGCGGCGGATGTACACGTATTCTGCAGAAACAGGCTTCGGGCTGCTGAATCTTATTGCGTCGATCGGTGCGGTCGGTCTGGCTATTGGCTTTGCGGTACTCGTATACAACATTTACTGGAGCTTCCGCTATGCGCCGAGAGAGACAAACGGCGATCCATGGAATGCAAGGACCTTGGAATGGAGCACGCCAAGCCCGATTCCTCACTACAACTTTGCGCGTATGCCTGAAATTAAGGAACGCGATGCGTTCTGGTTTGCGAAGAAGTCCGGTAAATCTCTGTATACCGAGGAATACAGCGATATTCATATGCCTAACAACAGCGGCCAGCCGTTTGTTCTGGGTGTGATCTTTATGATCTTCGGATTCTTCATGGTCTTTAACTGGTGGGTAGGGGCTGTGATTGGAGCCATAGGTATTTTCGTTATGATGATTATCAGATCCTTTGAACGCGATCACGGACATTATATTCCTGTGAAGGAAGTTGTGGCGACCGAACAACGATTGCGGGGTGAACAGGTATGAAAATAGATCATGCAGTACCGCTGGAATATAGCACGGAAGAGAACAAAAACCGCATCTTCGGCTTCTGGGTATTTCTCGGAGCAGAGATCGTGATGTTCTCCACGCTCTTCGCCGTATATTTCACCTTGTGGAACCGGACCGGCAACGGTCCTACGGCGAAAGAGATTTTTGAAATCGGACCGGTGCTTATCGAGACCTTCCTGCTCCTGACGAGCAGCTTCACGATCGGTCTGGCGATCAACAGTATGCGGCAGGGTTTGATGAAAGCGACGATGGGATTTTTTGCGGTAACGCTGCTGCTTGGCCTAGGTTTCTTGGGCGTCGAGATCATTGAATTCGTGACGTACGTAAACGAAGGCGCAACGCTGCAAACGAACGCGTTCATGTCCAGCCTATTCACGTTGCTTGGGCTCCACGGGGCGCACGTAACGCTTGGATTGGTGTGGGGCGGCGGATTGATGCTGCAAATGAAGCGTGAGGGCTTCACGCCGGATACGGCGAACAAGTCATTCATCTTCTCGCTGTACTGGCACTTCCTGGATGTCGTCTGGATTTTCATCTTCAGCTTTGTATACTTGAAAGGATTGATGTGACATGAAAAAACTGTTCCCGCTTCAACACGTCATGGGATATGTCTCTTCGCTGATCCTTTCGATCGTTGCACTGACCGTTCTGTTCTTCGATATGTCCTACGGGATGCAAATGACGGTTCTGCTCGTTTGCGCGGTCATTCAAATGTCAGTTCAGCTGTTCGTCTTCATGCACATCGGCGAGACGGGTTCGAAGACATCGCTTTATACGAATATCGCGTATGCGCTGTTCGTAGGTCTGGTGACGGTTTTCGGTACACTGTTTACGATGATCTGGGGATATCAATAAGCGAATAGGCAAGTTTGAGTTTAATAAAGAGCTAGATTTATATAGA
Organism: Paenibacillus woosongensis; assembly: GCF_030122845.1. Lineage (NCBI taxonomy): Bacteria > Bacillati > Bacillota > Bacilli > Caryophanales > Paenibacillaceae > Paenibacillus > Paenibacillus woosongensis. The sequence goes on from NZ_CP126084.1 coordinate 697,151, forward strand.
AATGACAATCACTCTGATCCAAAGGCGAATGCCTGGGGTCAGAGTGATTTTTTTTGCAGCAAATTGTCGGGTGGATGCCCTTCTGGTGAAATAAGGGAATCTGCGGAGTATGGGTTAACTTTTATGAGTGTATGTCCGAAATATAGGTATGAATGGGTTACATTTACAAAAATAAGATTCGGAGGAAGAAGAAACTGCATACGATGAATTACTTAGATGAACAGATTCTTAGAATGAAACAGGAATTAATACATAAGCATGATGAGGCAAAAACGAGCCAATCCCAATTAACAGATTCAGAGAAAGAAAGCTTAGTTTCAGACAAGAATATGGTGCTGCGCATCAAGGATGAGGTTATAACCTTCGCCCCTGTGATCGTACTGGATGGAAAAATCGAGGTAAAAATTCCCAAATCCTTTCATCTCATGCCCCTGGAGCAAGCCAAATTCAAATATCCTTCGGAGCATCGCCCGAAGGTTATTTACACTTCTTCTGAAGGGACCATCAATATGACCTTTAATCCGACAGACACGGCTTTGGAGCTGGAGGAGCTTCCTGATTTTATGGAGCGAATGGCAGATGTGCTGCGATCGGTACAACCGATCCGCAATTGGATGGGGACGGAGTTGATCGTTAATCCATCCGGCCTTTCTATGGGGTGTATTCGCTTTGTAACAGCAGGAGTAGACGGAAACCTATATAACGAAATGCTGCTGTTTATTCTGGAAGGATACGTGATCATCGGTGCTTTCAACTGTCTGGAATCCGATAGGGATGCATGGCTGCCTGTAGCTAAAGTTATAGTCCAGTCGCTTAGAGGTGTCTCTGATTCCTCCGAGTTGCTGTACGAGGAAGGAGATGCTTCAAGATGAGTCTAGGATACGATAACATTCTAATTCACCCATTTGAGAGAATTAACCTAGAACAGCTCACCTTAACGAAGAAAATAAATGAGCATACCCGGCTGTATTTTACAGGCGTGATTCCAGAAGATATGCGGGATAGCTGCGTAGAAACAACGCATAGCTATACGGTCATTGAAGTGAGCCAAAAGGATGAGGCAGGCGGCACTACACCATTATTCAGCGGGATTGCACTCTCGGTTGAGGTGAAAGTTGTGCGTGATGTCTACTATCTGGAGGTAGAGGCTATCTCGCATACCTACCGAATGGACATCAAGCAGCGCACGCGCTCTTTTCAGAATATTAATATGACGATTCCTCAATTGCTGGAACAGATTGGCGAGGATTACGAGGGGCTTGATGTGATTGACGGGGCTACTGACGGGGCCAAGATCGGGCGTATTGCCATCCAGTACCAGGAGACGGATTGGGCTTTCTTAAGACGGTTGGCCTCCCGCTATCATACAAGCTTGATGCCCGCCGCCCGTTTTGATAGTCCGAAGTTTTATTTTGGCATTGAGGATATTCCTGCACATGTGGTGCTGGATCATAGCCGTTACGCCGTACGCAAGCAAATGCTGCCTTTTCGTTATTTTCAGGAGAATGACCAGGCCAGGCTGACGGAGAACGACTTCATTTTTTATGAAGTGGAGACGGATGAGGTGCTGGATTTAGGAGCGCAGTTGAACTTTCAGGGGCACAGCCTGTTTGTGATGGAAGCTTATACCGAAATGAGGCAGGGACAGTTGAGACACCAATATGTATTGGGATCTTACCAAGGCTTCCGGCAAAAAAGCTACTATCAGGAAAAACTGGCCGGCGCTTCGTTAAGCGGCGTCGTTATCGACGTGCGCCAGGATCAGGTGCGCATTCATTTGGACTGCGATGAGCAGCAGAAGGTAGATGAGGCATACTGGTTCAACTACTCTACGGCTTATAGTGCTGAGGGACATACGGGCTGGTATGTGATGCCTGAAATCGGCGATCCCGTTTCGCTATATTTTCCGGGCAGCCGAGAAGAAGATGGAATTGCGGGGAGTGCCGTCAGACGAAATACGCAAGGAAGCGCCCGTAATAAAATTTTGGATCCTCAGAGGAAAATATGGCGAACCCCTCATGGCAAGGAAATTTGCCTGGGACCGGATGAGCTGGTCATCACGGGGAAAGAAGGGGCTATTTATATCCAGCTGAACGATAAGGATGGCATACATATTGTAAGCAGCAATGCCGTAAGCATCTCGGCGGGGGGAGATCTGAGCCTGACGGCTGGGACAACGATGTCACTCTCCGCAGGCAGCGAGCTGCGTATGGATTGCAACGGCAGTTCTATTGAACTTAGCGGTTCAGCCAAGATGAAGGGCAGCGAAGTGAAATCTAATTAGCATAAGCGTACCAGGTGGTGTAGACGAAATGGACAAGCCTTTGGATGGGCTGAAGCAGGAGGTAAATTTTAATGAAGCAAAGTGGTTTAGTCGTAAAGATTGGGCGGAGACGCTTAAGGCGACGTTAGAACAACGTATTGAGGAGTGCATACAAAAATTTAGAGAATATTGCCGCGACATTCGGCAAAAGCAGGTTCAGGGACAAAAAGGCAGCATAAGCTACATCACTTACTCTATGCTGCGAACATCGTGGCTGGAGCGGCATCCGGTCTATCTAGTCGAGGCCGCCGATGAGTATTGGGTGTTTGATGCGGATCAGGTTCAATTTGAATGGGATATTAGCTGGGCCTTCTCCTATTGGAATGACCTGCAGCAGCAGCGCCAGGCTGAAGCCATAGAGCAGCAACTCCCTCTTTCGGAGGCTGGATTAGAGCAGATGATGCTGGACGCAGCGGCGGAATTCCATACATTGATGGTGAATATGCTACGTCTCGCGATGAAACGTGCGGTGCATACTCCCGAGTTCCAAGCGCTGGATCGTGCAGAAACATTTGAGATTCGGGCCGGAGAGTATTTGGATCAGAGCATCTCCGTATATAAGGAAGATCGCCGAGAGCGAGACAATCGAGAGGTTAAAGCATGGCTGGCATCAAAAGAAGCGCACGAGTACGGCTATCAAGCCTTGACGGAGCTTGACCTAGCGGAGGGGGATTATAGCCGTCTGGATTTTCGTTATACGGCCTTCCGTCGTATGCAGATGGAAAATAGCCGACTGCAATATTGCGTGCTGGTGGGTACCGAGTGGCGGGATAGTCTGCTTCAAGGTGCTGACTTCACCTTCAGCCTGATCCATGGAGCTGATTTTAGCGGCTGCTCTCTAAGAAATGCCGTGTTGGACAGGGTAATGGGCAGCGTAAACGATTCCGATTCATGGCTGGAGTGGGAGCCGCTAGGATTTAGCGGAGTGAATTTTACAGCGGTGAGTCTGCAGGGGGCTTCCTTCAGAGCAGCTCAGCTTCAAGGCGCGGTATTCAAGGATGCCTTGCTGCAGCAAGCTTCATTTATCCATGCGGATCTAGCGTCGGCTTGCTTCGAGAATGCCGATCTGACAGGTGCTAGCTTTGCTGGTGCTGATCTGACGGGCGTGTCTTTTGATGGCGCGCGGTTGAGTGGAACTGATTTTACAGGCGCCAAGCTGCAAGGCGTGAAATTGACGGAGGATCAGCTCCGTGATGTTAGGAGGCAACTTACGTGAGATATTATCGGCTTAGAATGGATGACCGGATCAAGCATCGGATTGAGCCTGTACCGCTATCCTCATTATCCATAAAGAGCGGCATGCAGATGACCCTGTCTCAAGAGGAAGATGCACCTTTATTTTTAGCAATACAGCTTCATTCGCAATCCATGTTTCCGGACTTTCTGGAATATCCCGTGCCGCTGGTATCCAATCGCATGAAGGCGTTATTGGAGAAATACAGGCCTGGCATGGAATGGAGAGCAGCCATACTTACAGATTTTAAGGTAGCCAGGCAAGAGGTGTACTGGGTGCTTCGCCCTCCTAAGGAGGAATGCTTGTCTGATAGCACCGAACGGTATCCCGATCAAACATTGAAGCATTTGGTACTGCAGCACGGGAAGGCCATGTCTCCTATTTTCCAAATAGCGGGTTTGATGGAGCCTTACATATTTATCAATCTGGCGCTGGCAGAGAGTCTGCTGCGTCGTCCATTTATAGGAATCAGACTTGAACGAGTAGAAATGGATAGCAAGGAGGGAACAGGTTCATGAAGGAGGCGGCAAAGGGACAGCAGGTGCAGGTGCAGCCAGGAGCCGGCGGGGCCAAAAGCTATGTCGTCGCAGGCGCGATTCTGAGCTGCAGCTACGGAACTCAGCCAACCCGGCTAAAGCGTCCTTTCAGCCATGGGGTATACGTCAAAAATAAAGCCGTGATGAATATCGCGGATTACGTGCCCGGAGAGAATATTTCTTCCTTTGGCAACTGCTCCAGCCCCCACAATCCTGCTGTGCAGACCAGTGAAATGGTTGATATTTACGGGGTGAAAAAGGCTCCGTGCGTCCCTGTCCTTACGATGCCATGGCTCAATGGGAAAAGCGATATGCTGATCGAGGGCCAGCCCGCTCTGACGCAGGACTGCACGCATCACTGCTTATATTGCGGGCATATTCGCATAGAAGATGACGGTCAGGAGCTGGACTAACGGCCAGAGCCGTGATCAAGTCAGGAGGGAGGAAGTACAACCTTGGGTTTACATATAGAGGGGATCGGTTATGAGAGCATACGTTTCTACGGTCCCTTTCAGCCGCAGCATATTCAGCAGTTACATATTCATAGAGCGATCAACGACCATGCGCGCTTACAGATGACAGGCATTCTTCCCGAAGAACAAGGGGCTGCATGGATCGGGCAAACGATGGATCAAGAACCTATCATTATTCGCCAGATCGACGAGCAGGGGCAATCCGTAAGAAGGTTATTCCACGGGATGACCACCCGCCTGTCCATACACTGTATAAGGGGGGTCTATACTTTTGAGCTGGAGGCTGCCTCGCATTCCTATCAATTGGATGTGAAACTAAAAAATCGTTCTTACCAAGAGCCGCAGCGCACTTATGATGATCTGGTCACGGCGCTGGTGCGGAAGTATAAGTACGGGGATGCGATAGATACCGTTACGGACGGCGCCAAACTGGAGACCTTCCTGCTGCAGTATCAGGAGACGGATTGGGCATTTTTAAAGCGACTCGCTTCCCGATTTGGTTCGGTACTCGTACCTGAAGTAACGGCGGCATCGCCTAAGATCTTTTTTGGGCTGCCGATCGGCAAGCTGCATCAGCTGGAGCGGGATGTATTCTACCGGGTGCGGAAAACGTTCCATGAATTGGCTGCCGGGAACCCGGGTGAGCGGACTGGCTCGTATATCACCTATACGATTGAAAGCCTGGAGTACTATGCCTTAGGAGATGTGATTGAACTCCCCATGGGACAAGGTAAAGAGCTTATCGTCGTTCGGGCTGAGACACGTCTTGAGGATGGGATGCTCCGTACGCGATATGATCTTCAAGCCGAACAGGAAATTCGCTATGCGCGGGTTGAGAATGAGCAGATTACGGGAGTTTCATTACTAGGAAAGGTGCTGCGTGTAGAACAGGATCGTGTACAGCTTCAACTGAAGATTGACCCCGAGCAGCATCCTGCCGAATGCTGGTTTCCCGTAGCCACCCGTTATGTGGCGGAAGACTACAGCGGGTGGTATAATATGCCGGAAATCGGGGATCAGGTGGAGCTGTATATGCCTACAAACCGCGAGCAGGATGCCTATGTCACCGAGGCATTACGCCAGCAGCGTGCGCATGGACAACCTGGCGCCAAGGTGTGGCAGCATGCGAAGGGAAGCGGTGTAGAGCTATCTGAGCACGAGTTGACGCTTCATTCCTCAGGGAAGCTGTCTATTACGCTTCATGAGACTAACGGCGTTACTATCAGCAGTCCGGGGAATGTACAAATCCAAGGTGGCGATGTAAGGCTGGAGGCAGGGAAGGGACTATCGCTACAAGCTGGTACAGCGCTGTATCTCAAAGGCGGAGCCAGCAGCATGGTGCTGGATGGCGAGACAGACCTCAAAGCCCCGGTGATCGAGCAGGAAGGGACGGTAAAGGCCCCGGTATTTGTCACTGACCTGCCTCCGGTATGGGAGCCTGAGATAGTGAGTGTGGAGGCGTATGAAGCATCCCAATCATCTGCCGCGTCCCATACTTCATCGGGTAGTGGAAATTCTCCTACAGCCAAAATTACGAGTCCGGCTGCGGAAGCCGCGGCCAATAGCATGCTGGCTACGGAGTCGAAGCTGGTGGGTTCGATTCCAGCGATGGCGGGAATTTTAATAGGTGCGCTGGGAGGGCCAGCGAATAAGGCGGTAGGCGTGGCGCTGCTGGCAACGGCGGGAGTTCCTTTGCGAAGTGATGGGAAAGCGCGTGATGTGCCTGCTAATAACCCTTTGCATCCGCTAAAGCAATTAGCAGGTCTATTCTTGCAGGGACTGATCGATCAGCGAATGTATGAAGAAGAAAGACAGGCTTACTACACCAAGTGGATCTTAGGCAAGATGGTAACGAGTGCGCGTCAAGTGTCTCATTCCAATAGTAAATTGGAATTGATTTATCACTTATTGAATGAGTCGAACCACATCTATCAAGCCTACCACGAGGTTCCTGAGGATGTGAGAAGGCGCTGGGAACCTCCTAGGTATTTTCCTGAGGAATATGAAGAGACGAACCAATTAACTCTCCTAATACAAGAACAGTACAATTGGTCGGATCGATTAACAGAAGATGTGGCAATGGGTGTTTTACAGAAACGCAGTACAGATGAAATTGTAAGAGAAATGAAGCGGAAGCACAAAACAAATGTGCTCTTTGGCTTAGCTCCGATTTATACGAGTTACAATGGAGAAGACGCTGGGATGTCTATAAATGAACTCTACTGGGGCAGCCCGATAGATGTTCCGACAGTAAAGGGCGGCGGATTCATAGGCCCTAGCTTGGGTTTAAAAAAGCCTGGACTTAACAATATGAATACGGAGATGCCTAAGGAGACTCCGAAACCTCCGAATCCGCCGAATATGAGTAATAAGAATCCTGTGTTAGGGGCGGATTGGAATGAGTTTTTACAGTCTAAATACGGGAAAAATGCAGTTGAGTGGATAAGTAAAGGACGAGAAGAATTACGCACGAAAGTTAAGACTAATGTAGAGCAAAGCGCAGCTGCAAGAGAAGCGTCCAACTTCGATGTGCATTTGAAAAAAGAGAAGGAAATTCTTGAAAGGATCAAGAATAAGGGGTCGGGCGATCTTAAACAGGGAATGTTAAATAGTCCGTCTAGTGAAAAATGGGGTGTACTTGAGGACGGAACAAATCAAGGTGTAAAACATTTTGCTGACTATTGGGAAAGGTATCCGGATCGCATTCCGTCTCTTGCTAAAAGGCTTGGAGTGGATGAATCAAAATTTGAGAATTCGGTTAAAGGCTTTGAAAACTTTACTGCTCAGGTAGAAAGAGTAATTGAAAAGGGGCAGATTAGAGAGGTGAACGGGAAGAAGATATACTATTTAGAAGGAGCAGAAAATCCTAAAAAAGGTGTAGTGGTTATCGTTAAGGATGGGAAAATTCAATCGATGATGCCAAGTGATCCAAAATCATTTGGAAAATTGCAATAAGGAGTAGGTTATGAAACTTGGAGGTATAATTGAAAAAATAATCATAGATGGTTATGAACGCCTTATCTATTTAAACGTTATTACCAGACAAAAAAAACTGTGGTGTCACTTAATCCAACACAACGAGTATCTGGAAAAAGGCGGTCAATCACAATTCCTTCACGTAAATCAAAATATAACTTTAAATATTGGAATTGATTTGGTAAATGATTATTCAGTTATTACTAAACAACCAGAGCTTATTAAAGGAGTGCTACAGCCTATAAGCGAATCATCTCATATTATTGCTGTGGCTACAGTAATGGAAAAAGAGGATGATTATACGCTCATTTGTGATATTCAAGATTTAGGAAGTAACGTATTGGTGGAATTTGAAGAAAAAATTAGCATAGAAATCGGAGCAAGCCTACGATTAAAGGGAAATTTAAAAGCAGAACTTGATGAGTAAACGGGTTGGCTTAGGGGTACCAAGTGCCGAATCAATCTATCATTCAAGCAATAACACCTTTTGGGGTGCTTCCCGGTATGGGTGCATCTTAGGATTCAACCAATGATACATACATCACATAGTAATATTAGTTACGCGGCCATTCCACTTAATTATGAGCTAGGAATAGGCCTTTTTTTGCTTGAAAACGGAATTACATCCCAGCCTTGAGTAAATATATCCAAATGATAGTTAACTTGACTTTTTGGCAGACGTTTAATATGTTATTATTGTCAGCCAATAATTATGCTAGGAGGTGAAACGAATCGCCAAAAAGATTGGTCGGCCCTTCTCGGAGAATCCTAAAGAAATACGACTTACAGTACGGCTAGATAAGAAGCATAATGAGATTCTCGAAAAATACGCTAAGCAGAATAAAGTGACCAAAAATGAGGCTGTAAGGCGTGGAATCGAGAGGCTAAATGATGATGAATAAACAAAAGGAAGTGGCGCACTCCCGCAAAAGAATTCGCCACTTCCACCGCGCAACTGCCCGGTGGACAGACTGCACAAATTACTTTATCATGTGTCAGTCTTTCTTTCAAGGAGCAGGAATCCAGTTGAAGGGAAGAGGGAAATGAGAAGTATTTTAGAAGCATTATATTGTGGAGATATTCGCCCTGAAGAAACGATTATGCCAATTGATCCTGAATACCGTGCCCTAAACCGAAAAATATCTGAAGCCATGAAAATATGGGAGAAGAAGTTATCAGCACAGGAATTCAGTCAGCTTGAAGAATTGCTTAATTTGCGAAGTAAGTCAGGATCAATGCACTCTACTGCTTCTTTTATTCGGGGATTTCAACTTGGCGCACTAATGATTACAGAAGTATATCAGCACGAAATGAGATCGTAGGTGATTGAGGTAGCCTTTTTATATTAATTCATATGACATACTAGCGGTTGCAAATAAATCATTAAAAGCTTATTTCTACCTGTTTATAGGTGGGAATGAGCTTTTTTGATTATAGTGATGAAACGGTCGAACTTAATTCACTCCTCAGGCAAAGTATCTATTACGCTTCATGAGACTAGCGGCGTTACCATCAGCAGTCCAGGGAATGTGCAAGTTCAAGGCGGCGACGTTATTAAGATTGGAATGAGTTTTTACAGTCTAAATACGGGAAAAATGCAGTTGAGTGGGTAAGTAAAGGACGAGAAGCATTACGCACGAAAGTTAAGACTAATGTAGAGCAAAGCGCAGCTGCAAGAGAAGCGTCCAACTTCGATGTGCATTTGAAATCTCAGCATGGATATGATTTCCTTTATCGTCGAATCCTCTTCTGTAAGAGGTTCCTGTTCTTCGATGTATGTAAAAAGTTGATGTATTCCAACATTTAATGCAGCAGCTATTTTATCCAAGTTTTTTAATGAAATATTCCTCTCAGCTCTTTCGATAAATCCAATATAACTGGCATTAAAGCCTGCCTTTTCAGCTGATGCCTCTTGTGATAGGCCCTTTGATTTTCGAATATCTCTAATTCTAGTACCGACTAACATTAAGGTTTCTGACATGGTTACACCTCAGGGGAATGGATTTAGACTCTGTGAGTTTAATTCAATCTGTAAAATATCTTGCGAATTATCCAAGTACATTTGCATTACAGAAGATGAGCGCCGAACATCTTCAGCGGCTTATACGCAAAGTAGACGAACTATTGTGTCGGCTTTCTCATAAGGTTAGTGATGCCTCGGCAGAACAATATACCTTTATATTCTTAAAAAAGGTGCAATGAGCGGAGTGAGCATACACTTTTGAGTTTAAGGCTGCTTTACATTCAATACATCTTTACATACCCCTCAGGGGTATAATATAATGATTCTTAAGGAAAGGAGTGATAGCCGTATGACAGAACCTAGGGAAACGGAACATCATTGTGCGGATCCCTCAGCAGATTCGTCCGCAGATGAGAGGCGCAGTCATCATTCCGATGAGCTGAAGAGCAATCTGAGCCGGCGTCTTAACCGGATTGAAGGGCAAATTCGGGGAATTAAGGGGATGATCGACAAGGATACGTACTGCGACGACGTTCTCAACCAAATTGCGGCTGTACAGTCGGCTCTGAACAGTGTTGGCAGGCTGCTGCTTGAAGGCCATATGAAGAGCTGCGTCATTGAACGCATCCAGGCCGGGGAGACCGAAGTGGTGGAAGAGCTCCTGGTTACGGTGAATAAGCTGATGAAATAAAGGCTGGAAGGAATGCTAACCATATAACCGGATGAATTAGAGGAGGAATGGAAATGCAAACAGTTACCTTGAACGTGGAAGGAATGTCCTGCAATCACTGTGTGAACTCCATCGAGGGCGCGGTATCCAAGCTTGGAGCGAGCGCCAAGGTCGATTTGTCGGCCAAAAACGTCACGGTCAGCTATGACGAGAGCAAGCTAAGTGTAGAGACGATCAAGGAAGCGATCGAAGATCAGGGCTACGACGTGGTATAACGCAATACAGAGCTGCCCGGGAGTACAAGAAGCCTTGTGATCCCGGGCAGCTTTTTTATGAAAATCAGATATTCCCATCAGCTAATCCAATTATTAGCCGCCTCAATCACTTTCCAGGCCCCGTCCTTCAATTCCAGCTGGATGGCTATTCCGACGGCTCCGTTACCGGATCGGTACTTCATGCCTTCAATGACGGCCCCGTGCTCGCTGATTTCCACCTTATCGATTTGGAGCAGCACGCCGCTCAGTACCATCCCGTTATCGGTAAAATCGTCACCCTCGCTTTCCTTCAGCTGCTCGAAGGTCGCGTCTCTGACCGGGGCGGCAAACCTGCTGCCGATGTACTCCTCAATGTACTGCTTATCTTCCGCTGCTAAGTGCGTCAGCACGCTGAAATCGATCGCGATGTATTTCATGTCAGCATTCAAGGCTTCGTCGATCGGCATCATCGCTTCAAAAGCCAGACCGTACAGCTGTCCCGCGCTCCCATCGGCTTCGGGATTTGCAGTTGTGTCCTGATCATTCTCAGGCTCCCAGGTTCCCCGGCTTCCGCTTCGAGGTACCCTGCAGCAGCTGCCGAATCGATCCCGCCATCGGCGCCGGCACTGACAGGTTCAGGGCGCTGCTCGAAGGCGGCGGGCTGCGGAACGACTGGCTCGCTGTTAAGCTCCTTTGTATTTTTACAGCCTGCAATGAGCAGGAATATCGCAATGACGCAGGCAACAAGCAGCACAAAACGCATAGTACGCATGGTATGACCCCTCCCATTTAATTAAACGGTACCAGGGTCACAATAGTTGCCTTGGGTTGGGGTATTTTAGCAAAATATGATAGGGATTATACATTAGGACAAAATAGACTCGATGATCTCCGCCAACTGGACAAGACTGCGCTCCATATCATCCAGGGAAGCAAAGGCATATGACAGGCGGATATGCTGGTTCGCGTCCCGGTCGTACAGATGGCCGGGATTGATGAGAATGTTCCGGCGCAGCGCCTGGTCGAACAGGGTTCTCGCGGGGAGCGGGGCATGCAGCTTGAGCCAGACATAAAAGCCGCCCGTAGGCACTTTCCAGCTTGCGATACCAGCGAAATGCCTGTCTAGGCTGTTCAGCATGACGGCACGGCGCTCCCTCAGCCGTTCGCGAATCCGCTCCATATGCTGCTCGTACATTCCGCTGCCCAGCCACTCGGCCGCCGCCTGCTGGGACAATGTGCTGGAGCCGTAGTCGCTTTGCATCTTGATGTCGGCGAGCCGCTCCAGCACGGGCTGAGGACCGGCGATCCAGCCGATGCGCAGGCCGGGGCTGACCGTCTTGGACAAGCTGCCTAGATAAAGGACGTTCCCGCTGGCATCCCGGGCTTTAAGCGGGCGGGGAGGGGGGGCGTCCAGCCATAGGTCTCGATATACATCGTCTTCGATCACCGGCAGGCCCCCGGCTTCGGTAACCTCCATCAGCTGCCCGCGGCGTACCTCGCTCATTGTCGTACCCGACGGGTTATGGAAGGTTGGGATCGTATACAGCAATGAAGCGTTGTACTGCCTGGCGTATGCGCCGACCAAATCGGCCCGCAGGCCGTTCTCGTCCATCGGGACGCCGCGCAGCTTCATGCCCGCGGATTGAAACACGGGAACGGAGTACAGGTAGGAGGGACGTTCTACAAGTACGGCCGAACCCGGCTCGAGCAATCCAACGGAGATGAGCTGCAGCGCCTGCAGCGCCCCGGAGACGATAAGCACGGAAGCGGGAGAGGCCGCGATGCCGAGCTGCTGGAACCGGGCTGCAAGCAGCTCGCGAAGCCGCAGGTCTCCCATCGGCTCCCCATATCCCAGAGGGGGAGTCCGATCCGCCATGCGGCGCAGCACACTGCTCATCTCCAGGTGCGGAAGCAGCTCGGGCGACAGCTCTCCCGTGCCGAGCCGGATCACACCGGGATGGAACTCGGCGCGGTTGATCTCCTGGACGGCGGGCAGGTTGGGCCGATGGATGCCGGATTTGACGTAGTCGTTCCAATTTGTCGGCGGCGTAGCAGCGAGCGCGCCCCACGTATGGTTGACTACCCGAGTTCCGCCGCCTTTGCAGCCCTCCAGCATCCCGGCGGCCGTGAGCTCGTCCAAGGCAGTCACAACCGTGCTGCGGTTCACCTTGAAGGCCTCGGCCAATTTGCGCTGCGAAGGGATGCGGGTGCCTACCGGCCACTCGCCGCCGACGATTTTGTCCCGGATATACTGTGTGATTTGCATATGCAGCGGGGGAGCCGATTGCCGGCTGGGCTGCCAGTGGGATTGCTCCATAACCATCCTCCTTCGTCGCGATGTGCAGGTGCGCAGTGGCACCATGCCAAGTTTTATTTAGTCCTATTATATAATTTGGTTGGTTCGCTATCCATCCAAATGGCTGGAGCCAAACCCGTCTCTTACTGCTTACAATGAGAACAGCAACTTTTGCAGAAAACGGAGGAATCATTGTATGTGGGAAGCGACGATTTATGGCCTGGTCCTGGCATTTGGACTGATACTGCCGCTTGGCGTGCAGAATGTATTCGTATTTAACCAGGGAGCGGGGCACCGCAAGTTTCGCCACGCCCTGCCTGCGGTCATTACGGCGGCTTTATGTGATACGCTATTGATAGTGCTAGCGGTTGCCGGGGTCTCCCTGATCGTTCTAACGATATCCTGGCTGAAAATATTGCTGTTCATTGTCGGCGCCCTGTTCATGATATACATGGGCTGGTCGATTTGGCACAGCCGTCCGGATTTGCCTGCGGCTGGTGAAGCCAGCCTTCCGGCGGGTAAACAAATTGTATTCGCACTTTCCGTGTCGCTGCTCAATCCCCATGCTATCCTGGATACAATCGGCGTAATCGGCACGAGCTCGCTTCGCTTCGAGGGATTGGATAAAGCACTGTTTGCCGGCGCAGCCATTGCGGTATCGTGGGTCTGGTTTCTGGGGCTGTGCTGGATGGGACGCCTGATTGGCGGCATGGATCCAAGCAGGAGGCTGCTGCGTCATATCAATAAGCTGTCGGCGCTCATCGTCTGGGCCATGGCAGGGTATATTGTGATTCAGTTATTTTGAGTAGAAAGCATGAATGGATTGAAAAGGAGAGAGCCATGCGATGAATAACGAAAATATTACCGATGCGATGGAGTCTATGAACGAAACGATGGCCTTGCTGCTTAACCACCGCTCCATCCGTAAATTTACGGATCAGGCGTTGACGCGGGAGCAGGTCGAAACGATCATTGCTGCCGGACAAGCGGCTTCGTCCTCCAGCAATGTTCAAGCTTACAGCGTGATCGCCGTGACCGAGGAGCCGCTTAAAGCAGAGCTGGCCCGGCTTAGCGGCAATCAAGCGTACGTGTACAGCTGTCCCGTATTTTTGGTGTGGTGTGCCGATTTGTCGAGATTGAAGATGGCGGCGCAACAACACCGGGCCGATCAGGAAACCTACGAAGGCTCCATGGAAAATCTGATCGTAGCGACCGTAGATACCGCATTGGCGGCCCAGAACGCGGCCGTTGCCGCTGAGTCATTGGGCCTTGGCATTGTGTATATCGGCGGCATCCGCAATCAAATCGCCGAGGTCGCCAGCCTGCTAGGTTTGCCAGAGCTCGTCTATCCCGTGTTCGGGATGTGCGTCGGCTACCCGGATCAACAGCCTGTGCTTCGTCCAAGGCTGCCGCAGCAGGCGGTTCTGCATTGGAACGGCTATGACGCATCCGGTTCGGAGAAGCACGTTGCACGGTATGACGAGATCATGTCGTCGTATTTGCGCGAAAGAACCGGGGGAGCCAAAGACACGCCGTGGTCGGAGCTGATGGCGGATAAGCTCGCACAGCCTTCGCGAATGCATATGGCTTCCTTTTTGCGTGAACGGGGGTTTGGCACAAAGTAAAGAAACTCTTCAACTACGTTTATATACCGTAAAAACGCTTCGTATTCTCGCGCAGCCGGCAGCGCGCCTCTTCTGGGGCGATGCCTTGAATGGCGGCCCAAGCTTCGGCGACCTTCAGCACCATGGCGGGCTGGGTAAGCTGCCCCGCAAACGGCCCTTCGAAAAGCCAGGGGCCATCCGTCTCCGCCATCACCTGATCAGGGGGATAGCTGCGGGCGAGCTCCATGATTTCTAATTCATAGAGCAGATCTGGGGTAAATGAAATGTAATAGCCGCGATCGAACATTGTTCGCAGCGTATGCTTTGCGCCTTTGAACCAGTGGAAGTGAGCCTTGCGAATGCGGTAGCGCTCCAATAGATCGCACGCGAGATCGGCATCCTCGTACACGGCATGAAGCACGACGGGTTTGCCATACTGCCCGGCAAAGCTAAGGAACCGCTCCAGCAGCTGTACATATGCGTCCAGGTCGAGGGAGCGGCCTTCCTTGGCCATCTGACGGCGAAGATAGTAAGGCAGGCCAATTTCTCCTACAGCGATCATGCGGCAGGCCTCGCGCTCCATCCAGGATAAAAGTTGGCTGACCTCCTCCTCATCTGGGAGGGGGTTCTCCGGATGATAGCCGAAGGCGGGATGAATGATTCCCGGGTACCGCTCGGCAAGAGCCAGGTTAGCCATCGAGGACTCCAGATTTGTGGATACGCACACAAGCCCCTCGATACCGCTGAACTGCATATTTTTCACAATACGCTTGATATCGGCATCGCTATACTGATCCAGATGAATATGGGCATCAATCATCCTCTGAATTCCCTCCCCATTCGTTGGTATGACTTCGCTTACCTCATTATTATATCTGTTCACCCAATAAACCACAGCATCGCCCCTGGGGAGGGCGCAGAGCGGCGGGATGAGTTGAGTTTTGCCTCGGCAGCGGCGCTGTACTTGCGCAAGGATATTTGTTCGGCTGCCCCCGAAAGCCTTGAATTGATGCAGATGGTGAAATGCCCCCTGCCGTATTTTTACAGTTCATTTGCTTTTTTCCTGACGTCAGGATATAATTAAAAATGGTCGATTCAAGTGAGGCATACCTGAAATTCACCCTTTGAAAAGAGTGTCACCTTGTGAGATGGAGCTTTTTTCAATGTGTGAATTTTTTTTGTAAAAATGAACATGTTAATATTTTTAGGAGGTATCCTCATGGAAACTGGAACAGTAAAATGGTTTAACGCTGAGAAAGGCTTCGGCTTTATCGAAGTAGAAGGCGGAAACGACGTATTCGTACATTTCAGCGCGATTACAGGCGAAGGCTTCAAAACGCTGGACGAAGGCCAACAAGTGCAATTTAACGTTGTTCAAGGCAACCGCGGACCACAAGCCGAAAACGTAGTCAAACTTTAATGCAGGCTCAGCTGCTCTTAACGAACTCGTTAAGGGCAGTTCTGTTGAAGATGTTGATCGTGGTTTGTCTATAGTGAAATTACGTCCAAGGAGGATGAACATGAATTACCGTAAAAAAACGTTAGAAGAAATTCCTGAGGAGAACACGCCGGTCTGGTCTTGTACGAGCGAGAGCTGCAACGGATGGATGAGGGATAATTTTGCGTTTGATTACACTCCGGCATGTCCTCTGTGTTCCTCGGAAATGGAGAAGGGGATGCGTATGCTTCCTCAATTGGTGAACACAAACTTGGATCAGAAGTCGCTGCCTAAAGGCGTAAGAATCGAATAGCTAGTCACTGATCGACAAGCAAAAGCAGCTGCAGCTCCAAACAACGGAGCGCAGCTGCTTTTTTGCATACTATAGAGGGCTGAGGAGCGAGATGGTTAGATCGCTGGTGGCGGTCATCGAGCCTCTGGTTTTGCTTGGTAAATGTATTTTATACAGCTAGTTAAGCTGTTTGTTCAAAAAACCATGTGCTAAATGTAAAACATGCAGTTAGTTTGCCTAAATGGAGCGAATTCGCCGAAAAACCTTAAAACTAAATGCAGGTTTTGCAGCTAGTTCCCTCTGACCCGCCCAAAACGGATGAACTAACTGCATGAAATACATCTAGTTACCCTGGTATGAATGCATCTAGTCACCTGATCTTGCCCATCTAGTTACCCGAGCCTAACCATCTGCTCACCCCAGCTGGTTGTAGCTTTTCCAATACAAAATGGCGAGTTGCGTCCGGTCGCGAACCTGCAGCTTGGCGAGAATGTCGGTAATGTAGTTTTTGACGGTACCCTCGCTAAGGAACAGCTTTTGGGCAATCTCCTTGTTGGACATGCCGTCCGCAATCAAGGCTACGACATTTTGCTCGGCTGGGGTTAGTCCTGCTGCCCGCAATTTGCTCTGCACGGAGTCGGCTGGAGCGGCGGAATCCGAGCTGGAAGAGGCTGATCCGGAAGAAGCCCCGCCGGAAGAAGCTGAACCGGAAGAAGCCTTGCCGGAAGGAGCCGAACTGGAAGAAGCCTTGCCGGAAGAAGCCGAACCCGGACGCTGCTCGGACCGTCCTGCCGCATTTCCAGCACTTTGTTCAGCCCCAGCCGCAGCTTTGTGCGCATCAGCCCGGAGCATTCCGGTCAGCTTGCGGGCGATGTCTGGATGAATGAGCATGCTGCCGCTATGTACAGTTTTGATCCCCTCGATAATCCGGCTGGGCGGGATATTTTTGAGCAGATACCCGCTGGCACCGCTTTGCAAGGCTTCGATAATGAACTCATCATCATCGAAGGTGGTCAGGATGAGCACCGAGGTTTGCGGAAAAAGCGCCTTGATCCGCTTCGTTCCCTCCACGCCGTCGCATTCCGGCATCCGGATATCCATGAGCACCACGTCCGGCACAGGCATCCCGCCGCTCTCCAGCTGATTTACGGCCTCCAGGCCATGGCACGCCGTGCCAAGGACTTCAATTTGGGGGTCCATGCCTATTAGCAGGGACAAGCTCTCCCGAATGAATGGATCGTCGTCCACGATTAATACGGATAAATGCACTCCTGCAGCTGCGTTTGCGTTCGTTGTTGTGTTTGTCATGGCAGCCTATTCACACTCCCGATTATAAAATATCTCCTTGATGCGTCACGGGAAGCCGGGTCGTTACGGTAAAGCAAGGCTCTACCTCGACCTCCAGCCTTCCTCCCGCGACCTGGCATCGCTCCCGCATTCCCGACATCCCTAGGCCAGCCGTTCTGCTGTTATTCCAGTGGGGCGGAGACACCGCTCCGTCATTGCTGACGGCCATGCGGACCTCGTCCTCCCCGTAGGCCAGCCGGATTTCGACTGCGCCGGGCTGACCGTGCTTTAACGCATTGGTCAGGGCTTCACGCGCATTTTTATACAGAATGATCTCCAGGCTTGGATATAACGGGTAAGGCTGTCCCTCTACGGACAGCGTCGTCCGGATGCCGTTCTCCCGGCCGATTTCCTCCAGCATCAGGCTCAGCGCCTGAATTCCCGTCGTCTCGGAAGGCGGCTTCAGTCGGCGCACCGTGGCACGCAGCTGGTCGAGACCGGCAGAGAGCTGATCCCGAATTTGCCCAAGCAGGGACATTCCTTTGTCAGGATCAGCAGGAACGACATGCAGTGCGGCTTCCATCATCATTTTGACACGGATCAGGCGGTGCCCCAGATCATCGTGAAGCTCTCTGGAAATCCGCGTCCGCTCCTCGGCCTGGGCCGCGCCTTCCACCTGCTTGCTGAACAGCATTAAACGGCGATGGGTCTCATTGAGCTCGTAATGCCGTCTGCGGAGGTCATCGTATTTTTGCTGGAGCTCGCCCTGCTTGGCCATGAACAGCTGGAGATAGGCGAGAATGCCTGCCAGCAACGATAGAAACAGCAGCACGCCGAACCTCCAGAACAGCGGCTCGGACAGCATTGTGAAGAAGATTGCGCCGGAATGAAGTCCAAACAGACTGAGTCGCACGAACCTGCCGGGCATGGTCGAATAGATGAACACCGGTGCCAGAGCCGACAGGCTGGCCAGTCCGCCATAAATGTAGCAAAGCCACGCTGAATAGGCGATGAGCATAAGGCACCAAGCCGTTAAATGGATGCTCTCCTTCGCGAAACGCCCCAGTACGGCCAACGCGAACAAGGCCAGCATATGGATGACGTACCGGTCATAAGGAGGGTTTGGCAGCAGGAAAATATGTAAAAATCCCGGGAGCAGAATCATCCCGTACAGAAAAGGAAGAAGCGAAGGCTTCTTCATCGTTCTCAACCCTTTGCATCGAAATAAGATGCAATTATTATAGCATTCCTCTGAGAGTTCGGGTGCGGCAAATGGTGACTTTCGTCATTTTATATTGGTGACCATCGATACCTTACGCGGGAAGCGAGGCCTGATACAATGACTACAGAGTCAAAGATGCGTGGGAGGGCGAAAGCAGGATGGCATTCGTAGAAGTAAACAATGTCGTAAAAAGATACGGAGACAAATTGTCCGTCGATCACTTGAATATGACCATCGAAGCCGGGGAAATATTCGGGCTCCTCGGCCCAAACGGAGCAGGGAAGAGCACGACCATGAACATGATCGTCGGGCTGCTGCCGATGGATCAAGGCAGCATTACGGTTGACGGAATCCCTGTCAAGGAGCGGCCGCTCGATGTAAAGCGCAGAATCGGGCTCGTTCCCCAGGACCTGGCTTTATATGAAAATATGTCTGCGGCGGACAATGTAACGTTTTTTGGCCGATTGTACGGCCTGCGGGGAGGGGAGCTGAAGGAGCGGGTGAAGGAAGCGCTGCGGTTTGTCGGTCTGGAGGAGCGGGCCAAGCAGCTGCCGCATACGTTCTCCGGAGGGATGAAGCGGAGGCTCAATATCGCCTGCTCGATCGTCCACCGCCCGAAGCTGATCATTATGGATGAGCCAACCGTGGGGATCGACCCCCAGTCACGGAATCATATTCTGGAATCGGTACGGGAATTGAACCGCATGGGTTCGACAGTAATCTATACAAGCCATTACATGGAGGAAGTCGCCTCCTTATGCGACAGGGTAGCGATTGTCGATCAAGGCCATGTCATTGCCTGCGGGACGGAGCAGGAGCTCCGGGAACGGGTCGCCGGCGAGGAGAAAATCGTTATGACGGCCTCCGGTTTAGGGGAGGCGGTATTGTCCGAGCTGAAGCAGCACCCGCGGATCACCCGGATTCTGGAAAATGAGAATGCTCTGGAACTGTACACGTCTTCTTCGCAGAACGAGCTGCAGGACATTCTGTACATTTGCGCCAAGCATGACGCCGTGATTCATTCTGTAGTATGCGAGCAGCCGACGCTAGAGACGCTGTTCCTCAATCTGACCGGGCGTACGCTGCGGGATTAGGGCTAGGGGGGATACGCTGTGAAGCTATGGACAATCGCCTGGTTCGAGCTGCGGATGCTTACGCGGACGCGCGCCGTATTACTGAACTTATTTTTGCTGCCGATGGTGCTTATATTCATTCTGGGCAACGCCCTCTCCAGCAATTTTAAAGACGAGGCAGAAGCTTCGGTGGAGCAGGCCAGGGTCTTGATCGTAGAGCCGAATACCGGGGGAGCTGTACAAGGAGAGCTTGAGGTGGGATTAGGGCTTCGCGAGTTTTTGAACAGTCCGGAAATTAAACAAAGAATGCGGATTGAAAAGACCGTGAGCCGCGAAGAAGCGGTTGAAGCCTTGACCCGGGGCGAAGCAGATTTCGGCGTCGTCATTCCGTCTGATTTCGAGGAGCGGGTAACAGCGGGGAAGGAAGCGCAGTGGGAGTTCATTCCCGGAAAAGACAGCATGAAAAATTACGTCGCCCAGATGATCTTCCATGCCTATTTGGATGAGGTCAACCGGATGCAGGCAGCGATCATCGCCCTAGGCCCGCAGGGCATTGGAGAGGCCATGGGAACGATGAGCGGGCTGGAGGCGACGTATGTGGAGACCGCCTCGTTGAATGAAGGGGGCGAGACGTATTCCGCTTTTCAATACTACGCTGCCGCGATGCTGATCATGTTCCTCCTGTACTCGGGACTGTCGGCCAGCATCAGCTTATCCGAAGAGAAGCGCAAGAAGACGCTGTACCGTTTAAATTCGATGCCCGTAAGCACGCTGGAGATATTTATGGGAAAAATCGCCGGGAACAGCCTGGTCGCTTTTTTACAGGCTGCCGTCATTATTTGCGGAACGTCATGGTTCTACGGTGTGGACTGGGGCCGTCATCTGTGGATGCTGGCGCTGACCTGTCTGCTCATAGTGATCGCCTCCATGATGCTGGCCGTGATCATTACCTTGTTAACCAAATCATCCGCGGCTGCCCGTTCGGCCGTCGTGACGGTCATCGTCGTCATGACTTTTCTGAGCGGGGGGTTCCAGCCGCTGCCGATGGAGATCATTCAACGGATGGGCGAATTTACGGTGAACCACTGGGCAATGCAGACCATACTGCGTTTGATGCTCGGGGCGGATCCGGGCGAAGTGATGCATTACTTGATGATGCTGGGCTTATTCTGCGGCCTGCTGCTTGCCGCTGGCATCGTTTCATATCGGAAGGTGGGTTATCATGAGTAGCTTGACGATTGCCTGGAATGTCATAAGACGAACGATCGGCACCAAAAAAGGGCTGCTCGGCTACATCTTGCTGCCGTGCGTCGTTATCTCTCTCGTCATCGCCCTGCTGGGGCAGGAAGAAATGACGCTGTCGCAAATCGCGTACGTGGACCACGATCAGGGGTTGGCCAGCGCGTTCCTGCTGGAGGAGCTGGCTGACAAGCCCGGCTATGCCTTAAAGGAATATGAGGATGATGCGGCGATGAAGGATGCGCTGCTGTCCAAACAAGCCGCGATAGGCTTTGCCATCCCGGCTGGGTTCACCGAAGGAGTCCGTTCCGGACGCCTCCCCAAGCTCCAGGTATATGATCTGGCAACAAGCGAGGCGACCTTTACCCTCAGAATCAACCTGGATGGGCTTGTACGGGGGATGGTGGCTTCCGCAGGGATGGTTAGGACTGCGGCCGGCGAGGGCGGACAGGACAGCGCAGCGCTGGCCGATGTGTTCCGGGAGACGGGAAAACACCGCGTAACCGCCATCGATCAGGGACTTCGGCTCTACCCGAAGGAGGGGCTTAGCACGGTCACCGGCTTTACGCTGTTGTTCCTGATGAGCTTAATCAGCAGCTCGGTGACGCAAATTGTGGAGGACCGCAGCAAGCGGACGATGGCCCGCATATATAGCGCACCGGTCAGAGCGTGGGAGATCGCTGCGGGCAACTTCCTTGGCAGCTTCTTTGTCGGCCTGATCCAGATTACGGTCGTATTGATGCTCAGCCGCTGGGTGCTGCGATATGATGCCGGCATCCCGCTGCATTTGCACTTTATCGTACTGGCCGCGTTTATGCTCGTAGCGATGGGCATCGCAAGTGCGGCCGCCGGATTGATTCGCAATCCGCAGAACGCCGGGATGCTGAATAATCTGATCATTACCCCGACCTGCATGATTGGGGGCTGCTTCTGGCCGATTTCCTTCATGCCGGAATACATGCAGAAGGCAGCTAATTTCGTGCCGCAGAAATGGACGATCGAGGCCATCGAGCTGCTCTCCTCAGGAAGCAGCCTGAAGGGAGTCGTTACTCCGCTGCTCATCCTGGTGCTCATGGCGTTCGTGCTGCTGATCATCGGTTCGGCGATCCTTCGCCCCAGTGAGGGGCAGGCAAGGGCATAAGGATGAGGGTGTATATTACGGCATCACAAAAACAGGTTATCCCGTTGACGGTCGGCGTCATCCGGATAACCTGTTTGCCGTTCAAGGACGCGGCAGAGAAAATGTAGTGGAAAAAGATTGCATCCCTATATAAAATTTAATATGTTGGAAAGAAGCTTGGATCGGTCAACCGGCATGAAGCTGTCCTGTAATGCGGCGGTATTCCTTAAGCATGAACAGCCGCCAGCGGAGAATCATTCCGTAGGCCAGCAGGAAAAATACGGAGCCCGTCTGAAGCACGGAGATATACTGCTCTACGACTTCATGCAGGACGAGTCTCAGTGCAAGCAAGCCGATCAGGATATAGGCAAAGCCGCGGGTGCGTCTGGCGTATACCTCGCCGTCAATCAGTTCGAATTGTGTGCTGCGATTCAGCGGGTAAGAGAAGAATAACCAACCTACGGCAAAGGCGACGGCGCCCCAAAGAATCGGGATATGGAATTCAGGAACGATGAACATCCCGAAGCCGGTAGTCATGCCTAGCGGCGGAATAATGATCTTCTTGACCGTTACGGGCCTGCGGCTGGCTTTTAACCGGATAAGCAACGCGAGTGCAGCCATAACGATGGCTCCGACGGTTACAAAAACCTGCATATAAGAAGGAATGGTGATATTCATAGAATGTCCCTTTCTTGAACATGTGTAGTTGGCGAGACCATTATAACATAAATCACATACGGAAAATAAAAATGAGCCCAAGGCTCGCGAAATCATCGGCGCGCCCGTGTTTCAAGGATATGACGGAAAGGGGAAAGGAATATGAACAGCGAGTTTACAGTTGCTCTGCATTGCCTTCTTTTTTTGCATATGAATGCCCATTGCATTGCTAACAGCGAGAAAATTGCGGCGAGCGTGGCTACGCATCCTGCCCGTGTCCGCAAGGTGCTGAGCCTGCTAAAGAAGCAAGGGTATGTGTCGACGAAAGAAGGAGTGGGCGGCGGCTACTTGCTCAGCGCCGATTTGAATGCCATCAGCCTTGGCGACTTGTACCGCCTGTTTGCGAGAGGCACCCTTCAGCCAGGCTGGTGCTCGGGCAGCCAGGAATCGCCCTGTCAGGTATCCTCGAAGATGCGTGAGGTCATGGACCGGATTTTTGCCGGAGGTGAGGATCAGCTTGAACGGTATTTTGACGAAATCAAAGTATCCCGCGTAAAGGGATTGCTTCAGGAGCTGCGGGCTGAGGCAGGTTCGTAAATCAACCAACCAATAGGGGGAGAAAGTCTATGAGTATCTTTAAGCCAGAGGAACAGTATTTCTATGTTGGGGGTTACTCTTCCCGAGAAGAAGCGGGGATCCATCTTTGCAGCTTAAATACGGACAGCGGAGAGCTTCGTCTCCTTCACGGCACCTCAGACATCGAGAACCCGTCTTTTCTTATCGTAGCGGATAAACAACATGCAGGGCGTCAGGCGGCTGCACACATCATGCAGAAACATGAAAGCGATACCGCGGAAGATTCGGCCAACCCTGTTAGCCCGGCAGCTGAGGGAACGGGAACAATGCGGCTATATGCTGCTTTGGAATGCGAGGAAGGCAAGGTCGCTGCCTATGGCATTAATCCGCAGGATGGCAAGCTGAATCTGCTTGAAACGGTGCGTACGGAGGGTGCAAGCCCGTGTCATTTGTCGCTGTCTCCTTCCGGGCATCTGCTTGTCGCCAACTATTCCAGCGGCCATGTCAACAGCTTTGAATTGGATGGGGAGGGGAGCCTGGCCCAAATGGCGGCGGCTGTTCAGCATGTCGGCAGCGGCTTTCGCCAGGATCGCCAGGAGGCAGCTCATGCCCACAGCGTAATCCCATCCAAGGATGGCAAATATGCCTTCGTGTCCGACCTGGGTCTGGACCAGATCGTCGTTTACAGAGTGGAAGACGGCAAGCTCGTTACGCACCGCGAGGTGGCGCTGCCGCCTGGAGCGGGGCCAAGGCATTTCATTATCCACCCGTCCGACACATTCGCTTACGGCATCAATGAGCTGAACAATACAGTGACCGTGTTTGCGTACAACCCAACCCATGGTATTTTGGAAATTATTCAGCATATAAGCACTTTGCCCGAGGACTTTGCCGAAGAGAGCTATGCGGCGGACATTCATCTGTCGCCGGATGGCAAATATATATACGCATCGAACCGTGGCCATGACAGTATCGTCCGTTTCAGGCTGGACGCTTCGACCGGACAGCTCAGCGCCCCGGAGTGGACTAGCGTTGGCGGAAAGTGGCCGCGCAACTTTGCTGTCCTGGACGACTATGTGCTCGTGGCGAACCAGTTTAGCAACAGCATCACCTTACTCGGCCGCGACCGGGCCACCGGCAGCCTATCGCCTGCCGACAGCGTGCTGGAGGTGAAAGAGCCTTCCTGTATCGCGATTGTTCCGCGGTAGCACGCTGATCTGTGGCTTGATTGGGGTACAGGTATCTGTGAAGTGAGATGTAAGTTGGTGGCAGGTAGCAGTAGTGGACTAGTGTGGGTAGTGGCTTAGCTAGTAGTAAGTAGTGAGTTGGTTGGTGTGCGAGCAGTGGTTAGCTAGTATGCAGTGGCTGGGCATATGTGAACCTAACGGACACAGGGGGCGCTATTTGCGAAATAACGGGAAATTTAGAGGGCTAACGGACCTGTGTTCCGCTATTGCTCCCAAAAGCATGTTTCTGGCAGTCCATTTGGCCAAATAACGGAACCAGGGTCCGCAAGCACCGATGAAAGAGGGCTATTTCAACAAATAGCGGATCTCCTGTCCGTTAGGAAGCATCCAATTCCGAGGGGGCCGCGGCATCAATTACCGCCGAGCCCATCAGTCTCATCAGTCCCCTCAGTCATTGGCTCATTAGACTCATCAGCACACCAAACACACCAAACACACCAAACACACCAAACACATCAAACACATCAAACACATCAAACACATCAAACACATCAAACACATCAAACTCACTAGCCCCACCGTTTCCATCAACCCACCAATCTCTAAACCTCATGAAGCTACGCCCCCACCCCCCCCCGCTGAAGATTTAAAGACAAGGCCATCCGGCCTTGTCCTTTTTTGCATACCTAAATTAACTAATGCCCCCCAAAATGTGCTTCACAAGGGAATATAAGCTTCTCTTATAGTTTTTTAATGCATTTCCAATAAAAGTGTTTGACAAGAAAACCCAGCGCATATAGAATACAATCATAGCATACTAAACAGGTAGGAATAATAAATAAAATAATGTTCTCACCGTACGGACGGAGGAACGCTCTACTTGCCTTGGCAGACACGGTAGCAGTTCGGTCTGACCGTAGGGATAGGGCGTTTCTCTTTCTATTTTGCTAGGCAGTTGACATGAGAAGCAGTTGAGGCACATCGAGCATTTCTGCAGAAATAATGACAGGTTTCTTAAAGAGAGATGGGGAGAGTGAGTGGTTATGAAAAAGGTGTTGAAGCAAGGGTTGATCGCAGGTCTCGTATTGGCGGTATCGCTGGTTGCCGCGGCTTGCGGAAATTCGGGAAGCGGGGCCAAAGAGGTCAACCTTCTTAACGTATCCTACGATCCGACCCGGGAGCTGTATACCGAGTTCAACAAAGCATTTGCTGCTCATTGGGAGAAGGAGAAGGGCGAGAAGGTATCGATCAAGCAGTCGCATGGCGGATCAGGCAAGCAGGGCCGGGCGGTGATCGACGGTCTCGATGCGGATGTCGTGACGCTGGCTCTTGGTTATGACATCGACGCGATCCAGCAGGCCGGATTAATCGATGAAGGCTGGCAGCAGAAATACGAGCATAACAGCTCGCCATATACTTCGACGATCGTGTTCCTCGTTCGCAAGGGCAATCCGAAAGGTATCAAGGATTGGGATGATCTGGTCAAGGACGGGATCGAGGTCATTACGCCTAACCCGCAAACCTCTGGCGGAGCGCGCTGGAATTACCTTGCGGCATGGGGCTATGCCCTGCACCAGAACAACAATGACGAGGCCAAAGCTCAAGAGTTTGTAAAGAAGCTGTATGAGCATGTTCCGGTACTGGACAGCGGTGCCCGCGGAGCAACCACGACATTTGTGGAGCGCGGACTCGGGGATGTGCTGCTGGCTTGGGAGAACGAGGCTTGGCTGTCCGTAGAGGAGCTTGGCCCGGATAAGTTCGACATCGTCTACCCGTCGGAAAGTATTTTGGCTGAACCGCCTGTAGCGGTAGTTGATAAAAATGCCGATAAAAAAGGCACCCGCGAAGTGGCCGAGGCATATTTGCAGTACCTGTATTCGGAGGAAGGCCAGACGATTGCAGCGGAGAATTATTACCGTCCTACGCTGGATAGTGTAAAGAGCAAATACAAAGATGCTTTCCCGGAAATCAAGCTGTTTACGATAGATGATGAATTTGGCGGATGGGCTGAGGCACAACAGAAGCATTTTAGCGATGGCGGCATATTCACGCAAATTTATGCGCCGAAATAAACCGACCGCACAAACGGAGGGGCATTCCTGCGGTGATCGAGCGGGATGCAACGGATGGAAAGGATGAACCTGCATGCACAGTAGCACTTCAAAGCGCGGGGTGCTTCCCGGCTTCGGGATCACGATGGGTTACAGCGTACTATATATCAGTTTGGTCGTATTGATTCCGTTATCTGCGCTGCTGCTAAACTCTACGGGTCTAACCTGGGAGAAGTTCTGGGATGTTGCGACAGATTCGCGCGTACTTGCTTCATATAAGGTCAGCTTCCTCACCGCGGCAGCGGCTGGACTGATTGATACCGCACTCGGTCTGCTGATCGCGTGGGTGCTTGTTCGATATGAATTTCCCGGCAAAGGATTGTTCGATGCGATGATTGATCTTCCTTTTGCCCTGCCTACTGCGGTTGCTGGAGTATCGCTGACGGCGATTTATTCGGCGAACGGCTGGATCGGCTCCCTGTTTGAACCCTTGGGGATCAGAATCGCCTTTACCCCGATCGGCATCACCCTGGCGCTGATGTTCATAGGGATTCCCTTTGTCGTCAGAACCGTTCAACCGGTGCTCCAGGAGCTGGATGCCGAGGTTGAGGAGGCGGCCTCCACGTTAGGCGCCAGCCGGTTCCGGACGTTCCGCTCCGTCGTTCTGCCGGAGCTGATTCCGCCGCTGATGACGGGGTTTGCCCTAGCTTTCGCCCGGGGGATCGGGGAGTATGGCTCAGTCGTCTTCATTTCCGGCAACATGCCGATGAAGACCGAGATCGCCCCGCTGCTCATCATGTCGAAGCTGGAGCAGTTCGATTACGCGGGGGCTACAGCCGTGGCTCTCATGCTCCTGATCATTTCTTTTGTACTGCTGCTGCTCATCAACTCTTTGCAGCGGAGAGTACGCAAGACGGCAAAATAGCAGGGGCATAACCGCCCGCCTCCAATGTCTCATCGCTTTTACTGTCCAAAACGTGATGCCATGATACGGGTCATGTAAGGGATGTATGGCGATGTTAGACGGCAAGGCATATGAAACAGGAAATATCGATTTGATGATCAAGCGATGAAGCATTCCGGTGATGAAGCAATCCAACGATTTGGCATTCAAGCGATCATCAAGCATCCAGTATTAGTATTCGGGGAGGTATCAGGAAATGGCTGGCTCTGTACCGCTATCTGCCAAGAAGCCATCCACGGTCAGGCAGCGCAAGGTGAATGAATCAAACACTGTCAAGTGGATTCTGATTGGGGCGGCAGTTTTGGTGCTGCTGTGGCTTATCGTTCTGCCATTGGTTGTCGTTCTTAGCGAAGCCCTGAAGAAGGGCTGGGAAGTATATATTGAGGCCATCCGCGACCCGGATGCGCTGTCGGCCTTGAAGCTCACGCTTCTCGTCGCCGTTATCACCGTGCCGCTGAATACGATTTTTGGCGTCGCCGCGGCCTGGGCCGTGACGAAGTTCAAATTCCGCGGGAAGCAGCTGCTCGTCACGCTGATCGATTTACCTTTTGCTGTATCTCCGGTAATCGGCGGTTTGATCTACGTTCTGGTCTACGGTGCCAACGGCTGGTTTGGCCCATGGCTCGAGGAGCATAATTTGAAAATTATTTTCGCGCTGCCGGGAATCATTTTGGCCACCTTATTCGTGACCTTTCCCTTCGTTGCCCGCGAGCTTATCCCGTTAATGGAGGATCAAGGACAGCAGGAGGAAGAGGCGGCGGTAATGCTGGGGGCACGGGGCTTCAAGATCTTCTGGAAAGTAACGCTGCCGAACATCAAATGGGGTCTGCTGTACGGCATCATATTGTGTAATGCAAGAGCGATGGGGGAATTTGGCGCCGTATCCGTCGTCTCCGGGCATATCCGGGGCGAGACCAACACGCTTCCCCTGCATGTGGAAATTTTGTATAACGAGTATCAGTTCTCGGCGTCGTTTGCCGTAGCTTCCTTGCTGCTGTTATTGGCGCTCGTGACCCTGATATTCAAAAGCTGGTTCACACGAAAAAGTCAGCATTAATGTTGTTTTTCATGAAACGAAATAATTACAGGCTGAATTGCCGAGGAGAGGGAGGCAGTAAGTATGGCAAAACCATTGAAGGTTGACGATGTATGGTTGGATCGGATTGCAGGGTTGTTAGACGAGATGGAATTCGGGTCGCTCAACATTGTCGTTCATGAAGGACAGATTGTCCAGGTAGAGCGTACAGAGCGTAAACGGTACGAAATGGGAACCTCCGGCGCTGCCAAGTCCTCCGGGAGCCAGCGTAACGCGGCCCGGCCCTTGCGTCAGTCAGGAACTAGATAAATAAATTATAGCGATATGAAAAAGAGACAACCCCGATTCCGGTGGCTTCGAGGTCGGCAGACCTCGGAGGACAGCAGATATCGGGGTTATTTTGCCTGCGTTCGCGAAACGGATGCATCATTCCGGCGGAGAGTTTTTGGACTTCGCTGCGGAATCCATCTCAAGGCCGGGCAAATCCGTAATTTGCTCCTGGAGCAAGGCTAGTTCGTCCTCTTCAAAATAATGGCCCACGAAGGGGCGCGACTTGCGCGGCTTGCTGCGGCTAAAACGAAACCCAGACAGGAATAGCAGCAGCTGAAGTGTAAGAACATACGGTGCCCAGGCTAAACCTATGAAATGGAGCAAAGCAGCCAAACCGATCGCCACGGCTAGCCAGCGCTGCAGCAAAGAACTGGACGTCTCCCTGCGTCCGCCTCGGAGAAATGGATACACCACGATCAGCGAGAACAGGCAGGAGAGGAAGCGAGACCAGACATACAGCCCAGCCCAGCGTTCTTCTTGCATCTGACTCGCCAGGTCCAGCGAGCCTAGGAACCACAGGATCAAGATAAAGAGGCTTAAGGTAAAAGCGAACGGCAGCGCATGCTGGATCTGCTGCCAGACCGTCCAGCCCCAGCCCGGCTTCTCCGCGCGGCCCAGCAGCGCGCTGCGCTCGTCCATCAGGCGTTCGGTCTCGCGCTCAATCGTTCTAAGCAGCAGCGAGAGGCGCGTGCTGTCGCGTTCCTCCATCATATAAGCCGCGATTTGTGCGAGTAAATCTTCGGTGACGTAGGGCGCGGCTTTGCAGGCCAGCAGCTTATCGACCAGCGCGGCATGCTCGGCTGAGGACAGTCCGCGCTGGCTGCCTGCTTCCCGGAGGAGCATCCCCGTGGCTGCGGTGTACAGCTCCAAGCTGCGGTGCAAGCGGTCAAGCCGAACATTAATCCGGTAGGCCGTTCTTCGCTTGGAAGCGCCATATTGCCACGCAAATATGACGACCGCCGGGGCTATAATTATGGCTGCCGGGGTATACAATTGAAGCCACGCGATCCAATCCCAGAGAAACACCCGTACCACCCTTTCGATATTCCTCATTCCACTATTGCATACGTCAGGTGCGTTTTTCAAGCGCCAGAATTGAAAACAACGAAGCGCAATTTTTTTGCAAATCAAGATCCTCCTAAAGGGGTATATAGAGAGCACTACCTTACTTTTGGGGGGGGATTCTCATGGTTATTGGAAAAATCGCGCTGAAAATATTTATCGGCTTCGTCGGGCTGTGGGTACTGACACGCCTGCTCGGGAAAAAGGAAATTTCCTGAAAAAATATCGCAGAAGCTGAAGCGGACCCGCGGCTTTCTGGACGGGAAGCCGTCCATCATCATCCGCGACGGCAAGGTGGATCTTCGGCATATGCGCCAAAACGGACTGGACTTCGATCAGCTGCGCATGCTGCTTAGACAGCATGAAGTCTTCTTCATAAGCGAGGTCGCTTATGCTATATTTGAACCTAACGGAACGCTTAGCGTGATGAAGAGGCCGCAGGAGGAAGCAATCAAGCGTAAGGACCTCGGCTTGGACACCTTCAATGAGAAGGCGTGCCTGTCTTACTGCCTGGTAGAGAACGGCGTGGTCGACCGCACAAGCCTGCAAATGATCGGCAAAGACGAAGCCTGGCTGCAGCGGCTGCTGGAGAAGAGCGGTTATGAGCGGCTGGAGGACGTGGCCTATGCGGAGTGGAAGGAAGACGAGGACCTTTACGTGGTGCCGCAGCAGCGGAACAGAAGGGAGAATTAGAGTGGAGCGGGAGCAAGTTCGTGTAGTAAGGGAGATTCCGGATGCTGGAGATTATGCGGCCCTAAGAAGCCAAGCGGGTTTAAGCCCGCGGAGCGAGCAGGGAATCAGGGTCGGCTTGGGCAACTCTCTTTTTGCGGTATGTTTGTATGCTGGAAATGAGCTCATCGGCATGGGGAGAGTTGTAGGCGATGGGGGCTGTTTTCTGCAAATCGTGGATATCGCCGTGCGTCCGGATTATCAGGGGCAAGGGCTTGGAAGGCTCGTCATGGACGAAATCATGGCCTATCTGGCTAGAGAGGCGCTGCCGGAAGCCTATGTCAGCCTCATCGCCGATCAGCCGGCAGACAGGCTGTATTTGAAATATGGCTTCCAGTACACGGCACCGGCGTCTCTCGGGATGTATTTGAGGATATCACAATAGCGCAGCATGAGCTGAGCTTGTTGCATGATCCCCTGAACTGATGAATAAAGGAGATGTCTGTTTGACTGCCACTGTCATTGAAATTTTGTTGATTGCCATCCTGGCCGGAATTGTAGGCTCTATTCTCGGTCTTGGCGGTGGAATCGTCGTTACTCCGGCACTGACACTGCTGTTCGGAGTGGAAATTAACCATGCGATCGGAGCCAGTCTGATTTCGGTTATCGCGACTTCCAGCGGCTCGGCCGTAGCCTACATAAGAGACCGAATCACGAATGTGAGGGTAGGCATGTTCCTGGAAATTGCCACGACGGTAGGGGCGATTACGGGAGCGTTCCTCGCGGCGTTAATTGCGCCGAATTTCTTGTATTACATTTTTGCCCTGCTGCTATTGTATTCGGCTTATGCGATGGTGAAGAAGGGCAAGGAGGAAATCCCCGTGAACGTCCCGCAGCATCCCGTGGCAGAGAAGCTGGGGCTTGGCGGAGAGTACTATGATAAAGCGCTTGGCAAAAATATTGCCTATAACGTGGATCGGGTGTACGAAGGTTTTGGCGTCATGTACGGCGCCGGCGTAGTATCCGGACTGCTCGGCATCGGCAGCGGAAGCTTCAAGGTGATGGCGATGGACGTTTTTATGAAAATGCCGCTCAAAGTATCGACGGCGACGAGCAACTTCATGATGGGCGTTACTGCCGCGGCTAGTGCGGGAATCTATTTTCTGCGCGGCGACATCATTCCTGTCATTTCGGCCCCGGTGGCTCTCGGTGTGTTGATCGGGGCGACAATCGGAGCCAGGATCATGCAGCGGCTGAAAAGCAAAACGATTCGCAAGCTATTCATTCCGATCATGATCTACGTAGCCTGTCAAATGATCTACCAAGGATGGGGGGCGTAACCTATGGCAGAGCAACAACAAGCAAGCCGTCAGGACCGGGCGGCGGAGGTCGAAATCGCCATCAGCAAAATGCTGCGGATCGGCATCGTGCTGGCCGGCCTCGTGATCGTCGTCGGCCTAGTCCTGTTTCTCGTTACCGGGGACAGCGGTTATCCCGGGGATACCTTCCCGACGAGCCTGCCGGAAATTTGGCGTGGTATCGTGGAGCTGAAGTCCGTAGCCATTATCGAGGCCGGCTTGATCCTGCTCATCCTGACCCCGGTATTCCGCGTCTTCGTCTCCATGTTCGCGTTTATCCATGAGAAGGACTACAGCTTCGTGCTGATATCGATTCTCGTGCTGGTCATCCTGGCCCTCAGTTTTGCGCTCGGCAAGGTTGGAGCCTAGTTTGGGCTGGAGCAGCTTAACAACTTGATCTAGCGCAGGGCTTAACTTTTGGTTAGCACAGCTTAACTACTTGATCTAGCATGGCTGCACATGTTGGCCTGGAGCAGTTTAGCTTCTTGATCCAGCACGGCTTACTTTAAACCGAAAGCAGTTTAATTTGATGGTGCAGCACAGCTTTTGCTTCATGCCCACCCGCTTTACACACATCCGCTTTATGCACAAAGCCTCTTCCGCTAAGCAGGAGACTGACTTTTTTCCGCAATCGAGGGCGTGGTCAGCTCCTATGCACCTGGAAGAGGCCCTTTTTGTTGTCCGGGGTTGCCTGCGACGTTTGAGCCGAGGCGGTTTGTGATAATTATAATAGAAAGCATCATCAAAACCAGAAGAGAGAAGGCGTTCGAAATGAAAATCGTCATTTACGGCGGTACGGGCACGATCGGCAAGGCCATTTTGACGGAAGCGCTGCGGCGCGGACATGAAGTGACAGCCGTCGTTCGCAATACATCCAAGCTTGAGGCTGAGGCGGGGCAGGAGCGGCTTCATTTGCTGACCGGAGATATTTTGATGCCAGAATCGATTGCACAGGCCGTGGAGGGGAAGGACCTCGTCATTAGCGCATACGGCCCGCAGTTTGGAGAGGAGGACGAGCTCCCGGAAGCAGCCCGTTCCTTGGTGGAGGGGGTAAAGCGGGGAGGCGTCCGCCGTTTGATCGTCGTGGGCGGAGCAGGGGGATTGGAAACAGAATCGGGCGTTCAATTGATGGATACCCCGGAATTTCCGGAGGAAATCCGGCCTTTGGCGAGAGCGCATGAGGAAGCCTATCACGTCTACAAAGCCTCCGATTTGCTGTGGACGGTATTAAGTCCAGCAGCTGTCATTGAGCCGGGCAAACGCACAGGGCAATTCCGGATTGGCCTGAACCGTTTAGTTACGGACGAAAGGGATCAGAGCCATATTTCCGTAGAGGATTATGCGGTGGCTTTGCTGGATGAAGCCGAAGACCCGCAGTTCCCTGAGGCGAGATTTACGGTTGCATATTAGTTCAGATTAGTAGCGGTGTAAAATTAGTTCTATTATTTAAAGCGTCTGCTGATGTGAGATGTTCGGGATGGGCAGGAAGGCGTTGGCATACTTATGATGTAAGCACTCAATCAGGATGCTGCAATAATGCAGGTTGTTGAGGGCAGACCTGGATGAACAGTAACAAAGCCGGATATTGCGGACAGGCCTACGATGAACAGCAATAAAGCAGGATGTTGCTGGCATGGCTATGATGAATAGCAATAATGTTGCTGGCTTGGTTATGATCAAAAGCAATAAGGCAGGTTAGCAGGCAGGGGGGTAACAATGCAGCTGGTAACTTCGGAACAGATGAGGGAGATCGATCATTACACGATAAAAATGCTGGGCATTCCGGCGATGGTTTTAATGGAAAACGCCGGACGGGCCATCGCTGAGGAGGTGCTGGCTTATTGCCGGGCCAACAGCCTGCGTACAACCGATGGCCGCCAATCGGCGGAGCATTCCGAATGGGGATGGAAGGGGCAGAAGCACCCGGCGGACGCCAAGGATGGTGCCTGGCAAGCTATCCAAGCGACCCGGGAGGTGATCCGCTCGGATGCAGGCGATAGAGAGGCGCTGGCCGGGGAATGTTGGCTAATCCTGATTGGCAAAGGCAACAACGGGGGCGACGGGCTGGTCTGTGCCCGTCATTTGGCGGACGCGGGTCTTGGTGTCCGCCTGCTCTATGTGGAGCCGCCGGAATCGCTTCGCGGGGATGCGGCGGCGCAGCATGCGATCGCGGAAAGGCTGGGCCTGCCGCGATCGGTATACACGCCCGGTGAGGCCGGGACTTTCTCCGGCTGCACCGGGATCGTGGACGCGCTACTCGGCACGGGCGCGAAAGGGGCACCGCGAGGGGCTTACGCTTCCCTGATCCGCGAAGCGAATGGAAGTGGTCTGCCGATCATCGCGGCAGACATCCCGAGCGGCCTTGACGCCGATACGGGCAGCCTGCACGACCCGTGCATCCGGGCCCGGAAGACGGTTAGCCTGGCCTTTATGAAGGCGGGGCTGACCCAATATCCGGGAGCGGAGGCGGCTGGGGAGGTCGTGGTGCGCTATATCGGCATCCCGGCTGCATTGCCTCCGCATGTGCCCGGGGCAGGGCAGCTGCTGACCGAGGCCTCGCTGCAGAGCGGGCTCGGCGTCAGCGTGGACCGTATCCGCCAGGCGGACGGCCATAAGGGCACGTACGGGCACGTGCTGCTGGCCGCGGGCAGCCTGCCGATGAGCGGCGCGGCGCTGCTCTCGGCCAAGGCCGCGCTGCGTGCCGGCTGCGGGCTGGCCACGTGGGCGCTGCCCGCAGCGCTGCTGCCGCACACGGCAGGCGCCGTGCCCGAGCTCATGACCGCCCCGGTTCCCGACGACGGGAACGGGGCGTGGAGCGAGGCCGCCGCAGGCGAAGTGCTGCGGCTCATGCAGGCGCGCGATGTGCTCGCCATCGGCCCGGGGCTTGGCCGCTTCCCGGGCGAGGCGGGCTTCCTGCGCGCCCTGTGGGAGGGCATCCCGCGTCCGCTTGTCGTGGACGCGGATGCCCTGAACATCCTCGCTGCGGCCGGAGGCCTGGCAGCGTGGCAGCGCCGGGACGCGGCGACGGTGCTGACGCCGCATCCCGGCGAAATGGCCCGGCTCGCCGGGCTGAGCACGGCCGAGGTCCAGCGGGACCGCCTCGGCCTGGCGCGCCGCTTCGCCGTGCAGCATGGCGTGACGCTGGTGCTCAAAGGGGCCCGCACGGTCGTTGCGGACCCTGACGGCAGCGTCTACGTCAACACCACCGGTCACCCCGGGATGGCGACCGGAGGAAGCGGCGATGTGCTCACTGGCATCATCGCCTCGCTGCTGGCCCAAGGCCTGAGCGCGATTCAAGCCGCTGCGATGGGCGTTTACCTGCACGGCCTGGCCGGAGAGCGCGCCGCCTCGGCGCGATGGACATCCGGCTCCCTGCTTGCCGGAGACATCATCGAGGCGCTGTAGCGCTTGAGTTGCAGGGCGATAGGCATTGCAACGCTTGCAGCCCATCGCTGGTAATCTGCCGCCATAAGCGGTAGTCCCGGCTCCCGGCACGCAGGAAAAGCTAGCCACCCGCGGCAGGCCGTTAAAGCGGTCAACCAGGGGAATGCCGCTGCTCTATGTCGTAACCATTGCTCCACCGTTTACATGGACGACTTCTCCGGTAACGAAGCTGGAATCGCTGCTGGCGAGGTATACATAGGCGGGAGCCAGCTCATACGGCTGAGCCGCACGTCCGATAGGCGCATCCGTACCGAAGACGGCAACCTCCTCTGCGCTGAAACTGGAGGCAATAAGCGGCGTCCAGGTCGAGCCCGGCGCCACGGCGTTGACGCGAATGCCGTAGTCGATCAGCGAGAGCGACAGAGACCGGGTGAACGAGACGATCGCCCCTTTGGTCGATGAATAATCGATCAATGTCTTATGTCCTTGATAGGCCGTGATGGAGGCGGTGTTAATAATCGAGCTGCCTCGGCATAAATGGGGCAATGCGGCCTGAACCATAAAGAAAAACGGAAAAATATTCGTTTGAAAAGTCTGATAAAGCTGCTGCTCTGAAATATCAGCAATGCTTTGCTGAGGATATTGTACGCCGTGATTGTTGACCAGAATGTCGAGTCTGCCAAAGGTGGAGATCGTTTTGCGGACGACGGCTTCGCAGTTTTGCTTGAACCGCAGATCGATTTTGATAGGGAGGCAGCATTGGCCAAGCTCTTCAACACGGGCTTTGGTCTCCAGGGCGTCCGATGTTTCCCACAAATAGGGGATCACGACGTCCGCTCCTTCTTTGGCAAAAGCGATTGCAACCGCCCGGCCGATGCCGCTGTCTCCGCCAGTGATAATGGCGACCTTGCCTTTCAGCTTGCAGCTGCCGCGATAGTTTGGATTTTCCGAGATCGGACGGGGATGCATCAAGCTTTCCAGGCCAGGCTGATGCGGCTGATGCTGGGGCGGGAAGGCGATGGGCTGTTCTTTGCATACGGTTGTCTTGGCATAATACGGGTAAACGGGGTTGCCGCTGTCTCCTGGATAAGGATGCATGTGCTGCCCTGCCGTCATGGGAAGCTCATGATCCGCGGGATGTGCCATGTGCTTGTGGCCGTGCGCCGCTATTGGGGCATTCAGATGCATCGGTAAAGCCGGAGTTATCGGGGTTACCGGGCTTATGGGATTTATTGAATTCATTGGGTGCATTAAGTGCATTAAGTGCATTGGGGGCATTGAATGTGTTGAGTGCGCTGAGTGTATGGAACTCATTGGATTCATCGGGTTCAACAGCAAAACCTCCAAAAATTAATCATAATAATTCTTCTGGAGTATGAGTATGCGTATGCCTAGGCAAGGGTGCCGATGATTGACTTTGGACGAAAATATTGATAGCATTTTTAGTAAAGTAGAGTTGATTGGTCGGAATTAAATCGATGGAAGCTCACACTGCGAACGCAGGATTAGATCACAACGGATAAATTAGCTATGATAGAAACTAGCTATGATAGTAAGTAGCGAACGACAATGAACCTAAGGAAAGGAGAATATAGATATGCCAAAGGTAACGATTATTAATGGCACTCCTACGCCCGGCTCCCGTCTGACGGCGATGATCGAGCTGGCGGATGAGCTGCTGCGGAAGCAGGATTTCGAAGTGAATCATGTGAATGTGGGCGAGCTTCCTCCGGAGGATCTCATCCATACGAAGTTTGAGAGCGAGGCGATCGTGAAGGCGAACGGTCTTGTGGCCGAAGCGGATGCCGTCATTATCGCCAGTCCGGTGTACAAGGCCTCCTACACGGGAGTGTTGAAGACCTTCCTGGATCTTGTCCCGCAAAAAGGCCTGGCAGGCAAAATCATCCTGCCGCTCTTTATCGGCGGAAGCCTTGCGCATCTGCTGTCGATCGATTATTCGCTTAAGCCGGTGTTATCATCGCTTGGGGCGCGCCATATTCTGGGCGGGGTATACGCGGTAGATGCCAATATTGCCCGTACAGAACAAGGCGGCTTCGACGTCAGTGAGGAACTGGTTACGCGGCTGGAGGATAACGTGGCCGAACTGGTCGAGGAGACCAAACGGCGCATCCAATATGCGGCCCTAAAGTAATCTCAGCAAACTAAAGTTAAAAAGCTCTAAATCATTCGTAATGAACGATTTAGAGCTTTTTTGAGTTTGTTGGAACCGCAAAAATGATGCAATAGTGCAAGATTTTTTTATTTAGGGCCGCCCATGATCCGGTTTCTTGGAAACCACTGAATTCAGGGTGATTCCAAAGAAACTGGGCAAGTAACTTGTACCGTATACATTTTCTTCGCCTTCCACGAGGAGTTCAAGTAATCATTCACTGGAAAATCAAAATCTAAATGTATTTTATACATCTAGTTAAGCTCTTTTATCGAAAAAACATGCGCTAAATGCAAAACATGCAGTTAGTTTGCCAGAATGGAGCGATTTCGTCGAAATCACTTAAAACTAAATGTAGGTTTTGCAGCTAGTTCCCTTTAACACGGCTAAAACCGATGAACTAACTGCATGAATTACATCTAGTTACCTGCTGATCCTTGCCATCTAGGTACAGTCACAATCAGTGCCGGACCATCCTAGGAGCAGTCATACAGTCATAATCAGTGCCGGACCATCGAGGACAGTCGAAAATCAGTAGTTTAATTTACTGGAGAGAAAGACTCCAGTTCAATTAAGGGGCTACTGAGGCTACCGCACCATTCATCTAAGGAACCGTGAGATTATCCAGTATTTTATTGATTCACGGACTCCACCTTGACGACAGGGATGCGTATGAATCGTCCCGCAGGCTGGCCTACGATGATAGAATCATCAGGCGAGCTGGTGTACTGCTCTTCGGTTGTCCCGCTTTCCTGGGATTCCATATAATGCTCGGTGTAATGCGTAAAGCGCCCCGTGACCGTGGCTTTTCCTTCGTAGAAGGTGAAATCGCCCTGCAGCATGATATAGCTATTCTGGCCGAAGGCGAGCACTTCTCCGGTCCCCGGGGAAGTGATGGTGCTGGTGAAACGGACCAGGGTGCCGGGATAAAAGGCGACGTCATCGGCGGAAATATCTACGTAGGTCTGCTTGACTCCGGTAAACTCAAAGTGATCGCCGTAACGGACATAGATGGCCGTCTCACCTTCGCCTTCACCGTGCGGATTCACGACATGCAGCGTGTCGTCATTTTCAACAATCAAGTCGTCTGCTTCAAACGAAAACAATAGCTGGATGCGATCCTCCAGCACTTCGAAGGCCATATACGACGCCTCACGCGCAGCCGAATCTGCCTCGATGACCACCACAGGGATGCTCGAGGTGCTCAGAACCGGGTCAATGCGCAGACTGTGGATTTGCGCATGGACGTCCAAGTCGCGATTCGATAAAATCTGCACACCTTCCTCGCTGTTCATCCGCCCGAAAAGCAGCTGGTTGCCTGCGTCGATCGCGGCGACGTAAACGCTCGAGCCGAATTTTTTCGTGCCGCCCGCGACATGCCTATAGCTCTCCCCGTCGCCGTAAACCGGCAGAAGCCGTACAGGATCGGCGGCTACCCAGGCCAGCTCGGTTGCGCGGATTTCCGCTTTCGTATCCTGGTAATTGCCGAGCGCCCTATACAGGTCGATCGCTTCCTGATAATTTCCGCTGGCCGTGCTTCTTTTGGCGGAGCGGAGCAGCTTGGCGATTCCGTCTTTGGCGTAGGCCAACACCTTGGAACGCGGGCTTGCGGAGCTGGCGAACGTCTCGAATTGGCGGGAATGCAGGGCAAAGGCGGCGTAGTCCTTGTTGTCCCAATCTTGTTTCAGCAGGGAATCCATTAATTCGTTCGTCTTGGCGATCACCCATGGCGCGTCGTGTTCATGGGCTTCGTATTGCTTCACCATGGATGAAGCGTTCTGCAGCATGGCCTCGACATATCCGCTGGCAATGATCCGCTCCAGCTTGGTTTCATCATATTGCTGGAATACCGCATTCAGCTGATCGAGCCATTCCTGCTCCGTTCCGAAGAAGTGGGCGGGCATGCGCAGCAGCTTCCATTTGAACGACTCATCGTCATAATGGCCTTTCTCTAAATTGCGCTTTGGCTCCTCCAGCAGGACGGTGCGGAATTGTTTGAAATAATCCATGAAGCTTTGCGAAATGCCGTAGTGCTCAGAGATCTGCTTGTAGTACTCGCTGTACGGCCCTTCGGGCGTCATGTAGCTGCTGCGGATCTCTTGAAGGCCAGCATAGGCGTCCATCAGGCGCTCGAAGTCGCCTCTCCCGGCTGCAGCGGATGCCTGGTCCAGGACGCCGGACAGGTTTTCCTTCATAGCGGTGATCGGCGCCAGCTCCTCCAGCCGGGAGGAGACGAGTTCCTCTTTATACTGAATGGTCTTGTTACTCCGCGCTTTCTGGAATAAAGTCTCGGCGTCGATCAGATTTTGCTCCTCATATAAGGCTTCCGCTTGATCGATCGTGCTGAGCTTCTGGGAAATTCCTATTCCTTTGTATATCAGCAGCGGAATCATTAATACACATAATACAATGAGCAGATGATGCAGGGTTAACCATTTTTTATACGTCATGGATGTTAGACCTCGGCTTTATTTGTTGAAAATCGGCATCCCACTGGTATTTCTCCTCATAGATCCGCGCCGTCTCCGCTTGGAGAGCGCCCCAGTTCAAGTCAGGATTCTCGGTGACGATGCGGTACAGCCGGAGGAACCGGTCCTTGGGCAGCTTGCGGGCATAACGGGCCAGGAATCCGGAATAGGCCAGCACATAGCGTTTCATTCGTACTGCTGCGCCAGCTACTCCGGCAAGAATGTCATCCCCGTCCCTCATCGCCGTAATTTGCTGCTCGTATTTAATGACATATTGGAAGGTACGGTCTTTGATGAGCTCCCGCTTGATTTTGGCCAGCTCGCCGATATAGGAAGCCAGCTCGGGGTCGAAATCCTCGAGCAGCAGCGGCTCCAGCTCCAGATCCATATCCTTGCGCAGCACAAGGGATTGCAGGAGGAGAATTTGCAGCTTGCGAATATGATCGTTGCGAATGATAACGGCGACTTCGCGCATCAATTCATAGGAACGGGCCTCGTTCTCCTGCGCGGCAGCGATGTCCAGATTGCGTACGAGGCCGTTTGCGATGCGGTCCCGGTCGCGGACGAACATTTTGCTCAGCTCGATAGAGGTCCGGCTCGGCAGCGCCTTGCGCCTTACAAATAAGAGAAGAGTCATCAGCGCAGCCCCGGAGACCGCCGAAATGGCGATAAACTGAAAGGTCGGGCTGAATGCGACTGCAATCAGCGTCAGCAGCAGAGTGAGCAGCAGATCATTGCTCAAGGAGCGCTTCGCCGCGCGCAGCGCCAGCTCCTGAACGGGAAGCAGCGCCGGTTTGCCGCAGGTCGTGCAGTTCTCCTCCATAAGTACGGTATAGTTATGGCAATTTTTGCAGCATCTTAACTTTTCATAGGCATATTTCGTTTTTATTGGAGGGCGCAGTACAATATTTTTCTTTTTCATGGCACTCTCTCTTCATGGTTGATAAGCTGCAGCAATTGGGCGTCAAGCTCCTGGGGAGCGACGATACGATCTCTGCGCGTGTAATAGAGCACGGACTTTACAATGGCAAACAGAAACAAAAGGGTCAGGCATCCGTATGTAACCATATGCGGCTTCCTTTCGTAATTGAATTATGAAGGTATTAATTATATCATATGGACAGCGATCGGCTTGGTAGATTTTGACGAAACATAGGGATGAATAATTTCAACCTCTTAACCTTTTTTTAAGGAATATTGATTACAATTAGAAAAACTCATCGAAGCAATCCAAAGTAGCCAGACCGCGATTAGCGGTAATTTTTCTTGCGATTATAGAATTATTCAGCTTCGCTTGAAAACTATACATCTTGGATAAAGCTCTAGTACAATTATACTACCTGAAACCAGAATAAAGGAGCACGATTATGCAGAAGCGTAATAAGCAGTCTTTACGTATATTAACGGCTTTTATGGTCTTTTGGTTACTCGTTTCTACGCTGGGCTCCGAGATATACGGAGCGGCGCCGGCCGCGCAGGGGAGCCAGCCCGGCTCGCGAATCGACGCGGTGCTCGTCATCGACGTCAGCAACTCTATGAAGACGAGCGACTCGAATAAAGTCGGCAATGAAGCGATGAAGATGTTCATCGATATGCTGTCCGCGCAGGGGGATAAGGTAGGCATTATCGCCTATACGGACAAAGTCCAGCGGGAGAAGGCGCTGCTTGAGATCAAGACCCCCGAGGATAAGCAGGATCTGAAGGATTTCATCGATGGCCTCGACAGGGGGCCATACACCGATATCGCAGTGGGGATCAAGGAAGCGGTCAAGGTGCTGCAAAAAGGCTCCGATCCGAACCACGAGCCAATGATCGTCCTGCTTGCGGACGGCAACAATGATTTCAACAAAAGCTCCGGGCGTACGCAGAGCGCATCCGACCAGGAGCTGAATCAAGCGGTCGAGGAAGCGAAGGCAGCCGGCATTCCGATCTATACGATCGGGCTGAATGCCGACGGCAAGCTGAACAAGGCGCCCTTGGAGGACCTTGCGAACCAGACAGCCGCCAAGTCCTTCTCGACCAGCACGGCGGATGATCTTCCGCGCATCCTTAGTGAAATTTTCGCCAGCCATCTGAAGCTGAAGATCGTGCCGATCCAGAGCATGACGGGGACCGGCAGCTTCCAGGAGGTTACGGTCAACGTGCCGAATGCGAACGTGCTCGAAGCGAACATATCGATCATGTCGGCGCAGCCGGTCGAGACGGAACTGGTGAACCCTGCCGGGGATAAAATAGCGGTGCCGTCGGACGATGTGCTGCTGTCGAAGTCGAAGAGCTATTCCCTCATTAAGCTGCTGAGTCCGGCCGAGGGCGATTGGAAGCTGCGGGTCAAGGGAGCGTCCAAGGATAAAATCGACATTAACCTCGTCTTCAACTACGACCTGGAGCTGGAGATGGAGCCAATAGCGGCGGGAAGCCATAAACCCGGCGACAAGGTGCAGATCGGGGCGTATCTGACGAGTAACGGCCAGAAGCTGCAAACCGCCGAGCTGTACAAGAACATGAATGCCGTGCTGCTCGCGAAGGATCTGGACAGCGGCAAGACGGAGGAAATCAAGCTGAACAACACGGGCGATAAATTCGAGGGAACGTTCGAAATTCCCGAAGCCCATGAGTATGAGCTGAAGGTGCGCGCCGAGGAACGCAGCTTCTACCGGGAGTCCGAGCCGGTAACGATCAGCGCCAAAGCTGCTTCCGGAGGAGCGGCGGCGAAGCCGGCAACGCCAGCGGCACCTGAAGAAGAAAAGCCGTTTCCGTGGCTTACCGTCGTCATCTCGGCCATAGCCGCAGCTGTTC
Organism: Paenibacillus woosongensis; assembly: GCF_030122845.1. NCBI lineage: Bacteria > Bacillati > Bacillota > Bacilli > Caryophanales > Paenibacillaceae > Paenibacillus > Paenibacillus woosongensis. The sequence goes on from NZ_CP126084.1 coordinate 739,859, forward strand.
TTGCGGCAGCCGCTTACTTCATTACTGCAGCCGTGAAGAAAGCGAACCGCGGCTTCGTCGGGCAAATCGTGATCGAAATCCGCGACGAGAATACGCATGAGAAGTCATTCCCGCAATATAAGAAATTGACCGCCTTCAAGGGCAAGTTCAATTTGCACCAGCTGCTGCAGCTTGCGCCGGAGCTGAAAGAGACGGAGAAAGTCGTCTTTACCCCGGCGAAGGGAGACCGGATCACGCTTCGCAACGGTTCAGCCGCCCCGGTCGAGAAGTCCGGACGGGTTGTGGATGCAAGCGCGGGACTGGAGCTGAAGAGCGGAGACCGGATTACGCTGCCGCTGCAGCATATCGATAAGACGATTTTCATAGAGTACCTGGTATAAATTTGAGGAGGAAACGTATATGAAACCGGTAGTCAGAGAGCATATCCAGCAACTGGACGTATCGCTAGGCGGAGGCATCGTCAGCGACAAAATCCGCGTCGATACGATCGACAATCCGATCCTCATCATCGGCCTGGGCGGCACGGGGATCGATGCATTGCTTCGCTTGAAATATCAGATCAACCGCCGCTTCAAGCTGCCGGAGGACCCGTTGTCCAAGAAGAAGCGCGAGAAGCCCGACAACGTGGAGTTTCTGGCGTTCGAGACGAACGAGCAGGATCGCACGAAGCGCTACAAAGGAATCGGGCTTGACCCGATCAATGAATTCGTCCTGCTGTCCAACCCGGAAATTGGCGGGCTGCTGCAGAACCGGAGCATTTTGGAGCCGTATATTACCGATTGGCTGTCCCCGGAGCTCAGCATCACCGACGGCATGAACGGGGCGGCGGGCGTGCGGCAGGCCGGACGGCTGCTGCTGTTCACGAAGATCAATCAGGTCGTACAGGCGATCGACAAGAAAATCAAAACGCTGTCGGTAGGCACCAACAAGAAGCTGATGGTATTTCTGCTGACCGGCTTGTCTGGCGGAACGGGAAGCGGCTGCTTCCTCGACATCGCCTATATCGTGCGCGGCATCATTGAGCGCGATCACGGCTCGGCCGGGATCGACCGGGTGAATACGCTCGGCTATTTGTTCACGCCGGACATCAACCTGTCCAACAAGAGTCTGAGCGAGCATACGCGCGAGTACATCAAGAAGAACGGCTACGCGGCGCTGAAAGAGCTGGACTACTGGATGAACGTGGACAGCCGCGGCGAGCGGTTCAAGCAGCAGTACGGCAACATTCTGACGGTTAACTCTCCATTGCCGCCGTTCAATCTGTGCCATCTTATTTCGGCGACGAATACCGAGGGCAAGCTGCTGGAGAACGCTTATGACTACTGCATGAACGTCACCGCCGAGAACATTACGAACTTCATGGCGAGCGAAGAGAAGCAGTCTGGCGAGGAGTTTGCGATCCACGACTATATCAGTAATATTCGCACGAACATCGCGCAAATGAACAAGATGTACCCGGCGAACTATGAATACAACATTATCGGGGCGTCCTCCGCGGTGCTGCCGATCGAGGAAATGACCACGTATTTGGCATACCGTCTGTTCGGCAAAATGGAGAAAATGTTCCAGCATGCGCCGAGCCAGGAGGACGTCGAGAAGTTTGCCCGCAAGCTGGGCATCGACCTTGAGAGCATGATCAAGACATTTGAGTCCCGCGTTCCCGAACCGCTGCCCGGCTACGAGAACAGCGAACGGCTGAGCTTCGCCAACGTGGTGAAATCCCAGATCGTGAACATGGACACGGAGCTGGAGCAGACCTTCCTGGCCCGGGCGAGAGAGGAATATATCAAGGCGAAGAAGCAGCTGCCTGGCGAGGTGCTGGAGCAGTTCAGCGAGCAGATCCGCCGTCTGTTCCTTCATCCGGAGCAAGGTCCGTTCTATGTGTCCCGTTTGATCTACACGGAAAAAGGCTTCTGCCTGCTGAAAATGCTGCTGTCCTACATCGAGACGCTGCGTGAGAACCTGCTGCGCATACCGCGCGACATCGAGGCGGCGCAGGATCAGGCGCACGAGAAGCTGGGCGACGCCAAGAGCGCATTCGTCTCCAAGGAGAAGAAGAAGAACGCTTATATCGAAGCAAAAATTCATGAATATTGGCTGCATGCGGACGTTGAGCGCACGGAGCAAATGATCGAATTTTATGAGGATCTGTATCAGCTGCTGAACCAGGAGAACAACCGGATTTACAGCGTGTTTACGGAAATTCTGAACGCACTGAGCTCGATTTTTGCTAAAAACGGGGACATCCTGACAAGCGGCGAGGAGCAGGTCGACCATAAAGGCAACAAAACGTACTACTGGAATATCGTCAGCGTGCCGGATATTTCCAGTGTCGTCAGCGGCATCATGGACAAGAAAGATGTCGACGATCTGATTCGCGATTTCTCCCTGGAGCTGCTGAATAATTCAAACCAATGGGTGAAGGAGCAGGAGATCGATATCGTCAGCTCCATCTCCGACTTCCTGAGCGAGAAATTTGGTGATCTGATTACGAAGTCGATGGAGGATTTCCTGGTCATTAAATACGGGCAGGACGAGTCGATCGAGAAATTCGTCGAGCGCTTCATTGCCAGCAAGCTGGATGAGGAGGCCGTTCCGGTCTTCCATCTGTCGAACAGCACGGGCAATCTGCATTTCCCTTCCTGGGGCTTCGTTTCCGTTCCGGTGCAGGCGCCGAGCATCCTCAAAGGGATTCGCAATTACCAGAACAATGCGGTCGGCAAATCCCATTTCACGGTCAAGGAAAGCGAAGTGAAGAACCGGATCTTCTGGCTGAACACGCGGAACGGGGTGCCGCTGTTTGTTTACACGCCGCTGAAGGTGTACGAGGAGAGCTATGAACGGACGATTCTCGATAAGGAAGGAATCGGACGCCACCTGGTGCAGACGGACAAGAACAACTGGACGTATCTGCCTTCGCCAATCCCGGAGAAATCCTGGGGCGACACGTACGTCAACTCGCGGGTGCAGAGTTATAACTCGCGCGTACGTGAGGAGTTTGCCAAAGCGCTTGAGCTGAAGGTCATCGTGGAAAAAGACGCCGACCACAATACGAGCAACCGCTATACGGTGGTGTTCACGAAGCCGTTCGATTTGGAGAGCAAGCTGGCTGCCTATGACATGCGCCTGGACGCGCCGAAGCCGAATTTGGGCGAGGTGAAGCGGGCGGCGGTTGAACTCAGACGCCTGCTGGCCGAAGGACTTCCGCAGGAGGGCGACAAGGACATTTTTGGCAGCATCAATGAGGAGCTGGCCAAGGAAAACCTGATCCGTACGCCGGAGCTGATCGCGCGCGTGCGGCAGGAGATCGCCAAGTACGACGAAATTGCGGCGATGGCGGCGAAGCTCGATGCGGTGCTGGAGCAGCACCAGGACGAGGAGAAGTGGCTGGAGCAGTTCATTGAGGCGCTCTATACCGAAACGATAACGAAAAAAGGCGCGCTCTACGTCTACGACCGCGATCCGGAGGAAGAGGCGTGGGAGCCGTTCGCCAACTTGATGAAGAGCCGCAATTACGTGGAATACGAAGTGTTCACGCATTTCCGCGGCTTGGACGAGAAGAGCCGCAGCGCCTTGATGCGCAAGGCATCGCGCCGCGACGCGGAGCTGACGGCGAGCGAGGATATCCAGCCGCTGCTGCAGACGCTGGATGAGCTGGCCGAACGATTCCAGGAGGGGCGGGACTCGCTGGAATACGAGAAGGTAGAGCTGGCTAACGGGGAAGAGATGTACCAGTTCTACAGACAGGTCGCCGCGAAGCTGAACGACATTCGCAGAAGGTTGAAATAATGATCAGGCAGAAGCTGGAGCAGTTCGCCGCTGACTATGACCGGGCGGAGGAGTGCAGCACGGGCCAGGGCGACGACCAGAGCAGCATTCATTATCCCGCAGTATTTCTGTTTATAGGCGACAAGAGCAAAGAAGCCGTTGAACCGATCATGCAGATGAACGAGAAAAAATGGGAGAACAGCGAGGGCCTGATCTACATTCACGTCGGGGCGAAGGATGGTCCTGCCGCTGGCCCGGCGGGGATACCGGGTGGGGCCGGCTTAAACAAGTCCGCTGCTCCTTCCTCACCACGTATGCTGCATTATCGCGTTCCGGTCACGGTAGAGGAGGGCGCGGCAGCGCCTGCCGCGCGCCGCGACATTTATCGGCAGTTCTATGAGGAGGCCGGAAGCCTGCCGGCGCTGAACCGGGTGCTGCGGCAGGCCAGCGGCGCTCTCGCCGAGTATGGGAGGCTGTACCCGTCCTTTGACCGGGTCCGCCTCTCGATCATTACGCGGGTCGATGACCCGCTTAATGTGTTTGTCCCGGAAATCTCGCTTCTGGCTGAAGCGATTTTCCGGCAGTCGTTCAAGGCGGTGCAGCTTGATCTTTACGCCTTGATCAGCGAGCGCGAGAGCGCGGAGGCTTTTGGCTACAGCAGCTCGTTGGGCGTGGCGTTTCTCCGCGAGCTGGAGCTGATGCAGGATTCGAATTACGAGTTCAGCGCACCGCTTCACGTAACAGAGGACGGGATTTCGATTCCGGTTACCCATTCGCCGTCCCCGCTGTTCGATCTTGTCTACGTGCTGTCGGACCGGGATGAGCGGGGAATCGCTTCGTTGAACGGCATGCAGAGCTGCTACGAGATCATCTCGCATATCAGTCTGCTGAAGAACAGGCATCAGAAGGAACAGGCCTGGGGTGCGAACAACCCGGCTTACAATAATACTTCGTTCAAGAACAATATCATGACGGAATCGGGGCGTCAGGGCTTAGTTTCCGCCGGGTTATCCCGAGTGAAACGGCCGAACCAGTCCATCGCCCTTGCCGTACTCTATCACTTCTACCGCGGTTTGCTGGAGCGGATGAAGCAGGAGCCGCCGCTGACTGCCGCCGAGAAGCTGAGCTTCTTCGGTCTGGATGGGGCCGCTCTGGAGCGGGCAACGGCCGGTATGCTGCCTCCTGAGGAAGGCTTGAGTGAGATGCATGGCCTGATGACGAACGATGTCAGCTACGGGGCCGTGCGCAAGCTGTCGCTGAAGGAGGCGGAGGAGACGCTGTTCGGCGGCGGCGGTGAGGCGTTCTTCCGCCGCAACTTCGAGGAGGAAGCCGCTCGCCATTTGAAGGAATTTGAGGCGGCCAAATGGCTCGATCAGGCAGTGACGCGTTCGCTTGAACAGCGGCCGGATGTGCAAATCTATGCTTTGGCCGCCTGGACGGGCGACGGGGACGGAGATGCGGGCGTTGCCGCCCACCTGCTAGGCAGCCGCCGTGAAGCGGAGCTGCTGCTGGCATCGGCAAAGGCCGAATTGGAGCAGTTCCGCCAGGGCCGGGTGGAGGAGCAGTCTTTTCCGCGCGTTCCGCTCATGGACCGGCATAATTTACGCAGCCTGATCCGCTATTTGTTCGACAATGTGTATTCGCGCAAGCGGGATATTCTGCTGCTGGAGACGCGGCTGAAGCTCATCGCGAAGCTGGAGGATGTGCTGCAGGAGCTGCACGGCCGATACCGCGCCGAGATTGCGCAGCTGGAGTCGCTGGAGCGTGAGCTGCGCGATACGGCGCTGGGCAGCATCAGGACGGCGGACGATTATATCGGCCAGAACATCATGGAGTATTACGAGCGGGTGACTGCCGATTTGATGGAGCAGTGGGAAGCGAAGCGGGGACGCCATGCGTTTTTTGCCGAGGGAGCACTCGGCGATTCGCGCCGCTTGATGGAGAACGGTCCGGAAGGGCTGGCGGATCGGCTGATCGAGGTCTGCAAGCAGACGATTCTGGCCTCGCCGCTGTTCAAGCGGACGTTCGAGGAAGAGCTGCTGCAGCGGGCCAATGTGACGGTCGAGTACGGCAACAAGACGGTTCTGACCAAGGAGGAGCTGTTCAAGAAGCTGTACCGCATTCTGGAGGACAACGCCGCGATCCAGGTTCGCTTGTACGATTACACGCAGGAGCACCGCTACGAGGAGAAGTACGTGTTCGGCGACTATACGAGCGAGCTCGTGCGCCATATTTTCCAGGCAGACGAGACGTCGCGAATTTACAAGCTGGGCTGTGTGCACGAACAAAGAAGCAGCGGCCTGGAGAAGCTCAATTTGATGGGCGGCTTCCACATTGAGGACTTGATGTATTACCTAAATGGAAAAGTCTATTATGAAACTTATTCGCAGAACGGTTATGAATTTCACGGAATAGACCGGGCTTTGCTGCCCAAGCTGCGTTAATCGCCTGCGTAGAATTGCTGTGCTCCCTCGGATGGCGTTAACGCCATGCCGTAGGGGGGGCTGGCATATTATAAAATTGTGGGAAGGAAGTACGTGTATGCAGCGTAAAATGAACTGGCTGTTGGTGCTGTTCAGCCTCATTGGCGGGGCCGTCGGATTCGTGATTGGCGAGGTGCTGCTGGGCCAGCTGTCCGGCCGGATGCCGGGAATTCTGCTCATTGGACTCTATTTTGGCATTCTCGCCCTTTCGATCGGCCTGTTCTGCCTGATTGCGGAAATGATATCGCCGCGGCTGAACGGAGCATCCTGGCGGCAAAGATATATGGGCACCTCCTGGAAGCTGCTCGTTCCGGCTACGCTCGTGATGCTGCTTCTGGCAGGTACGGCGTTCGAATTCATTTATGAGCTGAATGTGGGCCGCGCTAAGACGGTAAAAGACATCGTGCTCATCATCGACAACTCCGGAAGCATGATGGAGACGGACCCGGACGATCTGCGCTACGAGGCGGCTAAATCGTTCGTGGATCAGATGGACAGCAGCAAGCAGGTGGCGGTTCTTGTGTTCAATGACCAGCCCGAGCTGATCCAGCCTTTTGTCCGCGTTCGCGACCAAGGGGTGAAGAACGAGGTGCACGCCGCGATCGACGCACTGGAGCCGACGAATTTCGGTACGGATATTGCTCTGGCTCTGGAATCGGGGATGGAGCAGATCAAAGGGCTGAATAGCTCCAGCGGGGCGATGGCGGTTCTGCTGTCCGACGGCTTCAGCGACGTGAATACGGCGAAAGTGCTGGCCGATTACCGGAGCCGGGGAGTCGCGGTGAATACAGTGGGCCTGGGATTAAGCCGATATGGCAATTCCCAAGGTGCAACCCTGCTCAAAGAGATCGCGAGTCAAACCGGCGGCCGGTATTATGACGAAGCGGATGCGGCCAACCTTTCTTTCGTCTTCCAGCAAATTTACGACAATTTGGACGAACGCACGCTGGTGACAGAACGCACCGGGTTGATGGCCCATAGCACCTATTACATGATCCTGAGAATCGTGCTGATCCTGGCGCTCGGAGCGCTGCTGGGCTTGTCGCTGGGCCTCATGTTCGATAACCGTTATTTAGCCAAAAGCTTCACGATCGGCGGGGCTGTGGCTGGCCTGCTTGCCGGTCTGCTGCTGGAGTTCGGCCTGGACGGCTCGCCTGTCGGCGACGCGATGCTGCGGCTGCTGGCCTGCCTGATCCTGGCTGCGGTGATGACGGTGTTTACGGTCGTCGTGCCGATGAGCGAGAACGGAGCACGCACCGGCATTCGCCGGAGAGGCGCCGCTGTCCGGGATGCGGCTGCGGGGTATACGGAGCCGGCGCGGGATCGGCGCAGCAGAGGATTCTAAGGGATTTTAAAGGCATAAGGGGGCATAGCAATGCGTTTTATTGAAGCAGAGGAAGGCTTGCCGCTGATCACGCAGCTGAGCTACAAGCTCGATGAGGATCAATGCCTGCTCCGCTGGCAATGGCCCGAAGGCCTGCAGGCGGTCTATATCGACGAGAGAGCGGCGGACCGGGGCATGTACGGGGAGAGCGATCATGCTCCGCAGCCTGAGGGATTGAGGCTGTATACCCGCGAGGAGTACAAGGCGGCAGGCGGGTACCGCGACCGGATCGACCAGGTTGGTCCGGTGCGCTATACCGTGTATGCCTGCATCATGGAGCACGGGGAGAAGCTGCTCATTCGCCAGCCGGGAGCGGAAAATACGGTGGAGATCAGTACCGGGCGGGCGAAAATCCGTTATTCGATCCGGCAGAAGAGCAGCCTGCTGCGCAAATACAAGACGGTGCAAATTTCGGTGCTCGCCGAGGTAGAGGTTCCTAAGGAAGCGTTATGTTATGTGAAAAAGCAGGACAGCTATCCGGCCAGCATCGAGGACGGGACAGTGTACCCTTTTCTCCGGGATTTCCCGGCGGGCAGATCCACGCTGCCCGTTATCGAGGTCGGCAAGAACGATTACGTGCGGCTGTTCTTCACAGACGGCCGCAAGTACGGCCGGTTCTTCGAGCTGATTCCCGAATAAGCACTGCAAGAGAGGAGGAATGAACGATGGGCTTGTTTGATTTGTTCAAGAGAAAACCGCAGGCCGAGCCGCGGCCGTTGTTTTACGATATTGTCTGCCCTTACTGCTTCAGCAAGTTCGCGCCGGACGATGTTGTCTTCCGGGCAACCCATTACCGCGAGGATGACGAGGATTATGCGCTGCGCGAGGACGAAGTGCTGAACAGATACCGGGAGCGGTTCGGGCTGGACATCGTCTATGACATGGAGGCCGTGCTGCGTCCCCAGGACGTTCCGCCGGAGCATCTGATTTATTCCGATCATGTCCTGATCGGACTGAACGACCGTTATGGCGAGGTGACCCGGCGCAGGCTGTGCCCGAGCTGCCATAACGAGCTGCCGGTGACGGCGGGCAAAGTGCCGAGCAACATCATTTCGATCGTCGGCGCCTCCCAGGTGGGGAAATCCGTATATATGACCGCATTGATCCATACGCTGCAAAATACGACGGCTGACCATTTCGACGCGGCCTGCATGCCGCTGAATGCGGAGATCAGCCGCAAGTTCCGCACGATGTACGAGGAGCCGCTGTTCGAGCGCGGCGACCTGCTGGCCTCCACGCAGAAGGAGAAAATGCAGGAGCCGTTTATTTTCCAATTCGTGTTCAAGGATGAGTCGAAGCCGCCGCTGACGCTGGTCTTCTTCGACGTCGCCGGGGAAGGGATGGTGGATCAGGACTATCTGGGCCTGCAGGGACAGCATATTAAAAATTCCTCAGCGCTGCTGTTTATGGTCGATCCGCTGCAGATCCGTTCGATTCGCGAGAAAATCCGTATCAATGTCGGCGACAAGCCGGGCGAATGGGTATCGCAATATGATGAACCGCGGGACGTTGTGCTGACGATGTTCGGGGATTTCATCGCTTACGAGGATCAGGGCAAGACGGATATTCCGACCGCCGTCGTGCTTACAAAAAGCGACATGCTGCACGCCTTGAAGGATGAAGAGGGCGAGTATATCAAGTCCAACAGCAATATTTTTAACAATGCGGTGCATCGCAAATATTTCAATTTGACCGAGTTCGAGAACATCGACGGGGAAATTCGCCGCTTCATTGAGAAGGTCGATCGGCCGTTCAAGGGTACGATGGACGTGTATTTCAAGGACACGGGCTATTTTGCGGTATCGGCGCTGGGCAGCAATCCAGTGGATCAGAAGCTGCAGGACGTGGTGCAGCCGATCCGCGTGGATGAACCATTCATTTGGCTGCTGTATAAGCTGAAGTATATTGAGGGGAGAGAAATGTCTTGAGTATGAAGCGATTATCTCCCGATTTGATTCAGCAGCAGATTTATACCCGTGAACGCAGCGGGATTTTTCGGGCGACGGAAGGGTTTGACACGGTAGCGGCTTCGGACGGACTGGATGCGGTCTTTATCAAAAAACAGCTGCATCCGTTCTGCGGCTACGATGCGCCCGCGGAGCTCGTCTCCCGGGGCGAGAAGGACGATGCCAGCTATCCGCCCGCAATCCATCTGTTCCATACGGAGAGCGGCGATACGGTGCTGGGGCGCAGCGTGTATCAGTCGGCGGATTTCACCGGGCTGCGCAGCGCCTTCCTGACGCATAACTACATCATTCCGGCCGCGCGGCAGGATGAAATCGTCACTCATTACCGCGACTATGTTGAAGCAGCGTTCGCGGAGAGATACGTCCCGGAGATCGGCCGGCAGCTGCCGGAGCTTGAGCACATTCCGCAGAACCCGCGTTATGCGCAGGAGGGTCTTTCGCGCCTGATGGCCGAGCAGCTGCTGCATGAGCTGAAGCTGGACGAGAAAACCTTCAAGCGGCTGTTGTTCGCGGTCATGACCGCGGTAGGCGAGGGCCGGAAAAAGGTTTATGTCGCGCTGGACGTGCCGGCGGAGCAAATTTCGGCAGCGGCCTCCGCGCTCGTTCAGGTGCTGTACGCCTGCCTGCCGTTTGAGCAGCGCCGCCGCCTCGGCTTCATCACGTATGCGAAGGAGCCGCAGAGCCGCAAGTTCATCCATCTGCAATTTGTGGAGCGCGGCAGCATTCGGCCGAACGACCGGGAGATCGAGAAGGACTATGTGTTTGATCTCGCCACCGGCCGCGCGCCGCAGGATGAGCTGGAGGAAGGAAGACAGCCGTATCTCGAAATGGTCTGGAAGGCGATCGGCGATTTGGAGCGGCTTCAGGCGTTCCACCGCTTCGCGGATGAGATGCTGGCGGGCATGGAGCCGCAGCGGCGCCTGCTGCTGTCCAGCTATCATGAGCTGGCTGTGTTCTACCAGATCGAGGCCGGAAATTGGGACTTATACGAGGCTCATAAAATCACCGTGCTGCGGGGCTTGCTGAGTTATTTGGAGCCTGCAGGCGCTCTGGAATCGCGTATCCAGCTGAACGATATTTTCCTGGCTGCGTTTGACCGGGAATTCGATGCGGTGAAGCTGCGGAGCATGCCCGACCTGGCCGTCGTGGAATGCTTCAGGGACTATTATCGCCTGGAGAGCAGAAGCTACGGCATCAAGCTGATCAATTATTTGATCTATGCGATCGGCAATGCGGTTATGGGGGACAAGCCCGACCTGGCCCGTTCGCTGTACGCTCTGGTGGAGAGCCAGCCGGAGATGAGCAAGACCTTTTTTGACCATGTTCTTAAAAATAGCGATCTGGAAAGCTCACTATTCGAGCCTTACATTCGCGCCAAGTTCGAGGAAGCGCCCGGGTCGCGGGAAGTGCTGAACGTGGTGCACGGCTGGGCCGTCGCCCATCCGGGCGTGCTGCGGAACGGGGCCTTCAAGGAATACGCGGTTGCGGCTCTGGCGGACAAGCTGAAGCAGGAGCAGCCGCTGCTGCCGGCGGTACATATGGCGCTGGAGCATATCCGCAAGTGGGGAAGAACCCCGGTGACGGATCGCGGCATGACATTGGCCGATTCCGAGCTGGCGGAGGAACTGTCGCTTGCGGCCAAACGGGTGCTGCTGGATGAGCTGGAGCTGGATCAGCTGACCCGGGAGCAGGTTGCCGGAGCGGAGTTTCTGGCCCGGCCGGATGCCTTTGCCGGGCTGCTGCTTGAGGGCAGGCAGCGCAATCATGTCGATATGCTGCAGGCGTTGTATGAATGGTTTGCCCAGCGAGAGGCTGCGGAGGATATTTTTGAAGGATTGCCTGCAGCGGACGTGGAGCGGCTGCAGCAGCTGGGCAAAAAATGGCTGCAATCCACGGTTGAGCTGGCCCAGTTCGGCAAAATCGTACTGGCCTTTTATGACACCAAGGCCGGGCAGGTCGATTACAAGGCACTGCTGGATTACCTGCAGCGGAATGCGACGGACCCGGAGCGGATTTACGAGTTCATGCTCTGGTCGCAGGGACAGCCGCAGTTTGCCCATGGCCGCGGCATCGTTACTGGCTACACGGCGGCGCTGCTGAATTATTTTAAAACCCATGACCGGAACGCCTTCAAGAACAGGGACTACCGGACCCGCTATTTCGATAAAGCGGGAGCGCCGCTGGCCGCCGTATTTGCCAAAATACGCCTGGAGCTGTCCTCGCCGTTCAAGCGATTTCTGGCACAGAACGGGAAAAAAGTGAGAATGAGCGCGATGATTCTGCTGGCTGGTCTAGTGGTCATTGCAGGGATTTTAATCGTCATGCAGCAGCAGGGCATGCTTGGCGGCGCCAAACCGCCGACCGAGGCCACCCCTCCGCCAGCTCCGGTTGAGCCCGAAGTGCTTGTCTATGCCGACCAGGTGACAGGCACCGACGGCGCGGAGACGACCTCGCTCGTCTTCTTGTTCGCCGGGGCAGAGAAGTGCAAGACGTTCGATCCTGCGGCATTGTCGATTGAAGCGCCGGATCAGACCGTTCAGCAGTTTGCGAATTTGAAATTTGACGCTTACTGTGTGGATGGAACCGGCGCTGCCGGAGACTCGGCTGGGAATGGTGCGAGCAGCGGGGCTGTTGGTGCGGAATCGGGCGGCAGTGGTGATGGAAGTGAAGGGGCCGGGACTAGTGGCTCTGACGGCGCTGGCAGCACTAACGGTTCGGTAGCAGGCAATGTTGGCTCGGCGACGAATGGGGGAGCAGGCGCCGGTACAGCTGCGAATGGTGGAGCAGACAGTACCGGGGGCGGTGATGACGCAGTGGGTAATGGCGGAGTTGGCAATGATACTGCGGACAATACTGTGACAAGCCATGGTGCGGCAGGCTCCGGAGATTCGGCGGGAACAACGGATGGCTCTGCTGGGAACGCTGGAGGACAAGGAGCCGTGACTCCGCAGAATGGCCAAGGTGGCTCAGGTGTTCAATCTGATCAGGGAGCTGGAACAAGCGGTCAAGCCGGGACATCGGGAACGGATGCATCGGGGAACGGCCAGACTGGTGACCCTAATGTAACGCAACCAGGTGGAACTACTAGCGGTACTCCAAATGGCGAGACGAAGCTCGTATACTCTTCCCGAGTTACAGTCTCTTTAGGCCAGAATGTAAACGTTCCTGTGGGCAGTCTAATTAAAGTAGGCGACCAGCAATATACGGTCATTACCCGCGAGGAAGCGGAGGCCAGGGCGGGACAGAGCAGCCAGATGGAACCAGCACAGCCGCAGTCTGAAACAGTTCAGCCTTAATCTTGGTAAATCCGTCATATAGATGAAGCAAATCAGCCTAACGTAATGGAGTGAAGAATTCGCAAACAGCGACCTAGGAATAATGTCAAAAGGACAAATACAGTGCTTGAAGCCGTTGTCTCCATAACCGAGCAATGGTACACTGTTTTTATCTAAAAGTTAGGGGGACTTGGAGTGCAGAAGCTTGTTTTTTTTGTAGGAGTAGCTGGTACAGGGAAAACTACAGTTGCCCGCAAGATCGCTGACCGGATTCCGGCGGCTTTCCTGGATCGGGATACCGTAGGCGGAAGATTCGTTGAGAAAATTTTGGAGATGAACGGGCTGGACGTGAACGACCGTGACTCCGATTTCTATAAGAAGCATCTCCGCGATCTGGAGTATGACACCACCAAGGATATTTGCATCGAGAATCTGGCCGCAGGGCAGAACGTGTTCATGATCTCTCCCTTTACGGCTGAATTGAAGAACAAGCAGTGGATCGAAGACGTCATCTCCGCAGCGGGTCTGACGAAAAACGAAGTTGACGTGAAGGTTATCGTCGTCACGCTAAGTGACATGGAAACCCAGAAGCAACGCATCATCGACCGTCAAACCGAGCGCGACACCTGGAAGCTGGAGCACTGGGACGACTTCAAGCATCGTGTTCAATTTGTTCCTGAGATTAACTGGGACATCCCGAAATCGTCTGTGCTTGTATTTGACAATAGCGGCGACTTGACCCAAGAAAAAGTTGATTCCGTGTATGAGTTTGTGAAGGCTACTAGCCGTTAAGTAAAGCAGGATAACGCTGCCCCTAGGGGTGGCGTTTTTTTGTCGGGGTAGGAGATAAGCAGTATATTTACCAATATTTACAAAAAAGAGATGAAAGCCCATCTACCTCAAATTGCTGGAAGAGTGGGCTTTCACATTATTTATGTTTACAAGTCACTTTAACTCCAATACCAGTCCAAGTGTTTTGCATTTCCGGAACTCCACCGGCTTCTTTACAGTCCATTGCCAGTTTATCTGCAAACGCTTGGTTCTTAATATGCGCCCTGTTTACAAAGATCGTTGCAATTATGACTACACCAATAAAGACGATTCCCCAGAATGTTAGCATTTTTTTATTCATATCAAATTCCTTTCACCTTACTGTTTCTTCTATGCGCTTGATATCTAAGATCAGGAATCTGGAAAGGGAAGAACTGTTCTCTCCTGAATGATCTGGAGCAGCCAAATGAAGTACATAAAAACAGCGGTGCAAACGACCAGCTTGCTCCAAAAAGGATAATAGGCATTTGTAAATATGAGGAATATGTGATACAGAAACGCTAGATATAGTAATACCATTATAAAATTAATCATCTTATTTTTCGTAAAAGAGAAGAGCTCCCGTATTACTATGCGCTGATGACGATATTTATCCGAGAATACAGTGATTGGCATGATGGCAAGGTGTAGTACAAGATGAACGATAAATATAGCAATCGGAAAAAGTATAAGGTCTAAACCCAGGGCTGCGGCATTATCGAACTCAATGCTGGACTCTAATACCTGTCTACGCAAATCAAATGTAGATAATCTCATATGAAAAGAAGCAAAAATGGAAAGTAGGGAAATAGCTGCTGAAACAATCAGCCAAATGCTCTTTTTCAACAGTACACCTCTTCGTTGGTTCTTAAATGGGATTTCAAACCATTTTATAACATTATACTCTAAAATACAAAAAAGAGGGCTGCAGCCCTCTCGCACACCTTTACTTACTTCGCCGCATGGCCTCTTCTTTTTGCGAGACGTGCAAGCCGTTGTGTTATCCTCTTGATTAATGATGATTTCAAGACATAATTACCAAAAGATAAATAAAATTGATTTAATTAGAAACAACTGGTTGTTATTAAGCGTATAAGAACTAGAGAAATATTTTTGTTTGTTAAATAAATTTAGGGAGTTTTTTTTGTTTGTATACTGTTGTCAAAAAATCAACGCAGGTACTCATGAAAAGTCATGAGATGGTTAAGCCGTCAAGAAGTAAACTAATGTTGTCATTTCTTGTATTTATACTAGGAGTGATTGGGGCGTCCAATAGCTTTGCTGCGGAAAATACCGAAGATCTTAATACACCCGTAGAAATTGTTGTAAATGGGGAATTTATTTCTATTGATGCATCACCTGTTTTTGATAACTCGTATTTATTGGTTCCAATTCGTGCTCTTTCTTCTCTGGGTTTATCTTATGAATGGCATCCTTCGACAGGTAAGGTGAGGATTTACGATCATTTGCAAGGTGTTTTTTTGGAAATTACCCAAGACAGCCGAACCGCACATAGGGACGGAAAAACTCTCGAAATGACAATTCCGGCTCAAAACCGAAATGGTCGTATAATGGTTCCCCTTCGTTTCATTTCAGAAGCTTTCGACTACAAGGTACAGTATGAAACGATTCGCAAAATGGTTTTCATCTCCTCGCCGGGGTATGAGTTTGACCAGTCTTTAATCGTTCAGGAGAATTTGCAGGCTGCACGCAAAGCAGCCATTGCCTTGCCGATCAAGTCCGATTTCAAAGTATTGGGCTTTCCAACAAGGCCTAACCATGCGTATGTTTTTATTGCAGGAAGAGCAGATATGTATAAATTCGATGATCAGTACACTACTTCATTTGTGGAGATTAAAGATGGAGAGGCGAAGCTTATTGCACAATATGTATCTGGACCACGTTCAACTTTTTTGCATAAGGCAGGTAACATTAAAATCTTTGGGGAGCCTCTGATGCAGCAGTATTATGGCCCTCCGTTTAGCAATCCTGTATCTTTTGTTGCATTGGGAGATGGAACATCTATTACCGGATACTACGAAGGAGATGAGCCACATGACTTTATAACTCCAATTACTTTTTATTCCGATATCATTCAGGAGGTTCCCGGAAATAAGTGATCTATTACTAATCCAACTACTAAGATTTTTAGTAGGGTAAATTACATAAGAAGGGGGCAGCCCCGCTTCTAGAGCATAAGTATGCTCCCCTCTGCAACTGGATTTCTGCCTTTGGTGAACCTACATCATTTAGGAAGTCAGGAATAACAGTTGTCGCGGGAACATTACGTACTTGTCCCAAACTCCTTTTAATAGTTCAACTGATATAAATGGATTTATAGTAGTTAGTTTTTGTGTTAAAGAAGGGGAAGTAGATTTAAATGTATTTCATGTCGTTAGAAGAAGGGTAACTGGCCAATATGGACTGGTTTCTTGATTTTAGCAACATATTATCCACCTAATTTCCAGGATCAAGCGTTTAGAGCATAATTTAGATACATGAATTCCATTTAGTGTCCGACAACTTATTTATAAAAAATGGGATCAGGCAGGAGGAGAGAAAAGTGACTTAGAAATAACGAAATACTTTCTGAAAGAAGTGGGGCGGCCACTCAACTATCTATAATGACCTTGGGGCAGCCTTTTCTATATATAAAATTCGGGGGGGATAGCTCCACCTAATGGAAACAAAACAAATGAGGTGAGTTAAAATCAAGGCCGCTAATTTGTTACTTTCATTCTTCCTGCTAACTCTTCTTTTGGGCTGTGAAAATGATAACCGAGCCAATTATGAAAATCTAAATACATCTAATAGTTATATTGATTCTAATATACCAATTAAAGAATCTTCGAAGTTTAAAACTCAATTTCTAAACACCGAGTTCTCCAACATAATTACGTTGGATTCAGTGAATAAAGATGGTACTCTCAGAGCCCAAACAAACACTGACTTTGGAGAACTTATTGTAGTAGCGAATGGAAAGGAAGAAGTTGGTCATCTCAATGCCCCAAGTGTCGCAGGGTTAGAAGGGGATTTGACATTCCAAGGTAACTATACCGTGATAAATATAATTGATGGAAAGAAGCATGAAGTAATGGAATTAAAAGAAATCACTTTTATTCAACAATCTGATAGAGTAGTCAATTTCGATAAGGTAAGTTTTAACGATGCTGACGTTTACTTCCTAACCCCACAATATACATCAGGTCATGGGTTAAATGCCTATGCAATTGCCGTAAATAAAAGTAATGGAGAAGCTATATCTCTTAAATTTATTAAAAATGATACTACAACCGATACATTAAATTACGCTAACGATCAATTACCGGTTAATGAGAATGAATTTTTAAAGGTAGTACCTGGTATTTCAGCTGGTACATCTGAAGAAAATGCAGACATTACGTTTTATAAATTAGATCTAACGAATAAATATTTTATTGCTGAATAAGGGATACATCTCTGAGATGCATCCAATTTGATTTTTTGGTATATGAGGGTGGTTATGCAAGTATCCGTATTGCTTGTGATCATAATGCTTACATAGTGTGAGGACATTCTCTTCCAATAAAAAGAGGGCCGCAGCCCTCTCGCAAATCCCATCACTCACTCCATCGCCGCAGGTCGCGCTACTAGGATATCCTGGCCCGCATTCCCATCGTTCTCTCTATCCTTCACGGGCGATCCGCCTGCCGTCTTCATTCTCCATTTCATATGCTCAGGATAACCATAGCTTCCATGCTCGCTCAGATCGAGGCCCATGGCCTCTTCTTCCTGCGAGACGCGCAGGCCCATCAGCTGCTTCATCACCCATAGAATGGAGAAGGAGAGGATGAAGACGAAGGCGAACGTGCCGAGGACGCCGAGGATTTGCACGCCCAGTTGCCCTAGGCCGCCGCCGTAGAACAAACCCGCTTGGCCGACCCCGGTCAATTCTACCAGTTTCGGTGTGGCGAACAGACCAGTGGAGATGGCTCCCCACACTCCAGCAATGCCGTGAACCGAGGCGGCAGCGATCGGATCGTCAATACCTGCCCGTTCAATCCATCGTCCTGCAAAAAAGGTGATGATCCCTGCCACGGCACCGACCAGGATGGAAGCCCAGGTGTCGACGAAGGCGCAGGACCCTGTAATGGCAACGAGTGCGCCCAATACGCCGTTCAACATACTCGGGATATCGGATTTACCCCGAACTAGCCAAGAAATGAGGAGAGCAGTAACACCGCCAGCTGCGGCAGCCAAATTTGTAGTCATTAGGACGTACCCGAAAAATCCATCATTTAACGGAGTTAACGCGCTTCCGGGGTTAAAGCCAAACCAGCCGATCCACAGAATAATGACCCCTAGTACGGTGATGACCTGGTTATGCCCCGGAATGCTGTTGGGCTTCCCGTCTTTGCTGTATTTGCGCAGTCGGGGCTTCAGCAGAATCGTCGCGGCCAGCGCGGCGGTCGCTCCTGTTAGGTGAACCACGGTAGATCCAGCATAGTCCTGCATCCCAAGGCTGCCTAGCCAGCCACCGCCCCATACCCAGTGGGTGACCATAGGGTAAATAACCACTGAGAAAATGATCCCGAACACGATATACACGCTGAGCTTCGCCCGCTCCGCCATCCCGCCGCAGGCAATAGCCAGTGAAACCGCGGCAAAAGCCATCTGGAACAGAAACATTAAATTCAGCGGTACACCGATGTCGGCCAGCACGCTAAACGAACCGCTATCTCCTTCTCCCCCGAATAAAAAACCTGCCGTTCCCCAAAAGCTGTTTCCGTCGCCAAAAGCGAAACCAAAACCCAAGGCCCACCAGGACAGGATGGCCACGCCCAGCGTCAGCACCGTCTTGCCGGCAACATGTCCGGCGTTCTTCATTCGTACATTCCCTGCTTCCAGCAAAGCAAACCCGGCCTGCATAAAAAAGACCAGCATCGCGGCCAGGAACACGAACAGCGAGTTGAATCCAATTTCCATCATGTTACCCACTCCTCCAAGTCATAGTTACTATTTCCCTAAAAAGGTTAATGAAATTATAAACGGGAGGAGCCTTGGGATTACATGCACTTTTTCGCATTTAATATATAGTATTGCGTCAGAAAATTGCTTGAAAACGCTTTGTTCTATCAGGCGACTGGGGATCGTAAACTAAATGTGATTTGTATTTATTTGCGGTGATGCCATAGATCTAATGAGGTTTTTTTGCTTGCTTTTTTTGTTGTGTTACACTAGGGACAAAGGCAATAAAACGTGAGCAGCACAGGGAAAACTCTATATTTTTTATCAGGGTGAATTCGTGATTATCGTGGGGCCGATCGGGGCAGGGAAATCTACGGTGCTCAATATACTTGGGGGATGGATACGGCGGACGAAGGCGAGGTGCTCGTCGACGGGAAGGACATTGCCAAGTTCAGCAGCAAGGAGCTGACGGGGTATCGCCGCATGACGTCGGATTGTGTACCAATTCTACTTCAAGATGCAGGTGGCCCACGATGCGATACATTTCGTTTACATGACTGCGTCGTATGATGAAGGAATTTCGGCAAAAAACCGGAATATAACATACAGCTGGTTTTGTCGAATGATACAAAAACAGCAAATTAGGCGAGCGCAGCAGGAATGACAAGCTAGAGTGCTAAGCCAGGCGGAAATCATCCGGAGGTAAGCAGAATGGCTACAATATTATCTTTTATCAAAAAATACCGGATTGCCGCCATGTCGGCAATTTGCATGATGCTGATCGAGCTGTTTGTGGAGCTGATCCAGCCGCTGCTCATCTCCCGCATTATCGATGACGGGATCAGCAAGCAGGATCTGTCCGTCGTCTGGCTGTGGGGAGGCGTGCTCGTCGTGAGCGCGCTCCTTGCTTTTGCGGCGGGGTTGGCCAGCTCCTTCTTTGCATCCCATGCCAGCCAGGGGTTTGGATATGATCTGCGCGACAAGCTGTATGACAAAGTTCAGTCCTTCTCGTATGCGGTGTTCAGCAGATTCCCGACTTCATCGCTCATTACGCGACTGACCGGGGATATTACACAGCTGCAGGAAATGGTGTTCATGAGCCTGCGCTTTGCGACGCGTGTCCCGCTGGTCGTGACGGGGAGCGTCATTATGGCTCTGGTCGTAAATGTAAAGCTGGGCCTGTTGCTGACGGTAACGGCGCCGGTGCTGGCGGTCTTCATTATGTGGATGATGAAAAAGACATCCCTTCTCTTTCGCGCCGTGCAGCAGCGGATGGATACGGTGAACGGGGTCATTCAGGAGAATCTGACCGGCATGCGGCTGATCCGCGTGTTCGTTCGCGTCGCTCATGAAATGAAGCGGTTCGAGCAGCGGAGCCGTGAGCTGATGCAGGGCACCGTCTCTGCCCTACGGCTGACGGAGACGACAATGCCGCTCATGCTGCTGATGATGAACGGCGGCATTATTGCGATCCTGTGGTTCGGCCGCTTGGATATTGCATCGGGACTGGCCACGACGGGCGAGGTGGTGGCCGTGCTGAACTACTCGCTGCGCACGATCGGGGCGTTGTCCGCGCTGTCCTGGATCATCAGCTCGTATTCACGGGCGGCTGCTTCCGGCCAGCGGGTCGTGGAGGTGCTCCGCACGGAGGAGGAGGAAGGATCGGCCGTAGCCGAAGCTATGGTGACAGACAAGGCTGGACATGCCCGTGAAGATCGTGAAGCTCATGGGGCACGGAGACCCTCCCAGCAGGCTGGTGCTGCCGATAAGAATCTCCTTCCGATCCAGGGCGAGGTGCAGTTTGACGAGGTGAGCTTCAGCTACCCGGCCAGCGATATTCGGGTGCTGCAGGAGATCTCTTTTGAAGCCAAGCCTGGGCAGCGGATCGCGATCATGGGCGCGACTGGATCGGGCAAGTCCTCACTCGTTCAACTGATTCCCCGCCTGCATGAGGCGACGGGAGGAACGATCCGCATTGACGGCCGCGACATCCGGCAGATGGAGCCGGAGCAGCTGCGCGGGGCAATCGGCTACGTTCCACAGGAGGTCATGCTGTTCTCGGGCTCGGTACGGGACAATATCGCCTGGGGCCGCGAGGATGCGAGCATGGAGCAAATCGTGAAGGCGGCCAAGCAGGCACAGATTCACGAGACGATCAAGCGGCTGCCCCATGGATACGACACAATGCTCGGGCAGCGCGGCGTGAATTTGTCCGGCGGGCAGAAGCAGCGGCTGTCGATCGCCCGGGCGCTGGTGCGCCGGCCTGCGATCCTTATTCTGGACGATAGCACGAGCGCGCTGGACGTAAGGACAGAGGCGGCTTTACTGGAGGAGCTGACGCGGTTATCCTGCACTACTTTTCTTATTACGCAAAAAATCAGCTCCACCACGTCGGCTGACCTCATTATGCTGCTCGATGAGGGGCGTCTTATCGCCAAGGGCAGCCATGAGGAATTAATGGCCGAATCTTCGCTGTATCGGCGGATTTACGAATCTCAGTACGGGGAGGCGTCGCAGCATGCTCAAAACCTTCGTTGAACCGTTCCGGCATCCTTATCCGAAGCTGGATGTTAACACCGCGGGTTCTGCCGCGGGGCGCAAGCCAAAGGCCAAGGCCAAGAACTGGTCGGGGACGCTGGGGCGCATCTGGCAGTATCTGGCCCGGCGCAAGGCGAAGCTGGCGCTCGTCCTGCTGATGGTGGTGGCCAGCTCGGGGCTGGCGCTGCTGGGACCGTATTTGATCGGCGTTGCCGTGGATGATTTCCTCGCAGGGGGTGGGGGAGCGCCGTGGGTGTTATTTTTAACAGGACTAGGGGGTGTGTATGTTGGATTCTCGCTGAGCTCCTGGCTGCAAAACATTTGGATGATCGAGATCGCCCAGGAGACGGTGTACCGCATGCGGATCGATCTGTTCCGCCAGCTTCACCGGCTGCCCATTCCGTTCTTTGGAACCAGGCAGCAGGGCGAGATTATGAGCCGGTTGACGAATGATATCGACAATGTCAGCTCGACGCTGAACAGCTCGGCGATTCAGATTTTCTCCAGTGTGCTGACGCTGATCGGGACGCTGGCGGTCATGCTGTATCTCAGCCCGCTGCTGACGCTGCTGACGTTCATGATCGTGCCGCTGATGATGCTTGGGATGCGCTGGATTACGCGGCGGACGGGTCCGCTCTATAAGGAGCGCCAGAAAAATCTGGGCGAGCTGAACGGTTATATCGAGGAGACGCTGTCCGGGCAGCGGATCATCAAGGCCTTCTCGCAGGAGGAGCGGGTGATGCGTGAATTCAGGGAGCGGAACGATGCGATCCGGCAATCGGGATTTTGGGCGCAGACGATTTCGGGTTTTATTCCGAAGCTGATGAACGCGCTGAATAATCTGGGTTTTGCGCTGGTCGCCGGGGTCGGCGGCATTCTGGCGATCCGCGGGGCGATTACCGTAGGTGTGATCATCGTCTTCGTGGAGTATTCGCGGCAGTTCACCCGGCCGCTGAACGATTTGGCGAACCAGTGGAATACGCTGCTGTCGGCCATTGCGGGGGCGGAGCGGGTGTTCGAGGTGATGGACGAAGAGGTCGAGGAGCGGGACGAAGGAGCGGCGGTCACGCTGCAGCAGGTGGAGGGCGCTGTCCGGTTCGCGGACGTATCGTTCTCTTATGAAGAGGGCGGCGATACACTGGAGGGCATCAGCTTCGAGGCGAAGCCGGGGGAGATGATCGCCTTGGTGGGCCCTACGGGAGCGGGAAAAACGACGCTGATCCAACTGCTGTCCCGTTTCTACAATCCGTCTAAAGGGATCATTACGGTCGATGGAAGGGATATTACGTCGATCCGGCGGGAGAGTCTGCGTTCCCATATGGCGTTCGTGCTGCAGGATTCCTTCCTGTTTAAGGGGACGATCCGGGAAAATATCCGCTTTGGGCGGCTCGATGCGACCGATGAGGAGGTAGAGGAGGCATCGCGCCTGGCGAATGCGCATTCCTTCATTATGCGTCTGCAGGACGGCTACGATAAAATGCTCGATGCGGACGGCAGCGGCATCAGCCAGGGCCAGCGGCAGCTGCTGGCGATCGCGCGGGCAATCCTCGCCAATCCGTCGATCCTCGTGCTGGACGAAGCGACCAGCAGCATCGACACGGTGACCGAGCTCAAAATCCAGGAGGGCCTGCAGCGGCTGATGAAGGGCAGAACAAGCTTCGTCATCGCCCACCGGCTCAATACGATCCGTCAGGCCGATAAAATCCTCGTGCTGAAGGACGGCCGGCTGATCGAGCAGGGCTCTCACGGGGAGCTGCTTCAGCAGGAGGGCTTTTACAGTGAACTGTATCATGGGACTCTGCAAGGAGAGGACGTGTAGGCTATGGGCGGATTGACAGCAATGGATGCCTATTTACGGAGGATCGCGCTGCGGCGGGAGGAGGTGCCGTCCTTTCGGGAGTACCCTTTTCATCTGCCGGTGGTTGCTGACCTGGAGCAGCTTGAATTCCACCCGAGAGTGACTTATATCGTCGGCGAGAACGGCATGGGCAAATCGACGCTGCTGGAGGCGATCGCGGTCGCTCTTGGCTTCAACCCGGAGGGCGGGACGCTGAATTTCAACTTCTCGACCGCCGAGACGCATTCCGAGCTGCATGAATATATTCGTCTGGTGAGAGGCGTACGCAAGCCGAGGGACGGCTTCTTCTTCCGGGCGGAGAGCTACTATAATCTGGCTACGGAGATCGGGCGGCTGGATGAGGGAGTGGGCGGACCTTCGGTAGTCGGCTCTTACGGCGGCAGGCCGCTGCATATGATGTCGCACGGCGAGTCGTTTTTTGCGGCGTTCATGAATCGGTTTCGCGGGCGGGGCCTGTATATTATGGACGAGCCCGAGGCCGCCTTGTCCCCGTACCGCCAAATGGCAATGCTGTCGCGGATTCATCAGCTCGTGAACGATTATTCGCAGCTGATTATTTCCACGCATTCGCCGATCATCATGGCCTACCCGGACAGTGTGATTTACCAGCTGACCCCGGAGGGGATTCGCGAGGCGACGCTGGAGGAGACGGATCACTTCGTCATCATGAAAGAGTTCATGAACGGCCGGGAACGTATGCTGAGGGAGCTGCTGGAGTGAGAAACTGCGGCGGCTCCTTTATAGTTTCTGGCTGATAGATTTTATCGTAAATGTACGACTTTATGGTTATTGTAGCTGAAAGGCTTAATTACATCTGCTAATTTGATATCTCCCGCAATATCTTTCGGTTCGCCGTTTACGATGTAGTGAATCTCTACCTGAAGGGAGTCTTGTTTATGAACGCGGATATCTTTGATCAAACTGCCAGTGCCGGAGTATGTTTTGCCGTTAGCGGCATCCGGGAAAGTAAATGGGTCGCCGGCTTGACTTCGCGATAGGATCATAGTGCCGTCCATAGAGAAACCGTAGCTGATTCCGTCAAATGATTTATTATCACCATTCATCTCCAAGAAGTGTCCGGTAATAAACAAAGCGTACGGGGAAACAGCAACAATTTCGATGTCCCTGATGTATAAATCCTCGGTCTCTATATCGAAGGTATATACTGCTTGGCCATAGCGCAGCTGGTATTGGTTATAGAAGAAGGAAATAGTCATCAATAGGAAAAGGATCGTTAATAAGGATCTAATGAGCATGTCTTTTTTCAATTAAGCCACTCCCGCTTTTTGTATAATTTGTTATTCCCAGTATAGATGCCGGCTTGAATCATGGCAGTTAACTATTTAATACATAAAAATTCATGGGGTGAGTAATCGATGACTTTGGGGATGGTGAGAAAATACGGTATTTGCCCGGTGCAGCTGCCATGTAGCGGATAACCGATTGTACCGGGCTATAAGGGCTTGCTATTGTTATCCGGCAGCTGTACCTCTCTGTGGTTTAGGCTAGATTGACATTTTGTTTCCTAGTGAAATTCAAGAGAGAGGGATGCCAGATGAATCGTGAGAGATTAAGAGAGTTATGGAAAAAGGAAGAAGAAAAGAGCTTTCAGGGGTGGGGTTTCTCCTCCTTGACCGGGCGAATCGCGGAGGAGGATCTACCATGGGATTATAAAGCTGCGGTGCTGGCCCAGATGAGCGAAGAACGCGTGATGCTCGATATGGGGACCGGGGGCGGTGAGTTTCTGCGGTCGCTCCAGCCTCCAAGAGGGAGAACGTTTGCGACAGAGGCGTATCCGCCGAATTACGAGCTCTGCCGGGCTGTTTTGCCCGCTTATGGGATTGAGGTCAGACAGGTGTTCGATGATGCGAGCCTGCCTTTTGACGACGGGTTCTTCGATTTGGTGATCAATCGTCATGAAGCCTATTCGGTGCAGGAACTGGTTAGAGTCCTGAAGCCGGGCGGCTGGTTTATTACCCAGCAGGTAGGCGGACAGAACAACCGGGAGCTGTCCCGCTGGCTGCTTGGGGAAGAAGGGATGACCACAGATTCCGGGTTCGGCCTGGAGCAGGCGGCTCGCGAGTTAACGCTGGCTGGATTTACGGTCATGGAGCGGCATGAGTGTTTTCCCCGTCTCCGGTTTTTGGATATCGGGGCGCTGGTGTATTTTGCGAGAGTCATCGAATGGGAGTTTGCCGGTTTTTCTGTGGACCGGTGCTTTGAGAAGCTGTGTGAGCTGCAGAAGAAGCTGGAGCAGGACGGCTGTGTGGAGAGCCGGGAGCACCGCTTTTTCATCGTGGCTCGCAAACCGATATAGATCATATAGATAATTCTATCAGCGGGGCTATTGCAGCCCCGTTTTTAAAAGGAGGCGTGTTTTTATCGTGCGGCATTTTACGATATTTGCTTCAAGGAATGATACCGGAGATGTTCCGGGCTTAATTGCGGAAATATTTGCAGATGGCTACAAAATAGACAGCGGTCCCGGGGAATATGTGGTTCAGCCGCGAAAATGGTTTAACAAGAACAAGATGGTCATCCGGGTTGCCACCGAGGATACTGATCCGGATTATTTTGCGAACAATGTTCCGGGCATGATGGGGTTCTACGATCGTATTCCGTTTGAGGACGAGCAGCTTAAGCGGCTTGTGCTTACGCAGATTTCCGTGATTAACACCATGCTGGCGATTGAGACGGAGAAGGACTACGATGAGGCTTACTTGACGTTGTTCCAGGGGCTTCTTCGCGGCGTGGATGGCATCGGCTTCTTCCCGGACGGGACGCTGGCCGATCACGACGGGCGTGTCATTGTGCATCCTGACGGAAGGTCGGGGAATGCCGAGTTCAGGCCAAGGGCTTGCACGCGAAAAATTAGAGGCGAGGAACGAGTCTCCTCCGAAGGCGAGCAGCGGAAGCAAGCGACGATCGCTTATTTGCAGGAGAGGAATATCCCCTGGCATGAAGGGCTGCCTCAGCTTCCTCCTATAGGGGACTTACGCTTTAAATCCCGGGAGGAAATCGCCCGCAGAGCGGTTGCTCTGCTGCTTGTGATCCAGTATGCCTGCGATGTCCTGCAGGATGAGGATCTGGAGCAATCCAGGCAGTTTGTGACAGGGATGCTGGATAAGTATGGGGTAACGGCTGCCCTGACGGAAAATGAAGCGGAGCTGCTCCAGCAGGAGGAGCCCGAGCATCAGGATGCAGTGAATATCTCCTGGCAGTACGAGGCCTACTGGGCGCTGATCTGGGCTTTGGGGCTGGTGGAGCAGCTCGATTTGCCCAGCCAGACCTGTGATTGCGATTTTGCGATTCAGGCGGTGTCCAGCTGCGATAGCTTGGAGGAGTTTGTGGAAAGAACGTCGCTCCGCCGTCCAGAGGAAATTTTGGATGAAGCGGATCGGATCTACCGTCTGCATTGGGCCTGTGTGAACAGCAGAGTCAAAGGGGAGAGCGCACCGGCCGGGATGAACGAAAGCATCGTCATGGAGCGGCGCAGGGCGCTGTTCTGGCTGATTGGCTGCGGAGATGAATCATGGGATCATGTTCGTATGGATACTTAGGGTCAGGGAACTGATTTTCATCGCTATTGGTTGATTGAAGAGGAAAGCTGCAAAAGTGCAGAAGTTTTCTTGTTAAAGTGCGGAACTGTCTTGATACTGATGTATTTTCTCCGCGGTCCCTTAATTGAACTCGGGGCTATCTCTCCAACAAATTAAACGACTTGACGGATTTATAACCGTACGGCCGGCACGCGGTGCTAACCCTGACTGCCCAGGGAGACATAGATTATGACTGGAACTGACTGAACCAGATGGTCAGGACACAGATTATGACTGGAACTGACTGTACCTAGATGGCTAGGATCAGGTAACTAGATGTATTTCATGCAGTTAGTTCAGCGGTTTTAGCCGTTTTAGTAAGAACTAACTGCAAAACCTACATTTAGTTTTAAGCTATTTCGGCGAATTCGCTCCATTCAGGCAAACTAACTGCATGTTTTGCATTTAGCGTATGTATTTTTGATAAAAGAGCTTAACTAGATGTATAAAATACATTTAGTTTCTCAAAAATCTCCATTGAATGGTTACCTGAGCTTGTGGAAGACGAAGAAAATGCATTCGGGTACAAGTTGCGTGCCAGTTTCTGTGGAATAACCATAACTTCATCTGAGGTAAGAGCAAGTCTTATCGTTTGTGCAATCTTCTTCTGCCATCCCCATACCGTTGAAGTCCGCCATATTAAGAGCTTTAGACCATCGAACTCTCCGCTGCTCCCCGGCATACAATTCAGTATCACAATGAAAAGGGGAGTTTTTGTTGGAGATACCTGTGACTGGCTTTGTTGTCCATCGGGAGGATGGTTCCGATTCTGAGCACTCGCATAAGCTGTATATTACGTCTTGGAATGGAAAACCTGTCCATGTTCATCCTTTTGCAGGGGAGACATCCTATGATGTTGGACACAGGCATCATTACGCCGGAAGAACGGAACCGGCTCCAAGCGGGGTTCAGCACGTTCATAATTATTTTGCAGTGACATCCTTCAACGCAGGACACACTCATAAAATTAGAGGGACGACAGGACCAGCGATCCCATTTCCTGGGGGTGGACACTACCATTACTTTGAAGGCCACACGACGGTAGACGGAAGCACGCCGCATCGGCATCACTACCGCGGGAATACGGGCAACGAGGAGGCCTGATGAGCTGAGATAGTCTGGTTGGGAAGAAGAATTCGACCGCAGCAACCAAAAAGCACCCCAGCGAAACTCTATTGGAATTCCCTTGTAGGGGAAGCGGCCAATGTTGGTTCGCAGGGTGCTATATTATTTTACAACTTTATTTTACAGATCGTCGAATCCGTTGTCGTCGCCGACCTTGCCATAGTTGCGGGATTTGGCTTCGAAGAAGTCCGTCTTCGTGGCGTTCAGCGCTTCGTCCGAGAACGGCTTGATCCATGGCATGCAGTTGACATCCACGCCTTCGTATGCTTTCTCAAGTCCCATCAGGCCCAGGCGCTTGTTGGCAATGTACTTGATGTAATCGGACAATTCGTTCAAGTCGATGCCGCGGACTTCCTTGAGCGTATAGTGCGCCCAGTTCGTCTCCAGCTCTACTGCCCGGTCGATCGTACGGTATACATAGTCGATGTTTTCCTTCGTATTTAGCTCCGGATAGTCGAGCAGCAGCTGTTTGAACACCTCAGCAAAGAAGTAGCAGTGCTGATTCTCGTCACGCTGGATGTAGGAAATCATCTGGCTCGTCCCCATCATCTTCTGATCGCGCGCCAGATTGTAGAAGAAGGCGAACGTACTGTAGAAGAAAATCCCTTCGAGAATGAGATCCGCTACGAGCGCTTCAAAGAATGTCTGCGGCGATTGCTCATTGCGGAAGTTCTGGTAAATTTCCGAGATGAACTTGTTCCGGTCCAGCAGCACGGGATCATGTTTCCAATATTCAAAAATCTCTTTCTGCTCCTGCTCCGATACGATCGAGGACAGCACGTAGGAGTACGATTGGTTATGCACGACCTCTTGCTGAGCAATAATGGCGGAAATCGCCTCAAGCGAAGAATCCGTGAAATAACGTTTTACGTCCCCAACGAACATCGTTTGCATCGAATCCAGAACCGCCAGCAGCGAAATATTGATTTTGAACGTGCGCTGCTCTTCGGGATCCAGTAGCGGAAATTGCTGTGCATCCTTGCTCATTGGAATCTCGTCCGCAATCCAGTGGTTGAGCAGCAGTACTTTGTACAGCTTGTACATATGCGGCATGCGGATGTCGTTCCAGTTCAGGATACCGGAGCACTCACCGTTAATGATGCGAGTTGATTTGTTCGGTGCCTCCGTGTTAAAAATCGTTTGCAGTTGCAATGATCTCATCTCCTCAAAGATTTGATGTTATTTTAAAAATGCACAATAGTAGTGGTAAGTTTGAGCCCCTAAGTTCCTCGTAGCAATCGCCCAGAGATCTACGAAGCTTTACCTTCACGCTCCGCACCAGCCCAAGCGAATCCCCGGAGGGGACAGCGCCCCCCAGCACGCAGCCTCACAACGAACCGCCCACAGCAGCAGTCTGCTCCAGATCTCATCGAAGCACTAACCTACAAGTAAGTCATCGAAGCATTACCCACAGGCCCTGCACCAGCCCAAGCGAATCCCCGCAGGGGACAGCGCCCCCCAGCACGCAGCCTCACAACGAACCTCCCACAGCAGCAGTCCGCTCCCATGCAGGAGCGCCACCGTTGAGCGGGCCCGTCAGGGCGGCAAGCGGCCCAGTTGCACGTACTACTCCGGGTGCGCTCGACAGCAGCAGTCCTCCGCAGCGTGTTTCCAGGTAACCCGGGTGCGCCTAAAGTAAGACGTACCCGAAGGGGGAAAAGCGTTCCACCCACCAGCCCATAGCGCCTTCCCGAAGGGAACAGCGAGCAGGAGCGCCTCTACAACTCCAACGTTACTCCCCTTTGCGGGAGTCCCGAGGGCAGCAGGCCCTGGGGGCCCTCCCTTACGACAAGGGAGGGTTTGGGTGGGTTGGGATCCCTTAACTGGCGCAGCTCTCACACTCTTCAATCGTCAGCGCGCGGCTGCGAACATAGTAAGTCGATTTCAAGCCGGCCTTCCAGGCATGCAGATGCAGATCCAGGAACTCCGTCGCCTTGATGTCCGGGCGCACGTACAGGTTGAAGCTTTGCGCTTGGTCGACGTGACGCTGGCGTGCTCCAGCCATATCGATCGACCAGTGCTGGTCAATCAGGAAAGCCGTTTTGTAGTACCAGATCGTCTTCTCGGACAGATCCGGCGCCGGGTTGGCGATTTTGTACGTCGTCTTCTCCTCGTAGGAGAGCAGTTCGTACAGCGGATCGATGCTCGCAGTAGAACCAGCGATGATCGAAGTCGAGCCGTTCGGCGCAATCGCGAACATCCAGGCGTTGCGCACGCCGTTCTTGCTGACTTCCTCCGCCAGCTCGCGCCATTGCTCGGTTGTTACGAACTTGCCTTCACGAGTGCCGTCGGTGTAATTCCGGTACGTGAAGTAGTTGCCGTTCTCCCAATCGGAGCCGGCGAACTTCGGATAGCGGCCTTTCTCTTTAGCTAGCTCCATACTGGATTTGACTAGCAGGTAGTTGATTTTTTCGTAGAGATCGTCGTTATATTTAACGGCTTCCTCGGATTCCCAGCGGATGCCTTCCAGAGCAAGCAAATGATGCAGCCCGAAGGTACCCAGCCCGATCGCCCGGTATTGGCTGTTCGTGTATTGAGCTTGCAGTACCTCAATGTTGTTGATGTCGATGACGTTATCGAGCATACGCGTCTGAATGGGTACGAGTCGATCCAATACGCCAGCTGGTATGGCACGGGCAAGGTGGATCGAGTTCAGGTTGCAGACGACGAAATCGCCAGGGATTTTGGAAACGACGATACGGGTTTGTCCGTCCTTCGTTACCAGCTCCTCTTGTTCTACAACGGTTGGCGACTGGTTCTGCATGATTTCCGTGCACAGGTTCGAAGAGTAGATCATGCCGTGCGCCCGGTTCGGGTTGGCGCGGTTAACCGTGTCTCTGTAGAACATGTACGGGGTGCCTGTCTCCAGCTGTGACTTCATGATCCGCTTCATAATATCGATTGCTGGCATTGTAATTCTCGACAGTGTCGGATGATTGACCGCTTCCTCGTATTTCTCACGGAACTCGCCGCTGCCAACCTCTTTGTCGTAGAAATCCTCCAGGCCTAGCGGACGGCCGTTTTCGTCTTTCCAGCCCATCGTTTTCTTCACTTCGTGCGGGCAGAACAGGTTCCATTCGCCGCGAGCCTCGACGGCTTCCATGAAGAGGTCAGGGAGGCAGACGCCGTGGAATACGTCATGCGCGCGCATCCGCTCATCGCCGTTGTTTAGCTTCAGGTCAAGGAAAGCAAGGATATCCTTGTGGAACACGTCCAGATATACCGCGATGGCTCCTTTGCGTGTGCCGAGCTGGTCTACGCTGACGGCGGTGTTGTTCAGCTGGCGAATCCACGGGATTACGCCGGAGCTGGTGTTCTTGTGGCCGCGAATGTCCGAGCCGCGGGCGCGAACCTTGCCGAGATAGACGCCGATGCCGCCGCCCATTTTGCTGAGGCGGGCCACGTCCGTATTAGAATCGAAAATGCCTTCCAGCGAGTCGTCCACCGTATCGATGAAGCAGCTGGACAGCTGTCCAGCGACTTTTTTACCGGCATTGGACATCGTCGGCGTAGCGGCGGTCATATAGATGTTGCTCATCGCCCAGTAAGCTTCTTTTACATAGTCCAGACGCTTGTCCGCAGGCTCTTGGTGCATGAGGTACATCGCGATGACCATGTAGCGTTCCTGAGGCAGCTCCATCGTGCGTCCGTCAAAATCAGTCGCCAGGTAGCGCTCGGCGAGCGTCAGCAGGCCGATATAATCGAACAGCAGGTCGCGGGTCGGGTCGATCAGCTCGCCCAGCTCATCGATTTGCTCTTTCGTATAGCAATCGAGCAATTCTTGGCGGTAGATGCCCGCTTTGACCAGCTCGGTAATGAGATGGTAGAACGAACCGTAGGGCTCTTCCGGATACGCTTTGTAACGGCGGTTGACCGCTGCTTTTTTGTATAAGGTCGTGAGCAGGGCGCGGGCTGCGGCAAACTTCCAGTCCGGTTCGTCCTTGGTAACGAGCTCTAGGGCGGACATCGTAAAGGCGCTGCTGATTTCCTCGCCGGTAACGACATCATGTCTCAGCTTAGCGGTAACGCCACGCAGCAGGCGCTCCTTGCTCAGTGTATATAATCCATCCAGAATACGATCGGCGTAAATGCCGAGACGGTCATTGTCGAACGCAAGCTGGCGGTTGTTGGGTTTCGTTACGAGTGAAGGCATATGAAAATTCCTCGCTTTCTTGAAATGGGTTATTCTATCTTCCAATTCATTGTCGAATCTTGGATGTTCAAATCTTTAATTCTTAAATTGCAAGTATTCGTCAAAAAAAAGTGGCGCTGCATATGCGGTCTCCAAAGATCTGCAGCTATACTCAAGCGATCCCTAGAAGAGCTTTGAACAACCACAATATGACTGGGCGCCGGTGACGTCAATAAAGTGAACACAAATCATAATTATACTAGAAAGGCAGTCAGCTAGAAAGAGAAAGTTGGACGCCATTCGACAATGCCGTGCTGGGCCAGGCTTGCAGGAATGTCAATCAGCCTCTGATTGGAGCTGCCGCGATAGAGCAGGGAGGGGTCCCGTAGCTCATCAACGTAGCGTCCGTCTACTAACACTTGGCAGCGGCTTAGAAGTCCGTATTCCGGGGACTTTGCGTCTCTGGTTAATTCCTCGAACGTATAACCGCTGTAAATCCAGGCGGATATAGCGCCTGCCGCCTCGCGCAGACGATCGAGAAATGCGCTGACCTCTGCTGCCGAGAAAAAGGGGTCTCCGCCAAGAATCGACACTCCGCTAAGCAGCGGGTTGCCGGCGATGTCCCGAATGATTTCCTGTTCCCGTTCGGGAGTAAACGGCTCGCCGTAATGGAAATTCCAGGTGGCCGGACTGAAGCAGCCTTTGCAATGATGGCGACAGCCGCTTATAAAGAGCGCTGCCCGCAATCCCTCGCCTTCATTTATAGATTCCGGGTAATAGCCGCAAATATTCATGTCGAATGCTTGAGGCGATCACGAACCTCGGCCTGTTTGGCAGCGTTGAAGCGGGTCTGGAAATCCCCGGTCAAATATCCGGTTACGCGGCGCAGCCGGCGGATATGGACGTCCTGCTCGCTAGCGTTGCAGGATGGGCAGGATGCGCCAATGATTCCTTCGTAGCCGCAGCCCGAGCAGCGGTCGATCGGATGGTTGATGCTGAAATAGCTTACCTGCTGCGACAGCGCGTACTGAATGATGCGCAGGAATGCGGCCGGATTGCTGCGGGCGTTGCCGTTCAGCTCAATGTAGGAGATGGCTCCCGCATTGCACAGTCCGTGGAACGGTGCTTCCAGCTCGATTTTTTTAGCTGCGCTGATGTGGTAGTATACCGGTATGTGAAAAGAGTTCGTGTAATATTCCCGGTCAACGACGCCAGGAATTTCCCCGTAGTCAGCGCGGTCCCGTTTGGTGAATTTCCCCGACAGCCCTTCCGCCGGAGTGGCGAACAGGGTAATGTTCAGGTTGTGTCTTTCGCTCTGACGGTCGCAATAGTCGCGCATGAAGGCGATCAAATTATAGGCCTTCCTATATACATCGGTATCTTCGCCGTGATGTTTACCATACATGGCTTTCATGCATTCTGCGAGCCCGATGAAGCCGATCGACAGGCTGCCGTGCTTGAGCAGCTCTCCCACCGTATCCTCGGGGTTCAGATGCTCGCCGCCCTCCCATACACCTTCGCGCATCATGAAGTCGGAAGCCTTGGCTTTCTGGGACGATTGAATCCGGAAGCGGTGCAGCAGTCCGTCCAGCGCGATATCCATATAATGCTCCAGTTCCCGGTAGAAGCCTTGCTCATCTGCGGTCTGCCGCAGTCCTAACGCTATGCCATGCTCCAGGCCCAACTTGACCAGGTTCAGGGTGTTGAAGGACAAATTTCCTTTGCCGGACAGATGGTTGCGGCCGAAGCGGTCGCTCAGCACCCGCGTGCGGCAGCCCATCGTGGCAAATTCGGTATCCGGGTTCGCCGGATCGTAATACATCAGATTGAGCGGGGCGTCCAGATTGGCGAAATTCGGATACAGCCGTTTGGCCGAGCATTCCGCTGCTTTCAGGAACAGTTCGTAATTGGGTTCGCCCGGCTGCTGGTTCACGCCCTGCTTGCATTTAAAAATCTGAATCGGAAAAATCGGCGTTTCGCCGCTGCCAAGTCCGCGCATCGTTGCGGCAAGCAGTGAACTGATGACGAGCTGCCCTTCTATCGACGTGCATGTGCCGTAGTTGATGCTCGTAAAAGGAATTTGTCCACCCGCCCGGCTCGACATCGTATTGAGATTATGAATGAGGCTCTCGGCGGCCTGCAGTGTTTCGCTTTCGGTCTCTTTAACCGCATATTTGAAGGCCCTTGGATACTGCACCTGCAGATCAGAGCGAGCCATTGTGATCAAGCCGTAGTCCGCTGCGCTGTCTCCTTCTTCGAAGTAGTCCAATCCTTTGCGGAAATATTTGACGAAGGATTTGGTTACGTAAGGCGCCAGGTCGTGGTCCAGCTTATTGGCGGATACGCCGCCGTATTGCGCATTTTGCTGGGACTGAAAAATGATCGCCACAAGCGCCATCGCCGTCATGATCGAATTCGGCGGCCTTACGCTGCCGTTGCCGGTGTTGAACCCTTCGCGCAGCAGCTTGTCGAACGGAATGAAGATGCAGTTCGTCGTTCCGATCGCGTATTGATCCAGATCGTGCACATAGACGATATTGTCTTGAATGGCCTGAACGAGCGGCTTTGGCATGACAAAATGGTTCGCATACCATTTCGCGTACTCGCTGCCGAATTTGCTCATTTTGCCAGAGAAGCTTTCGCCGTTCAAGTTGGCGTTCTCCCGCAGCACCTCAAGATTGCTGCTTGCAACGATCTCTTCTCCTAATGTAATCACTTCATCCAGCATGTCTTGGCGGCTTGTATAAACCGGGTTCATCATCGCCATAACAAAGTTTCCCTCCCGAAAAACTACACATTACAACCATATAAAAAGGCATTTCCGATCATGCAAGGTTGGAAATGCCCGAATGCGTGTTTGAAGAAATGCCTGGATCATCCTATGAAATGCAGGATGAATGCGTATGTAAGCTGCAAGCGGACACCTACCTGTTCCTCGCAGGTTCATCTGGTATTTGGTGTCAAATTACAGAAGCGGGCAGGTCTCCTGGCTTCCGGACTTCTTCACTGACGCCTTCCCGCAGTTGGTTAATATCTGCAGTGGCATTCTATCAGTGAAGCGCTGCAAGGAGCCTTGGTAAGCTCTTGCATGCACCCGGTCACAGTGGCGGGACCGCAGCGGAATTGCACCGCACTTCCCTTTTAAGCCCCAGCCGAGAAATAGAGGGCTGGATCACCCGATTCCACTATATTTGGTTGTCTGCAACTTACATTACCCCAATATGTAGTGTTTGTAAACAGTCATCTTCACTAGCTGAAGGATGAAAAATCATGAAAAAACAGGTGAAAGCAACCCTGATGCGGCGAGTGGGAGATGAAGAGAAATTGTGAACATTTATCGCGGCAGTTCATGATCGTATTTTTTGCGCAGCTGGTTCAGCTGCTCTAATTTGCGCAGCTGGTTCAGCTGCTCTAATTTGCGCAGCTGCTGCTCCTGGTTTCTCATCCCGGCGGCAACGATCAGGATTGTACGTCGTACTGCTTCATGTTCTTGCAGCTCAAATCTCCATATAAATGAATTATGTGGATAGTTTATTATCAAATACGAAGGAGAATCCGATGAGAATAGATTTGCATACCCATGTCAAGCTTGCCAAGAAAACAGTCTTCAGCCACGCTTATTTCAAGGAAATGATGGCCGAGGCGGGAAAGAACGGGCTGGATGCCGTCGCCATGACGGAGCATTTCAACACCTGGCGGTATGAGGATATTTATGAAGTGCTGGACCGGCATTATCCCTATGAGCAAGGCTACTACTTGGCCGAGGGGATGAAGGTGTTTCCCGGCATCGGGGCGTATCAGATTGAAATTTTGCCATGCCTGCATGCGAAGGTGAAGTCAGCGAATGTGATCAAGGCGCTGTTGGAGAAGGAGCTGGCTGTCTCCGAAGAGAACAGTGGGGATTTGCGGGAGCTCGGGGAAATGGCGTAAGCGGGCGAAGATCACTTTAAAGGCAAGGTGCAGGGCCTCTTCCAGGTGCGGGAGAGGCCTGTACTTCATTCCTCCATGCAGATCATGATACGGTACTGGGTATAAGGGCGTGCCGAGTTTATTTGAAATGAAGGGGTGGAAATTGTTACAATAAGAGGCAGTATGAATGTTATTCAAAAAGTATGGAACTTCATTATAAGAAGGAGAGAGCAGTATGACGATTGCAGAGGTAACGGTGATCCCTATCGGGACGGGGTCGACCAGCTTAAGCCCGTACGTAGCCGAGCTGCAGCGGGTATTGGAGAAGCAGGAGGGCATCCAATATACGCTCACCTCGATGAGCACAATTATCGAAGGGCCGCTGGATAGCGTATTCGCTGCGATTCGCGCGATTCATGAGTCGCCGTTCCAATCCGGTGCCCAGCGGGTGTCCACTTCGATCAAAATCGATGACCGGCGCGACAAAGAGAGCTCCTCTGAGCAGAAGCTGCGTTCGGTGCAGGCGAAGCTGCAATAAATTCCTGATTTTGAGGACTTGCAAAATTTTCAGATCGAGTTATAATATTTTTTGTTTCCACTTAATTAGTGAATGTGCTGGTGTAGCTCAGTTGGTAGAGCAACGCATTCGTAATGCGTAGGTCGGGGGTTCGAGTCCCTTCACCAGCATCTTGCTAAAGTCAGGCGCAGCGCGGCTTCCGAGGTTTTCGGGGCCGCGCTTTTTTTGTGGAAAAACCTATTCTTCTAACCATTGTTCTACCCTTTAGTTGAGGAAAATAAAATGACGAGCTTTATTTTGACATATACAATTTGTACATAGAAGTTTCTTTATCAATTGATCTAGCTAATTTAAAAGCTTCCTCCTGGCTTTTATGATTATTTATAATTTCATACATAAACCTTATTACGAACATTAAATTAGCATTTCCATCTATGTAATCATCAGGACCTATATAAGAATGACAACCACATTCCAGAAAAGCGTTGGCTAACTGTTCTATGCCTAATGTACAACCAGAACCTATAACTTTTATGTCTTTTAAATTCGTATATTTTTTAACCTCCTGATCCCCAAAGAACTCTCCTCTTGGCTCATTACTATCATAAACATCCTCACCAAGTTCAGGCATACAAAATCTACCTTCATCTCCATGAAAATTTAAAATTAAGTAGTCCACTTTATGATCAAGTCCTTCACCTGATAGAACATCAATAAGATCATTGGGCCTACCTATCCAATGAATATTAATCCTTGCTCCAAAATACTCAAGTGCTGATCTTATAGCATACGATTCCATTTCACAATTTGGTCCCACAACTAAACTTATATACATTTCGGGTCTACTCAACTTACATTTACTCCTTATTATTCTAATATCTATCGACTTATATTCTAGCACATGAATTTACAATTAAAGGAGTGACGCTTTGACGATGATGATCAGCTTTGGAGGGCTTATTATTGCTGTTGACGCTGGTTGTGGCTATCGTTGTAGCAATTAATCAAAACACAAAGAAATAGACCGCCTTAGGGATTAGGATTGCGGTCTATTTCGATTGCATGAAATCCTACAGCCGACCGCTCTTTAAAGCGGTAAGTGTACGGGGAGCCGTGTTGCTGCACGGCTCCTTAACTATTTTTATCATAGCAGAAGCATAATTATACCTCAACCTGGGAGTTCCATTTTATGGGGTTGGAAGCGAAGTGAGGAGGCACGGCATTCCTAACATCATGGAACGCTCATCCAGCAAGCCCTCGCTTAATGTGTAAGCCGGGGTTGTATTCCCTTCGCTAGCATCGTTCTAAACGTTTTTATCCTCCTCTATAGCGAGAACCTCCCTTGCTGCTTCTATGAAAGATAAGATGATGGGTGAAAGCCACTTATCTTTATGCCATGACATCTGAGTATACACGTGCAGGTCAGGAATTTGCCATGGAAGGGCAACAAGCTCGCCTCGCTCCACTTCAGCTTTCACTACGATTTCTGGAAGAAAGGCAATACCGATTCCCGAAATGGCACATTGTTTAATAGCTTCGGCACTTTGAAACTCTAAATAAGTAATGCTATCAATGCCCTCTTTCTCAAATGACCGGTCAAACATGGTTCGATAGGGGCAACCCTTCTCATTCGTCAGGAATACTTGTCCGTGAAAATCTTCCAGCTGCAGCACAGTACGCTTCGCGAGCGGGTGATCCGGAGCAGCGAAAAGTCGGAAGGATTCTTCCATCAGCGGCTCCACAGCAAGTCCGCTCGAGCGGATGGGTTCGTCCAATATGAAGACGACATCCGCGGTCCCCTCAAAGAGTATCTGCTTGAGCTCTTGATTGGGAACGGAGCGGAAGATCAAACGAACTCCCGGATGGCGCGAACGAAACCGTTGAAAGACAGCTGGAAGCCGATAGACGCAAATAACCTCATTGGCACTTATCGTTAGGGTACCGGTTAGATTTTCATTGTCATGAACGACGCCGCGAGCTTCGTCCAATTTGTCTAAAACCCCTTGGATATGTGTTAAAAAGCGTTTCCCCGCCGTTGTGAGAACGAGCTGCTTGCCCAATCGGTCAAAGAGACGAACCCCAAGCTCATCCTCCAATGCTTTAATTTGCATCGTGATGTTGGAGGGGACGTAACTCAGCACTTCCGCAGCCCGGCTGAAATTTAAAGTGGATGCCACCGTGCGGAACGTAATCAGTTGGCGCAGTTCCATCATGAAGGGAGAGATACTACGATGGATTATGAGATTTTTGACTTAGGCGACGTAACCTTGCAATCCGGAGTGACGTTACCGAGCGCTTTTCTTGCGTATAAGACTTATGGCAGGCTGAATGAACAGAAAGATAATGTCATCGTCTATCCAACTGCGTTTGGCGACACGCATGTTCAGAATGAATGGCTGATTGGAAACGGCATGGCACTGGATCCGCGAGAATATTTCATTATTGTTCCTAATCTGCTTGGCAACGGATTATCTTCGTCTCCTACGAATACGCCGCCCCCATTTGATAGGGCCAGTTTTCCGCAGGTAACGACTTTTTTTACCTTGAATAAGGTGATATGTCTGAGTTAATATAGAAACGTACGTTCTTGTTTGTGCTATCATCCCGCGGTATTTCAACGACAGCAGGATACAGTCAGCAACAGAAGTTCTCAGCCGGAAGGGATGTGATGACAATTGAATAGACAGGGACACTCTGCATTAGCCTTACTTGCGGGATCGGCTACTTCTGTAGCTGCCCTAACGGCTTCCCGAATGAGTACCACTTTGGAGGTTATTGGCTTCGCAGGAGTGATATGCGCAGCTTCGATCGTGGGGGGCCTTGCCCCGGATTTGGATCATAAAACGAGTACGGCGAGCCAGAAGATTCAGCTGTCATCGGGGAAGAGAAAGCTCATGCGGGCATTGTCAGGGATATTTCTATTCATAGGATTCGTGTTGATTCTACTAGGTTACTCCATACAAGCCGGGGCGATTTGGATTGGCGCTGGTATTATGGCTGGCTGCTTGGCAAGGCTTCGGACGATCATACTTATCGCTAGCGGTACTTTGATGCTGATGGGGTATTTCGTTTACGACTGGCACTGGATGGTCCTTTTTGCGGGAATTGCTCTGCTCATCATGCCGTTCGTAAAACACCGTTGGATTATTCATTCGCCTGAGTTTGCAATCGTCCTAAGTTTGGGACTCTTCGTCTTTGGCAGTCAGTACTCAGGATGGGTTATGGCAAGTTGTCTAGGGTTTATTGCGGGCTGGTGGTCTCATTTATTTGGAGATATTTTTGGGAGTGACGGGATACGTTCCTTATTTGTTCCGAAGTTTAAAATAGCTCTACGTTTATTCGATAACGGAGGAGCTGCCGAACGGATGATTTCTAAACTGTGTCATTTACTCAGCATCGTGGTCTGGGGAATTTACGGGTTTGTCCTCTGAAGCTTGCTCTATATAAAAAGGCGAGAATGTAACGCTTGCGGATATATATTCACATATAAATCCGGGCGTAACTGTTCTCGCCTTAGTTTTTGACCTCTTTTTTAAATGATCATCGTGAAGTTTGCTCTGTCCGATCCGTACGGTAGTAGTGGTGATGATGAAAATGATGATGATGATGGATGAAGTGAGGCCCATGATGACCATGGCCATGGAAGTGAGGATGATGATGCCCGTGCCAATAACCAGCGTGGTATGGCTGAGGGTCTCTTTGTTGAGATTCTTGAACACTAAAGAATTCCTTATTCATTGTTCTTTCTCCTTTCGGTGAGTAATTAGTTCATCTTATGGACGGCAATGGATTCATGATACTTGACCTAAAGAAATTGGGCTAAAAATAATCCTTCCGATCTATTGAGAAATATTTACATATCATATAGATTATGTGTATATAACGTTATAATGTTTTGGGGAGATCATTACCGGTATAAAAGCGCTGTCACGCAAGTGAAGGGAGGTGATGTTTCCGTTTCGCGTGGAGAGACAGAAACCTTGCTGATCATTTCATGGGGAGGGGTTTAGTAAATGAAGAAGGGATTATTTGGCATGCTGGGCAAGCCGGGAAGAGTGCTGCCGTTGTTGCTGGTCTTTACGATGCTGATCAGTTTGCTGCCGCTGGCGGCTTCGGCGGCCGACCGTGGTGCTTGGGCGCCTAATGTGTCCTATGCAATCAACGATACCGTGACGTATGGTGGAAATACCTATCGGAATATTCAGTCCCATACCTCTTTGGTAGGGTGGGAGCCGCCTAATGTGCCTGCTTTATGGCAGTTGGTTCAAGGCGGCGGAGGTGGTGGAGGCGATACCGCGGCACCAACAGCTCCCGCGAATTTGAAGGTGAGCGGTGTCACTTCATCCAGCGTAACCTTAACCTGGTCGGCATCTTCGGATAACGTAGGGGTAACCGGATATGATGTATATCAAGGATCATCTGTGGTTCTCTCCGTAACAGGAACTACAGCTACGGTTACAGGACTTGCAGCCAGTACAGCTTATTCCTTTAAGGTCGTGGCGAAGGATGCAGCCGGAAATCGCTCCCCGGCAAGTGCGACCGTAAATGCGACAACGGCCGCAGGAAATGGCGGCGGAGGCGGAGGCGGCCAGCTTCCAAAGCATACCCTAACAGGGTATTGGCATAATTTTATTAATAACTCTAGCAATTTAAGAGTAAGAGATGTGCCAAGCCAATACGATATCATTGTATTATCGTTTGCGGATATGGATCCTTCTAAGCCGGGCGGAGTTACGTTTAGTGTAAATCCTTCGTTGTCGTCGGCCCTGGGAGGATATTCGAATGCGGATCTGATTGCAGATATCCAGGCAAAACGCGCGCAAGGAAAGAAGGTCATCATATCCATTGGCGGTGAGCAGGGCAATATTAATTTGAATAACGCTTCGCCTAATGTCACGAATTTTGTGGAAAGCATGTATGGCATCATCACTCAATTCGGCCTGGATGGCGTGGATATCGATTTGGAGCATGGCATGAATGTTGCGAATTTAACCAGCGCCATTCGTCAGCTGCAGCAAAGAGTGGGCAGCAACTTTATTTTAACGATGGCTCCGCAGACGATTGACATGCAGAATCAGAATACATCTTATATGCAGCTATATAATAATCTGAAAGATATTACATCCGTCATTAATGTCCAGTATTATAATTCAGGCTGCATGCTGGGGCGCGACGGTAAATGTTACTCGCAAGGCACGGTAGACTTCTTAACGGCTCTTTCCGATTTAACCTTGCAATGGGTAGCGCCCTCCCAATTAGGCATCGGCGTTCCGGCTACGCCGTCAGCGGCAGGCGGGGGATATGTCTCCCCGACGGTCGTGAACAATGCGCTGAACTGCCTGGCGACCGGCAATGGCTGCGGGAGCTATAAACCGGTTGCCAAATACCCGGATATCCGGGGAGCGATGACATGGTCGATCAATTGGGATGCGACGACGAATTATAGTTTAGCCAATACAGTCAAGCCTTTCTTGAATTCGCTTCCTTAAACCTGAAAGTTGTAATACAGACGAGCCCCGGTCCACCCGACCGGGGTTTTTTGTGAATTGTAGGAGAAACTAGAGCATCGCTAATTTACACATGATTTATTCTCTAATTATTATGGTGCATGCCATGTGGAAAATGTGATAAATTAGTCATCGAAACCGCTTTCATGCCAAGATATGTAATTTTTAAAAAAGAGTAAAGGAGAATTCAGATGAAAAAACGTAGAAGCAGTAAAGTTATTCTTTCGTTGGCCATCGTTGTTGCATTATTGGCAGCCGTCGTTCCTAATGCCGCTTTAGCAGCGGCTGCACCAAGTGCCATGCAGTCCTATGTTGAAGCGATGCAGCCTGGCTGGAACCTTGGCAATTCTCTGGATGCTGTCGGTGCGGATGAGACGGCATGGGGCAATCCGCGTATCACGAAAGAGCTCATTCAGAACATCGCGGCGCAAGGCTATAAAAGCATACGGATTCCGGTGACCTGGGATTCCCATATCGGCGCGGCCCCAAATTATCAAATTGAAGCAGCATACCTCAATCGGGTGCAGGAGGTCGTACAGTGGGCTTTGGATGCGAACCTCTATGTGATGATTAATGTCCATCATGATTCCTGGCTATGGATCAGCAAAATGGAGTCGCAGCACGATCAAGTACTGGCCCGTTATAATGCGATTTGGACGCAAATTGCCAACAAGTTCAAGAACAGCCCGAGCAAGCTGATGTTCGAGAGCGTGAATGAGCCTCGCTTTACGGATGGCGGAACTACGGATGAAGCCAAGCAGCAAAAAATGCTGGACGAGCTGAATGTATCCTTTTTCCACATCGTCAGAAATTCCGGCGGCCAGAACGCGACTCGCCCGCTAGTTCTTTCTACGTTGGAGGCCTCTCCAACCCAAGAGAGAATGACGGCACTTTATAATACGATCACCAAACTGAACGACAAAAATCTGATCGCAACCGTTCATTTTTATGGATTCTGGCCGTTTAGCGTAAATATCGCAGGATATACGAAATTTGATGCGGAGACGCAAAATGATATTACAACGACCTTCGATAACGTGTATAACACATTTGTAGCAAAGGGAATCCCGGTGGTAGTCGGCGAATATGGCCTGCTTGGATTCGATAAGAATACCGGTGTCATTGAACAGGGTGAGAAATTGAAATTTTTCGAGTTCTTTGCCCAGTATGTGAAGCAAAAAAGCATTTCCACTATGCTGTGGGATAACGGACAGCACTTCAACCGCACGAGCTTCAAGTGGTCTGACCCGGATTTATTCAATATGATCAAGGCCAGTTGGACCGGACGCTCATCCACGGCTTCCAGCGATCTGATCCATGTCAAGCAGGGCACGGCGGTAAAAGATACTTCGGTTCAGCTCAATCTTAACGGGAATACGCTAACTTCCCTTTCCGTAAATGGAACGACACTGAAATCAGGCACAGATTACACATTAAACGGTAGCACATTAACTATTAAAGCGAGCCAGTTGACCAAGCTGACCTCCTCAGGCAAATTGGGGGTCAACACGACGATCGTGGCTAAATTTAATAGAGGCGCCGACTGGAAATTCAACGTAGTCCTGTACAATACGCCTAAGCTTAGCAGTACGACGGGGACTACTTCTTCCTTTGCGATTCCAACGGCTTTCAACGGGGATCAGCTTGCTACGATGGAAGCGGTCTATGTAAACGGCGGCAATGCCGGCCCGCATAACTGGACTTCCTTTAAGGAATTCGAAACGACGTTCAGCCCGGCCTATAGCGACGGGAAAATCAAACTGCAGCAGGCGTTCTTTAATGAAGTGAACGATGCCACAGTCACTCTCAGGTTCCACTTCTGGAGCGGGGAGATCGTCAACTACACGATTAAAAAGAGCGGTTCGACGGTGACGGGCACGGCTTCATAAGCGAGTTTGTCAAAAAGGACCGATATACTGCCTAATTTGGTATGGCCTTAGTTGGAAGCAATTACTTCGAATATACAGAAATGAAGCCCCGGCCAGCTGACCGGGGCTTTGTTGCGTTTAAGGAAATATATTCGAAGCATTAGCAAATTTATTTAGCTCGTCTCAGTTCGGCAATATCGGCTTCATGTGAAACGGAGCGGATGGACAATCTTTCGAGTAATTTCTCATGCTCCTGCTGGGTTTGGAGAACGGTTTGCTGGTTAGTTTTAAGTACAGATACATCCTCACGGACTTGATTCATGTGATCCGTTAGTTCTTCTACCTTTGTATTTGTGGCAGCAACGATATGAATTAATTGTTGAATGTGCTCGCCATGACTGTTTAGTTGCTCATTGTGGCTTTGTAACTGTCCTCGGATTTCTTTGAATTGTTGGTCGTGCTCATTGAGCTTTCCTCGAATTTCCTTGAGCTGCTTGCTTTGGCTTTTTAGCTGCTCGGCTTGGCTGGCTTGTACTGCTTTGATTTCCTTAAGTTCACCTAAGATGAGATCTAGCTTCTGGTCAATCATGAGCTCGCACCTCACTAATTTTTATCCCCATCTTTTCAGAAAAAATAGAGAACGTTTGTTTCTAGTCCATTATACTATATTTTTGGTGGACAGGATATTTCAAAATATTTGAAAAATGAAATCAAATGGGCGATATAATGAACGATTTGGGTCTCATAACAGTCATAGTTATCGAAAGCTAAGCAAGGAGGTGTGTATGAAGGTGAATGACCGCGAGCTGTTTGAGGCTTTCAAGGAACAAGTGTATCGTCTCTGCTACTACATGCTGCAAAATCGCGGGGATGCTGAGGATGTTTGCCAGGAAGTTTTCGTGAAAGCGATCCTTGCGG
Source organism: Paenibacillus woosongensis (assembly GCF_030122845.1). NCBI lineage: Bacteria > Bacillati > Bacillota > Bacilli > Caryophanales > Paenibacillaceae > Paenibacillus > Paenibacillus woosongensis. Next base: position 784,464 of record NZ_CP126084.1, read on the forward strand.
ACAGGTCGCAAATTCGCGAGCTCAGGCCATGGCTCCTCAGAATAGCCGCAAACGAGTGCAACAGTCTGCTAAGAAGACGCAGGAAAGGCTGGACCAAAGAAACGTTAGCATATATTCTCTCCCGTCCGCAAATCTTCAATCCCGTCGAAGAGAGCTATGATCAACGGGAAACCAGGACAGCCTTCCATGGGCTGATCAGCAGTCTGCCGGATAAAATCCGAATCGTCGTCATTCTGCGTTTTGCCAACGAGCTGACGGTCCCGGAAATCTCCAAGGTGATCGAAATCCCGGAAGGAACCGTCAAATCCAGACTCAATCGGGGATTGGGATTGCTGCGAAACAAGCTGGGGCCGATTGAAAAGCAAAAGAGAAAAGGAGAGGATTTGGAATGGAGCAATTCCGTGAACGCCAAATAAAGCAGCATTTGCAGGAAGAACCGCGGCCGAATTACGATGCGATGTGGACGGGGATCGAGCAGGAAGTTTACAAACGGAAATTGGAGCAAACGCCGAATAGCTCAGGGAGATCAAGGAAGCAATGGATTTCTGCAGCCGTCATGGCTAGTTGTTTCCTGATCATTGGGGTGCCCGTGTTTGCAAGCGTGGCGCTCAGTTGGGACGGTTTAAGCGGCGGGAAAAGCATAACGGCAGCTTTAAACCAGGGGTATGGCCAGCAATATGACAAGCAGGCGCTAAGCGAAGGGGTAACCATGGGCCTTCATGGCGTCGTGGCGGACGATAAAAAAATGAAGCTTCTTGTTTCGATGGATCCAGATCCAAATGGTACGGTATTCGATACGGTTGGATTTGAACATATCCAACTTGCTGAGGCCTCCGGCAAAGAGGTGCCGCTGCAGGGCCATCTCCAATATGATGAGCAAAGCGGCAAACTGCTTGGCATTTATGAAGCGCCGAATGAGCTAAAAGGGCGAAAACAATATGTGCTATCGGCTGATAATCTCGTTTTTTATCAATATGCAGAGGTTCCTCTAAAAGCCATCCCTCAGACGGGACAGACAATTGTTACGGATACAAGTCGTTATCCAAGTCTCGGCTTCGAATCAGTACAGCGATCGGATGGACAATTCATTGTCCGCTACAATGTTAAGGCTTCTGAAGCGAACGCGGAGCGCTGGGATCCGCATCTGATTCTTAAAACCAACAAGGGAGGAGCTGACCAGGGCGTACGGACGATTCTTCCTCATGAGGGTTCCGGATTACTGATCCAGCAGGAGTTTGAGCTTTCTGAGCAGGAATGGGCAGAAGCGGAGTTCGATTTCAGCTATTTGCGCGAGGCGAGCCGAGTCCAGGGCAGCTGGCAAATTGATTTTGAGGCGGATGGCAAGAAGGCGGCGGAGGCTCTCTTATCCCGCAAGCTCCTAAACAATGCTGAATTTGAACGCATAACAGGAAAAACTTTGCAGCAGTTAGTGATTACGCCGTTGGAAATTAGAATCGCTTATCAGGAAGATCAGTCGATGGACCGTATGAAAGAGGGCTCGGTTTGGTATGACTCGGTTCGGCTTATGGTGGACGGCAAAGAAATCGACGGCAGCTTCAATCTTCTGGGGGACGATCCGAACAATTATCAGCATGTTTACCAATTCAATTCGCCAGAGTGGTATAAAGATTGGTCTGACGCTTCGCTAAAATTGATTCTTCAGGATGCGGTCGTTACAAAGCGTGATACATCCCGGAACTGGGTTAGGCTGCCTCAACCGAACAAGGAAAAGCAGTATGTGGAGATAAAAGTCGAGGATTTCCATGTTCAATTCACATATTATATGGACGGTAAAGATCTTATTGTGGAATCGAAATCGGACGACCCTCAATTTAAAGGAATCAGCCAGACGATGCTGCGTACAGCAGGGGAAGAAATCTATCCTAAAATGGCTGCTTCCGGCCCGAACGGCTCGGGCAAAAAAGTTGAACGGTACGAAAATCTGAATATATCGGAAACATTGGAGCTAAACCCGGGATTTTATCGATATTTTGATTCCGCCCGTGACATAGAAATACCATTAATCGAAACGAAATCATGAATATTGCCGCAGCTATAGTCGCAATCTATCAGGGTATGAACATTCGGGAGGGATTATGGTGAAGCTTCAGAATCAAGTAGCGATCGTAACCGGGGCAGCGTCGGGGATGGGAAAACAAATCGCATTGCTATTCGCGAAAGAGGGCGCGAAAGTGGCCGTGTCTGATTTGAATTTAGATGGGGCAAACGCTACGGTCGAAGAAATTACTTCACAGGGCGGGACCGCTTTTGCGATTAAAACGAATGTTGCTGTGGAAGAGGATATTCAAAATCTGGTCGATACTACGGTCAAAACCTATGGAACGGTCGATGTACTGGTTAATAATGCGGGAATTATGGACAATATGGAGCCCGCAGGCGATGTAACAGACGAGCAGTGGGACCGGATTTTTGCCGTAAACACAACTAGCGTCATGCGCTCGACTCGTAAGGTGCTGCCGGTTTTCCTTGAAAAGCGGAAGGGAGTCATCGTCAACGTGGCTTCGGTTGGCGGGCTGCAGGGAGCGCGGGCAGGGGTAGCGTATACGGCCTCCAAGCATGCGGTCATTGGGTTTACCAAAAATACGGGCTTCATGTACGCAACGCAAGGGATTCGCTGCAACGCGATTGCTCCAGGCGGAGTAGAAACGAATATCGGCGCTTCGATGACCGGCATCAATCAATTTGGAGCTTCAAGGCAGCAGCTTGGCATGCCCATCAATCCGCGTACGGGAAAAGCCGAGGAAATTGCCAAGGTAGCTTTGTTCCTTGCTTCTGAGGATTCCAGCTTCGTAAACGGTACGGTGATCTCGGCTGACGCTGGCTGGACGGCTTACTAAGGAGATAATAACAAAGCCTCGGTTAAAACGACCGAGGCTTTGTCTTTTTAGTTCAAGAAATATGCTGGCGCAGGCTGCCGGTGCTGCTGAGCGTGGTGCATTCCCGAAAGGCGAACTGCTTACAGCCGAGGCATTTATGGAACTGCAGATGTTCCAGGGCATAATTCAGCGCCTCTCCCGTATGCTCGAAGAAACGGTCCTCTCCGATCATCTCATAGCCGCCTGTCTTAACAAGAAGCTCTTGGGGCTGCGGCTTCATCCCGGAAACGATGACAACAACCCCGCGCTGCATCAGACGCTGAATCAGGCTGATAAAATTGGTCTCCCCCGTGGTGTCCATGAAGGGGACTCTGCCCATACGCAGCAGCACAACCCGCAGGTCGGGGTCACCGAGCAGCTTCTCCTCCAATTTCTCCAGGACATGGGTGGCCCCGAAGAAAAGCGTTCCTTCGACGGTATAAATGCCGAGTTGTGGACAATTTCTCTCTTCGGCTACCACATGCGCCTGCACCTTCTCTTTGCCCGAGGTGTGGTCAGGCAGCATTTTATTCACCGTAGCCATACCGCTCATCCGCTTGATGAATAGAATGACCGCCAGGGCCAGTCCCGCTTGAACAGCGACTGTCAAGGTCGTAAATACCGTCAGCACAAAAGTAACGAGCAGGATCAGCGAATCCCCTGTCCGCATTTTGAGCATATGGGTAAAGTTCTTGTATTCGCTCATGTTCCAGGCTACGACCATTAATATAGGAGCCATGCTGGCCAGCGGAATGCTGGAAGCGTAAGGCGCGAACAAGACAACGATCAGCAGAACGACGATACCATGAATGACCCCGGATAGCGGGGAAGCCGCACCGTTCTTGATGTTCGTTGCTGTCCGGGCAATTGCGCCAGTAGCGGGGATGCCTCCGAATAGCGGCGCCGCCATATTGGCTACCCCTTGACCGATCAATTCCCGGTTGCTGTTATGCCGGGTTCCGGTCATTTCATCGGCGACGACGGCGGACAACAGCGATTCAATGCTCCCCAGCATAGCGATGATCAAAGCGGGCTGCAGCATCAGGAGGATGCGATCCCAAGTGAAATCGAGCGGAGCAAAGTTCGGCAAGCCTGCAGGAATAGGCCCATAGGCGGAGCCAATCGTCGTTACTTTGCCGGGAAACAGCCAGGCAGCAATCAAGGTGGAGATAATGATACCTACGAGAGAGCCGGGAACCTTCGGCAGAAATTTAGGAGTCAGAATAAGACAAGCCAAGCATATGCCGGCAATGAGTACGCTGTATCCGTTCAAAGAGGATATCCGCAAGAATAATTCCTTCATGTTATAGAAAAAATACTCATGACGCTCTACGCCTTGAAGCCCGAGAAAATTAGCGATTTGTCCACTGAAAATAATGACGGCGATCCCGGAGGTAAACCCGATGGTGACCGGCTTTGGAATGAACTTAATTAGCGATCCTAGCCGGAGCAGCCCTATCAGGACAAGGAATACGCCTGCAAGAAATCCAGCGATTAACAGATTTTCGTATCCGTACTGCATCACGATTGCCAGCAGAATCGGAATGAATGCTCCGGTCGGACCGCCGATTTGAAATTTAGATCCGCCGAGCAGGGAAATCAGAATTCCCGCAATGATCGTCGTGTACAGCCCATACTCGGGCTTGACCCCCGAAGCAATGGCAAAAGCCATCCCTAAAGGAATGGCGACAATTCCGACGATACAGCCCGATACTAAATCCTTGCGAAACGCATGTGCCGAGTAACCATTAAATCGTCCTATCCAGTTCATTTTCTTTGCCCTTCTTTTCTAATGAGTTAAATTTGTTTATGGATATCCTCCAGCAGAGAGATGGATTCTACTAAATGGTTATTGAATATTTGCCTGGCTACCGCGAGCAGGTCGCTGATCAACGGATCGCGAAGCGAGTAAATGACGGTGGTTCCTTCCTTAACCGTGTTAACCAGGTTCTTGGCGCGGAGCACGGCCAACTGCTGAGATACCGCCGAGCCTTCCGATTCCAGCATCGTCTGTAGCTCGTTCACGTTGCGTGCTCCCTGGCTCAGTATTTCCAAAATGCGGATTCTCATCGGGTGAGCAAGCGCCTTAAAAAAATCGGCCTTGAACTGCTGTATGCCTTTGTCCATATCGAAAAATATCTCCTTGGTTTCATATATTCATATATCTGAAATTTTGAATATTTAAATCAGGGTCTATATTAGCACGGCAGACGTTGTTTGTAAAGGACGTTTGTAATAGCAAAGAAGACTGCGAAGTCGCAGCCTTCCAAGTATCCCTTTCTTTATCCCTGTTATTTGGGCATAATCCAGACGATTTCGCAGATACGAACCAAGAATTTTTTACCGCGTGCATCCAGCACGACATGATCCGGTTTGACGTCTGCTATACAGCCGTCGATTCCTCCGCGGGTCGTCTCCAGCACTACATAGTTGCCGATATTGGCTTTCAGTGCATCGACTACGCACGGGTCGACCAGAGTTACCGCCAGAGGATGATGATGCCCATGACCCCCGTGATGTGGCATGTGATGATGATGATGCATTGGATAATAATGATTCAAGTGATTCACTCCCATTTCAAATGATACGGCATTCTATGCGAATGACTAGTTCGCCGTATGGGCGTTAGCCCATCGAAAGGAGCGAAAACTAAAACCCGGGAAGGTTTACTCCCCGGGCGATCTTTCCTGATCAGCTACCGATGCTCGACGAGGTCGATGGCTCCGAGCACGATGTGGGCCAGGCCAAAGCCAAGAGCGCCGGTGGCGGCAAGCTTATACTTGCTCCGAAGCAGTGAGACGGCTGAAGCGGATACTACGGCTCCAAGAACAGTAGGAATCAGACCTTCACGCATGCATAACACTCCTTTGGATTCAGTTGGAAAGACAACGTTATTCTGATTCGTCCAGATGCAAATTATGCATAGGATTGACAATATATAGTTGCTATATCTATAATTGTTATACATACAATTAATCGCGCGAGGAGGCGTTCAGCGTTGCGGATCAAGGATTCCCTTGGCTATATCATTACGAACACCGGACGTAAAATCACCCAGCATTTAACCCAGAGATTCCATGAATTTGGCATCACATCCGAGCAGTGGGGCGTGCTGCAGACACTGGCGGAGGAAGAAGGCATCACGCAAGCAGAGCTGTCCCGGCGCACCGAGAAAGACCCAACCAACGTCACTCGTATTCTTGACCAATTGGAGAGGAAGGAATTCATACGCAGAGGAGCCAACAAGGAGGATCGGCGATCCTATCTGATCCATGTCACAGAGAGCGGTAGAAGCTTAAGTCAGAAGCTTCTGCCGATCGAGGCAGAGTTTACGCAGTCGTACTTAAAGGATTTGACCGTAGAAGAGCTTGCGCTGCTGCGCCAGGTTTTTCAAAAAATAAATGAACGTCTATAGACCCTGCGGAGCGTCTATTCTCCAAATTCAACATAGAAAGCAGGAATACGATTTGAGAGAAACCAGCTTATGGAATAAGAACTTCTTGCTGATTTGCTTCAGCAGTTTTTTTGTGTTTATGACCTTTTATATTTTGGCGGTAACGCTGCCGACCTTTGTGCTGGAATCGCTGCATGGCAGCCAGAAGGGAATCGGCCTCGTAACAACAGTGTTCGTTATCGCGGCGGTCATTTTCCGCCCGTTAGCCGGCAAGTGGCTGAATGAGCTGGACAACCGCAAAATCATGAATGTCTCACTCATTCTGTTTGCGGTCTGCAGCGCCTTATATTTGATTGTGCACGGCTTTGCGCCACTGCTCGTCCTGCGCGTCATTCACGGGGCGGCCTTTGGCGTTGCGGCGACGACCACCTCGGCGATTGCAGTCAAGCTTATCCCGGAGAAGCGCAAAGGAGAGGGGATCGGCTACTTTACGCTCTTCATGAGCCTGGCGATGGTCTTCGGGCCGTTTCTTGGACTGACCATCATTACCCACTTTAGTTTCCCCTTGCTATTCATCATGTGTCTTATATTCTCGGCGCTCTCTTTGGCCTGCGGTCTGCTGCTGCAAATCCCTGGCGAGCCGGAACCCAAGAAGTCTGGCGCTGCCTCATCCTGGCATTGGAGCAACTTCATCGAGACGAAGGCGATTCCGATTTCCATTTCCGGCTTTATGCTCGCTTTCTCCTACGGCGCGATTTCTACGTTCATTTCGGTTTATGCCAAAAGCCTGGGGATGGAGCCATTCGCCAGCTATTTCTTTATCGTGTTCGCTGCCCTTATTCTCATTTCTCGGCCTTTCACCGGGAGATTGTTCGACCGTAGAGGCGAGCATGTGCTGGTATATCCAGGCCTGCTCTTCTTCGTTGTCGGCATGATCTGGCTCAGTCAGGCCGATAGCACCTTTGCCTTCCTTGCGGCTGGCGGCGTAATCGGTCTCGGGTACGGCGCTTTGTTGCCCAGTTTTCAGGCGGTTGCGATCAAGTCGGCGCCGATCCAGCGCAGCGGGCTGGCTACGAGCACCTACTTTGTCTTTTTTGACGCAGGCTATGGCGTGGGTTCCTATGTCCTTGGCGTGGTAGCCGCGTTGACCAGCTACGGCACGATGTATTTCGTCGGTGCGATGGTTGTCGCTTTCACCACCTTGCTGTACTATGCGCTGCATCACCGGAGACAGGGCAAAGGGCAGGCGGGCGAGACATCCGCATAGGTGCGGGCAGCATTGGAATAGCAGCCTCCTTCTAACGAACATTACAGCATTTATCCTCGCCTACTTGCTGCTCGGTTTTATCTGGCAGTTTAATAATGAAGCCTTCAACATCAGCCGGTTCGGCATGGGCTCCGCGAAAGCGATCCTGTTCTTCCTTATTGTGGCGGTCATCTCCATGCTTCAAGTATGGGCCACAAAGCGCAAGGAGGTGGAGATGTGATGGAGACAGCGCATAACATTAATGCCGCATTTGCCTGTCAGCAAGACCCTGCGGCATTCATCCAGCAGTTAAACGAAGGGTCGGCGAAGTTCGCGGCTGACCCGGTCGTACAGCAGTGGTCCGATCTCTTGGAGCTGACGCTGGAATACAGCAATCCTAACCCGCTCACCACGGATTACAACACCCAGGTGATCCTGTTTGCCAGCGGCCAGGCCGCGATGATGCAGCAGGGCAACTGGACGCAGGGGCAGCTCGATGGGATCGATCCGGATCTTGACCTAGGCCTACTGCCCATGCCGATCGACGATACGTCCGAGGATAATGACGTACTGTTCGCCGGGGTGCCGAACAACTGGGTCATCAACAAGAATTCTCCTGTCAAAGAGGAAGCGAAGACCTTCCTCAATTGGCTGGTTTCCTCCGAGACAGGTAGGAGGTATATTACCGAGGAATTTCAGTTCATTCCGGCCTTTGACAGCATCGAAGGCAAAGAAGAGGATCTCGGGGCGCTCGGCATCGAGGTGCTGAAATACACCGATGCAGGCCAAGCGCTGACCTGGAACTGGTTCCGGTTCCCAAGCGGCATGTCGGGCGAATTCGCCAGCAGCATTCAGGCCTACATCGGCGGCAAAATCACGAAACCCGAGATGTACGAGCAGTTCCAGCAGAACTGGGACAATTTGAGCGTGGAATAGGCAGGCTCAGAAGCGTTGATGGCAATCTATCAACGCTTCTTTTTTTGGGGCAAAAATGAGGGGAGTCTATCCATCTGCTTTGTTCTTTTGCTAAAATGCATTAGGATGAATAGGGAGAATGATCAGCTATTGAGGGAGCTATGTATGAACAGAATACTGCGATTTTTACGCCGTTTCATGCTGCAAAAAACGATTTATCGGACATTCCTCGTTTACTATTTGCTCGGTAACCTGCTGCTGCTCGTGCTGCTTGGGATGTTATCCATTCGCGATTCGACCCGGATGATTACGGAAGAGGTGATCCGGTCAAGCAACAAGGTGATGGAGCAGGCTGCTCAAGGCTTAAGCTTCAACCTGGAGGAGACGAAGCGTTCGCTGCTCGTGCTGGCAAGCAATCAATCCGTCGGCGCAATCATGCGGCATGCTGAAGTGCCTGACATGGCCTATTTGCTGCAGCATGAACGAAATATTTCCGAAATTACGCAGAGCATCAATACGTATCAGTCGTTAATCAGCGATGTTCTCATTCTGGGAAAAAACGGGTATATCAACAATTTGAACGGGCGGAGCTCGCTTTGGTGGGAATATTCCTTCGGGGCGCAGCCGTGGGCACAGGAATCCTTTCAGCCCCGGCAAGGAGATTATTTTTTTAGCCTGGGCATACATCATCAGGATTATTATTTGAGCTCAGACATTTCTCGATATGGACGTCCTACCTTGTCCGTAGCGATGCAGGTCAAAGGCTTTCGCCGCGAGGTCATCGGCTCGGTCATTGCCAACCTGGATTTGCAGAAAGTAAACAGCATGTTCGAGCGCAACAACTATCAGAACAAAGGGAGCATCTTTCTGATCGACGAGAATAGGAGAATCATCGTTCACCAGAACAACGAAGAAATCGGCCAGATCATGGACATTGACGGAATCGACGAGATATACGAACAGAAGTCGGGCAATTTCCGCACGCCATTGTACGGGGAGGAGCATTTGATTATTTATCAGCCAACGGCGGTTGAAGGCTGGATGATGATCTCCGCCGTGCCGATGAGTGAAATCACGAGCCAATCGGCCCCGCTAAAGTCGAACCTGGCGCGAATTCTTTACCTGTGCCTGATTCTAAATGTGCTGATCAGCCTGGCGGTCACCTTTCGCATTTCCCGGCCGATGCAGGGCCTGCTGAAGACGCTGGACAAAATCGGGACGGACGACATGCTGTACATTCGCGATAAAAACTACCAGTATCACGAAATCAATCAGATCGGCATGAAGTTCAAAGAGCTTATGGACCGGATCGACCTGCTCATTCAGCAAAACTATTTGACTCAGATCGCGCTGAAAGAAGAAGAGCTGAAGGCGCTGCAGGCCCAGATCAATCCTCATTTTCTGTTCAATACGCTGCAGCTGCTGCAGACGGAAATTGTATGCGGTAACATCGAGTCCTCCAATCACATCGTGCTTTCCTTAAGCCACATGTTCCGTTATTCGATGAGACAGTCGGGTGAGCTGGTGGAGCTTAGAACGGAGCTGGAGCACGTACGGAATTATCTTTATATTATGAATAAAAAATACGATGACCGCTTGCAGGTCGACGAGTACATTCCAGATCAGCGCGTATTGCCGTGCAGAATACCTAAGCTATTGCTGCAGCCTGTCGTGGAGAACTGTATCCGGCATGGATTCGGCGAGGATCGGCGGGAGGGTGCGATCCGCATCAGCGTCACCACAGTGAAGAGAGGTCTGCTTATCGCCATTTGTGACAGCGGCAAAGGGATGGAGGCAGATGAGCTCAAACGGCTGAGACGGCAGCTGGACAAGCCGGATGAGAAAAACGGCAATATCGGACTTTATAATATCAATCACAGGATTAAGCTGAACTTCGGGCAGGATTTCGGAATCCGGGTTCGCAGCACAAAAAATGCCGGCACTTGCGTATATTTAGTTGTGCCGAGGATCGAATAAGCTCGCCTTTACGAGGGGGACATGCCATGAAATTGCTAATAGCGGATGACCAAACTTCCCTGCACACTTTTTTGGATAAAACGATGGACTGGACAGCCTTAGGGATTACGGAAATCAAACATGCTTATGACGGCCGGGAAACGCTGCAGCAGCTTGGCGAGTTCCTGCCGGATATCGTCTTACTGGACATTCAGATGCCATTTATGAGCGGGATCGAAACCTTGCAGCAGTTGGATCATTCCATAAAGAAGCCGAAAACGGTCATTGTAAGCGCTCACGATGAATTCACCTATGCGCGGGAAGCGCTGCGTCTAGATGTCTATCAGTATTTGCTGAAGCCCGTGGATGTCGTATTGCTGAAGAAAACCATTCTTGAGCTTACATCCGCCATACATGCAGAGCAGCAATCCGTTCTGGCTCATGAATTCGGGAAGCTGGTGCACTCCAGGTCTGCGTATGCCAATAGCCTCGTCGTCGTCGAGCGGGCCTGCGTCTTGCTGAAGCTCCAGCAATGCGCCGTCCTCCAGATCGAAGGAGAGAGCCTGAGCGAGCCGATGCTTGCGGAATGGCTGCTGCAGGCAGAGCCGTCGCTGATTCCGGTAGTTTACCGAAAGAGCCGGGATAAATACAGCTGCCTGCTGGGAATAACCGCTTCAATGCCGGAAGCCAGGTTGCTGGAGCTGTGCCAGGAGACGTTATCCCGTATCCAAGCCCATATACCTGAATCTGCAGTGAGCATTGGAGCAAGCCGCATGATGAACGGATGCCATGCTGACAAGCTGCCGGAGCTGCTGGAGCAGAGCGAGGAAGCCGGCAGGCTGAGCTTCTATACCTGTGAACCCGTGAATGCTTACCAGGAGGAAGCATTTAACGATGCATGGGGCATGCAGCATTTTCAGAGCTACGAGCAGGCCTATCGGGAAATGGTTGTCCGCGAATTCGCTCCGGAGGCTGCCAGGAAGCTGACCGCAGAAATGTTCGATTATTTCCGCAGCTCGCGGATTCCGCCGGAGGATGTCTATTCTCTAGTTCTTCATTTTCTATACGTCATTGCCCAGTCGATTCCGTCTATGGGCAGGTCAAGTACGAAGCTCGATAACATCACCATGGATGACCTTAGGAGCTATCGTAATATCCGGGAGCTGGAGCTCTTATTTATGAGCTTAATCGATCATATCGCCAGCATCATGAAAGGCCCGAACCTGACGGAGGATATGGTTATGAGAGTGAAGCAATATGTCGACCTCAACTATGGGGAGGATTTGTCTCTGCAGATGGTGGCGGACCGGTTTGGCGTAGACCGCTTTCAGTTAAGCAGGCTGTTCAAACAGGAAATGAATGTGAACTATTGGAATTATGTGATTCAGATTAGGATGGAGAAGGCCGCCGAATTGTTGCTCCGCACGGAGGAGAAGAACAGTGTGATCGCTTCCGTGACCGGATTTGTGGATGAGAGTCACTTCAGCAGGACGTTTAAAAAATACTATGACGTGTCCCCCAAGCAATACCGTCAGCTCCATCGAGGCGAGAAACATTAAGCCGTGCAACGAAATACAAGAAGTTGCGCAACAATATGAATTCCGCCGCGAAAGGAACCGGAGTAAGCTTTGAAATGAGTGTAAGTGCTTACAATGTTGAAATAAGGGGGAACTAAACGTGAAAAGGAAGTCACTGCTGTTGGTTATGGTTATGATCGTCACGATGGTGCTGAGCGCCTGCGGAGGCAAAGACAGTTCTGAAAGCGCAGTCAGCGGCGCCGAGGGCGGGCAAAGCAAGCAAAAGGTGAAGCTGAGCATTCTAGCCTGGAACAATGAGTCCGAAATGAAGCCGGTGCTGGAAGGTTTCCAGAAGAAATACCCGCATATTTCTTTCGATTTCCAATTTGCTCCGCCAGTCAAAGACTATATTTCGAAATTGCAGACGATGCTGCTGTCGGATTCTGCGACGGATATTTTTATGATCGCTGCCGAGAACCGCAATGAAATTATCGACGGCGGACACGCGATCGATCTGACGGACTATCCGTTCATGGATGTGATGCTCGATAGCAATAAACCGATGCTGAGCAAGGATGGAAGAACCTACGCCTTTACGCAAAACGGCTGGGTAGGCGGTTGGTTCTACAATAAGGCGCTATTTGAGAAAGCAGGTATTACGGAGCTCCCTGAAACCTGGGATGAATTCATCGCCGTGTGCTTGAAGCTGAAAGAGGCAGGAATTGTCCCGATTTATGATACCATGCAGGATTTGACGCAAATCCATTCTGCTCTATATGGGAACATGGTGCTGTCCCAAGACCCTGATTTTGACGAGAAGATCTTTGCGGGCGAAAAAACATTTGCCGATGGATGGACAGAAGTGTTTAAAGTGTGGAAAAGAGATTTGATCGATACGAAAATTTTGACCTCCGACATGATTGGCCTGACTGGAGATCAAGTCGAAAGCGAGTTTGCACTTGGCAATGTCGCGATGTTCTTCAGCGGCCCGTGGGTGATGGATAAATTGACGCAGGTGCCGGATCTGGATTTCGGAGTGATGGGTCTGCCTGGATTCGAGAAGGGCCAGAGCTACTATGTCGGGGCGCCAGGCGTAGGGTTTGCGGTGAATAGCAAGACGAAAAACAAAGAGGAAGCGCTGCTGTTCCTGGAGTACCTGAGCAGTGAAGAAGGCCTGCAGCTGTTCTATGAGGGCACGAATTTAATCATGACGGCTAAAGGCTTCGAGGCGGAAGTGCATCCTGCCCTGCAAAACGCATATGAGGAAGGCCTGATGCAAGGCAGAATCTATTTACCTATGGTAACTTGGCCAAGATACCAGGAAGCGCTCAGAAACCAATTCGTGGTTTCGACCCAGGATATGGCTGTAGGTAAGATTACGCCGGAGGAAGCTGTTCAAGCCATTGATAAGAAATTCATTGAGATGGAGAGTTACTAAGGTCTAGCTCACTGAAAGGAAGATCAATCTTGGGTAAATTTATGCGACAGCTGCAATACCAGGTGTTTCTGATTCCGATTCTGATCATCTATACCTTGTTTACGATTTACCCGTTAATTCGCTCATTTATGCTCAGCCTGACTAATTTTAACGGGTATTCAACGAACTATGACTTTATCGGCTTGAAAAATTATGTGCGCTTGTTCGCCGACAATGCGATCGTATCGGGAATATCATTTACGATATTGTTTGCGGTCGCAACAACGGTGCTGGTCACTTTACTTGCGATTCCGCTAGCGCTTGTTCTGGATCAGAATTTTTTCAGCAAAAATGTACTGCGGGCGGTCTTTTTCTTCCCGTCCATTCCGAGCGGCCTGCTGTTGGCCTTTATCTGGGGCTTTATCTTCGCGCCGATCCCGTCGGGGATTCTGAACACATTCCTGCGCGAACTGTTCGGGATGTCGGCACAGCCATGGTTATCCGATCCTGTGCTGGCCAAGATTTCGACGATTGTCGTCGCTGTTTGGGCCACGACCGGTTGGCACGCAGTCATTTATCTGGCCTTCCTTCAGTCGATTTCCAAGGACTTCTTCGAGGCAGCGGCGATCGATGGCGCCAACAAGTGGCAGCAGATCCGCTACATTACCATTCCGCTGCTGGCTCCGGCGATGACGGTGAGCGTGCTGCTCTTAATCACTAACGGCTTGAAGGTTTATGAGATCCCGTTTGCATTAACGAACGGCGGACCTGGTTTTGAGACGCATACGATTACGCAGGTGATCGTGCTCCGGGGGATTTCCGAAGCTCAGTTCGGACTCGCGTCTGCGATTTCGGTCATCTTCTTCCTTATCGTGCTAGTGATTGGCTTCGTCCAATTCAACCTGATGCAGAAAAGGGAGGAACGCATGCAATGATAGGATCCAAACGGAAATTATGGATACTGGATGTTCTTATGCTTCCTTTCGGACTGCTCACCTTTTTCCCTTTTTACATTATTATCGTCAACACATTTAAAAGCGAATTCGAGACGGCAACGAAGCCGGTCAGCTTGCCTACAAGCTGGAACTTCTCGAATTATGCCAGAGTCTTTGAGGAGACGCCGATACTGCGCAGCTTCGGCAACAGCTTGTTTCTGACCGTAACAGCCGTTATCCTGATGGTGCTGATCGGAGCCATGGCAGCGTATCCAATCGTGTATAACCGGACTCGCGTAAACCGGGTCATTATGGGATATTTGCTGCTCGGGTTCATGGTTCCATTTCAGACGCTGCTGGTGCCGCTGTTCCAGTTGATGACCAACTTGAAGCTGGTGGATAAGCTGTATGGATTAACGACCATGTACTTAGGGGGCTCGGTGTTTGTCTTCTTCCTGATCCTGGGGTATATGAAGACCATTCCGAAGGATCTGTCGGAGGCAGCCATTATCGATGGCTGCTCCATCTGGGGCATATTCTGGAAGATCATCCTGCCTTTGCTGCAGCCGATTACCGTAACCTGTGCTGTGCTGCAAACGATGTGGATTTGGAACGATTTCCTGTCCCCGATGCTGTTCCTTAGCTCCCGGGAGAATACAACGCTCGTTCTGGAGATTTATAAAGCTAAAGGAGAGTTCGCGGTCAATTGGCCCATGTTCATGACGATGACGGTCATTACCCTTGCTCCTGTGTTTGTATTCTTTATCGCCATGCAGAAGCAAATCGTAGAGGGGATCGTTGGCGGAGCTGTGAAAGGGTAAGAGGAATTCAGGCAGTGAGCGACAAAATCACGAAGCCGAGATATACGACCCAATTCAGCCGAGCTGGGATAATATGAGCGTGGCTTAGGCTGGAAAATGAATAGAAACTACAAGCTGAAAGCTGCCTTCAACGTGATGTTGGGGGTGGTTTTTTTTGTTAATTCAACCAGATAAGGGACTTTATGACTATACAGGATCAAATGTAAGTTAGCCGATAAAGATGATACATATTCATAAATTTGGGAAATGGAGGAAATGAGTTGAATCTTAGAAAATTAGTTTTGCTTGCCTTGACTGTCCTGCTGCTTCTAGGAAGTTTTGGGCCTGTATCAACATTTGCCGAAGGAGAAGTACTGCCTGTAGAGGTGCGAGGTCACCAGCGGATAAATGACGCTTCCCCATCTTTAGATGAATGGGTGCCTGATATCGACACTATAGAAATTGATGATACGCCACTGTCCCCGGAAGAACTAACGGTGACGGACAGCACCTATATGTTTATGCTCGCTGCTGCAAAGGTTAGCTTGGTCATATATCCCGGGGAAAGCGTCCAGTTTACGAATGAGACATCCACCACAACGACCTTAACGACAGATGCCAAGTCAACGAATAATATTCGCGTTGATTATGTTTCCTATAATGCGGATGGGAAGGTCGTGTCGGATGACATGGCGTACACGGGTAATCCGCTTGTTTACTCTAAAGGGGGATATACTGTCGTTTCTGCGGATTACGGTTACCCGGTAACGGTAACCTTTAATGACGTACTTACTTATTCTTACGTACCGGTTCCCGCTTTGCTTAAAACAACATTGCACCGTGGTGAGAGTTATTTATTCTCTAACGAATCGCTTGCTGCGAGAAGCATCATAAGCGACGCAACTTCCTCCAACGGGATGCGCTATGACTTTGCCGTCTATAAAAGCGATGGTTCTTTAGAAAAGTCAAGTTTTGATGCCTATTCCAAGCCTTCTTTTAGTGTAGGAGATACGATTGTACTTACGGGAGCTTCTGACATACCGGTTACCGTAGCCGTTCCGTACGAAGGCTTCTATGGTTATGAAACGGACGAGTCGGCATACGATAGCCTCTTATTATATCCCGGAGAAAGCCATGAGTTTACCAATGTTGGGACGAAGTCCGATCGTCCGGAGCATGCGGGAACCTCCAAAGATAAATTTGATTATGTCGTCTACTCGCCGGATGGCTCAGAAGTTTCCAGGGGCACGAATACGACCACTTTACCGTTGGTAGCGGTAGGAAGACGTGTAGCTATTACTTTGGTTACGGAGAACCCGGTTCGCGTCGGCGCTCCATATCGCTCCTTTATGAGAGAAAATCGCAGAGATGAGGCGCTCAGCAGGGTTACTGTATCGCCAGGGGACTCTTATATCTTCACGAATAACGGTACGCTGCGGAATGGCGTTAAGAATGATGCTAGAGCAGTGAAAGGCCGATACGATTACGTCGTATACGACGTCAATGGAGATTATGTTTCTCAAGGCTTTAACTCTTTGGGTACACCAACCCTTTCTCCCGGATCTATCGTCATTTTTACGGTTCGGGACAGCGCTCCGGTTACCTTCGAGTACGCCGATGATTTCTCGGCAGAAGTTAGCGATGAGCCTTCACACTTCAGGGTGACTCTATCCAGGGGAGAGAGCTTTGAGTTTAGAAATATCAGCTCCACTGCCAGATATTTGTACAGCATTGCTTCTTCCAGCAGCCGCTTCGACTGGGCGGAATACTACCCGGATGGCACGCAGCAAGGGAGGAGAGCTAACACCTATACTAATCCGCAGGTTGCAAAAGGTAACAGTATCGTTGTGACCGCGGTGTCCGATATTCCGGTTACGTTTGGCGCCATATACCGCTTGTTTGATTGGAAGGACAAGGAAGGCGTGGCCATTTCCAAGCAAATCGTGCATAACGGGGAGTCGTACCTGTTCACAAATATCGGATCCAGGTCAAGAGCGATTACTAGTGATACGGCTCAAAGCGGCGGAAAATTTGACGTCGCGATATACAACAATGACGGAAGCGTAGACCGGGGAGGTTTTGATGAAAAAGGCAGCGTATTGATACCTGCCGGAGGTTATGCGATTGTCACAGGGCAATCTGTGAACCCGGTAACATTCTCTTACACCGACTCTTTTACATCCGATCCGTCGGCATATCCTGCGATGCTGCGGGCTACTGTACTGCCAGGTAATTCCTATACTTATGTGAACATTAGCGGTCAGTCGGAATACTTGTACAGCGATGCAACCTCTTCAAAGGAATTTGCATATGTCCTAAGACGGCCAGATGGAACGATTCGGGGAGACAATCCAAGCCGCTACACTCCCGTCTCAGTTCCTGCAGAGCATTCTATTACAGTTGCACCATTAACGGAGGCCATCACCTTTGGAGGGGTCTATACGTCCTTTACGGGAGTGCCTGGGGAAAACCCTGCGGTCAACAAAGTGACCCTATCTAAAAATGAAAGCTACTTATTTGTGAATTTGCAGTCATCATCGCAAACCCTAACCAGCGACGCATCTAATAACAGGCTGTCTATGTTTGATTACGCTATATACGCTGCAAATGGAGAGCCGCTGGATGCTGAGTTCGATCAGCAAGGCAGCCTTTCCGTTCCTGGCGGGGCAGAAGTGGTCGTAACGGTAGTAACGGATCAATCCGTCACGTTTACGTACGGGCAATCCTTCCAGGCAGTGCCAAGTCTGGAGCAAGCGTTACTGAAAAGCACATTGTCCACAAATCAGAGCGCAGGATTTAAGAATATAGGCAGCTTTGCCGCGAAGTTGACTACAAATGCGAGTACATCGGGAAATCGTTCCTTTGATTATACGATCTTAGATTCAAACGGGACGGTGATCAGGGAGGGTGAGAAGGCGACCGTATCTTATCCGATCCCTGCTGGCGGAACCATTCAGGTGAAGACGGCACTCGGGAACCCGGTTACCTTTGCGGCTCCTTACCGGACGTTTGAAACGGTCGACGTACAGGAGTATCACTTTGAAGAACTTCTGCATCGGCAAGTGGCATACGTGTACAAAGCAGCCGGCCAAAACGGCTATTACCGTTTTGTCGCACCCGAAACAGGACAATATCGCTTCGCCACCAAGGAATTGCGGAACTTCTCCCAGCAGCCGGAATTGACATTATATGATCAGCCAGAGCTGACAACGCCGATATTGCCGCTAGAGGATAGCGAACAGGAATTTGGAGTGGATTACACGGTATGGGAATTCGACTTAGAGGGTGGGAAGCCCTACTACTTGAAGCTAACTGAGAAAAATTCGCAGCCATTCGAATTTCAAATCATGGTGGCTCTGATGGAGATCAAACCTGAGGCGTCTTTTCGATATAGACCGGATGGACGGCTGACTCAAATCATTTATCCGTCAGGGGATATTCTTCTTTACGACTACGATTCCAAGGGCAATTTGAAGCAAAGAACGAAGAAAATATATCCGTTTTAAGGTTTAAGGCCTTTTAAGAGAAAAACTGAGGTGAAATCATGAAAAGAATAATATGTTTCGTTCTGTGCTTGACCTTGATCAGCGCGAGTCTGCTGGAAACTGTCGTATATGGAGCATGGGAACCAAGCAATATATCTGCAGTTGAAGTCGAGTCCGCTAGTGGAAGTATATTGACGGTTTCCGGGATTCTCCGGCAATTTGATGTCAGCGAGGATTGGCTGGATGAACAGTTGTCTAAAGGTTATACGCTGTACCAAATTTACACGGCTTTGCAAGGGGGAAAAGCGGGTTATGAGACGGCTATTTCCCGTTATGACGTAACGCGTGGGATTGAGGAAGCAGACCTACTTGCGCCGCAAACGGAGGTAAGCGCCAACCATACTTACTCTGCGCTAGTCCATGATTTTTCAGCGGCTGCCCAATCCCAGGAGTATGATCAAGCGGCAGTTGAGCATTATTCCTTGCAGGATGATTCCTCTTTATATGAAGTAGGGTATGGGACGGATTCAATTTCTACGGCGACCGGGGAAATGAAGCTTCGTTATTTGGACTTCTCGCTGCCGGGAGCTCTGTCCTTTCCATTGGTTCGTGTATATGACAGTGCCAGAGCTAATGATGAAATCGGCGTTAGGCTCGAGAATGGGGCCTACATCAATGAAACCCGCATTCGCAGGGATGAGCTGGACACGGCTATTGGCCGAGGATGGAGATGGGAAATTCCGTATATTGATACCTATGGCGGTTCACGGATTCTGGATTTCCCCGGAGTAGGCCGTTACAAGCTGTCTGAAGATATGCAGCTGGAAGGCTACTTATGGAACGATCTTAGATTGACAACAGACCTCACGCAAACAGTTGGAAACTCTACAAGCGAAATAAAGCTGTCTGTCCGCAATGGAAATCAATATTTTTTCAATTCTTCAGGGCATCTAATCCTGACTGCGGACAATTACGGGAATAAAGTATATTTTCACTACGCTGCGCAGGGCGACGGTACAGTTTTGTCACGAATCGTCAATAGCGACGGCAATGAATTGGTCTTCTCTTATTTGGGAGACCAAGTGACAGTAACCCAATCCGGTACGAATCGAAAAATGGAATATTTTCAAAAGGAAGAGTACGGCCAGAAGGTTCTCAGCGAGGCAAAAGACGCCGCCGGACGCAGCACGAAATATTACTATTCCTACCCGGAGTCCCGATTTAATTTTTTGCCCTGGCTAACCCACCAGGAGGAACTTCAGCCAGTCAAATCATCTGCGCTGCTGCTCAGGATTGTTCGTCCGGGTTCCGGGATGACCGACTTCGATTACACTCCGGTACGGAAGCAGATCGGGGATTTCGCCACTGACTTTGTATTTAAAGTCAGTTCTCGCCAGGACTCATACTCTACTACGGCTGGCGACGAAGTTCTACACCCGGTAACATTCCGATATTCCGGTGAGGATTTGAACAGCTACGGAGAAGCTGCAGCCTGGACGACGACGATGGAAGCTTCGCGTTCCAAGGATACGCGAGTTTTTAATAAAATTTTTCAATCGAGCAGCAAGCCGGATATCCATTACTTAAGCGAGCAGCGCAGCGAAGAAGGGAGCACGCAGTACAAGCAGCAATTCACTTACGATGAAACGAAGGGCTGGAATGCTCCTGTTCAGATCGCCGAAAGTTACATGCAGGGAGGCAGTGCTTCAGATCCTTTTTCTGTTAATTATCAATACAATGATGAGGGACTGGTGACGGCGGAAAATTGGAGTACGGGACAGGAGATCACCTATGAATATGCTGTATCTGCTGCTCCGTTCTACTGGGTGCTGCCAAGCAAAATCAGCACCAAGCTCAGCAGTAATCAGTCAAGGGTGGAGCAATATCAGTACAATAACCAGGGGAGCGTGCTGCAATCCAGCGTTAGAGAGAATAGCGCAAGCGGCAAGCTATTGGCGCAAACCGATTTCACATACGATGCTTATGGAAATATCGCCTCCTCTAATGTTAAGGATGATAAAAGAACGAATACGGTGAACTATGCGTACCAATCTCCTTATGGGAAACATTTGCCGACAAAACGCTCGATGGTCGTTCATTCCGTGGATGGTTTTTATACTGAAGTTAGCCAACGTTATGAATATACTTCAGCGGGTGAAATAAAATCGGCAGAAGATGCGTCGGGAGCGGTGACCTCATATACTTATGATGCAATTGGCCGCCTGATCGAAACACTTTACAGTGATCGGACCAAGAAGACGGTGAGATATGAGGATGAGCTGAACACGGTCACGACTACGGGCACGGAAGGCATCGTCATCGTCGAAAAATTTAACCCGCTTGGACTGCTCGTTCAGGAGAAGGTAGATGACGCTCTTTTCCAATACGTATATGACCAAGAAGGGAATATGAAGGAGTCTATAGACGCCGAGCGAAATAAAACCAGTTATGTCTATGACGGCTTCAATCGCCTTACGGGCACTATCTTTGCAGACGGTTCTCAGGACAGAGTCGAGTATGATATGGTTGGCCGCACGACGACTTACACCGACCCTGCTGGCGTGAAGCATCAGGAGAAGACGGATCTGCTTGGAAATGTATTGTCGTTCGAGGAATCGAGAAACGGGGTTTATATTCCTCTGGAGCAGACGGTCTACGATTTGGAAGGCCATCCGGTGATCGTCACGGACGGAAATGGCGGACAGACCCGATATGAATATGATGCGCTTGGACGGATGATATCAGTCACCGATCCTGAGCAGCGTTCGACGCGTTATACGTACAGCTTGGCAGGCGATCTGACCAAAATTCAATATCCGGATAATACGTATGTGGAGAAGGAATACAACCAGGCAGGCAACCTGATCCGGCAAATGAATGAGGAACGGCTCGTTGAGGCTTTCTTTTACGATTCACGGGGCAACCTGATCAGGTCGCTGGATCACGCGAGTCAATTTACGGAATACGAGTATAATAGCGATAACTTGCTTACCCTGATCAAAGCGCCTGGCCAGCAGATAAAATATAGTTACGATGCGATGGGGCGCCGCACGGGAATGACCGATGCTATAGGGAATACGACGTATACCTATGATCCGCAAAGCGGGTTGCTAACGAAGATCGCCTATCCTGACGGCATTCAAATCGAATATTCCTATAACAAGCAGATGCGGACGGGATACACACTGAAGGATGCTTCCGGTAAAACGACAGGCGCTCAGTATACATTGGATGCCATGAACCGGGTTAGCGCTCTGGATGTAGTCCATGATGCCTCAGGCAATGGAAGAATGGCGGCTTTTGCTGCCGGGTCCGGGTCGCCCGTCGATCGGATGACCTTTGACTACCAAGCGAACGGACTGCTGCAGATCCAGTCTTCCAGTAATGGACTAAGCACCTCATACACGTATGAAGGCTATGATTTGACGGCGATGACGCTCGCGCCTGGGGCGGCAGGCAGAACGCTCAGAAGCGGCTCAGCAGCTCTTATGAGCGAGATGAGTGAGAATGCAGAAGTACAACGTGCTGCGGGCTTACAGTTTACTTATCAATACGACGACAACAAGAACATCATTTCCCGCAGCCAGGACGGAGCTGCCGATACCTTTGCTTATGATTCGTTGAATCGAATCCAAGAGGAGAATGGGCAGGACATCAGCAAGAAGTACGTCTACGATGAGCGTGGCAATCGCCTCGAAGTAGAGGGCCAGCAGGTTCGGGGCATGACGAATGCCGAATTCACCTTCGATAGCCTCAACCGTTTAACAAAGGTAACAGGCGAAGGAGGTTCAGAAGTCAGCTATAGCTATAACGGCGACGGCTTGCTATACGAGCGGGCTGAAGGAACCAAGCGTACCCGCTATTACTATAACGAACAAGCGCAACTGATTGCAGAAGCGAACGTAAGCAATGGCACACCAAGCTTAACCTACACCTACATCTACGATTTAGCCGGCCGGCTATGGTCCCGGGTGGATCAAGCAACCGGAGCAGTCCAGTATTATCAATTTAACGGTCATGGCGATGTAGTAGGTCTGGTCGATAGCGCAGGGAACCAGCTGAACAGCTACACTTACGACATTTGGGGCAACCCGGAGCATGAGGAAGAGACCGTTCCGAATATCTTCCGCTACTCTGGAGAGTACTGGGACAAAACGACGGATTTGCAGTATCTCCGAGCCCGCTGGTATGACCCGAACGCGGGAAGATTCGTATCGAAAGATACGTATGAAGGGGACATTACTAACCCGCTGAGCCAGAACTTGTATACGTATGTGCATAATAATCCTTTGATATATATGGATCCTAGTGGGCATAAAGTATGGTTGATTCATGGTACTTTCTCAGATCCGACTACATGGACTCCGGATTTTGTGAAATATGTGGAGGGTCTGTTTAATGAATCAAGTACAGCGCTAGAGTGGACAGGCGAAAATAGCAAAGGTGCACGTTCTGATGCGGCTAAGGGTTTTGTAAACACAGTATATGAATGGCACAGTAAGAATCCTGACGAACCTATTAGATTAGTAGGGCATAGTCATGGAGGAAATGTGGCAATCATGTTAGCTAACCTTCTGGAGGAAAAAGGGATGAAAGTGGAGACATTAATTACAGTAGCGACTCCCGTTAGGGAATATAAGTTGGAGACAGAGGTCGGACAACATATTCATATGTATAATAATAGAGATATTGTCCAAGGCGATATGGGAGGGAGTTGGTGGTGGGCAGGGTCTACATTTACAAGGAAATTTAAAGGTGCAGATAATGTGCGAGCGAAAGATGGAGAGACAGGCACAAGAATTCAAGCTCATTCAACCATGCACAGCAATGTGGACATTTGGAAAAAATACATTGAGCCGATATTAAAATTAGGCCCTCGTTCGAGTTCAGGTGCTAGAGGATCATTTTAGTTGAGATAATAAAAGTTTAATCAATTTAAAGGGGGGCGAATATGCCGATATGGTCTAGGCTTTTATTGATAGGAATAGTAATATTTAGTGTTTTCTCATTTGTATGGTTTCTTTTTGGTTCAACAGCATATTTTCAAAGGGGTATGGATATTATTGGAACAACCTATTTATGGGGAGCAGGTGTTCCAGTTCTATTGTTCGCTGTAGTGTTTACTATATTACTAATTAAAGAATGGACTCCAACAAGTGGAGTAGATTATGTTGGAATTTGTGTAGGGATGGGGTTATCAATACTACTCTCTGCTGCGCTGATTCAAAGTGTTAATACCCACGGTTGGGCGAATGAAAAGATAAGGAGTGACGCATTAAAAATATCAGCAGATGGAAAATATGAATATCGAGTAGATTTAATTAATGTGTTCCAAAGAAACGGTTCTGCACGATTATATCTTAAAAATGTTAGCACAGGAGAGGAAACATATATCTCAACTGAAATTCAGGTTCGCAAAATTAAAACCCTTGCGATTGGTGAGGTTAATCATTGGATAAAACTTGAGCCAACGGATAATGTATCTCATTATATCCTTATTACTACAAAAGAACTTGGCATACCAGAGGAAAAGTTTGAAATTGATATTGCAACAAGAACTTCGAGAAAACTGGAATAAATAGTATTCAAAACTAATAGTGCCACATGTGGGTGTGGACTGTAACCCGTAAGATGGATACTTTGAAAAAAGTGACCACTTACGGGTTTTTGTGTTTTAAATACTATCGAGAATACACGGGAATGAACATCATGAAAAATTAGAACAGGCCTTACTTAAGCAGGATCCAATTGTTGGAGTTAGAGACAACGGATTTCTTTGAAGGACAGGATAATATCGTAGACTCATCTATTAATTATAATGATGATCACTATAATATTGTGATTAAATTAAAAGAGTTTAACTTAAATGCGTGTAAAATCATTTTCGTCTCTTTAGTAAGATTTATAGAGTATAATTCGACATTCTATGTGAGAGAAGATAAAAAAGATTCATTCGTATACTATCTACTCTCTTCAACTGTAAGCAAAAAAGCATTCTTGTTTTATATTGTTTTTCAATAAGGTTAAGACCTTGAGAGCGGCAATTTTCAAGGCATTTTATCCCCACTTAGTGCCGATTGTATCGGGCGTTTCATTTTTGGATCAACTGCAAATTTTCAACGAAAAATGGATCTTATATCTACTTTTTAATCTGTTTGGTTTTTTATTGATCAATCACATTACTTTGTTTGGTTGGATGATGGTTAATGGGTCGATAGGTGTTATGTTCATTTTTGTATTTGTGGCTTCGCTTATCCGTATGAAGAAAAATAGAAACAGGTGGATCAAAGAGATCACTCCCGTAAACGGTTGCTTTTAAGCATAGAGAAATTGTCCGAAATGGAGGAATCCTTGACAAGGAACAGGTCGTAACACTATTAAAGTACCGTGCGCATACATCGCTTGAATTTGCGATAGATCAGCATGCAGTTTCTAATGATGGCTTACTTAAAATTCACAAACCAAGCACTCAAGAAAATGATAGAAAGCTGAAAGAAAAATTATTTTATAAGGCTCAAAAACTCTACAGCCTATCTGATAACAGAGGTGATTAAGATGCAGTATTTTACAGACGAATTGTGGTCTAAGATAAACAGTGAAGATGAAGAAGAGCGAAACGAAGCGAACCGCAAATGGGATAAAAACGAAGCTCTATACCACCAGCGATTTCAAAAGTTGAAAGATAAATTGCCTGGGCAAGTATTTGATTTATATAACTCTAGGAGTTTTCATGATTCAAATCTGATTGAAGTTAAAATTAATCAACTAGATACAAGCATTAATAGACCGATGAATGTAGAAATAACATTTACGGACGGAGAGTATTGTTGGCGCATTATTTATAAGAAGATTATCAAACTTCAAGTTGATTATTCTGAGGATGATACTCTATTTAGATCTCAAGGCTTTGGAGATTGGGGGTATGAGGAAATACTAGATGTAAACGAGGATATTCTATCTCACGAAATTCTTTTTTCTTCAGGCTCTAAAATACTCATACATTTTAGTAATAAAATGATTGAGATAGCTAAAATATAAACTTATAGAGGGAGTTTATGCTTTTAGGAGAGCGATATGCACAATAGGCGTTCTCCCTCCCTTGCATAACAGGAACGAATTTGAGGAATTTAAAATTATTGAGGTTTATTAGACTTAAAGATGAGGTTTACAAATAATCTTGATTTAAAAGTGCTCCCCTTCTTTTGGAGATATTGTGTATGTAAATACTATCTCCCAAAGATCGGAGCATTTTTATTTTTGTAAATCAGCTTTTTCTACAGGTGAAGACGGTACAACAGTCAGCTACAGCTATAACGGCGACGGCTTGCTGTACGAGCGGGCTGAAGGATCCGAGCGAACCCGCTATTACTATGACGAACAAGCGAAACTGATTGCAGAAGCGGACGTAAGCAATGGTTCACCAAGTATAACCTACACCTATATCTACGATTTAGCCGGCCGGCTATGGTCCCGGGTGGATCAAGCAACCGGAGAAGTCCAGTATTATCAATTTAACGGACATGGCGATGTAGTAGGTCTGGTCGATAGCGCGGGGAACCAGCTGAACAGCTACACTTACGACATTTGGGGCAACCCGGAGCATGAGGAAGAGACCGTTCCAAATATCTTCCGCTACTCCGGCGAGTATTGGGACGCAACGACGGATTTGCAGTATCTCCGAGCCCGCTGGTATGACCCGAACGCGGGAAGATTCGTGTCGAAGGATAGCTATGAAGGGGACATTACTAACCCGCTAAGCCAGAACTTGTATACGTATGTGCATAATAATCCTTTGATATATGTTGACCCGAGTGGGCATCGAATGGAGGCCGGTGGTGGAGGCGGAGGAAATCCGTTATATAATCTTTCATTCACAAATGCTACTGATCAAATTATTGCAGCCAGATCTGCCGATAAGGAAACAAAAGATAAATTATTAAAACAGTTAATCAGGGAATATAAGTATGGTTTTTTTGGAAATGATTCGGGGGGCATGACTAGAAATCAATTTGAGTATTTATTTAAATTAGCAACAGATAATGACAGAAGCAATTATCAAGTTTCAAAATGGGCTATTGTTCAATTAGATGATTATTTCTATTATGGAGCTAATGATAAAACTATTGCCATCGCAGCTACTATTGGCAGTATGAGTTCGGGTGCTATATCTGGTACGAACA
The DNA here is from genome assembly GCF_030122845.1 of Paenibacillus woosongensis. Classification (NCBI taxonomy): domain Bacteria; kingdom Bacillati; phylum Bacillota; class Bacilli; order Caryophanales; family Paenibacillaceae; genus Paenibacillus; species Paenibacillus woosongensis. The sequence continues at coordinate 811,185 of NZ_CP126084.1, forward strand.
CAAAAAATCAAACAATTTTGTGGGATATAAAGACTAATGCAGTAGCCAAACTTACGTACACATTCAACAATCAAAAAGTTACAGCATACCAGGATAGTAATGGATATTGGTGGGCTAAAGACTTAACGGGCCATGGGAATTCAGCTTTTAAAGTTTTTGAAAAAAAGGGGAATGAGCTCCATTGGATATCGGATGCAGATAAATATGGGAATTTTATAACAGATAAGCATAAAGGCCAATCGGGAACTACTATTAAAATTAAATAATAACATTTTCTTTGTTAAAGAAAGGAGTAAAAATGGATTCTAATGAACAACTAAATAATTTTTTAAATACCTTCTTTGAAAATGTTGACTTAAAAAGTCCGCTTTTCTATAATTATCCAACTGGTATAAGATTTGACCTAGCCTCAGATATTGAAGATAAAGTACTACGGACTACACAAATTGAACATAGATTTCTTAAAATTTGGGAAGCTATTAATAAATCATCAGATTTGATTTATTTTATAGTGTTTATTGATTGCTGGAAAGGCAATCCTCAATCGGCTTTTGAAAAAGATATAGCAGAATTGTATAATACACTATTTAATAAAGATACTGATAATGTATCTTTATTGAAACAAGATTACAGATATCCTGATCCAGATGACACGGATGAAGTTAAAACCTTTCGTTATTGCATCAAAGTAATGAATATTGATTTTGATGTAAAAAAATTTATTTCTGTATTTTCTGGAACTGGGGAGCAAACAGCATTAGGAGATTTTTTTATAATCAATGAAACAAAGAAAGTTATAATTCATCCGTATGATATTAGAGGTATGGATATAATCTCAAATGATTTAAAAATATTAAAGGATATTTACACGATCCACAATGAATGGATATTAGAATTTGATAGAGATAAAATTGATAAAATATTCAAACCAATAGAATAGCCCGTATAGGCTATTCTATTGGTTGGCTACGGTATTTGGGGCAACCCGGAGCTTCAGTAAGATTTGGTACCGAACATTCCGCTAATCGGAGAGTATTGGGATAATTAACGGATTTGCAATACCTTCGTTCCGTTGGTATGACCCGAATGGGATAAGATTCGTCAAAGGATAGCTATGAGAGGCACATTACTAACCCGTTAAGCCAGAACTTGTATACTTATGTAGGGAATAATCCGGTATTATGTTTTTTTACGAGGTAAACTTAAAAACATGGGGATCAGCAATTGGCATGAAAGGCCACCTTCGAAAGTAAAAAAACGAAGGTGGCCTTTCCACTCAGCTTTCCCTGAGGTAATTTACATTCCTGCTGTAAAAAATGCTAGCGATGAAATAAAAGCCACATCAGATAATATTAAAACATTAACCACACTCTATAAAGAGGTTATTCATTCATTAGAGGAGTACACAGAAGCAGAAACAAAAACAAAGGCGCTACAAGACAAGATCAATCAGCATGATAATGAGAAAATAAATTATTTCGAGTCCGAAATCCAAAGTTTTTTAACAGATGTTACGTCAACTAAGGTAAATTTCAAAGTCAACGTTCAGCCTCTTGCTGAGTTTGTCAGTACATCTGTCAATCCATTATTTAATTATAATGGAATTGAGACGGAACTTGATTTTCAAGGTAATGGAGTCCAAAGAACTTTTATTGTTTCGATTTTGAAGGGTTTTCGTAAATACAAAAGCAAATATGCTACTGAGACTAAAGAACAGGCCTTGTTCAGACGGCAATTAATTATTGCGATTGAAGAACCTGAGTTATATTTGCATCCCCAGATTGCAAGGATTTTTAAAGATACTCTATATTCATTAGCCGATGATAATTACTTCCAGGTTATCGCTACTTCACACTCTCCCAATTTTATTGATCTTTCTAAGCCTAATAGAACTTTAGCTAAAGTATCGCTAAATAGTGACAAGATAGTTTGTATTCATCAAGTGGATTCAGACATTTATGGTTTGCCAGATGATGAAAAATCAAGATTTCAAGCGCTTTTAAAATTTAACCCACATGTGAATGAAGCATTTTTTGCTGATCAAGTTATTTTAGTTGAAGGCGATACTGAAGTTGTGACGCTACGGCTTATTGGAGAGAAACTTGCACAAGAAGGATATTTAGACTTAGATGTATTTAATAGAACAACCGTAGTAAATTGCTCTGGAAAACCAACAATGTATGTAGTAATGAATGTACTTAATAATTTTGGAGTTAAGTATACCGTCATACATGATTTTGACATTACTGAAGTAAATGCAAAAGGAGATAGAAGAAGTCCTGCTGCGCTGAAAGCTGTTCTAACTATCAATCACAAGCTGGAATATTTAGCGGGGTTAAGAAATAATGGTCGATTTGTATTTCAACATACTTTTGAAGCCGAAATGCCACACGATTATGAGAAAGGTTCTTCAAAATCATTCTCAGCTTATGAATACATAAATCCTAAATCAATTGGTGAGTTACCTCTCGGACTAATCGACATTATTAAGTCAGCCTTTGGCTTGGAGTTAAGTACCCCTTTGGATCATTCTAATAATACCTTGCTTCCACGTTATGAAAGGGCTTCTTGGACAGAATTGAATCAAGCCATTTCCGAGTGGGAGGAACCAAAAGTGGAGGAGTTTGTAAGATGCTATTGGACAGAGTGAATTTAATTTAAATAATTTTGTAGTTTTGACATAATTGAATAGGAGAAGCACTGAAGAAATTTATTAAACTAGTTGCACTTTTCAAATGTTTTTTTCATGTGTTTAGCTTTGTTACGAAGTTTGCTTCTACTGCCAGTTATGAGATTAATCTGCTGAATACCAATTTTCAGTTTTTTACGAGCAGCAACTACAAACTCTAAACAATGGACTTAGGGGCAGGCCCCCAAAAAACGAATATGGCCAGCCATATTCAGTGCTTGCTACAATACGAGAAAACAGTGCTATATAGCAAATACTTAACTTGCCGAAAAAAAAACGGTTAACGAGAATGATTACGTTGACTTTTTGTCCTGACAATAATATATTATTGTCAGGACAAAAAGTGAGGTGAAGCGATGTCCTCCAAAAAGATGGGGCGTCCTCCATCTGACAAACCCAAAAACAAAACGATTGAGATACGTGTCGATCAGGAAACTATGAGCAAGCTTGATGCTTCTGCCGAAAAGTTGAATACGTCACGATCTGCAATTGTCCGCAAAGGGATTGAAAAGGTGTATGACGAGCTCCAAAAATAAAGAAGGAAGCAGCGAGCATCCCGAGAAGAACACCGCTACTTCCTATCCCGCAACCGCTTAAATAAGCAGACTGCATAAATATCCTACCATGTGCAGGAATCTCATTCAAGCGATGCGATGAATTAATGGGAGGATGAACATGAAAACCATTTTGGAAGCCATGTACCGTGGTCAAATTCACCCCGATGAGGTGATTGTTCCGTCTCAGCCGGAATACCGTACTGTAAGCCATCAGGTGGCTGCACAGACGGAGCAATGGCGTGAGCGATTAGGTGAGGAAGTATTTCGTGAGCTAGAGGAATATTTTGACCTGTGCGACAGTGTAGATAGTATGCATGTAGAAGCTGCCTTTCTCCATGGATTCAAGCTTGGAGCGAACTTGCTCATCGAGGTAATGAGCAACAGAGAGGAACTAGTTCCTAATTCAGCTTCGAGCATGTCATTATGATGACAATAGCGACATATTAACAGTTGTTGATTCAGACGGGATAATCTACCGCTATCATTGCTATGAAATTGAAAACTCAATGGAAATGCACACAGCGGCGCGTTCCCGTCTAAGATGGTTAAAGGAAATTGAACCATATGCATTTGCTGAGCTTGTCTTTCAACGCGATATGAGGCAATTTGCCAAGGGATACACCAGAGTAAAGCAGCAAAGCGACTTGGAGGAACAGCTTACTGTTCACTTCCAAGACAAGTCCTTTGCTCGGGCGATTGCTAGAGAAATGATGATGTATGGTAACTAAGTGATATTTTGATTATGGGGAACGAATGCAGGGGGAGCTTTCAGTCCATCTTCCGAAAGATGGGTAACGCTGAAGGTGAGCTGCCATTCGCTCCCCTTTTTCTCGGCCAGGTGAATGTTAAAAGCAACACGGGACAACTGTCTCGTTGTAGAAAGCACTGAATTTGGCCTTCCAAATTTGCTTGTCAGGGGTGTGCTCCTGATACCCCCACCGTTTATATATTGTTTTCCCTAAGTTATATGTCCATTTTTAACCACTTCCAAAAAGCTTCAAGGATGATTTCTCTGCGCAAACATGCATCACGATTGAGCTTCGCAAACTCAGTTCACTGATAGAAGGCTTACTCCGTTGTCTTCCCATATCGGATCCAGGCATGGATTTAATTTAAGATGTATGAATCTAAACGTAATGAAGTTATTAATATAATTAAGCAAGGCGATCTGGAAAAAGAGTACCGAAAAAACAGATGGTGAATTATTGTTATTACCGCCAAAGTTTCGTTATCTTTCAGATGGTGGAGAGATTATTATTAATCCATCAAAAACGATATTTTTCTTTTATTCTTATAGGGGAATTCTTGATAATTATAATGGTTTTATATTTGTAGTTGATAAAAATGTGAACAACATTGAAGAAGTTTTAGACGATTACAGTAATATTATACAAATGAATGAGCATTGGTATTGGATTAGCTCTTAAAAATGCATTCTAGCAAGATAGAACTATCAGCTTGGCGATGTTTATCACGGGATTCATCAGCAAACACGGTTGTTGTGAGTACTTCAAAAGAATAATACTGATGCGAGCGAAAAGCCTGCCCCAAGAGTCGAACTTGGGACAGGCTTTTTGCCGTAAATTTGCCCCTCAAGAGCGCTGGGATTCTGGCAATCCCATCGATTTATAAATGCCAAGCGCGCCCATTCGGGTGAGCTGAAGCGCCATATGGTGCGGTGAGTAGATTTTATCGTCCGATAACCATTTTTCCATAATGCCGCCGGTGGACAGGCTGATATAATCGAGCAAAAGATCAAGCGGCACCTGCAGCTTCTGATCCAGATCCAGCTTCGACAGCCGCTCAAAAAAACCTTCGCGGATAGTTTCGATGAATTTGCTCCGAAAATCGCCAGCGGGAGATTTCGACAGCATGACCCGATAGAAGTAGTCATGTTCGGATACGTGCTCGAAAAGAGTCAAGAAAATCGGATCGGGCGCATGAAACGACGGAGCAATTGCGGAAGGAGCCGCGCAGCTTCTAATGGATTCGGTGAGCCGATCCAGCTTATCCGCTATCATTTTTTGCAGCAGGTCCGCTTTGTCAACGAAGTGGGAGTAGAACGTCGACCGGTTGATATCCGCTTTTTCCGCAATATCGATCACACTGATTTCCTCATACGCCTTCCTATGCAGCAAACGCAAGAACGCCTCATAAATCATCATCCTTGTACGGATAATCCTCCGATCCCCCGCCCGAAGACTACTCATCCCAATCACCTCATAGACAACAGTTTAGTTTTTTTTGACCCGCGGCCCCACTTTGCACCGAATTGTGGATTATTGGGGCGAAAACCGACGGAATGCCGATATCTGTTCGGTAACCGTCAAATCCAGAAATACTGATTATTGATAGAAATTGGATGATAGCTATAATAATCAATAAATACGTAAAAATCAATCGGAATAATTAAGTTTAAAAAAGAAAGGAGGGTTCATTTGCGGGGAGATCAGTTTATAGAGAGCCTCTATGACGGACGCAGCGTGTGGCTGGAGGGCAAGCAAATCGCTCACGTTCCCGAGCACTCGGCCTTCAAAGGGACGTTGTCCACCATTAAAACCTTGTTTAATATGCTGGATGATCCTTCACAGCGGGATAAAGTAGGTTATTGGGTCCCTGAAAAAGAGCGGTATGCCCACAGTGCGTTCCTCGTTCCGTATACGCAGCAGGAACTGCAGCAGAGAAGCCGTTCCTTCTCTTGCTGGTCGGCGGAAACGAACGGCATGATGAGCCGATTGTCCGATTATGCGCGGTCTCTTGTTACGGGATGGTACGCGGCACGGGAACAGCTTTCCGCGTTGGACCCGGCGTTCGCGGTGAAAATTTCGGCGTACTACGAGGGAGCGAGGGACCGTGATTTGTTTTTGACGACGGCGATCATCGATCCGCAGATCGACCGCTCAAGCGGGCTCGACGATCACCGCATTGCCGAGAGATTCCTGCATGTCGTCCGGGAAACTTCGGAAGGCATCGTGGTCCGGGGAGCCAAGATGATCGCAACGGGAGCGCCATATACACATGATTTCGTCATCTTTTCCTTCCTGCAGTTTCAAGCCGAGCACCAGCAACATGCCCATGTCTTGATCGTGCCGGCGAACTCGCCGGGATTGCATATCGTCTGCCGGGAATCCTTCGCCGATGAGCGCGAACAAAATCATCCGCTTAGCTATCGGTACGATGAAATGGATGCGGTGCTATTTTTCGACGATGTGCTCATTCCATGGGAAAGGGTGCTGCTGTACGGTGACCCGGAGAAAGTGCTTGCCCTTCGGGCCAATCGGACGGCTAACGGACTGGCTTTTCACCAAAATGTCGTGCGTTTTGTCGCCAAGCTGGAGTTTGTCACCGGCATCACGTTCGCAATCGCGGAAGCCATCGGGGTTACGGGATTTCTCCATATCCAGGAGAAGCTGGGGGAACTGCTCACGCAGATCGATGCGATCAAGGCGCTGACTATTGCGTCTGAAGCGAAGGCGGTGCCGGATGAATCAGGGGTATTGGTACCGGATTTGTCCTATATCGAAACCGCCAGAAGCCTGGGGACCAAGTATTATCCGAGAGCGATCGAAATTCTGCAGCAAGTGGGAGGCGGCGGCTTTGTCCAAACTCCGTCGGGGATCGAAGATTTTTACGGCCCGATCTCGGAGCTGATGCATCTTTACTTCGAAGGAGCGAGCGTGAGTGCGGAGAAAAAGGTCGAGCTGTTCAAGCTGGCTTGGGATCTGATCGGCAGTCCGCTCGGGACGAGGCATCTTTTGTACGAAAAGTTTTATGCCGGAGATCCGGTTCGGGGCTTGGCCAATCATTACAACCGCTTCGACAAGGAGGCGTTGACCGATCCGATCTGGAAGCTGCTGAAAGCCAACAGCAAGGGCAGTTTGATGATCTAGTAATATCCTATGCCGATTAGTCCACTAAAGGCACCTGAAGCAAGACGGTCAGGTGTCTTTTCTTATTCTTTTCCACTTTGTTAGAACAGGGCCGGTGCCCTTGTCTATCATTTTTAATCCAAAGGAGAGGTGATTCGTCATGTCTTTAAAGTTTGCTTATTGGGTACCGAACGTAAGCGGGGGCTTGGTCATTTCTAAAATTCCGCAAAAAACGGGCTGGTCCTTCGAAGACAATGCGAGGTACGCGCAGTTGGCCGAGCAGGCGGGTTTTGAATATGCGCTGCTTCAGACCCGATTTATCGCCAGCTATGGGGCAGAGAACCAGCTGGAAGCCATCGCACTCGCGTCGGCGCTGGCTCCGGTCACGACGAAGCTGAAGCTGATTGCGGCCGTCCTGCCGGGCCTATGGCATCCCGGAACGATTGCCAAGGCGATATCTACGATCGACCAGATCAGTAAAGGAAGAGCGGCCGTGAATATCGTCAGCGGCTGGTTCAAAGGCGAATTCCATGGTTTCGGCGAGCCTTGGCTTGATCACGATGAGCGGTACCGCAGGTCGGAGGAATTTATCCGCGTGCTGAAAGAGCTGTGGACCGAGGAGGAAACGAACTTTCAGGGAGATTTTTACCGGATCAGGTCGGCTCCTCACAAGCCCAAACCGCATGTCGTCCCCCCGGTGTTTCAGGGCGGAAATTCCGCAGCGGCCCGCCAGATGGCGGCCAGTGTGTCGGACTGGTACTTCATGAACGGCAACACGCTTGAAGGATTCCGCAGCCAGATGGAGGAGGTGAATCGTTTGGCTGCCGCACGAAATCGCAAGCTGAATTTCGGCGCGAACGCCTTCGTCATCGTTAGGGATACGGAGGAGGAAGCGCGTCAGGTTTTGCGCGAAATTATCGCCCATGCCGATCCCGAGGCGGTCGAGGGCTTCCGCAGTCAGGTGCAATTCGCGGGCAAAGCTTCCCCGGAAAGGGAGGGCATGTGGGCGAACTCGAATTTCGATGATCTGGTCCAGTACAATGACGGGTTCAAGACCGGGCTGATCGGAACGGCTGAACAGGTGGCGGACCGCATCATCGAGCTTAAAAAGGCCGGCGTCGATCTCATTCTTACCGCCTTCCTGCACTACGATGAAGATATCAAGGCGTTTGGAGAAAAGGTCCTTCCACTCGTGAGGGAGAAGGAAGCGGCTTTGCTTAGTGCGTCGGCTACCTGAGCTTTTTAGCAAAAATAAATGATTAGGAGGAGTTAATGTATGAGCACGCATCTTCGTCAAACCGGCGCAAGCGGCATTCAGCCGGATTATGAACAGCTTCGCGGTGAAATCCGAACGATCGTAGACGGGGTCATCAAGCCTCGCGCGGAGGAAATCGACCGGGAGGGGAAATTCCCGAGAGAAAATCTGGAGGCGCTGGCGGAGGCCGGCTGGAACGGTGTCCTCATTCCCGTGCGTTTTGGGGGAAGAGGTCTGGATCATGTTGCCTTTGCGATCGCCGCGGAGGAAATCGGCAAAGGCTGCCCCTCGACTTCGCTGGTCTATGTCATGCATGTCGGGGCCGTGCAAACCATAGCCTTATACGGCAATGAAGACCAGAAAGAACGCTGGCTGGGGCCTGTCCGGGCAGGCTCGATCGGTACTTATTCGACCAGCGAACGAGCTTCGGGCGGACATTGGTGGTTTAATTTCAGCGAAGCTTCGCGGGACGGTGAAGACTATATTCTGAATGCGGAAAAGTCGTTCACGACCAGTTCCGGTCAGGCGGATTTCTATGTATTTCAAACGAGATCTCCGGGGGCGAAAACACCGACGGATGTCAGTTTTTTTATCGTCGATAGCAAGCTTCCGGGAATTAAGCCGGGGGTTTGGGAAGCGCTCGGCGTGCGCGGCAACCACAGCGGACCGATTACGTACGAAGGGGTTCGGGTCTCTCCCGAGGATAAGCTTGGAACGGAAGGGCAGGGCCGCGAAATTTTGGAAAGCGGCGTCTCTCCGGTATACCTGATCGGGCTGGGCTCGACTTGGCTTGGGGTCGCGGAAGCCGCACTCGAAGCCTCGGTCAACTACGTAAAAGGAATGGTTCACCGTGATTTCAACAAGCGGCTGGCGGACTATCAGATTATTCGCCAGCAGCTGGCGGAAGTAAAAGTACTGGTCGAAAGCTTGAAGCCGTGGCAAATTTCGCTCGCGAAGAAGCTGGATGAGCTGCAGGTGCAGGGACGTCCGCAGGTGGAACTGCTCCTCCCCTTGGTGGAATTCAAAATCCATGCGGCTGAGGTAGCCAACAAAGCGACGAAGGCTGCTCTTGACGTGACGGGAGGCTACGGTTACAAAAGAGGCATCTTCGAAAGATTGTTCCGGGACGCGCGGGCGGGAATCGCGATGGGGCCCTCCAATAACATTGCAAGGGAATGGATCGGAAAAGCGCTGGTCGGCCTGCCGTTGGAGCTGTGGCACGAGGGAGGAGATTAGTCATAGGATGATGAACCAGGCTTAATGAGAAATTTACACAACCAAAACGCCCGTTACCACGGCTAATGTGGAAACGGGCGTTTGTGCTTTATATATTTACTGTTCTCCTGTACACGGGAAGAACAATTTTGGTTCCTGCTCAGACTACAACCACAATCATTTTCTAAAACAACAAAAGCCCTGCCTCTCTTTTGTCCTTGCGGCTCCGATGACCGCGCCAGTGTGAATCAGAAATACATTAAATTCTTACTCTTGGGTCATTCAAATAGGAATTTTCATACCTGGTCAGGTATAGGAGGGCTATAATCTTGTGAGGAACTACATTTTAAAGCGGTTTGCAACTCAAATTAACATTATACTATAGTTCGATCGTTTAAGCAAGAGTGTTTCGTGAAAATAAAATCCCGCTCCAGTGCATGACTGAAGCGGGAAGTGGGGTGCAGGCATTCCGCTCCCCGGTCACTGTAGACTGCGTATGCTGTATGACGATGGTCTGTCGACGCCGCAGACTGAGCATGGGTATTGCGAGTCTATCATCGAGGCACTCACGCCTAGTTGGCAAAGGTATAGCTGTCGTTCGTTTTACTCAACATGTCCTTGAATCCAGAAGTAGCGTACAGCTTCTGCTCTTTGGAAATGAACAAGGCCTCTGTGTCCGGTGTATCCTCGATGAACTTCAATCCGTCCTCGATGCCGAGTACGAACAGCGACGTGGACAGGGCATCCGCATCGGTAGAATGCTTCGTCACGATGGTGACGCTGCTGATGCCGTTATCTACCGGATAACCGGTTCCGGGATCGAGAATATGCTGATAGAGCTTGCCGTCCTCAATAAAAAAGCGCTCATAAATACCGGAGGTGACGACCGTCTTGTCGGCCACCTGAATTGTGCCGATGGCATTGCCGCGTTCTTTGCCCGGGTCCTGGATGCCGATGTTCCACAGCTTGCCGCCCGGCTTATTGCCCATAGCATAAATGTTGCCGCCGAGATCGATGATCGCACTGCTGAAGCCTTGCGCCTCCAGATACTCGTAGATCGCGTCTGCCGCATAACCTTTACCGATGGAGCCGAGGTCAATGGCCATGCCTTCTTTTTGCAAATAGATTTCGTGCGTATCCTTATTCATATCTATAAGCTGATAATCGCTAAGCGCTTTGGCGGCTTCGATCAGATCGGCGTCCGGCACCTTGGCGCCTTCATGGCCGATGTTCCACAGCGTGACCAGGTTGCCGATGGCGGGATTGAACTTTCCATCCGTCCGCTTCGCGTAGTCGAGAGCTTTTTCAACCAGCTCGAACGTCTCAAGGGAGACCTTTACGGGCGACTTGCCGGATTGGCTGTTCACCTGGTAGATTTCGCTGCTTTCCAGTGTGCGGCTAATTTTGCCATCGATGTCATTTAGCAAGGCTTCAATTTCGTTAAAATGCTGACGTGAGGCGCGATCATCGTATATTTTTACGTTGACGACGGTGTCGAATATGAAGAACGTTTCTCCCATCGGCTTCGCGGTCTCATGCGAATTTGCCGTCTTATCGCTGGATGCTCCGGAGTCCTGGGACAGGCCCGGATCTGTGCCGCAGCCAGCCAATAAAGCCGTTGATAGTAGTAGCGTTATTCCTAGGGTAATTAGTCTATTGTGCTTCATTTTACGCCGCCTCATTTCATTTGCTTCTAAATTGATTCATTCAAATTTATTGTATCAAGAGTGGGAAAACGTTTAAAGTACTTTTTTTCACAAAGTAATGATTATTCCATTAAAATCCTTTTAAAGTGAGGGATTTGTGACAACTAGGAAAATGAGAGAAATCGCACAGGTTAGTCATTGAACAGGGGGTATAATGAGATCATCTAAGATTTATATAATCAAAAAATAAGGGAGTTTTCTCTATGAAACGTGGAGATATCCTGCTGACCGGCTTGATTGTCGTCATTGCTCTGGCATTTCTGGTTCCAAGGTGGTTTTTTGACAATTTAAGTGAAAACAATCACAATGACAATCCGCTTGTCGCAAATATCAAGGTCGATGGAAAGCTGGTCCGATCCGTGGAGCTCACGGAAGAGGAGCAAATTATTGAAATCAAAACGGAGGACGGCCTCAACATTTTGAAGGTGCATGATTATGGCATAGAAATGATTGAGGCGGATTGTCCCGACCAGCTGTGCCTGACCTTCGGGTTTGTGCAGCGCAACGGAGGCACGATCGTCTGTCTCCCGCACAAAATGATCGTAGAAATTGAAGGAGCTTCCGGGGAAGGAGATGAGATCGATGCCGTCGTTAAATAAACCAGTCACACCGAGAACGCTTGGGGGAGAGTCATCCACTCTCATATTGAAAAGAACGGTCATCGTCGCGATTTTCGCTGCGGTTGCGGTCGTGCTGAGCCTGATTGAATCGCTGATACCGATCAATATGGGCGTGCCTGGCGCCAAGCTGGGGCTGGCGAATATTATGGTGCTGACCTGCCTTTATTTTCTGCGGGCGAGGGACGCCTTGATGATGGTGCTGCTGAAAACACTGCTTACTGCTTTTATTTTCGGTACATTCTCCAGCTTCCTCTTCAGCATTATGGGCGCGCTGTTCAGCTTTGCGGCAATGTGGTTCCTGCTCCTGGCAGGACGCAAGAGACTAAGTATGATCGGCATTAGCATCGTCGGGGGGATTGCCCATAACATCGGACAGCTTACTGCGGCATCGCTGTATTTTCTGACGACGAAAATATTCTATTACTTGCCGATGCTGCTTATTACAGGGGTGCTGACGGGGATTGCGGTCGGGATTGCGGTTCGCTATTTGATTCCTGCGCTTTCCAGGTTGTCGTTGTTTGAATCTTTTTTGGCGGATTAAGGGGGTGAGGAGATGGCTGCAGCAACATTCGCTTACGAATTGAACGGCGTTTCCTTCGCATATGCGCCGGATGCCCCGGTTCTGGATGAGGTAACGCTTCGCATAGCTTCCGGAAGCTGGGTCTCGATCGTCGGCCCTAATGGCTGCGGCAAATCGACCCTTGCCAAGCTGCTGGGCGGATTGCTGGCCGCGAATAGCGGTACGATCATGGTAGAAGGCCGCGAGCTGACCCAGGATTCGGTTTGGGAGATCCGTCCACGGATCGGCATGGTGTTCCAGAATCCGGATAACCAGTTTATCGGCTCCACGGTGGAGGAGGATATCGCCTTTGGATTGGAAGGGCGCTGCCTCTCCCGCGAGGAAATGATCGATCGGGTAACGCGTTACGCCGAGAAGCTGGAAATTAGCCATCTGCTAAACAAGCACCCGGCGGTGCTGTCCGGGGGGCAGAAGCAGCGGGTAGCGATCGCTGCGATCCTGGCGATGGAGCCGGGCATCGTGATTTTCGATGAAGCCTCCTCCATGCTGGATGAGAAGGCGCGCGGCGAACTGCTGCATATCTGGCAGGACATGCGCAGCAGCGGTGATTACACGCTCATCTCGATTACGCATGACGCAGAAGAGATTATGGCTTCGGACCGGGCGATCGTGCTCCGGGGCGGGGCCATTGCTGCTGATGCAGCTCCGGCGGAGCTGTTCGAGGATGAGGAGCTGCTGCAGGCTTGCCGCTTGATCGCGCCTTACCGGGTCAGGCTGGTGCAGGAATTGCGGAAGCGGGGGCTGTGTGGAGAAGGCATTCTCCCTGGCTGGCAAACGAGGAGGCGGTGACACTATGGCTATTACATTCGAGGAAGTCAGCTATGCATACGATGACCGCAGCTTATGGCGGAGCGGGGCGCTGGAGGGTGTCAATCTCCATATACAGCCTGGAACATTCACGGGAATTGCCGGGACGACGGGCTCCGGCAAGTCGACGCTGCTGCAGCATTTCAACGGCATCCTGAAGCCGACCGCAGGGCGTGTGCGGGTCTTAGATGTGCTGATAGGCGCCCAGGAGAAGGCACCAAAAATGCGCGAGCTGCGCAGGCGGGTCGGACTCGTGTTTCAATTTCCTGAACAGCAGCTGTTCGAGGATACGGTGGAGAAGGATATTTGCTTCGGACCGCTCAACTTCGGAATGTCTCTCGCGGAAGCGAAGGAGCGGGCGAAATGGGCCTTGTCCCTGCTTGGGCTGGATGAATCGATTCTGCAGAGGAATCCTTTCCAGCTCAGCGGCGGCCAAATGCGCAAGGTAGCCATTGCTTCCGTTCTGGCCATGGACCCGGAGGTCATTGCCCTAGACGAGCCGACAGCGACCCTTGATCCACAGAGCCGGGCCGAGCTGGCTGCGCTGCTGTCGAAGCTGCACCGGGAGCAAGGGAAGACGGTCATCGTCGTGACGCACCGGATGGAGGAACTGCTGCCCTATGTGGACGGCTGGATCGTGATGAAGGGCGGCCGGACGCTGTTTCAGGGGCCGACGGATGCCATGGTCAGAGAAGCCGCCTTCCTGGAACAGGAGGGGCTGGCCCTTCCGGATTGCATCATGCTCTGGAATAGGCTGGCGGCCGAGTACGGGCTGGAGGCGGAGAAGCCGTGCTTAACGCCGGAATCATTGGCTGAACGTCTCGCCGAGGTGTTCTCGGGGGGAGGAACATTAAGAGACAGAGAGGGGAGATGGGCATGCGGGGAAAACTGCTGATTGGCCGGAGCATCGATACCGGTTCATGGGTTCACGGCCTCGACCCGCGGGCGAAGCTGACGGCTATGGTGCTGTATCTCATTGCAATAGTCGCCGTGGGCTCATGGCCTGCGCTTGGCGTTGCCGCCGTTTTTTCCCTCACTTATATGACGGCAACGAAGATTCCGCTCAAGTATTACGTCAAGGCGGCGAAGCCTCTCTGGGTGTTGATGGTGTTTATCTTCGCCGTCCAGTGCTTTACGGTGACCGAGGGAACGGCGCTGTGGCAGATCGGTTCATGGACGCTGTATTCCGGAGGAGTCAGCCTCGGGCTGATCTCGGCTTCGCGGATGGCGCTGCTCGTATCTTTTACCGCGATACTGACCTTCACGACAACGCCCGGGCTGCTGAATCAAGGAATGGCCGGTGTGTTGAAGCCGTTTGAAGCCATTGGATTATCCGCGCAGCGCCTGACCTTAATGATGAGCATTGCCCTGCGGTTCATCCCGACGATTCTCGACGAGTCGCAGAAGATCGTGAAGGCGCAGGCCGCCCGGGGCGCCGATTTGCGCGAGCTGCCGTGGAAAGAGAAAGGGAAGATGCTGGTATCTTTGCTCGTTCCGGTGACGGTAGGGGCTTTTCGCCGGGCGGAGGAGCTGGTGCTGTCTATGGAATCGAGAGGCTATCGGATCGGTGCGCCGCGCTCGGAATATCACTTGCTCGTCTGGAAGCGCCGGGACACCTGGTTCATTTTATCATTTGCAATCCTGGCTGCCAGCGTGCTGACGTATAGGATTTTGATGTAAAAAAAGCATGGGGACGAGGGATTCATCGCGTGCACGGCAACACAGGGCTGTTTGGAATGACAAATGCACAGTGAAGAATATCACAATAAACTTAACTTTATCAATATAGACTGCTAGTACAGCTTAGTTGATTGAGGCAGGAAGGGGAGAAACGCTGTGGCACGTTATTTTAATGGAAAAGAAGTGGAGCTGCTTGCGCCAGCGGGAACGTTTGAAATCTTCAAGAAAGTGATCCGCGCCAATTGCGATGCTGTTTATTTCGGGGGACCGAGCCTCAATATGCGCATGATGCGCAAAGGATATAATTTCAGCCGGCCGGAGATGGTGGAGGCGATCCAGCTAGCCCATAGCTTGGACAAAAAAGTCTACGTCACGGTAAACAACCTGCTTAACGAAGGGGAGATCGAAGAGGCGCGGGAATATTTGCGCTTTCTGGAGCAGGCGGGGCCGGATGCCATCATCGTGCAGGATTTCGCTGTGCTGGCGCTCATTCAGGACATGGGCTTGAAGCTTCCCGTGCACTCCTCGGTCATGATGAATGTGCATAACCGTGAGATGATCGAGGCGCTAAGCCAGATGGGTGTCACTCGGGTCGTGACATCCCGGGAGATGGATTTGCTGACCACGCGGTATTTGCGGGAGACGACCGGCATGGAGCTGGAATACTTCATTCACGGCGATATGTGCTCGGTGCATGGGGCGAATTGCTATTTCAGCTCCCTTGTGTTCGGAATGAGCAGCAATCGGGGTAAATGCCTGAAGCCATGCCGCTGGGACTACCGGGTGAAGAAGGGCGGCTTCGTATATCCTTCCGAATATCCGCTGGCTGTGAAGGATATGTTCATGTACGAGCATATTCCCGAGCTGATTCATGGCGGAGTGACGTCTTTTAAAATCGAAGGACGCATGCGCGACACCGAGTTTGTGCTGATGCTGGTCAATGCGTATGGAGACGCGATTGACCGGTATATCGATGATCCTGTGGGCTTTGAACGGAGCCGGGATACCCAGCTGCTGTACGACAACCGCAAGCGCGATTTGTCCACCGGTTATGCGTTTGGCCGTCCGGGGCTGTCCTATATTAATAAACGTTATGAGGGGACAGGCAAATTTTATAGTACAGGCAAGGTGTTCAGCACGCCGACGGAAGAGCGGAGACTCGGGGAGAAACGGTTGGGTGAGGTTGCGGCTTATCTCGCCGAGGCTGCAGCAAGCAGCAAAGCGGGGGGGCAAGAGGGCGAGCGGAACAATTGGAACAAACCAACCGATCCAGGTGAACAGACCGAACGAGGAAACCAAAACAACCGAATGGAACTGTCCGTGCATGTGAACAATGCGGCCCAAGCGCAAGCAGCGTTTGAGGCTGGGGCGGATCATGTTTACCTGTCGGGCGATGTGTTCGAGCCGGATCGTCCATTCACGAAGCAGGAAATTAAACAGCTGGCAGCGATCAAAGGGAACGCCAAGCTGTATTTAGGTTTGCCGCGCATGATGAACGAGCTGCACTTCGAAATATACGACGGGCTGCTGTCAGGTGAGCGCCTGCCAATCGACGGCATACTCGTGACGAACCTCGGCGCGATCCATAAATTCGCCTCTAAGGGGTATCCGCTCGTGGGCGACATCAATTTAAATATATTTAATCATTTGGCGGCAGGTATGTATGCAAAGCTTGGTGTAGAGCGGTTTACGGCTTCCATCGAGCTGCCGCTCCATGATTTGGCCAAGCTGCTGGGGAATGCGGCAGTACCTATGGAGGTCGTGGTGCATGGCTCGCCTGCCCTGATGTACATGGAGCATGATTTGTACGAGAACACAGAAGTTTTTGAGCCGATAGCCGAAGAGGAGAACCGGTACGTCGATAACCGCATTCTGGTGCTGATGACCGACAAGGGAGAGAACCCGGTCTACCGCGACGCCCATGGCCGCTGCCATTTGATGCTGGCCAAGGAGCTGTGTCTGCTGCCCGTAATGAATCAGCTGCAGGATGCCGGACTGTCTGTCTGCCGGATCGAAGGCGCGACCTATCAGCCAGAGCAGTTGCGGTCGATTGTTAGTACGTATAAGGCGGCGATAGAGAGACCAGAAACTGCCGGTGAGCTGTTTGCCGGAATGACCCCAGTCTACGCGGGATATACGCTGGGAGCGCTGCAGTTCGACGGCGGTGCGCCGGGTCAAGTCGAAGCAGTGGACGGAGCTTGTGAAGGGAAGCAGGAGAAAGAACGAGTGCAGGTGCGGATGTAGGTGGAAGTGCAATATACAGGTTTAGGTGAAGGTGTAGATAGTGGGTGTAGTGCAGAGTAAAGAGTAAGAGTAGCAGGAGGAGTAGAGTAGGAACGAGTTGCAAGCAAGTGTAAATGCAGGTGCAAGCGCAAGAGTAGAAGTAGAAGTAGAAGTAGAAGTAGAAGCAAGTACAAGTACAGGTACAGGTACAAGTACAAGTGTAAGAGTAGGTGTAAAGACAGGAACGGGCAAAAGCTGTCTGGCCCCAGACACGATAAAATAACTGCATTTCATGCAGTTATTTATGAAACTTCTACGATTTAGGCGAGATTAACTGGATTTCCTGCATTTAAACCGGGATATATCATTCCTATCTAGCGGGAGCCCGGTTTTTAACTTCAAGAAATCCACTTAGTGAGGCGAACATGCGAAATAGCCCATCTTTAGATACCTAAAATACAGTTAGTATTTTTACATCCCACTCTATCGTCAATAAAAAGGAGCGGAAACGAAAATGGCGCAATACAGCGGACCAGATCACATCCTACAACAACGGCAGCAGCATTTTTACCCGTGCACGAGTCATTTTTACCGGACTCCGCCGCAAATCGTCAAAGGGGAGATGCAATACCTGTACGATCACGAGAACCGGAGGTATACGGATTTTTTTGCGGGGGTATCCGTCGTTGCTTGCGGCCATTGCAACCCCGACATCGTTAGACGCACGGAGGAGCAGCTGAGAACACTCCAGCATACGTGCACCATATATTTGACCCAGCCGAACGCCGACTTGGCGCAGCGTATGGCGGAGGTGCTGCCAGGAACATTGAAGCGTAGCTTCTTCGTGAACAGTGGTTCAGAGGCCAATGAAGGTGCTCTGCTGCTGGCCCGTCTGCATACGGGAAAAAGAGGCTTCATCGCGCTGGAGCAAGGCCTGCACGGCCGCACCTATTTGACGATGAGCGTGACGGGCCTGCGCATGTGGCGGACCGATCCGCAGCTGGAGGCGGATCGGGACGTGACGTTCATTCCCCGGCCTTATGAACGGGGAATGAGCGATGACGAGGCGGCACAGCGCTCCCTCGCTACCCTGAGGAAGGTGCTCGAAGAGAAGGGCGGCGAAATCGCCGCCATGATCGCCGAGCCGATACAGGGCAATGCGGGCATCATCGTGCCGCCAGCGGGGTATTTCGCCGAAGTGAAGGCGCTGCTGGCGCAGCACGATGTGCTCTTCATCGCGGACGAAATCCAGACCGGCTTCGGCCGGACGGGGGAGATGTTCGCGATCGAGCACTACGGCGTGCAGCCGGACATCGTCACGATGGCGAAAGCGCTCGGCAACGGCGTGCCGGTTGCCGCATTCGCCACGACCGACGAGATCGCCGCCAGCTTCAATCGGCCTTCGGCGTCCACGTTTGGCGGCAACCCGGTATCGGCCGTGACCGCCCTGGCGGTGCTGGACTACATCGAATCCCACCGGCTGGTGCAGCGATCCAAGCAGCTTGGGGGCATCCTGCAGGAAGGCCTGCGGAGTCTGGCCGCTCGTTACCCGCAAGCCATCACGGAGGTACGCGGAGCGGGTCTGATGATCGGCGCCGAGCTGTGCGGAGAAGATCCGCCGCGTGGTGCAGTACTGGTAGACGACGTATTGGAACAGATGAAGGACAGAGGATTCATTATCGGCAAAAACGGTGTGGATCGCAACGTCCTGGCCTTTCAACCGCCGCTAGTCATCACGGAGGAGGATATTGCGGGCATGCTCACCGCCTTGGAGGAGACGCTGCGCTCCTTAATATGAGCCCAAATGAAATGAACGATTTTTCTCAATATATTGCGTCATTATCAATAGAATAGGGCGGAAGCAACCCGTCTCGTGGGCGGAATAGCGTCCGCTGCCTACTGTGCCAAGGAGTGTGGAAGCTATGGAATACGCCCGCAAAGTCGGGTCCAAAATCAAGCTGTATAGCGAGCTGGTCATGTTCTCGCATACGCTGTTCTCGCTGCCCTTCGCCATCATTTCGATGGTCTGGGCGGCGAACGGACTGCCGTCCGCGCATGTGATGATCTGGGGCCTGATGGCCCTGGTGGCTGCGCGCAATGGAGCCAACGCCTTTAACCGGGTCGTGGATCGGATATACGATGCTCAGAACCCGCGCACGGCACACCGCCATTTGCCACAGCAATTGCTGGAGGCGAAGGAGGTGCTGCTGTTCGTCGTTATTAACTACGGCATCTTTATCGCCGCCTCGGCGATGCTGAATCCGCTATGCTTCCTGCTGTCTCCGGTGGCGATTTTCCTGATCTCGTCGTACTCCTATACAAAGCGGTTTACCTATTTGAGCCACTTGTATCTGGGATTTACGATTGCTTCCGCGCCGATCGGCGCCTGGTTTGCGGTGACCGGCAAATTCGCGTTTACGCCATTTGTGCTCGGAACGATCGTCATGCTGTGGATCGCGGGCTTTGACATCATCTACGGCTCGCAGGACATCGAATTCGACCGCAAGCACGGATTATGGTCGATTCCCAGCTATTTTGGCCTGAAGAACGGCCTGCGCATCGCCGCGGCGCTCCATCTGCTGATGGTCCTGCTGCTGCTCGCCCTGATCCCGCTGCGGGGGCTCGGCTGGACGTATGGCATTGGCATCGGCGTCGCCGTCGTTCTCCTGCTCACGGAACATCGCATCATTAAGCCGGGCAACCGGCAAGTCATGAAGATTGCCTCTTACAATCTGAATCAGGTGATTAGCATGGTGATTTTATTCATGACATTAATTGATTTTTATCTGGGATAAAAAAAATCGCCTGCCATAACAACAGCTCCCCTCCAATACCGAAGGGGAGCTGCCGCTGTATGCAACTATTTTTTCACCGTTTTATTATAGTTGCCAATCTTATCTGTAATCGCTTTGGCGGCGTCGTCCAGCGCCTGCTTGGTGGATTTGCTGCCGTCGAGCGCTTCTTCGATGGCGCTTTCTACGATTTGGCGGGCCTCCGGGAATACGCCCATGACCGCACCCTGTGTGGCCAGGCTAGGCTTGCTGGCATGAAGCTGGTCGACCGCCGTCTGGAATTGCGGATATTTGGCCAGATTGTCCTTCACGATCTGCTCGTCGTAAGCCTTCTTTGTGATCGGGAAGTATCCAGTCGCGATGTGCCATTTGGCTTGCGTCTGCGGCTCGGCGAGGAACTTGATGAACTCCCAGGCAGCCTGCTGCTCTTCTTCCGGCTTATTATTTAATACCCATAAGCTTGCTCCGCCGATAATGACGCCTCCATCAGAGCTGCCGTCCGGCTTAGGAAGGAACGCAGTGCCTACCTCGAACTTGTCGCCTACGCTGTCTACGATACCCCGCAGCCCTGCCGTGGAGTCGAGCGTCATGCTGACCTGTCCGGCAACAAAGGCTTTCTTTGTGTCATCGGTTTTACGTCCAAGATTAATAGCGGCCTGGCTGTCGATGAGGCTCTTCCACCATTCCAGTGTTTTTACGCCGGCCTCTTCGTTGACGAGAGACTGGGTTGCCGCAGCGCTGCGGCCGTTGCCGTTGTCGACGTACTCAGCCCCTTGATTCGCGAAAAACTGCTCCATAAACCAGCCGTAAATGGCAAAGGAGGCGGGGGCTCCGTTTTTGCTCAGCGCTTCGGCTGCTTTTTTCAACTCCTCATAAGTGGCTGGTGCTTTGTCGGGATCAAGGCCTGCGGCTTTGAACAAGTCCTTGTTGTAGTACAGAATCGGGTTCGAAGTATTAAAGGGCATGGAATACTGCTTGCCATCGAACGTATAGTAATTCATAATATTTTCTTCCAAATGGCTGAGATCGTAATTCTCTGCATCGATGAATTGCTGTACCGGGGTAATGGCACCGGAATCGATCATGAAGCGGGAGCCGATCTCATACACCTGGATGAGGGACGGGCCCGATTTGGAATCCATCGAGGCTTTCATTTTATTCAAGCTCTCGTCGTAAGTGCCCTGGAAGATCGCTTCAACCTCCACCTTGTCCTGGGAAGCATTGAAATCAGCCACTAGCTGATCTGCGGCAGTGCCAAGCTCGCCGCCCATCGAGTGCCACCATACGACCTTCGTTTTGCCCGCTGGTGCCGCATTACCGCCGCTTTTTGCGCTGCCGGAACCAGCCGCATTGCTGGCCGAGGCTTCTCCGCCCGTGCCGGTTCCTGAATTTCCCCCGGCTCCGCCGCAGGCGGATGCGAGCATGGACAGCAGCAAAATCGTGATCAGCAAAAATGAGCGCTTAAGCTTGAACGGTTTCGGTTTCATTTGGTTTCTTCTCTCCCTTTTGATCTGCATTAGAATCATTTATAATCATCCGCCCGTCAGGACGGGAGTTGCTGTATAGAAAAGCTATCCCTTGATCGCCCCGGCCGTTAACCCGCGAACAAGCTGCTTTAGCCCGAGGACGATGAGCAGCAGGGAAGGCAGCAGCACGAGTGCAACTCCGGCAAGAACAACGTTCCAGGCGGTCATTTCCTCAAACTGCAGCATGCTGATGCCGATTTGCACGGTGCGCATATTGGCGGTGTTCGTAATGAGCAGCGGCCATAAATAACTATTCCAGGTGTTCAGGAACACGTATACGGCCAGCGTCGCGAGGCCCGGCCTGGCCAGCGGCAGAACGATGCCGGCGAAGTAGCGCGTATGACCGCAACCGTCGATGCGTGCCGCTTCGAACAGCTCCCGGGGCAGCTGCAGAAAAAATTGCCGCAGCAGGAATACGCCAAAAGCGGATGCAAGGAAAGGGAAGGCGAGCCCGGGATAAGAATCGAGCCAGTTCCATGATTTGATCAAGAGGAAATTCGGGATCATCGTCACTTCCCAAGGAATCATCATCGTTGATAGAAAGACCGCGAACCAGAACGCCTTGCCGCGAAAAGTGATGAAAGCGAAGGCATAGGCGGCCAGGCTGGCCGTAACGAGCTGCCCCAGCATGACGAGCGTCGAGACGAGGAAGCTGTTCGCGATGAAGCGAAACACCGGGATCATCCGGACCACGGCTTCCAGGCTGCCCCAATACAAACTGGACGGGAAGAGGGCCGGAGGGAACTGGCTCGTCTCTTCCGGCGTCATGAAAACCGAGAGAAAGGTGTACAGCAGCGGATAGATAATGAACAGCGACAGCAAGCACAGGAAGAAATATACTGTGCCGTGGCGCAGCAGCGGACGGAACAGTGTCATTGATAATGCACCTTCTTTTCCAAAATGGTGAACTGAATGAGCGTCAAGGCCAGAATAAGCAGAAACAGGATGATGGCCATGGCGCTGCCCGTACCGAATTGGTAATTGACGAAGGCTTCCTTGTAAATGGAATAGACGAACACTTCAGTTGAGCCTGCAGGGCCGCCTTTCGTCAAAATATGCATTTGCCCAAACGCCTGAAATGAACCGATGACCGAGACGATCAGCAGAAAGAAGAGCGTAGGCGACAATAAAGGCAAAATGATGCGGATAAACGTGCGAATGGATCCCGCTCCGTCTACCTTGGCGCTGTCGTACATATCCTCAGGAATGCCTTGCAGGCCGCTGAGCAATACGATGAAATTAAAGCCGGAATTCATCCAGATTGTCATGACGGAAATCGATATCAGCGCCCAGCGCGAATCGGTCAGCCATTGTACCGCGGGAAGCCCCGCCAGATCGAGGAAATAATTGAACATCCCCAGCGTAGGATGGAACAGCATCATCCAGATGACCGCCGAGGTGCTGACCGAGACGGCGAGAGGAAGAGAGAATATAAACTGAAACAGGCGCATCCCTTTGAGGCGGGAATGGGCGAGCGCAGCCATGATCAGGCCGAGGGCAAGCCCGCCCGGAACGGTGAGCAGCACAAACTTTCCAGTAACCTCCAGGCTGTTCCAGAACTGGGCCGAGCCCAGGAGCTGCCTGAAATTGTCCAGTCCGACGTAAGCCGCGATCTTGCCCCGCGGATCGGTCAGGAAGAAGCTGAGGTATACCGATTTAACGAGGGGATATAAGAGAAAAAGGCCGAAAATTACGATGGACGGAGCGAGAAAAAGATAAGCCAGCGCATGCTCCTTCAAGCTTGCCGTTAACCCTCTCCGATGAGCAGACTTATAGGAGCGAGCGGCGACTGCAGCAGGAGCTGGTGCGTTTCGGACGGTGGTGTTCATAGCGGTTCCCTCCTTGACTAGCGTACAAAGATCATCCCTAGTTTAGACAGGGGGAATTAACATGGCATCAACGTGGGGTTAAGCTGCCGTTAAATTTTTGGGAGATCACGATAAAAAGATAGAAAAATAGAAACTATACTGATGAACTAAAGGCGGCTGCAGGCAAGGAGAGCAAAGCTTCGAACCTATATCGTCCAGAAAATTTGGGAACAGCTGGGATTGCAGCAGCATTTTACGCATTTGTCCGCATTCATTCCATAGGTTCACCTTAATTTAAATGGATTTTTAGCAGTTAGTTACTGCGTCAAGAAAGGGGAAGTAGATTTAAATGTATTTCATGTCATTAATAAGGAAGATAGCCATTATGGACTGGATTCTTGATTTTAGGTGCATAAGATCCATCTAATCCCCTGAAACATGCGCATAGAGCATAATTAGCTACATGAATTCCATCTAGTGTGAGACACAGCTTAGTGCACGCAGCGATATAAGGAATATTTACGTAATTGCCCCACATTCATTTCAATAGTTCATAGAAAATAGAAGAAGAAAAATAGAAGAAGACACCTCAATGATGACGAGAGGTGTCTTCTATTGAATATAACAGAACCTGCGACTTATTTATCCCGGCCCCCAAAGAAGCTGAGCAGCGCCTGTAAATCCCGGTGGGCCGGATAGCTGCTTAATTGATCGATGATTTGCTGCGCCTCGTCCAAATACTGCTGGCTTAACGCCTCGGTTTGCTGGAGCGCCCCGCAGCTTTGAATTGCGGCAATGACTTCGTTCGTATACTCGGCCGGCGTATGAGCGCCAATCGCCCGGATTCTAGGTGCAAGCCCTTCATTTTGCAGTGCGAACAGGACGGGGAGCGTCACTTGGCCGCTGCGCAGGTCGCTGCCCGCAGGTTTGCCCAGCTTCGCCGAGGACTGGGTGAAATCCAGAATATCGTCGCGAATTTGGAAGGACATGCCCAGCTTCTCCCCGAAGCTGTACAGCAGGCCAGCCGTTTCCTCGTCTGCACTGGCAGACAGCGCTCCGATCCGCAGGCAGGCGGCCATGAGCTGGGCGGTTTTATTTTTTGATTTTTCCAAGTATTGCTCAATCGTTACGTCGTAATCAAACAGATGGGATAATTGCTGATATTCACCCAGGCAGAGCTGCGTCGTAACCAGGGAAGACAGTTCGTAAGCATAGCGTTCGCGTTCTGCGGAATAGGCGGAGATCAGCTCGATTACCCGGGCCGACATATAATTGCCGACGTGGATCGCGCGGTTGATCCCAAGCTTGATATGCATCGCTTTGTCGCCCCGCCGAACAGGAGAGTCGTCGATGACGTCGTCATGGATCAGAGAAGCGGCATGAATGAATTCGGCGGCAGCGGCCAATCGCCATGTCTTGCGTTCGTCAGGCGCGGGGCCGAAGCGGCTTCCTACGATCACCATTAGAGGACGTACACGCTTGCCGCCCGAGCGGATTAGTTCGAGGATGCTGCGGGCCAGCTCCGAGGAGCGGGGAACATCCTTGTCAAACTTCACCATATTCTCGATTTCCTTATCTACCGCTCTAAGGGAGATGCCGAGCTGTTCATGCAGGTTCATCCTGTTCCCCTCCTCGTTGTAAGTCACCGCTAAAATAACATAGTCGCCCAACCGTTAAATCGCTAAATCGCCTTTCGGGTAGTGTTGCGATGATGCTCCAGGCGGAGGAATACTTCAAAGGCTGTCGCCAACCGTTCATCTTCCGGACGTTCCTCGACGCGCTTGATTTGAATTTGTTTGACCGTAGGGGCCAAATGGGTGAGGAGATTGAATTCCTCATAGCGCAGGCATTGCTGCACATAGAAGCTGTATAAATAATCGCCGTCCAGCACTTTGCGGGTGAGCTCGTCGCCGGGCTCAAGCAAATTGCAATCCCGATGGCGCTGGAGTGCGAGCTTAATTGCGATGTAAATGGAGAGCAAGCGAATTTGCCGCTCTGCCGGCAAATCATATTGTATGAGAAGATGGGCAACAGGCAGCGCATCCTCACGTCTCAAATCAAGGATAATGCCGGTGTCGGGCGAGATGTCGCCCTGCAATAAATGACAAGCATCTTGAACGAGAGCAGTAATCATAAGAAACACTCCTTAACAAGCAGGTAGGGTTTGCAGGGGATTTCGCACCGATATCGGCGGTTTCATATCCACTAACGAAAGTTCTTGGTTAAAAATCAGAGTAATGCGCGGCAACCGCACATTACTCTGGAATAAGGGGCATAACTGTGTGCAGTTGTAATGCTTAATCCGTATAAAGATACCATCTGCGAACGAGCGGTATTCTCTTCCAATGCTTCTTGAGCCAAGGCAGTACGTAGTAGTCAAGTCCAAACATGCTGCCCGATCCGCCGATCAGCGCTACGCCAGCCGTCATGTACCAGAGCATTTCGCCCGATGCCATGCTTGAGGACCAGATCATGATGCCCAGTCCAACCGTGACAATGGAGGACACTGCGGTGAACAGGCCGACAATGAGCAGGAGACCGATAATGATTTCTGCAAATACCATCCCGGTCTGGAATACGGTCGCAAGTCCGGTATATCCGCCGTCGGAAGTATAGAAGAAGAGACCCATAAACCAGTTCACCGTATTCGTGACAAATCCGGGTACCGGAAGTGCCGTAACAGCGGTGGATGCACTTTCTACTGCGGATGCGGCCGTTTGAGCGTCAACGGTTGTTGTTACGGCCTGAGCCGCTTCGCTTGCTGCCGAGATCGCGTCGCCGGCATTTGGAGCTGCCGGGATCAGGAAGATATCGGAAGGGTTCTTGAGCACTTTAGGCAGCTTGTCGAGACCTTCCTGCAGCCATTTGTAGCCGACGAATACCCGGAGCGGCAGCAGCCAGAAGTTAGGCGAACGCTTAGAGAAATGGCCGCCTACGAAGCTTCGGCGATTGTTCACGTGGAAAAATTCATGCATCATATAAGTCCATACTTTATTGAAGCCTACCACCGTAAACAGATAGTACATATTAATCAAGTGCTTGAAGAGCATCGCCATGAATCCGCTGACCATGAACATCTTATTCGGCAATCCGACATTCGCTACGCCGTAGCGGCTGCCGATGCAGACCATCGTACCGTGGAAGCCCGGCTTGTAGGATTTTTTCGGCTTGCCCTTGACGTCAGCATAGATGTTATGGGCAATGAGCGGACCCGCTTGCTCGGCGTTCTCAACCATTTGCGGAACTGGACGCGTCTCGCCTTCAGGGATGTAGAAAATGTTGTCCCCAACGATGTACACATCCTCATGATCCACGCTTTGCAGCTTATCGTTGGTTACGATCCGCTTGCGGCCTTCCTGCTGCACGTCGAGCTTGCCGACGAGGTCGGAGCCTTCAACACCCGCCGTCCAGACGATTGTCGCCGCTTCAAGCTCCTTCTCTCCGAGCAGGACGCTCGATTTGGTAACGCCGGTAATTTTGGCGCTCGTTACGATTTCGACGTTCATTTTGTTCAGGCGTTTGACCGCCTTGCCGATCAGTTTGTCAGGGAGAATCGGCAGAATTTTTGGCGCCATATCCGCCACGACGAGGCGAACCTCGCTCGGATCGATGTAGAATTCCTTGCACAGCTCATCGCGGAATTCGGCAAGCTCGCCAACGAGCTCTACGCCGGTAAAGCCTGCTCCGACGACGACGAAGGAAAGCTTCTTCTTGCGGATCGCCGGATCCGTTTCCTTGGCAGCTTCGCTGAACATGCGGCGAACCTGTATTTTCAATTTAACGGCGTCCTCATAGGACCATAAGGTCATCGCATGCTCCTCGGCGCCTGGAATGCCGAAGAACGTTGGCTTACAGCCGGAACCGATAACGAGATAATCGTACTTGTAAGTTTGTTTTTTGGAGCGAAGCTCTTTCGCTTTAAAATCAATGTTGTCGATGTAGTCCAGGACGACATCCACTTTCTGTCCCGCGAAAATCTTCTTCAAATCAATTTGAATGGAATCCTCGGGTGCCCGGTTTGCCGCGACTTCGTGCAATTCCGTCAGCAGCGTATGGTACGGGTTCTTGTCAATCAGCTGGATTTCGACGTCTTTGTCTTTTTTGAACAATTTGGCTAGGTGCTTCGACGTGACGACACCACCGTAACCGCCGCCAAGAACGACTATTTTCTTCAACATATTCACCTTCTTACTTTAGGCTGGTAATCGTGGAGATGTGTTGCTATATAAGTTGAACTGTTGAATTCGATGTGGGGCAAGTACGTAAAATGTTCATTTTTCTCCCTTGCCCGCATCTCATTCTTTAGTTCATCTTATATAGCGAATGAATTAGTATTATTTCGCTTGTTCCAGTGCTTTTGCAGCAAGATCGTAGTACGATTTCAAGCTGATCGATACGCCGGAGATGGCATCTGTTTTGCCTTCGTCATTGAAGCTAACCGCAGCTGGATCTTGTTTCTCAACCAGGTATTGCTCGGCTTTGGCTGCTTGCTCGTGCCATTCCGCTTGCGCGCCGCCGTTAGCTACCATACCGTATTTGCCGTCGATGGAGTTTTGTCTTTTGTCTTCACCAGCTTCGTTCACACCGCTGAAGTTCACTCGGACGATGTTCCCAGCGGATACGATGACATCAACGGTTTCTTTCCAGCCGGATTTCTCGGCGAACTTGTCAGCTTCAGCGTGGTAGTTGCCGTCTTTATAAGGTCCTGGCTGGATTGGACCAGCAGCAAGTGCCTTGTCGGCCAGATCGAACAATTCGTTAACATGGATGGATACGCCGGAAATAGCGTCTGTTCTGCCTTCATCGTCAAGCGTTACAGCTTTTGTATCCTGCTTTTCAATGAGGAAAGCGATCGCTTTGGCTGCTTGCTCGTGCCATTCTGCTTGTGCATTCCCTTTTTCCTTCATGCCATATTTGCCTTGCTCGGAGTAAGTGACTTTGTCTACCGGAACGGTTGCGTTGGTGCCGTTCCATTCCACATCGGTGATTTTGCCGCCTTCAACCTGCAGCTTCACGAAATATTGCCAGCCGGTTTTTGGATCTTCTTTGTCTAGTGCGAAGTACAGACCGTCTTGATACTTGCCTTCCGCAGCAGGAGCCTCGGCAGCAGTGTTAGTAGAGCTGTTCTCGGCAGCTGGAGCGTTGTTGGCCGGCTCCGCCGTATTAGCTTCATTTTTGGCCCCGCACCCTGCAAGAAGTCCTAGCAGTAAAGCGCTGCATAGTAGAATGGATGCTTTTTTCATGTTAAATGACCTCCAAATAATAAAATTGTATATATTAAAATGTGAACCATTTTAATAACATGGGGGATATTTAATAAGGAAATTCAGGTGTCCAGGACAAACAAGCAAGCAAATACCTATGAACGCGGCTGTTCCCAGATTTTTTGGATGATTTAGGTTCGCCTGTACCAATCTATAGTTCAGCTTATATAAGCTGCGTGCCACTAAGCAGTGAGCCATTAAGCGGTGTCATATAATAGATGGAATTCATGTATCTAACTCAGCCCAAAACGCATGTTTCAAGGGATTAAATGGATTTTATGCACCTAAAATCAAGAATCCAGCCCAGGATGGCCATCTCCCCTCTTTTAATGACATGAAATACATTTAAATCTGCCTTCCCTTCCTTGTCGCCGAAACTAGCTGCAATAAATCCATTTATACAAGTTGAACTATGGAATTGAATGTTGAAAAAGGCTGGAAATCCTTTGTTTGAGGAAAGTTTAGCATATAAAAAAAAGCATATATGTGAAATAAATCACTTATCATGTGATAAAAAACATCTTCCCTAGACCAGCAAGAGGCAGGAGGCCTGATGCAGAGCGAATAAAAGCGGTTACTTATATTTTAGAATTTATTTTTTAAAATATATTGCGAAATCTTTCTGATGATTTATAGTTCTCAAGCTCCGGTTAAAACGGAAAAAGGTGTCAATTCTTCATACTTTTGAACCGATAATGTATATACAAGGCAACATCCATTATTTGTGCTAAACGGAAGGAATGAGCATTTCATTGTCGGTGTATAAGACGTTTTATTCACGCTTATTGCTGAACTATATCGCAGGCTCGCTTGCCGCCGTCATTTCCATCGCCAGTCTTATCATCTTCGCCTTTAAGGAGAGCCCGAGGAACGAGTATGCCTGGATGCTTGCAGTCATGTTCGTCTCCATTGCCGCCATGCTTGGGTTGGAGTGGGCGGTATTCTCCAGGCAAATCAGGCCGATCCGCCAGGCGTTCCATGAACCTGTCGGCACCTTCACTGATATGCAGTCGATATATTTAAAGACCCACCGTCTGCCCGCGCTGACCGTCAAAAGAATTATCGGGCCCCATTTATTCGGGCTGGCCGTTCCTGCGGCCAGCTTGTCGCTATGGCTCGTGTCCGCGGGACAACTATCAATTCCGCCTTATTATGTGCTGCTGGCGTTGCTTGGAGGTGCTTTTCTAGCCGGCATGCATGCACTGATTGAATTCTATCTCACCTCTCATTTTATCCGGCCCGTACTGGAAGAGATGCAGTTCCAATCCTTGCAGCTGTTCGGCAGGGAGTTGACGCTCGGCGGCCGTGTGCTTATCTCAATCAAACGCAAGTTAAGATGGAGTTTTTTTCTGATCGGGGCTTTTCCGCTTCTGTTATACAATCTCGCTGTTCAATTCAGGCTGGGAGATTGGAATGTCGACCATTCCGCCTATTGGAAATGGGCTGGCATTGTTCTTCTGATCGGGCTTGGCTTTGCCTTCTTCGGATCGCGGCTGCTGACCCGGGAACTGGAGACGCCGATTCAGCATTTGTACGAAAGAATGGCCGAGGTCAAGGTCGGATACCTGCGGACGGAGGCCAGCGATCTGTTCTCCGACGAGTTCTCCCGGCTCGTCTCCGGCTTCAATCATATGCTGCGAGGAGTACGAATCCAGACGGCACGCAATGATCAGCTGGTGGAGAGCTATTTTGCGACGCTCGCCGCAGCGTTGGATGCCCGCGATCCATATACGGCCGGACATTCCTTAAGGGTCGCCGAATATGCGGTCCAGATCGGCAATTTGGCCAGGCTCCCGAAGCATGTGGTCGATCAGCTCCGCAAAGCGGCTCTGCTCCATGACATTGGAAAGATCGGCATACCTGACGCCGTATTGCTGAAGGAAGGACAGCTCAGCGAGGAGGAATGGGAACAGATCAAGGCTCATCCCGTATTGGGGGAGGCCATCCTGAAGCAGATTGAGCCAGCCGATGAGATGGCGGCATTTCTGCCGGGCGTCCGCTCCCATCATGAACGCTATGATGGCGCGGGCTACCCGGATGGCTTAAAGGGAGAAGAGATTCCGCTCTTCGGCAGAATTATTGCCGTTGCCGATGCCTTTGATGCGATGACCTCTGACCGCCCTTAC
The DNA here is from genome assembly GCF_030122845.1 of Paenibacillus woosongensis. Classification (NCBI taxonomy): domain Bacteria; kingdom Bacillati; phylum Bacillota; class Bacilli; order Caryophanales; family Paenibacillaceae; genus Paenibacillus; species Paenibacillus woosongensis. The sequence continues at coordinate 841,902 of NZ_CP126084.1, forward strand.
CGCAAAGGCATGGATGCAGCAACGGCGATTTGCATTCTGGAGAAGGGCAAGGGAACGCAATGGGACCCTTATTTTGTCGGATTATTCGTACAGGCGTATTACGAGAAGCAAACGTCTTGATGATTCCTGATGCCGCTTCATGTTAATATGGTATGAACATAGAAATGCAGAAAGTTCCAATACCTTTTAACTTTGAACAAAGCGGGTGGAAATCAGATGGGTCTTGGAAATTCGTTCTTGATGAATTTGGCTATGCTGGTTACTGTCGCTTATTTAGCGAATGTTTTATATAAGTATTGGTTTTTGAAAACGCCGCGCAGGATGAATTACGTATTATCCGTGCTGCTTATGATTTTTTCCGGTTGGATTTGCATGAGGTTTGGCTTCAAGCTAAGCGACAATGTCATCTTCGATCTGAGGTTCGTGCCCCTCCTGATCGCTACGGCCGTATATTAGCAGCCACTTACACTGGTGGTCATCGGCTTTGGAATCGGCTTGGTCCGGTTCACGTTTGGCGTGACTGAGGCTGCCCTCGCCGGATTTTTAAATTTGACGATTCTGGGTATCTTGTGCGCCGGAATCAACATATGGATGCAGAGAAGCCATTTTCGCTTCGTTATTAAAGGCGCGATCGCCATACTGATCGTCAATGCGGTAAATACGATTAACATAGCTGTATTCGGCGTAATTCCATTCCGAAAGTACATGCTGGAAATTATGCCCGTCGTACTGCCGCTCGGCATCGTATTAAGCATCGTATTCGCCATGATGCTGCGTGATTTCCAGCTGGACCGCCGCCGCTCGATTGAGCTTAAGCATGCGAACGAACTGCTGCAGAGCCAGACGGAGGAGCTGCAGAAAGCGAAGCTGGCGCTGGAGGAACGGGCACAGCAGCTTGCACTCGCTTCCCAATATAAGTCGGAATTTCTGGCGAACATGTCCCATGAGTTAAGGACACCGCTCAACAGTATTATCAACTTGGCGCAGATGATCTCGGAGAATTATCCTGAGAAAGATTCAGGCTCTGCGGATTATGGACGAATCATCTACAGATCGGGGCAGGAGCTGCTGCAGATTATTAATGATATTCTTGATTTGTCGAAGGTGGAGGCGGGACGGCTGGAAATCGTCCAGGAGGAAGTAAACGTCAAGGAGCTGCCGCAGCTGCTCTATTTACAGTTCGAACAGACGGCCCGGCAGAAGGGAGTAGGCTTCGACATCAGCACAGCTTCCGATTTGCCGGCTATGATCATCTCTGATCCCCAACGAATCGGGCAAATATTACGCAACCTGCTCTCCAACGCTTTTAAATTTACGGATGAAGGCAATGTCAGGATGGAGATATACAAGGTACAAGCGAATGCACGGAGCAGAGGCGAATATATCGCGTTTGCTGTGAAGGACACCGGGATCGGGATTCCGCCGGACAAGCGGAAGGTCATCTTTGAACCGTTCCATCAGGGGGACGGCTCCATCAGCCGCAAGTATGGGGGGACAGGGCTTGGTTTGCCGATCAGCAAGCATTTGGCTTGTCTGTTGGGCGGATGGATCGATGTGGAGAGCCAAGAAGGCGAAGGAAGCGCCTTTATACTCTACCTGCCTATGTCTCCGCATGTGCAAGCATCCGGTTTGCCTCCAGCTGCCGAGGAAAAAGCGATGTTTGCCGGACGCGGCATATCCGGTTAATATTTATACTAGATCAATGAGAAAGGTTGGAATAGATGATGGAAAAGCAAGTGTTATCGACAACGGCAGCACCTGGAGCGATCGGGCCGTATTCGCAGGGAATAGTCATCGGCGATGTCATATATACCTCCGGGCAGCTTGGCCTCGTTCCGGAGACCGGACAATTCGCAGAGGGCGTGGAAGCTCAGACGGCTCAAGCGCTGAACAATGTGAAGGCGATTCTTGAGGCGGCGGGAAGCGGCCTGGACAAGGTCGTGAAAACGACGGTATTCTTAAAAGATATGAATGATTTCGTAAAAGTAAATGAAATCTACGGCTCGTTTTTTGCCGAGCCTTATCCGGCACGCAGCGCGGTTGAGGTTGCCCGTCTTCCGAAGGACGGCTTGGTCGAGATCGAAGTTATTGCACTGAAGTAATACTGAAACAGGCAGGCCGGATACCGTCGCCTGTCCAAAGGTCACGTACATTACCTGGGTTATCGCAAGGGATGTAAGTGGCCTTTTTTGAAAAATGCCGGTCAATCCCGCTCTCGCGAACGCATAAGTCCAATCCATAGCGCATACAGCAATAAAATGAAGGCGAGGACGGCAGCGGTCATGCTGAGTCCAGGGATGCTTTTCTGTTCAATGGCAATGGCCGCATAAGCCCAGACGAATACCAGCGGCAGCACACCATCGCGGGGGCGGAGGGTTATTCCGATAGCAGCAGCGGTACCTGCGGATAGCAGGATAATCCCTGCTGTTTTGGGATTCAGGCTTATCCCGAGACCTTCATGTAAGAGAATAACAGCGAGATTAACCAGCGTGGCCACGCAAATCCATCCAAAATAAATGCTGAATGGCAGCCGGAGCAGCCAAGTCTCTCCGGAAGTTGGCGTATAGACGTAGCGAGTCTTGGCATAGATGACGGCAAGCGATAGAAGCAGGGCGATCATGGCGGCAAAGGACAATGCGATATATTGATACTGCCATAAGAATACCCAGGCCATATTAAAAATACAGGACAGGATGAACCAATAGGAAATGGCCAGCACGGAATCCTGACTTCCGGTATTTCTTCGCAGCTGATATACGATATATCCGGCGAGCAATAGATAGATTAGCGCCCAGATCATAAACGCGTATCCGGCCGGCGTGATGGGGGTATGATACTTGTCGGACAATTGCCCGGTGGTCATCCCGCCCATCGGAATCGCCATGGCCAAATAATTGACGCCGAGGACGGCCGCATAGAACAGCGCATTCCACCAGCGGAAGGCATTGTTACGAAACATATATATACCTCCTGCGATGCTTGATTTAGAAATGAACCAAGGATGTAACCAAGTAGTGTTTATGATATGAATATACCCAATTAGAGCGAATGATATCAGGCGGTGTGTTATCATATTCATTGGATGCCGATCACCTGGTGAAGCGTTTGAGAATGGCCGGGTTATGGGCAAAATGGATCAGAGGAAAATGGAATAGAAACGACGGGAGATCACCATGAATCAACGTCTTTATGCGATATGGCTGGGAGAGGTATTGTTCTGTTTCTCGGGTGAAACATCCGAATCTAAGATTGATGCCTGGGCAGCCTCGCTGCGCAGACTGGAGACGGCAGAAGGGAAGCGGCCATTTCAGCAGGCCGCGCTTCGGCTCGCCGAAGTGCGTTATCCAGCTTCCGCTGGAAGAAGCGCCTTTAAATCCGGCGAACGGAGGGGACTGATAGGGCGAACGCTGGAAGGGCTCGCTCTGCCTGTTCAAGACGCATGGCCGCTGCTGCTGGGCTGGAACGAAGCCCAGATAGAGGCGCAGGGATTTTTGCCTGGGCAAGAGCTGGATTATTGGAGCAAGGCGGCAAAATTTGCGCTTGAACTCATGATGAAAGGGCGGATAGCCCCCGGCATGGCAGAGGTTCTTCTGACCGGGAACCGGCGGCCGAAAGGCCAAGCTTCGGCAAAAGCGCTATGGGGGCCAAAGCTTGGCGATCCTGTGGATGAAGAACGGTTCAGGCTGTTGGCTGGAAGCATGCCGCCGATCTGCCTGGCTGCCGTCCAGTTTGGGGGAATGCAGGAGGAGGACGTCGAGGCAAGGCAAATTGCCGTGCTCTACTCATTTATGAGCGCTGTTCTTGACCATGAGGTTCGCAAAGCTGTCGGCGGATTGGGAAGAAAGCTGAATGCGAGCCGGGCTGATTATCGCCGGGGCACCTCTCCGCTGGCGGAGCTATGGTGGAACGGCCTGCTCGCCGCCGTGCCGCACGGGGACATGCAGGGTACGGTCTCGGAGCTGGCGGAGCTCGCTGAGGGCATCAGGGATACTGGCGGAGGCGAGCCGAAAGTTCAGCACGAGGATGATGAAGGGCGGAGCCCGGGAACATTCCGTTTATGCTTGCGGCTCGAACCGGAAGAAGAGGAGGCGGCAATGCCCGCCTGGCGCCTGTCATTGTGGGCTGAAGGCGTGGAGGATCCTGGCGTTCTGCTGCCCTATGGGCTGATATGGAGCTATCCGGAGCGGGATATCGAGATTCGCGGCAGGGTATATCATGGTGCCGGCGAGCAGCTTTTGCACCGGCTTGGCAAGGCAGCCAGGCTCTCCCGGGGAGTAAGGAAAGCGATGGAATGCCCGCGCCCGGAGGGCACGCTGCTTCAGCCGGAAGAGGTATTCTCCTTGCTAAGCAAGGAGGTAGCCCAGCTTCGCAGGCATGGCATTACGGTGCAGATGCCCTCCCGCTGGACGAAGGAGGGGCGCCGGACTGCCGGGATCAGACTGCGGACGGAACAGTGGGGAACGCCTTCGGAATCCGGGCAAGGGGCAGGTAGTACGCCGCGGCTGGGAGTCGAGCAGCTTGTTGCTTACGAGGCGGAGGTGGTATTCGGCGGAAGCCCCTTGTCCGAAGAGGAGCTTAACGAACTGGCTGCGTCCAAGTCGCCTCTCGTTTTTTTTCGCGGGGAATGGGTTGAGATCGATGTGAAGGAAATCCGCCAGGTGCTGAAATTCATGAAGCGCTATAAGACCGGAGAGATGAGCTTCCGTGAGCTGATGCATCTGACCGTGCAGGAAGAAGGCAGCTATTGGGACGGCCTGCCGATTGAGCAGGTGGAGACCGCAGGCCTGCTGTCGCTGCTGCTGGAGGGGCATTCGGTGCGCGGCATGGATGACAGGCCGGTCCCCCGCTTGCTGCGAGGGACCTTGCGGCCCTATCAGGAGCGGGGCTATCGCTGGCTGGTCATGATGCGGCAGCTCGGCTTCGGGGCTCTGCTCGCCGATGATATGGGACTGGGCAAGACGGTACAGGTCATTGCGGCGCTGCTTGATGGAATCGAGGCTGGAACGGTGCTGATCATCTGTCCGACGTCGCTGCTGGGCAACTGGCAGAAGGAGCTGTCGAGGTTCGCGCCGGAGCTGAAGCTGCACATTCACCATGGCAGCGGCCGGCTGCACGGAGAGGAATTCCGGGAGGAATGCGCCAGGCAGCAGGTTGTGCTGACGACTTACCCGCTGGCCGGGCGGGATATGAAGGAGCTGCAGTCGGTTGAATGGGCGTCGATTGTGCTTGATGAGGCGCAGTACATTAAAAATTACGGTACCAAGCAGGCACAGAGCGTAATGAAGCTGAACGCCCCGCATCGGATTGCAATGACGGGAACGCCGGTTGAGAATCGGCTCAGCGAGCTGTGGTCCATCTTTCAGTTCCTGAATCCCGGCTATCTGGGCGGCCATTCCTCTTTCAAGTCGAAATATGCCGGGAGCAGCGAGCAGCAGCCAGCAGAGCTGGCGAGGCTTCGCCAGCTGATTGCGCCGTTTCTGCTGCGCCGGCTGAAGAGTGATCCGGACATCCGCAAGGATTTGCCGGATAAAATTGAATTGAAGTCCTATTGCCCGCTTATGCCGGCGCAAGCCGAGCTGTACCGGGAAGCGACGGAGGACTTGCTTGGGCGGATCGCGGGCAGCACCGGCATAGCCCGCAAAGGGATCGTGCTGTCTACGCTTACCCGTCTGAAGCAAATTTGCGATCATCCGCTGCTGGTGACCGGCGCAAAGGAAACAAGGCCAAAGGCAGAGGCATCCGGCAAAATGGAGCGCCTGCTCGAGCTGCTGGATTTGATTATCGACAATAACGAGGCCGCGCTTATTTTTACGCAGTATGTGCAAATGGGCAAGCTGCTGTGCGAGGCGCTTGAACAGAAGTACGGCATGGCTCCCGCTTTTCTTCACGGCGGAATCAGCAAGGCGGAGCGGGACCGCATGGTAGAGGATTTCCAGCAGGGAGGCGGTTCCCCGTTCTTCGTACTGTCGCTCAAGGCTGGAGGGGTTGGCCTGAATCTGACGCGGGCCAATCATGTGATTCATTATGACCGCTGGTGGAACCCGGCTGTGGAGAATCAGGCGACCGACCGGGTGTTCCGCATCGGACAGAAGCGGAATGTCGAGGTTCATAAGCTGATTTGCCAAGGGACGCTGGAGGAGCGGATTGACGAGCTGATCGAGCGCAAAAAATCGCTGTCAGAGCAGGTCGTCGGCTCCGGCGAGCAGTGGCTGACGGAGATGTCGAACGGGGAGCTGCAGCATCTGATTGAGCTGCAGCATTAAATCTGCGAGGAGGGGCGTGCAGGACGATGGAACAGCCTATGGACAACAAGGTTGTGGCGGCCGATGTGCAGATCGAGCCGGAGCCGGGCGGCTGGAGAATCACGATTCCAGCCGCCGGGGAAGGCACAGAACAGCCCGCTTGTTCTGTGCTGCTGCTGGAAGCAGACGCGCCCGGCCCAGGCCGGCGTCTGCTCCAGGCTCTCGCGCAGCAGCCGCTCAAGCTGGCTGCGCTGCAGGAGGCCGGCGCAACGGCGATCGCCGGCCTCCTGCCCAAGACTCCGCCGTGGCAGCCGGCGGAGGGCCCCCGCGCAGCAGCTGCAGCTGCTGCGCGGAAGAGCCGTGCGGCCATGCTGCGCAGGCCGCACGCGCGGGCGCGGCAGCATGGCGCGCGGCCACGCCCGAGCAGCGGCTAACGCTGCTCGGCTGGACGCGCGAGACGCTGCTCGCGGCGGTGCTGGCGGCGTGGGCGGAGGCGGAGCCCCTGCCCGATGCCGCCGAGGCCCTGCGCGCGGCGCTGGGGCCTCAGCAGGAGGAGGCCCGCGCCCGTGCGGGCGGGCCGAGCATCGCCGAGTGGCTCGCGGACATGGCGGAGCAGGGCGGCCTGCATGCCCCCGGCCCGCAGTTCCACGACGTCCAGATCCAGCTGGACGCCGCGGAAGCCCCGCCCCCGGACGCGGATGCCGAGGCCCTGGCCAAGCTGCTCCCTGGCGTGCGGGGCGCAGCTAAAGGCCTCGGCCTTGTGCGCGAGGGCGTCATGCAGCGGGCCGAGGAGCTGGCGCGCCAGCTGCGGCATAAGCCTCGCTAGCCATAGCCAAGGCTGGCCGCAAGCCCCCTTACGCGCCAGCAAAACAGGACAGCCGTCAAGGTTCCACTCCTTGACGGCTGTCCTGTTATATATCCCGGCTTACCCCGGGCTCGGGAAGAGACGCTTCGGCGGCGCCCATGATCTCCCTGCGCAGGCCGTGCATCTTCTTGTCGAGCGCATCGGCGGCTTTGGCCGCTTCCGTCAGCTCTTGAACGACGTGCGGCGGCACCTGCTTGTCGTATTTGTAGAACAGAATATGCTCCATGCTGGCCCAGAAATCCATAGCCAGCGTGCGCATTTGAATCTCCACCTTCATCCAGCGCTGTCCCTCGAACAGCGTTAGCGGTACAGCAACGATCACATGGAGGCTCTGGTATCCGTTCGGCTTCGGCTTAGCGATATAGTCCTTGATCTCAATGATCGTAAGATCGTCGCGATGGCGCAGATGATCCAGCAGCTTGTAAATGTCCTTCACGAACGAAAAGACGATACGCATGCCGGCGATATCGTGAATTTTGTTCACCATATTATCAACGGTCATTTCGAGACCCTTGCGTTCCAGCTTGTCGAGTATGCTCTTCGGTTCCTTGATCCGCGTCTTGATATGTTCGATCGGGCTGTACCCGTTCAAAATTTTCCACTCGGTCTGAATCAGCTTGATCTTGTTCTTCAATTCATCCAGTGCGAGCTGATACAGCGTAGGAAGCTTCTTCCACTCCTCCAGCTTGCGCAGCTGGTCGTCTCCGATTTCCCATTGATACAACTCCCGTAAATCCAGCTGATTTAACAGGGCGCCTTTATCGTTTGCATCTACTCTGTCCAGGATAATCTACTCCTAAGCTAAAAAATGGTTTCGTACGTTTCGTACTGCTCCCTTATTGTACCTTGAACGCCCTGGCAAAATCAAAGCGAATCATTTGTTTAGGGGACTTTTTCCGTGATAGCCGGGATCGTCATAATCAGAGTTGTGCAGCTTGCCAAGGACGCCCAAACCGATGATGGACCGACGGGTTTGTTCATCGCCGTACTGGTATAGCAGCGTATAGACCTCTATCATCCGAGCGTTAAATTGTTCTGTAGCATCGTCATGATCCGCGGATTTATAAGGGGCCGGTGCGCGCCTGAACGTATAAATATCCTCTTCAGACAGCTCCGCAATTTTGTCGCTTAGCTTGGCGAAATCTTCTTCGTCCAGCAGCACTCTGAATTCCGTGGAGTCCTGGTTAGGCGCTTCCTGGATGCTGCGGTGAGCGACGGACACATCATAGGGCTTTCTTCCTGTTTTCATCCGAAATTCCCCTCCAACCTCATTTTTCATTCAATTAATGTCTTTATACACAACGGTTCTGCAGCTGAATCAAAAGGAGGGTTGGGATTTTCACTGGGCCGCCAAATCTGTTATGATAATTACGATTTCACAGATTGCGCAGTCAGCAAGCTGTTTAATTACTGAGAAGAAACATCCAAGCATTCCCGGCGAACGGGACAATATAGCACAACTACATCAAGGAGTCGGGGAACACAGGAGGAGTATGTCATGAAATTTTTACAGCGGATTAAAGATGGTGCGGGCAAGGTAACCGATAAGGCGCAGAACGCGGTCGAAATCGGACGCTTTAACACGCAGATCAATAATATTGAGCGTGAAATGGGCTTATATTTTCAAAGAATGGGCGAAGTCTTCTACGAAGGATACCGTAATAAAGACATGTCGTTAGCGGAGAAGGAAATGATGGATCTAGCGAAAACCTGCGATCTGCTCGCCGAAGAACGGGATGAGATCCGGGGCAAAATCGCCGAGCTCAGAAACGAGCGCCTGTGCTCTTCCTGCGGCAAAGTGGTTACGGAAGAGGCGCTATTCTGCCAATACTGCGGACATAAACTGGGGAAGGCGAATAAGCCGGCGCAGGTTCGTATGGAAGCGGACGAGGAGGAGTCTGAGGCCAAAAGCGAGCGGCTCAGCGATCCGCTCGCCCTGCTGGAAGAGGGTGCGCTGTTCAGTCGTCATCTCGGTCAAGAAGAACCTGCCCGGTATGAAGAGGCCGAGCCGATTGATCCCGAGGAGGAAGAACGGCGGCTGCGGGAGCTGGAGCGGGAGCGCGAGCGCCAGGAGGAGCTGGATCGCCGGATCAGAACATGGAAAGAGAATGTGAAGCTGACGGAGCATGTCTCGGCGGCGAAGGAATCTCTGCGAGGCGAGGCGAGCTGCCAAATATGTTCGGCGACGCTGGTAAAGGGAACGAAATGGTGTCCGCACTGCGGCTCAGAGCAAATTTAAGCAATCCGGGACTGGCCGTCTGGCCAAAAGTTCACCGAGTTGTTATAAATGATGCCTGCTGCAGGGACATTTGAACCGTAGTAAATAGTAAGCGCCAGTCCGGATGGGGACGGCAGCTGCAGGGAAAGCTGTAACTGCGCCTTTCGTTTACTATGATACTTTTAGGAGTGTGGACACCATGGAATGTATCGTTCATTTTGAAGTGGAATACAAGCAAAAGACCAAAGAGCTTCGCGGACTTATTTTCCTCGATAAGGGCAAAACGCCAACGGAGCAGGATTTTATATCGATGTTCGGGGATATGGGGTACAGGCTTCGGCTTGCCGACCAAGAGAACTTGGTATTTTTGCCGACCGAGCCGAGTGCGGAATACCAGAAAATCAGGATCCGCCGGCTGGATACCGGAGAAGAGAACTATCAGACGGACGGAGAGCTGAAATCGATCATATCGAATCTGCTTCCAAAGGATACGCGCCCCATCTAAGCGGCGCCAAGCGTCTCGAAAGCGGCTTATCTGTAAAATATTTGACCAATCCACGAAATACCTCTTTATTTCTATCGATTGTATGAGTTATACTACTAATCATTGTAGAGATAGTTTTCGACAAGATTCTTCATTAGCTTCTCGTATATGTGCAGGAATCGGCCTGCATGTTTCTACCCGATCACCGGAAATGATCGGACTACGGGGAGAATTCGTATTGCCGTGCCAAGGGCGGTTATTTGAGGTGTTCCTGACCCATACTTTGACCGCAGTCTGGTATGTCATCCCTGCATTAGGGCGAATTCTGCCAGGAGGTCCATTTCCCAGCCTTTGGGAACTGGGCTTTTTTTTATTCCGGTTAACGGTAACGACATGATGAAGAGGATAGGAAGCCAAGATAACTTAAGGAGGAAGAGAGATGAAGCTGCTCAAAGATAAGGTGATGGCGGAAGGGATCGTCCTGAGCGATCAGGTGCTGAAGGTGGATTCTTTTCTGAATCATCAGATGGATCCGGTGCTGATGAAGGAGGTTGGCGCCGAGTTTACACGGAGATTTGGTGATGAACGGATTACGAAGGTGCTGACGATTGAATCCTCGGGCATTGCGCCAGCGATTATGACATCTCTGGAGCTGGGGGTGCCGATGATCTTTGCCCGCAAACATAAATCCCTTACGCTGCGGGACAATATTCTGGTCGAGAAGGTCTACTCTTTTACGAAAAAAGAGAGCAACGAGATTACCGTGTCGAAGAAGTTTCTGAGCTCGGAGGACCGCGTGCTCATTATTGATGATTTCCTGGCTAATGGGGAGGCCGCCTTTGGCCTTGCCCGGATTGTGGAGCAGGTTGGCGCCAGCGTAGTCGGTATTGGCATCGTCATTGAGAAATCGTTCCAGCCTGGGGCAGGACTGCTCAATAAGGCTGGATACCGGGTTGAGTCCCTGGTGCGCATCGCGTCATTGGAGAACGGTGCCGTTTCTTTTGTGGATTAAATAAATAGACCAGATACGATATGGGGAGGAAAAGATATTTTTATGGAGCGGGAAGCCATTTTTCAAAGAAATAGACATCCATTCAAAACCCTATCGCTAGGCATTCAGCATGTGCTGGCGATGTATGCGGGTGCGGTTATCGTGCCGCTGATTGTCGGCAATGCGCTGCAGCTCAGCCATGAACAGCTTACGTATTTGATCGCTATCGATCTTCTGGCCTGCGGCGTAGCTACGCTTCTCCAGGTGTGGGGCAACCGCATCTTCGGGATCGGGCTGCCGGTTATGCTAGGCTGTGCGTTTCAGGCCGTGTCGCCGATGATCGCCATCGGTTTGACCGACGGGATGGGCGTATCGGCCATCTATGGGGCGATTATCGCTTCCGGGCTGTTCGTGTTCCTGTTTTCCGGATTGTTCGGTAAATTGATCGCCTTGTTCCCTCCAGTGGTTACAGGCTCCGTGGTGACGATTATCGGGGTGACCTTGATTCCGGTAGCATTGACGGACCTGGGAGGCGGCAATCCGGGGACGAATCCCGAATTTGGAAGCCCCCTGAACCTGTCGCTGGGCTTTGGCGTGCTGCTATTCATTATTCTGATGAACCGCTTTGCCAAAGGGTTTCTGCGTTCCATTTCCGTCCTGCTCGGCCTCATTGCCGGCACGATTGTTTCCGCGCTTGCGGGCGGTGTGAATCTCAAGCCGCTTCAAGAAGCGAGCTGGTTCCATATGCCCCAAATGTTCTATTTCGGGGCGCCGACATTTCACGCGTCAGCCATTCTGACGATGGTTCTGGTTGCGATCGTTAGCGTTGCCGAATCGACCGGCGTATTTATGGCGCTTGGCAAAATCGTGGATAAAGATATTACATCGAAGGATTTGGCCCGCGGTTACCGGGCCGAGGGATTGGCGATCGTTCTGGGCGGATTGTTCAACTCCTTCCCATACACGACATATTCCCAGAACGTTGGTCTCATTCAAATGAGCCGGGTCAAAACACGCGATGTGATCGTGGTTGCCGGCGGTTTGCTCGTCTTGATCGGCTTCGTGCCGAAAATCGCCGCATTGACCCAGCTTGTTCCGTCTTCCGTTCTTGGCGGAGCGATGATCGCGTTGTTTGGACTGGTGCTGTCCTCGGGCGTACGCATGCTGGGGGATCAGGTGGATCTTAACCGTCATGAGAATTTGCTCATCATCGCCTGTTCTGTAGGCATGGGCCTCGGTGTTACCGTCGTGCCGGAAATTTTCCAGCGCGTGCCGGATTGGCTTCGCATTCTTGTCGACAACGGTATTGTCGCCGGCAGCTTCACCGCCATCGTGCTGAATCTGTTGTTTAACGGCTTCCGGGGGCATCAAGCCAAATCGGCATCTGCACCAGGACAGCAGCCGACGGCGGCTGATGAAGCTGCTTCCGGGTCGGCATTATAACGCCTATTAGCACGGGGCATGTTTGTTCCGGCAAATGTAAGAGAATGACCAAGCCTGTGAAGGCTTGGTCATTTTTTGATCTCGGTCATGATCTTAAAACAGTTCGGCGCTGCTCCTACATCCGGTTCAACTGCTTCTCGGCAAGCTCGCCGATCCACGGCAGCTTAAGCCACTTGCCTTGCAGAGACGTCAGCATCAGCAGGAGCCAGAGCGCGATTCCAAGCGCGCTTAGCAGCAGCCCCACTACGATGCCGATCAACGGCAGGAAACCGGCAGCGGCATGGGCGATCATGAGCCCGGCGAACAGCATCACGGATTGAAGCGCGTGAAAAAGAACGAAGCGGCTTCTTTTCTCTACCGCCAGGAATACGACGCCGCCGACAAAAGCGAACAGATAGCAGAAAAAGGCTGCTACATTTTCATACAGACCCGTTGAGGATTTGAAAGGGGACATGAGCATCTACCTTCTTTCTGTCAGTCAAATAAAGGGAATGGGACTTGTTCCCTGTCTCAATAGACATTGTATGACGAGCCTGCTGTTCACAGAACGGATTGACATTAAAAATAGGATTGGCATATACTATATTACAATGCAAGATAGTTCGAGACATGTTATGAACTTGAACTCAATGACTTACCTTGCAGCATAGTACGTTATTCTCAACTATCTTGCTTAACAAGTTAGTTGGATTTCTAAAAAATTGCCGAGCTGCCGAACTGCCGAATTATAAAGTCAAGCTGACTGGAATGGTTGAGCTAACCGGAATGGAGAAATGATACATGACGACCTACAGCCAAATGCTAAAGGGCATTCTAGAGGGCTGCATATTGGCCTTGATGGAGAGTAAAGAGGTTTATGGGTATGAGCTTACGACATTGCTGGAGCAATCGGGCTTGTCGTTTGTAAGTGAAGGGAGCATCTACCCGCTGCTGCTGCGGATGCAGAAGGAAGGGCTGATCTGCGGTGAGCTGCGGCAGGACGGGGTGTCCGGCGGACCGCCCCGGAAATATTACCGATTAACGGATGAAGGCGTGCAGTCGCTGCGGCAGTTTCGGAAGTCCTGGAATGGGCTGCGGCAAAGCGTGGATCACGTACTGACGAAAGGAGCTGGCGGACATGAAGATTAATCAGATGGCAGAGGAGAATAACCGGCTGAGAGCGCAAATGACACAAGAGAATGAGGCCTATTTTGATAATATGGTTGTTTATTTACGCTCAAGCCGAGTCGATCAGGCTAAGGCAGAAGAGCTGCTTCTAGAGACGGCTCAGCACATGCTCGAGGCCCAGCGGCATGGGAAGACTGCTGCGGAGGTATTTGGAGAGGATCCGGAGCAGTACTTCCGAGAGCTGCTGGAACACTTGCCTAAGAGAAGCCTGCGGGAGGCGGTATCGGAGTATGCGATGATCCCGTGGATCGCCTTAACCTGGATGTTTGCGGTGCAGGCCTTGTTCGGCTTCATCGCCATGGGATTTGGGAACAAGACGGGTGCCTTCAACCGGATCAGCCTGTTTTCTGTGTTAATGCTAGTCTTTGCCTCGATTGCTGTAATTGAATTGGTGTTGAGGGTGCTGAAGCGCGATAGCGTCAAACCGGTCGGCAAAGGGCGAGGCTTCAGCCTGAAGATTGCCGCGATTTATGGCGTCTATCTGGCGGCAGTCATATTAGCGGCAGTCTATTTGCACGATAAGCTGCCTGTTATTGAAGCAGCGCCATGGGTAAGCCTGGGGTTGTTCATCGTTGGCCTTATCGGCCAGAAGTTTATTTTCATGCGAAACAATTGATGATATTAACGATATGGTTGTTTTGCTTACAGCAGGGAGATCGACGTGCTGCCGGCCAGCGAGGAGGCAGGTGTGAACCACTGCTCGATAATGTCGCTGACGATCGTTTTGGCCGCCTCGGGTCTGCGCACAAGATCGATCTCCCCGTAAACATGGGCTAACCGCTCCTCGTTTAAGAGAAGCCCATCGATTTGGCGGATCAGGGTGCCCGGATCGTTCGCAATATGGGCGATTCCTTTGCTCTCCAAATACAGGGCGTTATTCAGCTCCTGGCCTGGTACAGGGCGGTACACGAAAATGGGAAGACGGCTGACAAGCGCTTCTGAGAGCGTAATTCCGCCCGGCTTCGTCACAATACAATGGCTCAGCTGCATGAGCTGGGCTATTTCGCTAATATAGCCGAACAGGTGGAAGTGCGGGTGCTGTCCCAGCTCCTGATCCAGCTTGCGGTGGAGCTCTTTGTTCCTTCCGCAGACGGCGATGACCTGATAGTTGTCTTTAGCGAGCAGCGTCTCGCAAATATCGCGGATGCCCTGCATGACGCCGAACGCCCCGGCCATGATCAGAATCGTTCGCCTAGAGGGATCGAGCCGGCAGAACTGCTCTGTTGCCATGCTGGGACTTCGACCGAAATCAGGCTTTAGCGGAATCCCGCTGACCAGCACCCGTTCCGCCGGAATGCCGCGTCTTACGAGATCCTGCAGCAATTCCTCCGTAGCTACGTAATAACGATCCACGCCAGGGTGAACCCAGCGTCCGTGCAGGTCAAAATCGGTAACGATGTTGATTAGGGGGAGCTTCAGTCCCGTTTTTTTCAGCAATTTCGGCATGGCCAACTGGGGAAAAGTATGAATGATAAGGTCTGGCTCGATGCTGGAGATGGCCTGCTCAAGCTTCCTCATACCGAGGGAATTGAGTACGCTCAACAAAGATGTATCCGGCTGCAGGTCCTTTGTGGCATTGTAGACCCAGCCATAGAGCATTGGCATCGTTTTGAAGCTCTGTATATATACGAACTTGGTCATTTCGTTCAGCAGAGGATGCGCCTCTGCCATCAAGTCCAGCAGTTCGACATCCGTAATCCCCGACCGATGAAAGCTTGCTTCAAGGGCTTTGGAAGCCTGATAATGACCCTCGCCATAGCTGGCATACATAATCAATACTTTGGGCGAGCCTGAGAGCATAGCTAAATCCCTCCCGATGAACTTAAGAATTGGTTATTCAGAAAATAAAGAATTCTAGTTATTGCGGTTAGCTGTGCTTCAATGCAGGCATAATGAACTTTTCCAGCAGCGGCCTGGGGTTCTTCCAGCGGTTCAGATCGCTGGCCGCCGTAAATACGACAACGGCATCGAGCGAAGGAATCACATTGATTTGCTGTCCTCCATGCCCATGGGCATAGGCGAATGGAATCCCGTTTGCTTTGGTCGTCCACCAATGATAGCCGTAACGGCCATAGCCGGGACTCTCCGGGGCTAAAGGAGTCATTGAGCGGGTCAGCCACTCTGCGGAGAGAAGCCGCTCGTTTTCCCATACGCCGCCCTGCAGGCAGAGCAGGCCGATCTTCGCCATGTCCCGTGCCGTTAAATGAAGTCCGATATGACCCATCGAATGGCCTTCGGGACTGGCGCTCCACGAAACATCTTCAATGCCGAGCGGACCGAACAAGTATTTCCCGGCGTACTCCGCCGCGCTTAGCCCTGTCCATTCCGTCAGCAATACGGAGAGAAGATGGCTATCTACACTACAGTATTGAAAGGTCCCGATTTTATGCTGCTCGATGGGGAGCTGCATAATGTATTTTGTCCAATTTCGGCTCTGGTGCAAGCGGTGGATGAGCGCTTCTCCCATTTTAACACCGGTTTTCCAATGAAATCCAGAGGTCATTGTGAGCAAATGACGCAAGGTTAATTGTTCCCAAAGCGGGTCCAGCTTCCGGTCAGCGTATTTCCGCAAATGTGCGGCGATGGGTTCATCCAGCTGCGGAAGGTCTCCCCGGTAACTGGCAACGCCCAGCAGAAGCGAAAGGATCGATTTGGTGGCCGACCTTAAATCATGAAGGTCGTTCGTCTCAAATCCGTTATAATAACGCTCGGTGAGGACGGCATCCTGCCGGGCTACGATGAAGCTGTTCATTTTAGGGAACCGTTGGATGATTTCTTCGTCCGCGGCACGAAACAGGCTGGCAGCCTCCTTGCTTGGAGCAGGGGGAGTGCAATGTAAGCCTGCGGTGTGAGCCTTGGCAGAAGGAGCGGTAATGCTGCGGATGGACTGCATGTCATTTTCTCCTTTACTCAGTCTTATATATTTAATGTAACCAGAATTAAGGATGAGCAATAATTTTGCCGATTGTATAAGTAGCAGGGTTCTGATATTTTTCAAAAAAAGTGTGCGTATGGAAGAAAGCTGTAAGGCCCGAGCTGAATATGTTACAATATAAGAGATAGGAGGTTATTCCATCAAGTCTGCGGTTTGTCCGGACTACTCGGACATGTGTGGTTGCCAGCTTGATTAAACAGGAATTTCTATGGGTATGTAATAGTGTCAGGTGCCTGCCGAGAAGGCGTAATGCAGCCTAAGACTTCATGAATCAACATCACTTTTCGGCGTTCTCGAAATCGGAGCATTAATTACAAGCGTTCTGGGAGGGAATATGTATGGCAACGAAAGGTCACAATGAAGTAAAGGAAAGTCTGCGGGAGATGACCCGGATATATAAGCCGAAAGACCCGAAAAAATTCGTAAAGGAATACGTCCGGAAATATCGTATCATGGGCGGCTATGAAGAGGAATTAACGGACCTGGTTGAACATGAAATGGGCAAGCTAAATTCAGTCAACTCGTCCGTATCTTGACCCTTCCTGCCGTGTGTCAAGCACTTGCATTCGTTCATTTAATGAGGAACAATGGATATCCGTCTTGCAGCGTCATGCCGCAGGGCGGTTTTTTTCTGCTTGTTCCTACATATATTATAACAACGCTTATTAACGGGGTGTTAAAGCTCTCGAGAGGGGACGGAAATATTGAAAATCAACCTGAAGACGAAGGAAGAAATATTAAAAATCCGGGAAGCCGGCAAAATCCTTGCCGAGTGCCACGGCGAGCTTGCCAGCCGGATCCGCCCGGGAATGACGACACTGGAAATCGACGAATGGGTGGAGCAGTACTTGGCTGGCAGAAAAGCAACGCCGGAGCAAAAGGGGTACCGGGGGTATCCGTTTGCAACCTGTGCTTCGGTGAACAATGTCGTCTGCCATGGCTTCCCGAACCATCGCCAGCTCCAGAACGGCGATATCGTCACCATTGACATCGTCGTGAATAAGAATGGCTGGCTCGCCGATTCCGCCTGGTCTTACCGCATCGGAGAGGTTAGCGAAGAAGCCGACCGGCTGCTGACCATCACGCATAAAGCCCTGGAGAAAGGCATCGCGCAGGCCGTGGCGGGCAATCGTGTGGGAGACATCAGCGCGGCGGTCCAAGGGGTAGCGAGAGAAGCAGGCATCGGCATCGTAAAGCCGCTGATCGGGCATGGCATCGGCCGGTCCATGCACGAGCCGCCGGATGTGCCAAACTTTGGGCGCGCCCATACCGGACCGCTCCTGCGGGAGGGGATGGTCATCACGGTAGAACCGATCCTGACCTCCGGCGACACGGGTGCCGTCCTGTGGGACGATGACGGGTGGACGATCCGTACGGCCGACGGAAGCTTGGGCGGGCATTATGAACATACAATAGCGATAACAAAAGGAGAGCCCGTCGTCCTTACTTCCTTGTGAAGAGGACGTGCGATGGCGGGGCTTTTTTCTCAAGTATAACTAGGTCTCCGTATCCAATTCGGTTCCTCATTACCCTTTACGCGAAGATAAACTAGCGTCAAACAGTGGTTTGCGGTCTGTCTTCCTTGAATTTACGTCGAGAATGTTTGCCTTATATGTTGGCTTCCCGAAGGCCAACAGGCCTCAGGCAAAATGGGAGGGAAGGCGGAATCCAGGGGGCGGACCGCACGCAGGGAGCGAAGGGGATTGTGATGGAGATGTTGGCGGAGATGGATACAAGTACGGGGAAGTCTCAAGTACAGTTTCAAGTGTGGAGACAAGTACAGGCATAGATACAACTAAAATTGTCCTCTCGTCGAGTCGCCATCAGTAGCAAATAGAATGGGATTGCAGATTAGAATATCTCCTGGATATCACAACAATCTAACCCAAACGGCAGAGATGTCGTTTTTTTTTGATTTGTGGCTGTTACTTTTCGTCGCTGATCCTTATTCGATCATTTGCTAAGTGCTGCAGTGATAAGGTCGGGTGATGAGCCCATTCGGACCCATCATGTACTTCGAAAGAGACCTGCGACGGATAGCCCGAATCTAACGAATCTCATTAGCTTTATTTGTACATATTAGCTATTAATTTAAATCTAACGAATCTCAGTCACCTTATTTGCGGTTTATTTTCTTATTGAGGTGGTTAAGCATGAAATAACGTTACATAGCTTCGTTACATTTTAACGGTGGCTCTTTTTAGGTAAATAGTGCTCGTGAGATTCGTTAGAATGCCACGTCCCGTATTTCAGACATAGCACCTCGTGTTTCGTATTCCGATCTCACGACCGGCCGGGTACCTCGTGTCCGATCTCACACTCCGGCTTAGCGCTGCATGTCCGGTGACCCGACCGCACGCCTCATCTCGTTCCGGTCGACTATCGTTCGTGTCCCGTGCCTCGTTCAAGGCCTTACGTTCTCGTTCCGATCGCACTTTCGTTCGTGTCTTGTTCTCGATTCACGACCTGAGCCCGTGCCGCGTGTCCCATCCTGATCCCATCCCGATCGCGCTCTCGAGCCCCGATCCCGAATCCCGATCTAGATCCCGCATTCCGCTTCACATCCCGATCTCGGTCAAATCCCCCGTCTAGCCACAATCACGGGAGCACGGAGGTTCGGCAGCGCAGTTTTCCACTTGCTGCCAGCGGTAATTGTTCGCTAGCCAGAGGCTTGGAGTTTTTCTGATCAATTGTGACAAGAAATTCGCTGAAATGTCGAAAATGATTCAAAATGATTTGGCCGAGGGCAAAATGGGAAAGCGCCTCTCACAGTCTAGCGGCAAGAAACGAGGCGCAGGGGGAAACAGAAGGGTGGAAACGCTCGCAAACCTTGTTATGGCGGGCTTTTTCAGACATTTGAACAATTTGTGAACTCCCTTGATCTCATTGACAAAAGAGGGGTTCACTCTTATATTTAATAAGTGATTGTTTTAATTGACAGGATTGCAGTTTCCGTGCTAGGGCAGGAAAGTTTTTCCCCGGGCAAGGGAAAAAGCCTGTAATCATCGGAAGAATACGTAAAAGTGGGGTAGATCAATGATGAAACGGTGGAAGGCTGGGAAAAGGCTTGTTCCTTTGTTTGTTGGGCTGACGTTCTTACTGTCCGCTTGCGGTCGCGAAGACTTGTCTGCACTCAGACCACAAGGCCCGGTAGCACAAGGACAATTCGATTTGATGAAGCTGGCGATTACGATCATGCTCTCCGTGCTCGTAATTGTATTCGGTATTGCGGCCTATGTACTGATTAAGTTCCGTCGCAAGCCAGGGGATAAGGAGATGCCGAAGCAAGTGGAAGGAAATCACCTGCTGGAGATCATCTGGACAGGGATTCCGCTGATTCTGGTTCTCGTCCTTGCTGTAGCGACGGTTCAGAAAGTGTTCGCTTATGGGGAGAACTATTGGGAGGATAAGGATGCCATTCGGGTAAAGGTAACCTCGCATCTGTTCTGGTGGGAGTTCAATTATCCGGATTACGACATTACGACGGCTCAGGATTTGATTATTCCTACGAATAAGAAAATCGCATTTCAATTGAAAACGGCAGACGTCATTCACTCCTTCTGGGTACCTTCACTTGGAGGAAAGACGGATACGAATACCGAGGGAACGATTAACACAGCTTGGCTAGAGGCTGAGAAAGAAGGCGTTTACCTCGGGAAGTGTGCGGAGCTGTGCGGACCGTCCCATGCCTTGATGGAATTTAAGGTGAAGGCGGTAAGCCAGGAATCGTTTGATAATTGGGTAGCCGCAATTAAGCAGCCGGTCGAGCCGATCCAGGATCCTGCGCTTGCAGAAGTGTTCAAGACGCAATGTCTGAGCTGCCATGCGGTAGGGGATCAAGGCGGGCCGATGGGGCCGAACTTGACGGGTATCGGAAACCGCGAGACGGTCGCGGGCATCCTGATCAACGAAGAAGGTTCGAACAAACCGTTCCCGGGCAAGCCGGTCAAAGACAATTTGATCGAATGGTTGACCAACCCGCAAGAAGTCAAGCCGGGCAACCATATGCCTTCTCCGAAGGAAGACCTTGGGCTGACGGACGAAGAAATTGAAGGAATTGCGGAGTATTTGGCTAACGTTAAGCTGAATTACTAATTTTCAGATTATCAGACGGCATTGATGCACAGGACTTTAAAGGGGGTACAAACCTTGGCTCACGCTCACAGTGTCAAGCGGCACAAGGGTTTGATGGATTGGTTGACAACGGTTGACCATAAGAAAATAGCCATTCTGTATTTGATTGCAGGGGGCTTCTTCTTTGGAATAGGCGGGATCGAAGCGCTATTGATCCGCGTCCAGTTATGGAAGCCAATGAATACGTTTGTAACTGCTCAGCAGTTCAACGAATTGATCACGATGCACGGAACAACAATGATTTTCCTTGGGGTAATGCCGATTATTTTTGCGATCATGAATGCGGTAATCCCGCTGCAAATCGGGGCTCGCGACGTCGCGTTCCCATTCTTGAACTCGCTCGGCTTTTGGACATTCCTGTTCGGGGGATTGCTGCTTAACCTCAGCTGGTTTATGGGAGGCGCTCCGGACGGAGGATGGACGGCTTATGCCCCTCTATCCTCAACGACATACAGTACAACGCACGGCGTCGACTTCTATACCATTGGTCTGCAAATTGCCGGTCTCGGTACGCTGATCGGGGGGATTAACTTCCTCGCAACGATCATTACCATGCGTGCGCCAGGCATGTCCTTCATGCGCATGCCGATGTTTACCTGGACGACATTCGTTACATCGGCAATGATTTTGTTTGCTTTCCCGGCGATTGCAGTCGGTTTAGTACTTCTCAGCTTCGACCGGATTTTGGGAGCTAACTTCTTTAACGTTGCAGGCGGGGGTAACCCTGTTCTCTGGCAGCATATATTCTGGATCTTCGGGCACCCTGAGGTTTATATCCTCATTCTGCCTGCGTTCGGGATTATTTCTGAAGTCGTGAGTACATTTTCGCGCAAGCGCCTGTTCGGATACAGCTCGATGGTATTCGCGACCATCCTGATTGCCTTCCTGGGCTTCATGGTATGGGCGCACCATATGTTTACGACAGGTATGGGACCGGTAGCTAACGCATTGTTCGCTATTGCGACGATGCTGATCGCGGTTCCTACAGGAATCAAGATCTTTAACTGGCTGTTTACGATGTGGGGCGGACAAATTACGTTCAACACGGCGAGCTTGTTCGCCATCGGATTTGTTCCAACCTTCGTCATGGGTGGAGTAACCGGGGTTATGCTTGGTTCTGCGCCAGCGGATTATCAGTTCCACGATACTTATTTTGTCGTAGCGCATTTCCACTACGTTATCGTAGGGGGACTTGTTCTAGGATTGTTCTCTGGCCTGCATTACTGGTGGCCGAAAATGTTTGGTCGGGTATTGAACGAAACGCTTGGAAAAATCGAATTCTGGACGTTTATTATCGGGTTCCACTTGACCTTCTTCCTGCAGCATTTCCTAGGCTTGGTCGGAATGCAGCGCCGCGTATTCACATACTTGCCTAACCAGGGCTTTGATCTGATGAACATGCTGAGTACAGTTGGTGCGTTCCTGATGGGTGTAGGGGTTATCCTATTCCTGGTCAATGTCGTGATTACGGCAAGAAAGCCTGTCGGAGTTGAAAATGATCCTTGGGGAGACGGCCGTACCCTGGAATGGGCCATTCCGTCGCCGCCGCCGGAGTACAACTTCAAGCAGCTTCCGCTTGTCCGCGGTATTGATGCATATTGGAAAGAGAAGATGGCTGGACATAAGGAGATGACTCCTGCTGAACCGGTAGGTTCGATTCATATGCCATCGCCGACGATTATTCCGTTTGTCATGTCCGTAGGTCTGTTCATTGCCGGCCTTGGCTTCATGTTTACGACGGATGATTTCGGCAATAGCTTCCTGAATTTCTTGTTCAACAACTACATCGTAGTTATTATCGGTTTAGGTATCACCTTCGGCTCGATGATCGTTCATTCCCTGTACGACGATGCGGGATGGCATATTGAACCAGAAGAAATCGATGGGAAGGGGGCAGAAGCATGACCACTCTTCATGCAGAGCAAGCTACAAACAAGCTCCCCCATGAACCGGAGAAGGCAACGTTAGAAGGCCGCAATAAAATTTTAGGCTTCTGGCTGTTCCTTGCAGGGGAAGCGGTTCTGTTCGGTACGTTATTCGCAACATTTTTGACGCTGCGGAATCAAGTGGCTGATGGTCCATCAGCCTCCGAGCTGTTCAGCCTGCCGATTACCGCTGTTGCGACGCTGATCCTTCTGGTGAGCAGCTTGACGAGCGTATTCTCGATTCAGGCCATGCACCGGGGCAACGTGAAGTCGCTCTTAACTTGGCTGACGGTTACGGTATTGCTGGGTCTAGGCTTCCTGGGCTTGGAAATCTATGAGTTCTATGAGTATGTTACCCATTATGGATATGGCATGACGACAAGTGCTTTCAGTTCCTCGTTCTACACACTCGTCGGATTCCACGGAGCGCACGTTACTTTCGGTATCTGCTGGATTTCGCTTCTGATCGGGCAAGTTGCGAGAAAAGGACTGACGGTAGTTACTGCACCGAAGATTTATGTCTCGGCGATGTACTGGCACTTCGTTGACGTCGTTTGGGTATTCGTCTTTACGGTAGTTTACCTGCTTGGAAAGGTGGTAGGCTAAACGATGGTCAATCAGCATAACAACGAAGGTTCAATGGTGAAGCATCGACACCGGCATGAAGGACCTCAGAAGCATGTCGTGGCCTTCATATTCTCGATCGTATTGACCGCAATCGCATTTGCGACGGTCGCAGCAGGGGGCGTGAACACAGCTTTTACGGTCATGCTGCTGATCGCGATGGCTGTTCTTCAAGTACTCGTTCAGCTTGGCTATTGGATGCACTTGAAGGATAAGGGACATATGATTCCGATCATATTCATGGCTGGAGGATTTTTTGTCGCCGGGTTGTGTATTATTGCGGCGCTTTACTGGATGTGGTGGTAAAATAAAAAGAGGCGGGCTTGTATATAAGCCCCCTCTTTTGTATATTATGGGGTTAGTTCACAATTTGGACAGATTTCCAAGCGGCGGAGGGAGTTTTTAAATTGCTGGGATTACAATATTTTAGTTTTAGTGATGCTTGGAGTCCCGTATTCATGTCATTCATGCTGTTAATTACAGCTGGCTATTTCTTGATTGTAGGCCCGCTTAGCGAAAAGTTCCCTCATAGCGAACCGACTTCGGCGGGCCGCAAAGTGATGTTCGTTGCAGGGATGTTCTTGATGCACTTGGCCCAGGGGGGACCCGTCAATTTGCTTGGACATACGATGTTCAGCTTCCATATGCTGAGCATGGCCTTGTCCTATATCGTTGCTCCGCCGCTGCTCATGTTAGGAATACCGCCATGGATTTGGCGTTCGTTCGTACGTTTTTTTGAACGGACTCCGCTGGAGAAGCTGAAATTCATGGTTCATCCCGTCGTTTCTGCCGTCTTATTTAACGGATTGTTCTCAATCTACCATCTCCCCGTAGTTCATGATTATGTTATGCTTAACTTTGGGGTTCACCGCCTGTATTATGTAGTCCTGTTCATTGCAGCGGTACTGATGTGGTGGACGTTCGTCAGTCCGATCCCGGAACGCGCGACTCCGCAGGGCTTGAAGAAGCTTGGCTTCATTTATTTGAACATGGTGCTGCTGACGCCGGCCTGCGGTCTGATCATCTTCGCCAGCGAGCCGCTTTACGCTACGTACAGCGATCCTAATATATGGGCCCAAGCGATGGGCTACTGCGTACCCGGCGGAGACCCGGCGGCGCTGCTAAGCCAATTCGGCGGGCCGGAGTTTTTCGGGTTTCTGGAGACCCGAGTGGATCAGCAAGTGGGCGGAATCCTGATGAAATTTATACAGGAGCTTATTTTTGCGTCGATGCTGGCCTATGTATTTTTCCAGTGGTACCGGCAGGAGAATAAAGAGGACGAAGAGGATGAGCTCATCGCTGATGTTCCACCGCATGAATTGAATCAGGCGTAAGATCAATAAGACAATTGGAGGATGGAAATGGACCTGTTTACTCTATTCCCTACGCTAAGCACCTCTTTTATCGTTATTAGTGCTATTTTGGTAGCCATTGGCTGGGGACAGATTATTAAGGGCAAAAGAGAAGCCCATAAGAAAACGATGATCGCGGCAGCGATCGCGGCAATCATTTTCTTTATTATCTATACGTCACGTACGGCCTTTATCGGCAACACTGCTTGGGGCGGCCCGGAGTCGCTTAAGCCTTATTACCAGACGTTTCTTATTTTCCACATTGTTCTGGCGACAGTGGCTGCCGTATTCGGTATCACGACCTTGACGCTCGGCTTCAAGGAGAAGTATGCAAAGCATCGCAAGTGGGGCAAAGTTACGTCGATCATCTGGTTCTTCACAGCCATCACCGGGGTAGCTGTGTATGTATTGCTGTACATGCTGTATCCGGGCGGTCATACGAAGCCGGTATGGGATATTCTGCTTGGCACATAAGGAATAAATGGCAAGACCTCGATCTTGAGCGGTATGCGCTTAAGAGCGAGGTCTTTATTTTTTTCCAAAAAAGGGATTGACGCATGAAAATGACCCGTATATACTGTGTATAAAGATATACACAGTAAGCACACATATATACACACTGAACAAGAAGGATCGTCAAGATCGCAATATAATTCTAAACGGCGAAGAAAGGTTGATGAGGGTGAACAACACCTGGAAAGACGCATGGGTCATTTTTAAGAGAGATTTAAGGCTGGATCGGCTCTACTTGTTTTGGAACGTTCTTTTTATGATATATATGGCAGTTGCAATCGGTGCGTTGGCGACTCCATCGCCCAAAGCAGGAGCATACTTGGATCCATTGCAGGATTTTATGTTTTTCGTATTAATTCCTATCACCGGGTTCTATTTCTCCAGAAGGTCTTTTAACTACCTTAAGGAAGATTCGTATACCCGCATGCTGCAATACTACCGGACGCTTCCCATCCCTGCGATTACGGTGATGCGCGGGCGGATCATTCAGTTGCTTACGGCAACGCTGTTTAATGGCCTGCTGTTTTATCCGGCCTATTATTGGCTTTCGGGATTCACCAGCGACTGGCTTACCGATGTGGGGAGGATGCTCGCCTTCGCTTTGACATGGACCGGATACCTCCTATTCATCAACGGAATATATATTTACTTTGAATTTCTCAGTACAGGCCGCGGATATCTCATAGTTAATATTCTTATGGCGCTCGCGGCAGGCATCCTGGCCTTTCTGATTCACTGGTTTGACGGGAATGCACTCACATACACCCTGGAGCAGTCCAAGCGGTATTCACTCCTGTCGCCTTTGATGTGGGGAATGTTGATCCTGGGTGGGTTATCCTTGGCTCTATTTTGTAAAATGACGTTAAGCAAGCTGGGAAAGAGGGACTTGATATGATCGCGGAAATGATTTCCGACAGGGATAAGCCGGAGGTGAGACAGAAAGGTGTGGATCCCCATTCAAATCAATGAGAATAGTGCGGAGCCTTTATATTTTCAAATTGAGACACAGCTGCGCTCTCTCATCGTAAGCGGGCAAATTGAAGAGGGAACGCTGCTGCCCTCTATTCGGGAATTCGCCAGCAGCTTAAAGTGCAGCGTCATTACCGTCCGGAGGGTATACCAGGACCTGGAGAATGAAGGGCTGCTGCTTACCAAACAAGGAACGGGCACCTTTGTAGCCCGGGTTGGACATAACGAGAGGAGTGAATACCGCCGAATGGTCGTGCAGGAAGCCGTCGAGGCCGCGGTTGAAGCGGGCTTATCCGTGCAATATAGCGAGGAGGAGCTGAAGGCTCTATTTCTGGAAATCATTAAGAATAAATACCGTTCGCATACGGGGGAGGGGAGCTAGGAATGAACGAAACTTTGGCGCTGGAGCTTAAAGACGTCATAAAGAAACGGCGGCGTAGAACGATTGGGCCAGTCAATCTCCAGATTCCCCAGGGACACATCGTCGCGCTGGTTGGGTCGAACGGTTCAGGGAAAAGTACGATTCTCCACATGCTGACTCGAAGCCTTATTCCGGATGAAGGGGAAATCAGGTGGTTTGGGGACAAGAGCGCCGGCGATTTACCGCAGGAAATCAGAAGCAGGATTGCCTATGTGTCGGAGAATCCGCTAGTAGAGGAAAACTACCAGACCGCGGAGCAGGCCGCGAGCTTCCGGGCTCACTGGTATCCATCCTGGGATCAAAAGAAATTTGAACGCTTGATGACACAATTTGAGGTGCCGCGGAATGAACGGCTGAACCGCATGTCCAAGGGGGAGCGCCGTAAATTTGAGGTTGCTGCTGCCCTGGCCGCAAGCCCTAAGCTCCTTATTCTCGATGAACTATCGTCCGGGCTTGATCCATTTATCTGGAAGGATATGCTCGCAGAGCTTCAGAATAGCATGCTGGAAGAGGATGTTACCATCATCATGGCGACCCATGTCGTAGAAGAAGTAAGACGGCTTGCCGACTATATCGTATTGGTGCATCAGGGCAAGGTGCTGGGCATGGCGGAGAAAGACCTGCTCTACGGAAGCTGCTGTGAGGTATGGGTTCGCGGTGATTTAAGCGAATGGACGGGAAGACCTGAGCTCATTCGGTGCGAAGAGGATGAGCCGTTGATGCATAAATTGATCGTCCGGGATGAAGCTTTTATGAGCGAACTGCAGCAGTCCAAGGATCTTCAGGTATTGCGGACCCGCGCCCTTGAGTTGGAAGATGTGCTTCAACTCTGGATCCAAGGGCACGCTCCGGAACATAGATGATATTTATTTATGGACTTGGTAGAAATAGAAGCATGGAACAAGGAGGCTGAAACGATGGCTAAACCATTGGTATTGGAACAGGTAACGAAGCAGTTTGGGGAGAAAACGGCCGTAAACGGCATTTCCCTCCAAGTGGAGGAGGGAGAAATATACGGGCTCCTTGGCGGCAATGGAGCAGGTAAAACAACGACAATGCGGATGGTGCTCGGGTTAATTTACCCTGATGCTGGGCGAATTCTCTACCATGGGCAGGAATACAGTGGCGAATTGCAGCACAAGATGGGTTATTTGCCGGAAGAACGCGGTTTATATCCGAAAGTAAAGGTCAGTGATCAAATCATTTATTTGGCCCGGCTGAAGGGAATGTCGGCCCAAGAGGCGGACAAAAGTCTGCGTTACTGGCTGGAACGCTTCGAGGTGCCGGATTATTATAACAAGAAAATTGAAGAGCTCTCCAAAGGGAATCAGCAAAAAATGGGCTTTATCGCAGCTGTCGTGCATAAGCCCAAGGTGCTGATCCTGGATGAAGCCTTTAGCGGACTCGATCCGGTTAACGTCGAACTGCTTAAAGAGACTGTAAAAGAGCTGCGGGATGGAGGGACGAGCATCCTGTTCTCTACCCACCGCATGGAGCACGTGGAGGAGCTGTGCAGCAATATTACGATTCTGCAGCGTTCCAATACAGTACTGCAAGGGAATATTCAGGACATCAAGAAGCGCTATCCGCGCGAGGAGGTTCTTCTTCATACGACGGGAACGGTTACCGGCCTGGAGGCCATTCCGGGGGTAGTGCGGGTTGAACACCGCGAGCGCGGCTATTCTATCCGGATTTCCGATGTAGCGGCCGCGCAGGACATTCTGCGCCGGGCCATGGAAGAGAGCACAGTTGAGCATTTTGAAATCAAGGAACCGACGTTGAATCAAATCTTTATTAAAGAGGTAGGTGAGTCGCATGAATAAGCTGCTGCCGATCATTAATTTTACCTTTGCCAATAAGGTCAAGACGAAATCATTCGTCGTTACTACCGTCATTTTTGCCCTGCTGCTATCCATCGGTATTCATGTGCCGTATCTGATTCAATTGTTCTCGGGAAACGAGGGCGGTACAAGTTCCCAAATTGGCCTTGTCTATGGCAACCAGCCTGAAATTGCAGCGTCGCTGGAGGCGTTTATCGACAAGCAGCCGGATGGCAAAATCAAGCTCGTGAAATACGAGCAAGCGAATGATCAGGCGCTCATGCACGATATGGAGAACGGAACGATCAAGGGATACCTGGAGTTCGGCGAGGCTGAAGGGCTGCAATTTCCGAAGGTTATGTACACCTCCAAGAAGAACAGCATGGATTTAACGCTTCAGTCGACGCTCCAGCCCGCACTGGAGAACGTGAAAATGCAATACGTCACTCGTGGAAGCTCCCTAACCGAGGAGCAAATCGCGGCGATAAGCGCTCCCGTAATCATCGAAGAGCTGAAGGCCGAACAGGCCGCAGGAACGGGCAGTGCTGCCGATGCAAATGAAGGCTCTAAGCCGGCGGCGATCAATTACGTTATTGTATACGGCCTGATCGTTCTGTTCTTCATGACCAATATGATGACCGGCAACATGATTGCCGCAGAGGTAACTTCGGAGAAAAGCTCGCGGATCATGGAGATTCTGGTAACGAGCGTTTCACCGCTGACGCAAATGTTCGGCAAAATTCTAGGCATGTTCCTGGTCGGCCTGCTGCAGATCGCCATCTTCATCGCCGTAGTTGCCATCAACCTTGCATTGCCATACAATCAGGCATCCTTGGCCGAGTTGAATTTGGATTTATCGCAAATGGATCTATCCATTTTGCTTGTTGGTCTTATCTTCTATATTCTGGGCTATTTCCTCTATGCGACTTTGTACGCAGCGGTCGGCTCCATTGTCAGCCGCACGGAGGATCTTGGCCAGGCGGTGATGCCGATCACGATGCTTTCTCTGGCAGCATTCTATGTGGCGATGTTTAGCTTATCGTCTCCGAATTCCCTTCTGCTCAAGGTGTGCTCTTACATCCCGTTCGTGTCTCCGGTCACGATCCTGCTGCGGTATGGCGCAGGGGATGCAACGCTGCTGGAGGTAGGGCTGTCTCTGCTGATCCTTATTGTCGCTATCGTCTTCTTCAGCTGGCTGGCCGCCAAGATTTACCGCACGGGAGTCCTGCTGTACGGCAAGCGTCCGACGATGAAGGAGCTGCGCAAAGCGATGAAGGCGTACAAGATTTAACTCCGTGTGAATTTCAAAAATATCATTGTAACAAAGGAGAAGATGAACATGAAAAATTGGAAACGATCGCTCTTATCCCTCTTTATTTCTGTAGGCTTGCTTGCCACAGCGGCCCCGGCTATGGCTGCTCCACAGCCAGCTTCGGTCAAGATCAACAACCAAAACGTTGAATTCGCAACGAATGCGCCTATTGTTGATCACGGAACAACGCTGGTACCGCTGAAATCAACGCTGCAAGCGATGAATGTGGAGCTAAGCGATGTACAGGATGATACGATTCATGTCGTGATTGACGGCAAGGAGATTGCGCTGAACAGCAAGACAGAGCTGATTAACGGCGAGACGTACGCTCCGATTAGAATCGTTGGCGAAGCGGCAGGCTACAAGGTGCATTGGAATCAGCAATCCCGCACAGTGTTTCTTATCTCCGAAGCTACGGGGGAAGGTGCCCGCGGCTTCATGTGGGAAGTCAAACATGGCGGCAATACGGTCTATCTGGTAGGATCGATGCATATTGCGGACGACAGCTTTTATCCGCTGCGTTCGGAATTCGAGGATGCTTTTGCCGAAGCGGATTATTTGGGGGTAGAAATTGACCTTAGCAAGGCTGCTGATGAAGCCAATCAGAAGCTGATCCTGGATATGGGGATGTATCAGGACGGTACGACTTTGAAGGATCATGTGTCCAAGGAGACATATGCGAAGCTTGAGGATATTTTGCAGCAAAACGGCCTGGAGCCAAACGCCTTTGATGTCTTCAAGCCATGGGTCGTCGAGAGTACCATCAGCACGCTTAAATCGATGCAGTCAGGTTATGAAGCCTCTGCCGGAATCGACCTGTATTTCATCCAGAAAGCCATAGAACGCAAGCTGCCGGTGTTGGAACTGGAAACCTACGAGTCCCAACTGAGCATGCTCGACGGGTTCTCCAGCGAATTGCAGGAGAAAAACCTAAATACCGCCTTGGACAACTTCGATGTTTCGGCTGAACTTGTGGACGATATGGCCGCTATGTGGAAATCAGGGGATGATCAGAAACTGCTTGAGTTCACCGAGAGCATGATCGAGGATCCGGAGTATTACAAAGCGATGCTGACCGACCGGAATATCGTTATGGCCGATAAAATCGATGGATACCTGAAAAGCGACAAGAAAGCGGAATATTTCATTGTGGTTGGCGCAGCGCATTTCGCCGGCAAAGACGGCATCGTTCAGCTGTTGCAGGATAAAGGCTATTCCGTCGTTCGCAAATGAGGGTTCGGATAATCTTGCCAAGGTTACTAAGGTAAGTTATAGTGGGAGTAACTGAATATGGAGTGCGGGTGCTGGATAAAGTCCGGCTGAGATTGGAACCTGATGTTCCTGACCGTTAATCTGATCCAGGTAATGCTGGCGTAGAGAACATATCGAATTTAAAGCCATTCGTGTATTCTCGAATGGCTTTTTTGTGTCTTGCAGCCGGTAAATACAAAACGGAGGTAGAGTTGGCAGATGAGAGAGTTTCGTTTGTACGCTATTACCGATGAAAGAAGCCATCCCGGCAGGGAGCTTGCCGAAGTGATGGAGGAGGCTATTCTTGGCGGTGCAGATATCGTGCAGCTTCGGGACAAGCACAGCGAGCGGGCGGCTGTGCTGGAGAAGGCGAAGCGGCTTCGCGAATTGACACGCCGGTATGACGTTCCGTTAATCATCAACGATTATATCGATATTGCGCTTGAGGTGGATGCGGACGGCATTCATCTGGGCCAGGGCGACACACCGCTTCCCGTGGCCAGGGAGCTGGTCGGCGGGAAAATCATCGGCATTTCCACGCATGCGATCGAGGAAGCGCTGCTGGCAGAGCAGCAGGGAGCAGACTATATCGGCGTTGGTCCCATATACCCGACGGCTACGAAGGCGGATGCAACGCCGGTGACGCTCTCCTATGTCCGTGAGGTGGCGGAGAAAATCCGGATTCCGTTCGTGGCGATTGGCGGCATCAAGCTGCACAATGCGGATGAAGTGATCGCTGCCGGGGCAACGAGAATTTGCGCGGTGACCGAAATTGTAGGCAGTCCGGACGTAAAGGGGACATGCGAGGCCTTTATTCGCAAACTGGAGCAAGGGGGAGCGCATCATGGAAAATACGCAAATCGTTGAGTTGAAGGTGAATGGCGTTAAGCACAGCTTGCAGGCGGGAACTGTTCAGGATGTGATCGCCCATTTCGGCTTGACGGGCAAGCCGGTTATCGTGGAAGCGGACGGTGTGATTTTGACCCCCGAGCAGTGGGCGGATACCACGGTGTCTGCAGGGATGGTCATCGAGCTGGTTCATTTTGTGGGAGGGGGTTAAACGGATGCGGGACGATGTTTTGCGTATCGGCGGTCGCTCGCTGTCGTCGCGTTTTTTTATTGGCACAGGGCTGTTTCCCAACCCGTTCGTGCAGAAGGAAGCGATCCAAGCTTCCGGGGCGGAAGTGCTTACATTTGCTATTCGGCGCATTAATCTCGACGCGGTAGAGGATGATTCCATATTGCAGCATATCGAGGATGGCGCCTTTCAATATTTGCCGAACACATCAGGCGCAAGCACGGCCGAGGAAGCGGTCCGGATTGCGCGGCTTGCCAGAGCCTCCGGCCTCAGCGATTGGATCAAGGTTGAGATCAGCGCGGACGCGAAGACGTTGCTGCCCGACCCGATTGAGACGCTTAGGGCAACGGAAATGCTGGTCAAAGAAGGATTTACGGTGCTTCCTTATATTTCGGACGATCCGGTCATCTGCCGCCGGCTTGAAGAAGCCGGGGCTGCTGCGATCATGCCGGGAGCAGCGCCGATCGGCACGGGGCTCGGCATATTGAATCCTTACAATTTAGGCCTGATTGTAGAGGAAGCGGGCGTGCCCGTTATCGTGGATGCCGGGCTTGGGACGGCCAGTGACGTCACGAAGGCGATGGAACTGGGCGTAGACGGGGTGCTTATGAACACTCCGGTAGCCAAGGCGAAGGATCCGGTCATGATGGCAACCGCCATGAAGCACGCGATAGAGGCGGGACGGCTTGCTTATTTATCCGGACGAATTGCCCGGAAGAAGTACGCTTCCGCGAGCAGTGGCCTGGAACAGTTTATTTTGAAATAGCCCTATGAAAAATGGCGCTTGGGAGCGATAGCATGATGCAGAATATTGTTATTATGGGCGGCGGCGTTATCGGATTGTCCTGCGCCTTTGAATTGCGGAAGCGGGGGCATAACATAACTCTGCTGGAAATCGGCAAATGCGGCGGTCAAGCCTCGGGAGCAGCCGCCGGTATGCTGGCGCCATACTCCGAAAACCTGGAGGAGCCGGACGAATTCTTTCGACTATGCCTGGACAGCCTGCGGCTGTATCCCACATGGCAAGCGGAGATCAGTCAGATGTCGGGAGAAGCCTTTGAATATGCCAACTCTGGTAGCCTTTATGCGGTATACCATGAAGCGGATATTTTGGCCTTGGAGGGCAGGCTGCTCTGGCAGCGGGAATTCGGTTCCTCCGGGCGGATTGTCGAAGGGGAGGAGCTTCGGCGGATCGAGCCGGGGATCTCCAGCGAAGTCAAGGCGGGACTATATACACCGGAGGAGAGCCATATTTATGCGCCGCATTATGTGCAGGCGTTAGAGCACGTTTGCCGGAATATGGGCGTCCGTATTTTCGAGCATTTGGAGAGCGTGGACATTGTCGATTGGCTGCCAGGCCCTGGTAAAATGCCGGAGCAAACGCAAGCACCACTGGCACTGGGTCAAGGACAGCTGTTCGGTCTGCTGCAGGAGCAGCCGCAGTCTCTGCGCCGCGAGATCGTCTTGCAGTCCAAGGATGGCCGAAAATTCCCGGCAGATCGCTTAATTGTATGCTCCGGCGCTTGGGCCCAGGAACTTTCCGGAACGATTGCGCTTCCCCTTCCGATTTATCCGATCCGCGGGCAAATATGCGCTTACGATAACGCTCGGCATACGGTGAGGGGTATGGTGTTCAACAATCAAGGATACGTGGTCGCCAAAAATAACGGTACCGTCGTATGCGGCGCATCCGAGGATATTGCTGGATTCGATACTTCGGTAACGGAGAAGGGCATCGAGCGGCTGCGCAAATGGAATAAACGGCTGTTTCCTTCTCTGGAAGGGGAAATCCCCTTTCACCAATGGGCCGGACTGCGCCCTTCCACCCAGGATGGCCGTCCTTTGCTGGGGGCCCTCGAAGCTTCGGACCAGATCGTGTTTGCGGCTGGCCATTATCGCAACGGGATTTTGCTCAGCCCGATTACGGCCAAAATCGTGGCGGATGTCATCGAAGGCCTGAAATTGCCCAGCTATTATCCGGCGTTTGCGCCGGAAAGATTCAATCATATGATGATGCGCTAGACGCAGCAATTAGAAAATCGGAAGCAATCGCAAGTGAAAAACCTCTTCTTGTGGGCGGCATCGCCTTTCGCAAGAAGAGGTTTTTTGTCCTGGCTATTATTACCGCCCCAAGCTTTTGACAATCTTTGTTGACAACGTAAAGATTCTGCTTTAAGATTTATACCCATAGGGGTATATGTACCATGTATGAAGCGATGAATCAAAATTAGGCTCGTGTGGAAAGTTCTTAAATGATGAAAGGGAGGAATCGAATTGTCTGAACCACAAGTGCAGAAGCTGCAAGTCGATAAAACGCTGGACTGTAAAGGACTTTCGTGTCCGATGCCCATAGTAAAAACCAAGAAGGCCATGGATGAGTTGAATCCTGGCCAAGTGATCGAGGTTCAGGCCACAGACCGCGGTTCGCTGGCGGATATTCAAGGCTGGGCCAAAAATACAGGTCATCAATATTTAGGCACGATTGAAGAGAATAACATTCTCAGGCATTATCTTCGCAGATCGCGTCCCGACGAGATCAAAGCGGAGCAGAAGCACCCCTATGTCGCTTCGAATGAAGATCTGCAGGTCAAAATCGCAGCGAAGGATGCCATCACGATTCTTGATGTGCGCGAGCCAGCGGAATATGCCTTCGGCCACATTCCCGGTGCGAGATCTATTCCGCTGGGAGAACTGGAGTTGCGTGCGGGCGAACTGAATCCGGACGAGGAAATCTATGTAGTGTGCCGGACCGGCAGCCGCAGCGACCTGGCTTGCCAACTGCTTGCCAGTAAAGGCTTCAAGCAGGTGAAGAATGTAACACCGGGGATGACAGATTGGAAAGGGACCTATGGAACAGGCAGTTGAGAAGTAACCCGCACCATTTTTTAAATTTAAATAAGACTACATTCATGGAGGTATTACGATGTCAACAAAAGTAGCCATCATTGCGAGCAACGGCGGTTTATTCGACGCGTACAAAGTATTCAATATTGCCACGGCTTCGGCGGCAACGGAAGCTGAGGTAGCCATCTTTTTCACGTTTGAAGGGCTCAACCTGATCCACAAGCAAGGGAATCAGCAATTGCCGCTGCCGGCCGGGAAAGAACATTTTGCCGAGGGCTTCAAGAATGCGAATGTTCCTTCTATTCCGGAGTTGGTCAGCATGGCCCAGGAACTGGGCGTGAAATTGATCGCCTGCCAGATGACGATGGATGTTATGAATCTGAAGAAAGAAGATTTTGTCGACGGTATTGAAGTCGGAGGGGCTGTAACGTTTCTCGATTTTGCGAAGGATGCAAATGTTTCTTTGTCCTTTTAATTAACGATCCATTTATCGAAAGGGGATAACTCGAATGTCAGCAACAATTTCACCATTGCAAACAATGACGGCCGGCGAGTTGACCCGGCGGATTCTGAACAAGGAGCCATTATTCATTCTCGATGTCCGCAACGATAGCGACGCAGCCGATTGGCAAATCGAAGGGGAGAGCATTGAGCTGATCAACATTCCTTATTTTGATTTGCTGGAAGGCGTGGACGCTGCTCTGGAACAGCTGCCGGAGGACAAAGACGTACTCGTCGTCTGTGCCAAGGAAGGTTCCTCCAAGTTCGTGGCGGAGCAGCTCGTGGAAGCGGGTAGAAGCCGTGTGTATTATTTGGAAGGCGGGATGAAGGCATGGAGCGAGCATTTGGAGCCCGTGCTGATCGGCAAGCTGCAGGATGGCGGCTCGTTGTACCAATTCGTCCGAATCGGCAAAGGCTGTCTGTCCTACATGGTCGTTTCTGCAGAGGAAGCCGCGGTGATTGATGCGGTAAGAATGACTGACATATACTCGGCCTTTGCCGCAGAGCAAGGTGCAGCGATCAAGTACGCGCTGGACACGCACCTGCATGCAGACCATATCTCTGGAGGCCGTAAGCTGGCGGAGCAATCGGGAGGAACGTACTGGCTTCCTCCAAAGGATGCGGGAGAAGTAACGTTTGATTACGAGCAGCTGGAGGAAGGAGAAGTCGTCACCGTGGGAAATACTAAAATCGAAATTCAGCCGGTATATTCCCCGGGACACACAATCGGCAGTACTTCCTTCATCATAGATAACCGGTATTTGCTGACCGGCGATATTCTGTTCGTCGAATCAATTGGACGCCCGGACTTAGCTGGCCAAGCAGAGGATTGGGTGGGGGATCTGTATACTACCTTGCATGAACGCTATAAATCGTTACCGGATGAATTGATCGTACTTCCTGCCCATTTTGGCAAGATAACGGAGCTGGGGGAGGGCGGAGCTGTCTCCGCGCGGCTCGGTGATCTCTATAAGCGCAATCCTGGCTTGCAAATTACTGCCGAAGCAGAATTCAGACGGATGGTTACCGAAAATTTACCACAGCACCCCAACTCCTATCAGGAAATCCGCCAGACCAATATGGGCAAAATACATCCGGATGAAGAGCAGCAGCGTGAAATGGAGATCGGTCCGAACCGCTGTGCCGTGCATGATAAATAACCCGCGAACCTGCGGAGAAGCGCGAT
Organism: Paenibacillus woosongensis; assembly: GCF_030122845.1. Classification (NCBI taxonomy): domain Bacteria; kingdom Bacillati; phylum Bacillota; class Bacilli; order Caryophanales; family Paenibacillaceae; genus Paenibacillus; species Paenibacillus woosongensis. Next base: position 878,177 of record NZ_CP126084.1, read on the forward strand.
GACCCAGTAACACGAAATTCATTCATTGATCATTAGGAGGTCATGAACCAGTGGAAAGCAACAAAAAAGTCGATACAACAGGATTGATGTGTCCTATGCCGATCGTAAAGGCGAAGAAAGCGTTAGATGAGCTGAATCCCGGCGAAATTATGGAAGTCATCTCTACGGACAAGGGCTCCCTGAATGATTTTCAGGCTTGGGTTAAGCAAACGAACCACGAACTGCTGAAGCATTCAGAGAAGGACGGCGTCTACACTTTTCTAGTGAAAAAAAATGAATAAAAATCAGCGAACACGGCTTTGTCCGCTGATTGCTTATTTCGAATCGTAGACGATGCGCACGCCGAGTGTGGCATAAGTCTCTTCTCTATAGTGGCCTTGTGGACAGTACTTCAGCACGCGCAGGCTATCCTGCCGGGATTGCATAGTCCGCTGGCATTGGGGACAGCGATCGGCGAAGAGGGCGCGAAGGGCTTTTAGCATATAACCTCACCTTTTTCATATAAGTTTACTTGGTTTTGAGTATAACTTGTTATTTTCAATTCGTACAGCCATAAATGTTGGGAGACAGCTTCGGTTAAGCGATTGGAAAGGAGGGAGCTATGGATTTTCTGTTATTCATCGTCATGCTAATGCTCGGTTTAATTGGTTCCTTCTTTTCGGGGCTGCTCGGAATAGGCGGAGCGATCGTTTCGTTTCCACTATTGCTTTTCGTTCCTTCGGCGTTTGGCGTTGCGAATTTTACGGGTCAGGAAGTCTCTTCGATCAGCATGTTTCAGGTGTTCTTTGCCTCGCTTGCCGGTGTGCTGACGTATCTCAAAAACAGCAAAAATCAAGCGGCCGTCATTCGTAAAGGCCTTGTTGTATATATGGGCGCCGGGATTTTGTTCGGGAGCCTTGCCGGAGGGCTTGTCTCCGGATACCTGGACGGCAGGATCATCAACATTATTTACGGGGTGCTGGCCATCATTGCGGTTATCCTGATGCTGATCCCAAGCAAAGGCAAAGAAGGGGAAGCAACTGGCCAGCCTATTGTATTTAATCGGGCGTTCGCTGTTATTATATCGTTTCTGGTCGGCATCGTCTCGGGAATCGTTGGCGCCGGCGGCGCATTTATTCTAATCCCTGTCATGCTGACGGTCATGAAGATTCCGACCCGCATTACAATTGCTTCTTCCTTGGCAATTGTGTTCATTTCAGCCGTCGGCGGTGTAGCCGGCAAATTGACTACAGCGGCGATCCCCTGGGAGGCTACGCTGATCACCGTCATCGGCAGCCTGCTTGGCGCGCCGTTTGGTTCATGGCTCAGCGCGAGAATGAACGTCAAATATTTGCGGTATGGGCTTATTGTTTTAATCGCATTGACCGCCATTAAGGTGTGGATGTCGATATTGTAAGGCTTGAATTCACATTATTTCATTTGCTGAATGGTTTATGGGGGTTATTTCCTCAGCTGGATTGCGGTTGAAGATTGCGTTGGCTGTTATTTTCGAATAATATACCCTTAGGTGTATAGGTTAAGTGAATGAAATGGAGTGAACCCTAATGGACTACAATTATAATGAGGATTTAAAACGGCGCCTGAGAAGAATAGAAGGACAAGTGCGGGGAGTTCTGCGTCTGATGGATGAAGGAAAATCCTGCAAGGAAGTGGTAAGCCAGCTGTCAGCCGTCCGCAATGCGTCGGACCGGGCTATCGCCCAAATCGTAGCCGAAAATTTGCAGCAGTGCATTCTGGAGGAGCAATCGGCAGGCGGGAACACCGATAAAGTCGTGAAGGAAGCGATCGAGCTGCTGGTCAAAAGCCGGTAATAATTCAGATACTTTTTAAAATAGACAGGAGAGAGATTACGATGACAGGACGAGTAAGCAAGGAAATTTCGCCGCAAGAGCTATCCGCACGTTTAAAGAAGGGCGAGGCGGTCAAGATGCTGGACGTCCGTGAACCGGAAGAATGGGCGGCAGGCCATATTGAAGGAGCGAAGCATATTCCGCTTGGACAAGTCTTGGAGAGACTGCGTGAACTGGATGCGGACGAGGAGCTTATCGTAATTTGCCGCAGCGGCAACCGCAGCGGACTAGCCTGCGAGCTGCTGGAGGAGAAGGGCTTCAATGTCGTCAACATGACCGGCGGGCTGCTGGCTTGGGAAGACGAGTTGGTCTAAGCATATGTTTTTAGGCGAGTGAAGGATAGTGGGTTAGCCGAGACTGCTTTAAACCTTGGATATCAAGTTTAGTTTTAGCTAATAGAGTTTGGGAGGAAGAAATGCACATGTGGCTCATTGGTTTAATAATAGCCGGTTTAGCATACGTGCTGCTTCGCAATTTGCTGCCTGTAAAAGGGCTGGCCTATGTCGACGCCAACATTCTGCATAACGCTTCAGAGCTGCCGGAAGAGACGAGGATGCTCGATGTCCGGGACGAGGTGTTCTACCGGGAATGCCACGTACAAGGGGCGATCAACATTTCGATCGGTCGTCTTCCTTTCGTTTGGAGCAACGAACTGTCCCCGAGTGAGCCGATTCTGATTCTCTCAGACAGCAACATCAAGAGCAAGCGGGCGGCGCGCCTATTAAAAAGCCGGGGCTTCCGGCGAATATACGCTGTCCGTGGGCACTTCTGTGCGTAATAAGCAGCGAAAGCGTGGTTAACCATCATGGAGACAGGTACACTAATCAATATTTTATTCATTCTATTAGTTGTTTGGTTCGCATATACCCGTTTACGGCCTGCTCCCGGTTTGAAGACACTCCGCGAGGAGCAGTTCAGAAATAAAATGCAGAGCTCTAGCGACCCGGTACTCATCGACGTCCGGGAAATGGGCGAATACAGAAGAGGACATATTCCCGGCGCGAAGAACATTCCGCTCTCTCAGCTGCAAGGGCGGATTGGCGAAATTCCGCAGGATAAAGACCTTTTGCTCTATTGCCAGAGCGGGATGCGCAGCAAGAACGCGGCTCGAATCCTTGGCAAAAACGGCTACAGCAAACTGTTCCACCTTGCCGGCGGAATTAGCGCCTGGAGAGGCAAGATCACGAAGTAGACGCCGGCGTGGTAGTAAAGAGGGCTAGGGATTTCCCGGGTCAGGGACTTCCCTAGTCTTGTTTCTGCTGGTGATAATGGATCTGATCTAGAGCCAGCAACACCGGCACGCTATGTCTGTACCAGCACGCTATGTCTGTACCAGCACGCTATGTCTGTACCAGCACGCTATGGCTTAACCGGCTGGAAAAAGCTCCCTCATCATTGGAGCTGCCGCAATCCCTCTCTAAATGGCAATGCTAGCGGCTGCGGATGGCTAATGTAGCTAGTGCTAATCATTGAGATGGCTAACGAAAGCGGCTGGGTTGGGTCAAACAACTGTCTGTGATGGACAACGGACCGTAGTTCCGCTATTCGGCGAAAAAGCAGAAAAAACTAAGGTCAACGGACACAGGTTCCGCTATATCGCTAAAGTAGAGTGGAAATGAGGAGGTTTATGGCAAATAGGTGCCTCTCTGTCCGTTAGGCTATGTCAAACGGGTGTATCCTCACAAATAGCGGATCTCATGTCCGTTAGCATTCGCAAAGCTCATCTGTAACCTAGATACCGTTCCCACTATAGTTACATCTGCAACAGTTACTCCAGTTACTCAAACCGCGTTTACGATGATGCTCAGCAACTCCAGTTACTCAAACCGCGTTTACGATGATGCTCAGCAACTCCAGTTACTCAAACCGCGTTTACGATGCTCAGTTACTCAAGTACAGCTACTACAGTTACTAAATTTACTCACGCCAGCGCCTGCTCAGTTTCTTTTCACCAATACCTTGTTCACGGTACTTACTCCGTCTCAGTACTTACGAACAACTCTCTGTGCCCTAAGGCAGAAACCGACGGTAGTGTACAGCCATTGACCGGCTTGGCCAGAGCTTGTTAGCGCAGCTCACCCATCCGTCTGAGCCTCTTACTTGATAAAGACACCGCCGAAGGGGATGGCCTCGCGCAAGAAACGCTTCACGATGCCATCTTCGTTCTGCAAATCGCGTTCCAGCTCGCGATTGCCAGAGCCGGCCTGGATAAGAACATGGCCGCGTCCGGTCATCTTCCACTGGTAGCGCATATGCTGGCTGGCGAGATGATTACCGTAAACGGACAGCTCCAGCTTGGCGTTCTCTGGGTAAGCGATGACGCTGCCTGCCTCCACGTAGATCGGTTCCACGGGATCAAGCGGCAGTTCCAGCACCTGGCCTTGCGTCAGGATTCCGATGAGGCCCTCCCCCGAGAATTTCATCTTGATTGCATCGCGGGTGATCAGCATGTTTTTCATGCTGAGAATCCGGGTTTCCATTTGCACGCCTTCAGTATAAAAAAACAAATGCTTGAAATCGTACAGCAAATCGCTCCCCGCTGTAAGCGCAATCGGCTTCATCGTAACAGAAGGAGGGAGGGAGGCTACGAACTGGCAGGGGCCCTGGATATCTGCACGGATCAGCTTGCGTTTCCGGTACATTCCTTTCATGTTCATCAGCTTGTCGCTCCGCAGGCTGCTCGCTCCCCGAAAGGCGATAATTTGCCCCGGATGCAGCACATGGGCGATCTCCCCGTCTTGCAAATGAAAGGTAACCGCCTGCCCGGCCAGCAGGGCGGATTCGTTATTATACTCAATGTTCAATCGTGTTCCCCCTTTCTCCCCTCAAGCACTCGCGAAAACCAAGTTTAAGCAGCTCTACAACCGGATACCAAGCCTCTCAGAACCGCGTTCTTATCTGCAAGGTTTTACAAATTTACAACCCCTTAGATCGCTATATCAGCATCCGTTCCTATTCTTATTGAACATAAAACAGTGCATCTCCTGAGTTCTGCCAGGGGAATTACCTCCGCAACACAACGCGAATCACGCGAAGGAGAATGAAATAACCTGCAAGAAGAGCGGCGCCCGTAATCAACATGATCCGCGTTTTGCGGGCTTTGGCATCGCGGACTTCCTGGGCTTCGGTCAAAGCGGATACCGTTGCGGCCAACTCCCTGTTGCTGGCCATGAGCTCTTCGTTCTGCTGACGGTAGGCTTCCAATGTCCCCTGCGCTTCCTCCAGCTTGTCCAGGGTGACCTGATAGTTTTCTTTTATTTCATGGATATCATTAGGGAGTTCGGACAGCACCTTTACACCTTTGAAAAAATCGTCGAAATATCCCGCCTCGGTGCGGGAGGCATTGGTTAATCCGGCGAAAAAAACAGCCGCCAATACGACGGAGAAGATGCGCATTAAACCTTGCTTCATTCTCTTTTCACCTCCGGTGTCATCCGTTCAAAATAGGAGTTCCTTATTATGAGATATTACGTAGTATTTGCTCGAAAAGTTTCCATATGCAATGTCGAAGCAGCTTCGCTTCGAGTACTATTATAGCAAAAAGACCGCTATTTACCGGCCATTACAATCAAACCGGGAAAACAGCGGTCCATCAAGGCAATATCAAATTCAGCAAAGTTCCACAAAATCCGCCAAGCGAATACTAGGCATGGACAGCTTTGCGCATGTACATAATGGCAACGGTACGCGGGCCGCAATGGCAGGAAATTGCGCAGCCGCCTTCGATAATGGCCACTTCTTTTGCATCCGTCTGCTCCAGCAGCGTTGTCCGGATGTAACCCGCAGCTTTCTCGGCAAGCGTCTGGGCCACGATAATTAAATCACGATCGATCTTGTGAAAATTGTCGAGGAGATGCTGCAGCATCCGCTGAACAGCCTTCTCCGTTTTGCCTCTATATTTATCGGCGGAAATGACGAAGCCATCCTTGATTCGCAGCACGGGGCGAATTTTGAGCAGGCTGCCGATCATATGCTGAACGCTGGAGACACGGCCGCCCCTGTGCAAATAATCAAGGCTGTCCACAAGCACTTCCATCTCGACGCGTTCGCGCCACTCCTCAACGAGCTCGACGATCTGCTGCGGACTGGCGCCGTCCTTTGCCGCCAAAGCCGCTTTGATGACAAGGAGCGCGACGCCGCCGGATACGTGCATCGAATCAACGACCCTTACACGTCCAGCCGGGAACTCCTCTGCAGCAATAAGCGCGTTCTGATAGGTGGAAGAGAGCTTCGAGGACATGCTGATAAATACGATGTCCTGTCCTTGCTCGATGCAGGGCGCGAAGGCTGTGACAAAATCAGCCGGCGAAGGCGCTGCCGTCCCGGGCAGCTCTCCGCCTTCATCCACCCTGCGGTAAATGTCGGTTGTGGTGATTTCAAGCTTGTCCTTATAAGCGATTTCACCGAACACGACATATAGCGGAACGATACCGATATCATGCTGTTCGATCCAAGAGTTCGGTACGTCAGAAATACTGTCCGCGAATATTTTAACTTGTGTCAACGCATTTCCCCCAGTAATAGGTTTTGGTCATAATGAATCATAGCAGAGACCTACTTGAATTATAGTAGAGTTAATCAGCTATAGCAAAGAATCGTGTCACATTTTGTCGTCAGAGCCATTACTGATTAATCCAGGCAAAGCGCTGACGATACTTGCGGGGCGACAGCCCCTCTATTTTGGTAAAACTGGCGGTAAAATAGGCGGGATGGTTAAACCCCACCTCCTCAGCGATCCGCTCTACCGTATAATTGCTTTGCAGCAGCAGCAGCTTGGACTGCTCGATCCGGTAGCGCTGCAGGTAGGCCGCAGGCGAGCAGCCGAAGACCTTCTGCATGCAGCGGGCGATATAGACCGGATGAAAGTTGATGCTCTCGCCGAGCCGCTTGGCCGAGAACTGTTCCTTGTAGTGCTCCCTTAAATACGAGGCGGCCCGCTCCGCGCAAATGGATTGGGGGGACGGTCCGTTCATGCCGATAGAGGCGGACAGGAGGGAGATCACTTCCTGAAACAGCATTTGCTGTCGCAGCTTGGCGCCGGAGATATGCAGGCTCCGGTTCAAATCGGTCAGCTCCGTAATGGTGTCGCTCAGCTTCTGCGGCTGAACCACCTTCGTAAATTGCGGGATCGGCACGCTGAATGTCCACGTTGAGAAAGCCGATGCCGGCATATATCCCGGACGATCGTCGCCTGAGCAGAAATGCTCGCCGCACCTCTCCGTCTCGATGGACCAGCTGGAGCTCGTTTGAAAGTGAACCCAATGATACAGCGTATCCTCCTTGCAGTCGGCTACCGCATAGTGATAGCTGTCCGGCCGCAAAATAAGCGCATGCCCTTCGCTGACTTCATAGCTGCGACCTTCCTCGCCCATGTAGAGGCAGCCTTTGTCAACGAAAAGTAGATCGAACACATCGATATTTTGGCGGCTGGGATGCTTTTGTCCCGCACTCAGCAGAGACAAGCCGCTGGCGATATAATGGGGCAGGGGAGGAACCGTAAATTGAATGACAGACATGCGAACTACCTCCTAGTACAATTGCATTCAAGTTTGAATATTTAAAGATTCAGTTGGTTGAGTGATACATCCATTCCAATATAACATCTATAATGTGTCTCATGCTAAAAGTTAGTTAAAAAGTATGATTGTCAGGCATCTGCATCCTGGATTGCTTTTGAAGGAACGGAGGAACGCTGCGGCTGGAAGCCTGCGCCAGCTTAAAGCGAAGCCCCGTCCGAAAGCGAAACGGGACTTTTATAACGGCTTTTACAAGTTATATTACGGATGGTTGATATCTTCTCCGCCATACTGGAGGTTGTAATAATGAAAAAAATACGGAGTAGAGAGAAAGGTAAATTTGGCCTTTGGGTTCTGACCTGGCCGATCTTCATTGAAATGTTCCTGCAATTCCTGCTGGGCGCCGTCGATACGCTGATGGTGAGCCGAATCTCAGATGACGCCGTAGCGGTTGTCGGCTTCTCCAATCAGCTGTTCAATGCATTGACGACGCTATTTGCTACCGTCGCGAGCGGAGCCGGGATCGTCATCGCCCAGAAGCTTGGCTCAAGGCGCGAGGAAGACGCCAGAACAGTCGCTGTCATTTCGGTAAAAGTGACGGCATTGATCGGCCTGGGCCTGAGCCTGATGCTCGTGGCAGTTCCCGGCCCTATCGCGAGAATGCTGCAGCTGCCTGAGGAACTGATGCGGCTAGCCATACCGTACATCTCGATCGTCGGCGGTGGAATGATCCTGACCGCGCTGATGTCTGCGCTAAGCACCGCGATTCGGAACACCGGCAATACGAAGGGGCCAATGTACATTGCAGTAACAATGAACATGATCCATATTGTGATGAACTATGGCTTTATTTTCGGAGAGCTTGGATTTCCGCAGCTCGGCCTGACCGGGGTGGCCATTTCCACGGTAACAAGCCGTCTGCTGGCGACGGTCATGCTGTTCCTTATTTTCCTCGTTGCCTTCGAACGGAGAATCGGCTTCCGGGACATCTCCCTGTTCGACCGCAAACTGTTTAAGGAAGTGCTCGTCATCGGCTGGCCGCTAGGGGTCAACTCAGGCAGCTGGGTGTTCTCGCAGCTCGTTATTTATTCTTTCATAGCGACGCTCGGCTCCATGGAGCTAGCGGCAAGAACGTACATGAGCACCCTGGAAACCTTCTGTTTTTTGCTTGGGTTCTCGCTCGCGCTTGCCGTACAGATACAGATCGCCCATCTATACGGGGCAGGCCGGACGAAGGAAGCCTACAAGGCGGTGTACCGCTCGTTGTCAGCAGGGCTGCCGCTGGTCATTATCAACACCTGGCTACTGGTCTTGTTTGGCAAACATATATTAGGCCTGTTTACGCAGGATGAAGGAATATTGCTGATTTGCGGATCGCTGCTCTGGCTGAATCTGGCGCTGCAGCCGGCCAAAGTCCTGAACATGACGCTCGGGAACGCGCTGAATGCCGTAGGGGATACGAGATATACGATGTACGTGTCGCTGACGGTCATGTGGGTCGTGGCTACCGGCTGCTCGTACCTGCTAGGGATTTCACTCGGCTGGGGGATCGTTGCCATTTACGGCTGCATGATTGCGGATGAATATATCCGAAGTATCTTCTGCTACGTCCGCTGGCGCAAACGGAAATTTTTGCGGATGAAAGAAGCAGAGCTTCAGGCAGCCTAAATACAGGAAAGCTCTGGAATGCATCATAATCTGCACAACACAATAAGCGGCGCACACGAATGTGCAGCCGCTTATTGTGTTTTATCAGGAAGGGGCGAAAGAATCGCCCGCTTGTTCAAGTTATTCTGCAGGTACGTCTGGAAGCTGACGCACGTAGCTGTCGGACAGATGCAGCAGCTGCAGCGCGCGGTCATACTCTTTTTGCGCAGATAAATTTTGCGCAGCTTGAGATCCGTTACCGTCATAAGGGAAATGGATTCCGTCCTGATACTCGATGCCTGGCACGAACAAAGCTTTATCATTCAGGAATGACCCGGAAGGCAAATAGTAGCGCTGCGGCAAAAGGTTATAGGTCTGGTTAAACAGATCCTGGCCAAAATGGATATGCTGGTCCAGTGATAGGCCGAGCAGATTCGCCAAAGTTGGCAATACGTCGACCTGACCGCCGATCGTATTGACGACTGCCGGCTCGGAAACGTTAGGCGCCGAAATGATCAGCGGAATGTTAATCATGTCGATATAGCTGTATTCTTTGCCGTAGATTTCCTTCATCAGTTCCAGGCCTTGTTTGTCCAGGGAGTACATCGGCAGCCCGAGATGGTCGCCATAAATGATAACGATGCTGTCCTCCCAGATGCCCCGCTGCTTCAGATCGTCGATAAATTCGCCCAACGCTTGATCTGCGTAATTTTGCGCCTGAATATAGTCGCCGACCATGTTGTCCTGATACCGCTCAGGGAGCGGGAATAAGCGCTTCTCCTCCGGCAGGGTGAACGGATGGTGTGCGGTCATGGATATCACCTGAGCGTAAAACGGACGATCTGCGTCATGCATTTTTTGAATTTCATCGGCTGTTTTCTTGTACAGCACCTCATCGGAAGGGCCGAAGAAGACCGTATCCTCGCTTCCGAAGAACGCTTTATCATAGAAGCGGTCAAATCCGAGCGCTTCGTACAAAGCACGGCGGTTCCAGAAGTCAACCACATTCGTATGGAAGGTGGCCGTATCGTAGCCCTGGTCTTTCAGCAGCTTCGGCAGACTTGGGAGCTGTTTGTAGGCGTAATTCTGCGTAGCCGCTTCGTTGTAAGGAATATAGAAGGATGTGTTCACCACGAATTCGGCATCAGAAGTGTTGCCCTGCCCGACCATTTGATAGAAATGCTTGAAATAAGTATTTTCCTTGGCGAGCTTGTTCATCGTTGGAGTCACTTCCCGGCCGCTCAGCTTGAAATCGATCAGGAAATTCTGGAACGATTCCATTTGAATGATGATCACATTCTTGCCCTGGGCTGCCCCAAAATGAGCAGGCTCCGCAACCGGAGCGGTAACGCCCTTAATCTGATCGATTTTAGCCTGCGTAATTTCTTTCTTGTCGGTGAGCTCGGATTCCTTGCTTTTGAAAATGGCGTACGTTTCGTAGTTGAGAATCCCCATTTGCTCCGCCTGCTTGATTTCGTTCATGCTGGCCCGGTTTGGCCAAATATTAAAGATGCAAAGCGCCAAGGAGACCGCAAAGATTACGGCAGCCACGCTTCCTCTGATCCGATTTAAATTGAAGAAGCTTTTAAGTTTGTGGGCTCGTTTTTTGCGCATCAGCCAGAAGGCCAAAACCGCAATGTCCAGAAAAATTAACAGGTAGTGCGGAGAGAGCAATGAAAAGACGCTGTTCTTGACCGCGGTAACCTGATTGACCTGCTGCAGCGCGTGATAAGTAACGATGACGCCGTAATACTTGTAATACATAATCGCAGCGAACAGAACGGCCGTAATCAGGAGATTAACGGCGAGATAAATGCCGATTTTGCGCTTGGATGAGAACCATTCGATCAGCGAGAACGTGACCCAAATGAACGGGATTTCCTTCAGCAATGGCCCCCAGGGCTGTACCCCGTCGAAGATGGCGAGCCAAGCGATATAGATTTTCAAAATCATAATAATGGAGAAAAAAACAAACGGCTTCGTATGGATTCGACGAATGCGATGTACTAAGGACACCTTGTTCCCTTCCTTTCAAAATATAGACGGAAGTGCAAGTCGGCTGCATGCCGATTACATTCCGTTAACATAGTGTATAAATACTTTAATATAATACCTCATATTACAGGGAGATGAAAATGTCGCTGAAAGCGGCTGGTCATTGACTACGGGCCGTAATAGCTGGTAAATTAGAATTAACCTCGCAAAAGGAGAGATTTTGATGTTGGTGACCGTTCTTAACTAATAAATTCCATATAGACTGTAATCCGAACGGAAGAAGTGCCGTTGCTGTCGCAGCGTGCGCTAGGTTTCGTGCACCCGAAATTGCAGTCTGGTAATTTAGTTAAGAACACGCAGGACATCATACAGCGCCTTTTTGCTGTTTGTATCTATCGAGGATGAATCCCGTGCTGTAGTTCAGCGCGGTTTTTTTGTTTTCGGAAGGTATATAGCAGCGAGGAATCAAGGGCTAAGGATGCGCTATGTGCATTCTTACGCCCTTTTTTTGTTGTGCAAATCATGAACGGGAAAGTAACGGAGGTTGACACAATGGTGGAACAATTTACACTCGGCATGCTGGAATACGAGAGCATTAAGGAGGAAATGGCCAGCTACGCGGTCTCCTATGAAGGGCGGCTGCGCATTCAAAAGCTGGTTCCGATGGAACGGAGAGCGCAAATCGAGCAGGCGATTGAGGAGACGGCGGAAGCCAAGGAACTGCTCTTGACGGGGGCAAGCGTTCCGCTGCCTTCGCTGGAGGGCATTGATACGGTCATGTCCTTGCTCGGTACAGGTTATCTGTTCACGGAGAAGGATTTTACCGCGATTCAGACGTTTCTGTACAGCTGCGGCCAGCTAAAGAAGTACATGGCCTCCAAAGGAGCGCTCGCACCGCGGATTGGCTTATATGCCGCCTCACTGTACGAGCTGGCCCAGCTTCAGCAGGAAATACTGCGCTGCATCCGGCATGGCGCCATTCTTGATGGGGCGAGCCGCGACCTGGACCGAATTCGCCGGAGGATGGGAATGCTGAAGGAGAAAGTCCAGAAGAAGCTGCAGGCAGTCATGTCCAGGCATGCTTCCATTTTGCAAGAAAATCTGGTCAGCATGCGGGGCGGACGGTATGTGATCCCTGTAAAGAAGGATTACTACAAACAGGTCAAGGGAAGGACGCTGGATCAATCCACGAGCGGGCAGACGGTGTTCGTGGAGCCGGATGAAGTCGCATCGCTGCAGGCCGAGCTGGAGGTGCTGGCAGGAGACGAGGCGCGTGAGGAAGCGAAAATACTGGGGTATTTGACAGAGCTTGTAGAGAGGGAGGCCCACGAGCTGTCGCAAAATATTGAGATCACGGGGACGTATGACTTCATTTTCGCCAAAGCGAAATATGCGGTTGCCATCGGGGGAACGGCGGTCCGGATCAGTGAAAACGGAGCCAGCAGAATTACCGGAGCCCGGCATCCGCATCTGCTCAAAACGATGGTGCCCCTGGATCTGGAAATCGGCTCTGCCTACAGGACGCTTATTATTACCGGTCCGAACACGGGCGGCAAAACCGTTGTGCTGAAAACCTTCGGTCTGCTCGCATTAATGGTGCAATCGGGCCTGCTTGTCCCTGTGGGGACCAATAGCAGCTTTGCCATTTACAGCCGCATTATGGCTGTGATCGGCGATGGCCAAAATTTAGAGCAGTCCTTAAGCACCTTCTCCGCGCAAATCCGCAGTCTCGTCCATATGATACAGGAAGCGGGTCCGGACGCGCTGCTGCTGATCGATGAGCTGGCTGCGGGAACCGACCCTGGAGAGGGCATCGCCTTATCGATGGCGATTCTCGAGGAGCTTAGCCGCAGGGGGGCGACTGTCCTGGTTACGACGCATTTTAACGAGCTGAAGACGTTCGCTTCGCATACGGAAGGCTTCCAGAACGCGCGAATGGAATTTGACCCGGAGACACTGATGCCGCTGTATCGCCTGACGATTGGCCAGGCGGGACAGAGCTATGCGATCGAAATCGCCAGTAACCTCGGAATCTATTCCGGCGTTATTGAGCGTGCAAGGGAAATGGCGGCTCAGCAGGAAGGCGCTGCATCAGCTGGGGGATTGCTAGATGGACAGGAATACTGGCCGTGTAATAAAAATACCAAGAAAGAATCCGAAGCAGAGACAGAGCACCATGAGGACGGGTATACGAATTCTGAGGCAGAAGAAGACCGGCAAGAGACAAATGCAGGATATACGGAAGAAAATTGTAGCGCAATTGGCAAATCCTCCTCAGATGAAGCCGCTGCTGAAAAACCGCAACGCTCCGTGTTTGAAGTTGGGGACGCTGTGTGGGTCACCGCTTACGGTAAAATTGGCATCGTCTTCGCGGCAGAGGATAGCCGGGGGCAGGTCGGCGTCATGATTCAAAAGCAGAAGTGCAAAGTGAACAGGAAGCGCCTGAAGCCGTATATCAAGAAGGAGGAGCTGTATCCGGAAGACTATGATATGGATATTGTCTTTGAGACGAAGGAGAACAGGAAGAAAAGCAAACTGATGCGGAAGAGGCATGTGGAGGGGCTGGAGATTGTCCGCCGGCCGGAGGATGATTAACGATTCAGGCATAGAAAGTTCAATTTGAAAGGCCAGGGGATGATGCGTCCCCTGGCCTCTCTCATCTCCTAAAGATCGACAAATACTGTTAAAATTTTTCTATTTTTCAATATATGTTTTTTGTCATCATGGGTTATGATGGTGTAGACCAGTAGAGAGAAGGTGAACTTATGGCTTACGAGGCACTGAAGAGCATGGGCCGGGCCACCAATCGCCCCAAAGTCAGCGGGGAACTGATGGACACCATCGAGCACCTGCGAGCGGAGTTAATGAATGCTGCTGGAAATAGCAATTTTAGCAGTGAAGCGGTGCTGGAATTAAGCCAGCGCCTCGATAAATATATCGTACAAGCTCAGAATCAAATGCTTGGCAAACAGGATTTTGCGGCTGGAGTAGCCAGCGCTTCGCGGATAAAGGAATGCACTTCCTCCGAATACCGTTTCGGATCGACGCTGTAGGCGTCCGCATGCACTGCTCCATCCACAAGCAGCAATCTTTTGGGCTCCGGCTTATGTTCATAGAGATCTTTACTCATGTGGGTAGGTACATACCGGTCTTCCGTACCATGCACGAACATAACGGGTAGAGAGCTTTGCTCAACCGCTTTAAGCGGACTTACCTGTTTTAACCTAAACCCCGCCTTCCGTTCCAGCTGCCTGTCAATCAGGGAGAGGAGCGGGAAGGCGGGGATTTTGTTTAGTACCTGCAATTGATAGCGCATCAGCTCCGTTAAATCGGAGTATGGACAATCCGCGATTACGAATTTGACGTTGGGATGCGCAATGGAGAGATACTCCAGAACGGTACCTCCGCCAAAGGATTGGCCGTGCAGGCCGATCGTAATGTTGCGGCCGTAATGGTCCAGCAGCCAGTTGACCCAGGTCTGCACATCGTATTTTTCGTGGTATCCATAGGTGGTGTATGTTCCCTCGCTGTTGCCGTGCCGGCGCTGGTCAATGAGGAGGACATTGAACCCCTCCTGTTGGAACATGTCCACGTACTGCGCAGATACATGCGAAGATACGGTGTAGCCATGGACAATAATCACCCATTTTTTCGAATCAGGATCGGTGTCTAGAACGTAGCCGCTCAAGGAAAGCCCGTCTTTGGAGGTGACTTTCACTTCCTTTTTGTCGAGTGTTTCAAAACGCTCCCGCGAATAAATTCCTGTCTTCTCCAGGTAATCGAATATATTCTCGTATGTCTGCAATTTCATCTGCGTAATTTGGCGAAAGCCAAAACGCGTCAAGAAACTGGCAGCCAGTATAACTACCAGTACAATAGCGACTAGTACGGTGTAAACCATGTGCAGGTATCCTCCTATATTCCTTCCTGTTTGATCTCTTTGTCACTATAGTATCACCGAAACGAGGCCAAGAAAATCGAAGAACCTCCAAAAATTTTACAAAGGATAGGGGGAATAAAATATCTTTGACTCGTCATCCCAGTTTGTGATTAGCTATATACGGGTCACTAAAGGAGGGTTATGGATGTACAGATGCGGGGGGCATATCCCTGTCATTGAGAGCGAAAGGCTTCGCCTGAGAAGGATGGAGCAGTCGGATGCGGAGCGGATGTTCCTATTCTGGAGCGATCCTGAGGTTGTTAAATACATGAACGTTCCGCCGTTTGCTTCGGTGGAGGATACTCTGGAAATGATTCAACTGCTTAACGGGCTGTCGGAAAGCGAGGACACCTTGCGCTGGGGAATCGAACTGAAGGAGGAAGGACAGTTGATCGGCAGCTGCGGTTTTAACGTTTGGGAGCTGTCGGGGGCTTACCGCGGGGAAATCGGATATGATCTCGGCCGCGAATATTGGGGATTCGGCTATATGTCCGAAGCGATGCGCATGCTGCTGTCATACGGTTATCAGACGATAGGCCTGAATAGGATCGAAGCGCTGGTGGATCCGCGCAATGCCGCTTCCAAAAGACTGCTGCAAGCCTTTGATTTCACTGAGGAAGGGCTGCTGCGGCAGTACCAGAAAACGGAGGAAGGCTTCGTGGATCTATTGATGTTCTCGCTGCTTAGGCAGGAATACTATTCAGGGGGGAAAGCATGGTGACGCAACACAACAGGGACAGCAAATTCCCGTTACAGCGGCTCGATCCGCTTAGCAAGCTGATCGCCCTGTTCTGCCTGGCTATTCTGGCGATGAGCATCGATCGGCCGTTTCCGCAGGCCGTGATGCTGCTGTTCGTACTGGCGGCGGCTTTGGCTGGAGCGGGCATGAATGCTGCGCGGCTTGGGCGGCGGGCCCTATTTATCGCAGGCTTCGGACTGCCGCTGTTTATTCTAACCTCGATATCTGCAGCGGAAGGACAAGTCTATTTCAGTCTGGGGCCGATTCCGGTTACGGAAGGCGGGGTGCTGTATGGGGCGGCGATTACACTGCGCATGATGGTTTTATTCCTCTCGTCGCTTATTTATATTGAATCCACGGACCCCAAGGATTTTATCGTCATTATGGCCCAGTGTCTAAAGCTGCCTTACCGCTTCCTGTTTGGCGTGTCGATGGCGCTTACGTTCCTGCCCCTGCTGGAGGCTGAGGCTAAAATTTCCGGGGCTGCACGCCGGATTCGCGGCGGACGTGCCCCCGTCGGTATGTCGGAACGTATGCAAATGTGGCGCAGCCATTTGTTCTCGATTTTTGCCGGGGCGATTCGCCGCGTGCAGCAGACCGCTGGGGCAATGGATGGCAAGGGTTTTGGGGCTTATAGAAACCGCACTTATCTTCGTGAGGTGGAGATGGGGGTAAGCGGCTATGTCGTTTCCGCAGCCAGCGTTGCAGCCCTGCTGATTCTGATGCTCGTTTAAAAAAAGTCTTGACGAATTCTAATTGTTAACCTAAATTCATGTATGTGGTTAACAATTAGAAAACGAGAGGAAGATTGCAGTGAACAAAGGGAATGCAGCAAGAACAGTCTTCGCCGCCTTTACGACGATGGATATCGTGCTCATGGCGATGCTGGCCGCAGCGAATGCGGTCATGACGGTATATTTGTCTCCCGTCAATCAGGCGCTGAACAGTATTGGAGGGCCGGTGCTGACCTCCACGATAACCGGGCTATATATGATTTACGGGCTTCTTGCTTATTATATTATTCGTAAACCGGGAACCGCGGTCATTACATATAGCATTGGTGCGGTTGTTCAATCCTTCATGGGAACCGCCTACGGGATCGTTTCATGTTTTGCGGCTGCGGCCTGCTACATGGTTATTGCGGAGTTGATTTTCGCGATTTTCAAATACCGCAATTGGGGTTGGCCGGTGATGCTGCTGGCCGGGGGAGCGATGGTGCCGATTTGGTTTTTTGTCGCCGCGCAAATGTACGGATACACGAAATGGGGAATGAATATTCTGCTGATCGCCCTCGTTGTCCGCACGCTTAGCGGCGTAGTGCTGTGCGGCTTGCTCACTAAGCTGTTGGGAGACGCCTTGGCTCGAAGCGGGTTGCTCCGGCGCTTTGCTGTTGCCAGCAAGGGCTGATGGAATTGGGGGCAGCGATGGATACAGCGGCATTGGAGCTGCGGGGCGTCACCTTTCGCTATGAGGCGGGCGGGAAGCCGGCGGTAGAGAATGTTACTTTGGCAATCCGCACCGGGGAGTGGGTTGCGATTACCGGCCACAGCGGGAGCGGGAAATCGACGATCGCTCAGCTGTTCAGCGGCTACTTGCCGCGGGCGGGCGGGGGATGCCGCGAAGGCGTTCTGCTAGTGGACGGGCTTGATCCGGCCGAGGCCACCATTGCTGAGGTGGTACAGCGTATCGGGATCGTGTTCCAGGATCCCGACGCTCAGCTGGTGCAGGGCCGGGTGGAGGACGAGGTCGCCTTCGGCCCCGAGAATCTGTGCTTGGACGTGGCCCAGGTCGATGAACGGGTCACGGACGCGCTTGCCGCGGTGGATCTCGCTGAGCGGCGCCATGACAGCGTTCATGCGCTGTCAGGCGGCCAGCGGCAGCGGACGGCCATCGCGGCCGTGCTGGCGCTGGCGCCGCCGGTGCTCGTGTTCGACGAGCCGGTGGCGAGTCTGGACGCGACAGCGCGGCGGCGGTTTTTGGCTCTGCTGCGCCAGCTGCATGGGGAGGGCCGGACGATCGTTACGGTGTCCGGCCGGCTTGACGAGCTGGCGCAGGCGGCGCCGCGGCTCATTGTGATGGACGGCGGCAGCGTCGCGCTCGACGGGCCGACGGCAGCGCTGCTGAGCACGCAGCGTACGCGCCTGGCCGAGCTGGGCGTGCTGCCGCAGGAGGCTTTGGGAGCTGCGCCAGGGGCGCTGCCGCAAGCAGAGGAGCTGCCATTAAGGGCAGCCCCCGTCGCCATAAGCCCAGCCGCAGCTTACCGCCGCCAGCACGAATCGGCAAGCGCGCCGCTGCTTCAGATCCAAGGCCTGTCCTTTGCCTATGGCAAAGCCGGGCCGGCGGTGCTGCAGGATGTGAACCTGACGCTAGGCGCCGGGGAGTGGCGCTTGCTCTGCGGGGACAATGGTTCAGGCAAGACGACATTGTCCAGGCTGCTTATGGGTCTTCTATCTCCTCCCCGTGGAACGATATGGTGGGGAGGGAAGGACGCTGCGAAGCTGAAGCTGTACGACCTCGCCGCAGATATCGGATATGTCTTTCAGCAGCCGGAGCACCAGTTCGTGGCTGCTACGGTGCTGGAGGAGCTTCTGTACGGCCCGCGCTTTCAGCTCCGCCTGAAGCCGGGGGAGCAGCTGCCGCAGCATGTCGCCGAACGTGCCGCGGAGCTTCTGCAGCTGATCGGGCTTGCCGGGCGAGCCGATGATTCCCCGTATCTGCTCAGCGGCGGAGAGAAGCGCCTGCTCAGCGCGGCTGCAGCGATGATTGTGCCGAAGAAGCTGTATATACTGGATGAACCTACCGCCGGGGCGGATTACAGGGGAGCCAGGATTCTGGCTGAATTATGCCGGCGCTCAGTGGATGAGGGAGCATCTGTCATTATCATTACCCATGAGCCCGAATGCTTTGCGGGTGAGGATTTATCGATCTGGACGATGGAGAAGGGCAGGCTGCGGGCGTAGCCTGCTTCTTTCAATTTATAGGGGCTTCCTATATACTATTAGATTACATACTTTCACTTGAAAGGAAGTCTTCCCCTTGAACAAGCCATTGAAACGAAATTATATTTTGGGCGGCTTATTGCTGTCCACGTTCCTTGCGGCCATCGAAGGCACCGTGATCGGGCCGGCCGGACCTAGGATTGTCGGCGAATTGGGCGGAGTGGCGCTGCTGAGCTGGGTATTTACTGCCTATCTGCTAACGATGGCTGTCTCCACGCCGATTTTCGGCAAAATGAGCGACCTTTATGGCAGAAAGCCCGTCTTTATTATCGGCTCCGTATTGTTTTTGGCGGGATCGTTGTTATCCGGACTCTCGCAGAGCATGGAACAGCTGATTTTGTTCCG
The DNA here is from genome assembly GCF_030122845.1 of Paenibacillus woosongensis. Taxonomy (NCBI): domain Bacteria; kingdom Bacillati; phylum Bacillota; class Bacilli; order Caryophanales; family Paenibacillaceae; genus Paenibacillus; species Paenibacillus woosongensis. The sequence continues at coordinate 897,208 of NZ_CP126084.1, forward strand.
TGCGGTGCAGGGGATCGGAGCCGGTGCACTGATTCCGGTCACGTTTACGATCATCGGCGACATTTATTCCATCGAGGAAAGAGCGAAGGTTCAGGGCATGATCAGCTCGGTATGGGGAATCTCCTCGCTCGTCGGCCCGCTGCTGGGCGGGTACGTCGTCGATTATTTCAATTGGCGGTGGGTGTTTGGCTTTAATGTCCCGTTCGGTCTGCTATCGTTAATATTTATAATGAAGTTTTTGCATGAGAACATTGAGAAGCGCAAGGTCAAAATCGATATAAGCGGTGCGGTCACCTTTACGGTAGGGGTCACGGCACTTTTGTTCGGGCTGGCTACGGGCGGACAGCAGTTTGCCTGGACTTCGCCGTGGCTATTGGCTATCATGGCTGTCGCGGTCATCTCTCTTGCTCTGTTTCTGATCATAGAGAACCGGGCGGAAGAGCCGCTTGTGCCGCTGAAGCTGTTTAAAGTCAAAGACATCGCTTACTCTAATCTCGCGAGTCTCGTAGGCAGCGCCCTGCTAATCGGCCTGACCTCCTATCTGCCCCTCTGGGTTCAGGGAGTGCTGGGGAAGAATGCCACGATGTCCGGGCTCATACTAGCACCGATGTCGATTGGCTGGCTGTTTGGCTCCGTATATGGCGCGCGCTGGATTATCAGCAAAGGCTCCCGCTACACCTCTTTGAGCGGCATGGTGATGATTGCCATCGGAGCGGCAGGAATCGCGTTTATGACGGAGAATACGCCGCTTTACCTGCTGCTGTTCTTCAACGCAATGTACGGCGTCGGCTTCGGCTTATCTTTTACGGTATATACGATCATTGCACAGTCATCGGTCGGCTACAGCTTGAGGGGAGCGTCGAACGCCCTCAACACGTTTACGAAATCGATCGGGCAGACGATCGGGGTTGCCGTGTTCGGCACGCTGATCAACTTGCGCATTGTGGCCCAGACTTCGGCTGGAACACCGTCCGGACTTGAGGTATCCCAAGACGACATCAACAACCTGCTGTCTCCGGAGAAGGTCCATGGGCTGTCACCGGAGCTGTGGAGCGAGCTCAAGCATGTGCTGCAAAATAGCCTGCACACGCTGTTCATCGTCATGGCCGTGCTGGCGGTTGCCGGGGTGCTCTCGGTATTCGGGCTGAGAAACCGCGCGCCTCAAGCTGCCGAAGAGGATCATGCATAAAATAGGCGGCATCTGACACACCTTAACTGAAAGGGGAGGTGTTAGGATGAATGAGGAAATGCTCGTCGATCAAGGAACATTAGTCAAGGCCTGGCAGCAGCAGTTGCCGGAGTATCTGAGTCCGGGAGATACATCCATCGTCCAGGCTGATCTTGCCGACCCTTACGGCTTGCGGATACATATCAACGCGGAAGGGCGTCAGGATTACTCTTTTGACTTTCAGTGCACCTATATGGACCGGCGGGAAGTGAAGGTGGAGCTGGTAGATGTGGAGCGAGAGGGAGCGACGGTGAATGAGCAGTCCGAGCAAGTCCAGAATCTGACCGAGGATTACGTTCGGCATATTCACGAGTGCGCACAGGCGCTTCAACGCATTACCAATCCATAATCTAGGAACGATTGCTGAAGGGTACAAAAAAGGCTGCTCCCCGCCTGGCGGACGGATGCAGCCTTTTTGTGCTTGGTTCAAGCGCTGCGCAGTGCCGACTATTTGCGCTCGAACTCAGTGCAGTGTCAAACTACTTACGCCCGAACTCCGCACAGTTCAATTATTTGCGGGCAAGAGGCGCGAGCTTCTCGGCCTCTCGGCCCATTTTCTTCAGCAGCGTAATCATAAGCTGCTTCTCTTCCTGATTCAGACCGCTCAGGGCATAATCAATCCGCTCGGAAAATTCCGGATACAGCCTGTTCATCAGTTCATTTCCCTTCGGAGTCAGTTCGGCAAAGATGACCCGCCGATCCCGCGGACAAGGCTGACGCTGCAAGTACCCCGCCGCCTCCAGTTTGTCGATGACATAAGTGACGTTGCCGCTTTGCAGCAGCAGCTTGGCCCCGATTTGCTGAATGGGCTGGGGCCCTTTGTAGTAGAGTACCTCCAGCACGGCAAAGGCTGTCGGATTGAAGCCTTGAATTTTGCTTCCCGTTACGGCATGTTCATTGACACTTTTGAAAGACTTGGCAAATACCCGGTACAAGTGCAGTGATAAATCGGTTCCGCGCTCCTCGGTCTTCAACATCATCATCCCGCCTTAATCTATATTTTCATAAAGCCATAGAAAGTAGAATCACTTCGCGATTGCTTCACACTTATCATGTTAGAGGACTGCCGATTTTTTAAAAATATAATTTATCACAATTTACGGTTTTCATATTTAAAACTTGAATAAAAACAGAAAAGTTCATGGTTTATCCAAAATTTGGGCGGGATATGTCCTTATTATATTGTTGGCTTCGATTGTTGTCGCCGAAATTTTTTATAAGTAAGTTCTGCAAGGTGAGGTCAATGGGGTTGTCCGTGTGTGGCAGCGGTCAGTATGCGTATGTTCGAAGCATGGGACGCCAAAAAAAGGGAGCGAGCCAAGGCTCACTCCCTTTTACCTGCATGATGGCCCGCGGTATAGCCGGTGGCGAAGGCTGCGGTGATGTTGTAGCCGCCGGTATAACCGTGAACATCCAGCACCTCTCCGCAGAAGTACAGGCCTTGCATAAGCTTGGAACCCATTGTCTTCGGGTTGATCTCCTTTAGATGCACGCCGCCTCCCGTCACGAAGGCTTCCTCAAAGGGTCGGGTTCCGCTGGCCTGCAGGGTGAAGTTTTTGAGCTGCTGAATCCAGGCAAGCCATGCCTCCTTCGGCAAATGCTCATAGGTCGTTTCCCCGGGAAGGCCGGCCCGTTCAAAAAGCAGGGGAAGCATTCGTTCGGGAATAGTGCCTTTAAACACGTTTTTGAGCGCTTTCTTCGGCTCAGCTGCGGCCAGCTGCCGCAGGTCCTGCTCCAAGCTTCCTGCCTTCTTGTTCGGAAACAAATCGATGGACATCGTGACCTGGGATACGTTGTGCTTCTTCTTGACGCCCCGGATAAAACCGCTGCAGCGCAGGGCGATCGGTCCGGACAAGCCGAAATGGGTGAAAATCATATCGCCCTGGTGAGCGATGACGGTTTTGCCTTTCGGATCGATGAGCGACAGCTTCACATCCCGCAGCGAGAGCCCTTGGAGCTCCCGGCTCGTAATGAACGGTTCCTTGGAGACGATCGGTGTTTCGGTTGGATACAGCTCTGTAATCGTATGTCCTGCCGCCTCGGCCCATGGATAGCCGTCCCCAGTCGATCCGGTATGCGGCACCGACTTGCCGCCGGTGGCTACGACGACGGCCGGGGCTTTGAATATTGTTCCGGAGCTCAGCTTCACGCCCTGTACGCGGCCTTCCGCATAAATGATTTCCTGAACCGGATGGTGCACGAGCAGTTCAACACCCAGCGATCTGGCCTTGCCGATCAGCGCGTTGACCACGGTTTTCGCTTTGTCGGACACGGGGAACATTCTTCCGTTATCCTCCTCTTTAAGCGCAATGCCGAGCCCCTCGAAAAAAGCAATAATATCGCGATTGCTGAACAGGGAGAAGGCGCTGTGCAGAAAGCGCCCTCCTCCCGGTATGTAGGTAATCAGCTCGTCGATTTCCTTTGCATTCGTTACATTGCAGCGCCCTCCGCCGGAAATTCCCAGCTTCCGCCCCAGCTTGTCCCCTTTGTCCAGGAGCGCTACGGCTGCGCCTTGCTCCGCTGCGGCGATAGAGGCCATGAGCCCCGAAGGGCCCCCTCCGATCACGATGACATCATATTTGCTCATAGGACGTTCCTTTCATTTGTACTTTTTAGACTATTTTTCGAATAAAAGCACAGAAATGATTTTCATTAAACATGAAATATTGTAAAACTTTGTCGGCTATGCTTTAATCGAAATTAGTATAGTATTTCCCGCCTGAGGAGGGAGAACTTGGATGCAGTAAAAGAGATTGTGATGCAAGTTCTAATTGCCGGTTTGCCAGCATTCCTGTTTCCGTTAATATCCCGGAAAGGGAGTAAACCCGGACTGCTGTCCCCAAGACAGGACCCGGAAACGACCCGTTCTATCATGCTAGCGGTTCTTTGCGCTGCGAGCGTGCTGTTTTGCGCCTTGTTCTCCCGCCCATATCATGATGTCATTCCCATGGAATTTGGCAGCCTGCCCTTATTTGCACTATTGTTATACGGCAGACTGCGTACGGGCCTCGCTGTGGCTGTCTTTCGGGTAGCCTTATTCCCGCTGTATGCCGTTAATGACAATTTGACGGGCTTGCTGCTGGAATCGGGACTGGCGCTGTATCCCTTCATCTTGATACTGTCCAGGCGGTTTAAAAGCATGCAGCGTCACGACAAGGCAGTCGTCCTGTTTCTATGGTTCGCTGCGGGTCAAATGGCGGCTGTGGTCTCTCCGCTGTTGTCCGGCAGCATTCAGCAGCCTCGTGTTTCCGACCTCATTTTTGCTGTCATTCTCCATCTGGCTGCCGCAGCCATCGTGTGCTGCTTGTATAACTATTACGTGGAGAGCGCAATGGAGATGGAGCAGCTGCGGGGGCAGCTGGCGGAGCTAACGGTGAAATATATCGGAGAAACGGACAAATTGCAGCAGATCATGGATGCCGCTCCGCTAAATATTATTTTGATCGATCGTCAGGGCTGCCTTGTCTCAGTGAATGACACATTTCTTCAATTATACCGAAATGAACATCCTTCTGCGACCAGGGAGGACTTAATTGGCAGGAAGCTCGGCGGGAATTGCGGCGGACTCGATATAGGCATGGTCGCTTCGCGGGTTGAGAAGACGTTGATGGCGGGCGTCAAGACGACGGAGCTGCTGCAAAAAGAGGAGAAAGTATTCTTCACGAGCACCTCCCCGATCATGGATGGGCGCACCAACGATGTAACCGGAGTAGTAATTATCGTGCAGGATATTACCGAACTCGAGACACTGCGGATGGAGCTGATCCATGTAGAGCGGCTGAGTCTTGTCGGCCAAATGGCGGCCGGAATCACCCATGAAATCCGCAATCCGATGGCGGTGGTCAGAGGTTTCCTGCAGCTGATGCGCGAGAAGAGCGCAAATGATCTGGATCATTATTACCGGATTGTGATGGAGGAGCTTGACCGGGCTAACAGCATCATCAATGATTTTCTGGCTTTGGCACAAAACCGGATCGTTACGAAGGAGCTGTGCAGCCTGCATCACATTATCGAAGAGCTGAAACCGCTGTTATGGGCGGATGCCAATTTGCGCGGGCAGAGCATCGAGGTCAAACTGGATGAGCGCGTTCCCATGCTCTACCTAAATCCGAAGGAAATCAAGCAGCTGATCCTTAATTTGGCCCGAAACGGCATGGAAGCGATGGGGGAGAAGGGACTTCTGACGGTGAGCACGCGTTTGGACGAAGACGGCGTCAAGCTGTACATTACAGATATGGGGGCGGGGATTTCTCCCGCACAGCAGCAGAAGCTGTTTGCCCCTTTTTATACGACGAAGGAAAAAGGAACCGGATTGGGCCTTCCGTTATGCCTGAGCATTATGGAGCGTCATGGCGGGGAAATTACCGTTCGGTCGAAGGAAGGAATTGGCACGACTTTTATTTCTGTTTTTCCGGTAGATGTAAGCTCTTCGCAAGGGGGGAATTGAGGAGCCGCCAGACTTTAAGTTGCTTTCCTCCTTTATGAATGTATAATAAAGTATAGCCAAACACAGATGAGATAAAAGTCACAAATCTGTGCCAATCAGTGTTTAAGGAGTGAAAGTAATGTCCATGTCATTTGACCAATATATGCGCGATATGGTTCAGCCGATGAGAGATGAATTAACTGTCTTGGGAATCCAGGAGCTGAGAACGCCGGAGGATGTCGAGGCTAAGCTGCCTGCAGCGAAAGGAACGGCACTTGTTGTCGTGAACTCAGTATGCGGCTGTGCCGCCGGGCAATGCCGTCCGGGCGTAGCCAGAGCGCTGCAGCATGATTTGACGCCGGACCACCTCTATACGGTATTCGCCGGACAAGATAAGGAAGCGACAGCCAAGGCTCGCGAATATTTTGCGCCATACCCGCCTTCATCTCCTTCCATTGCGCTGCTGAAGGATGGCGAGCTTGTTCACTTTATCGAGCGCCATCAAATTGAGGACCGTTCGGCTGAGGAGATTGCTGCTGATTTGACCAGCGCTTTCGACCGTTTCTGCCGCTAAGGAGCATCGTCTAGCCCCGCTGATTTCGGCAAATTTGCCGATTGGCGGGGCTTTTTTAGGATAAGGGACACCGACAGTTGTTCCACGTGATTATAGAGGGGAAGAGGGATCAGACCATGGGGATGCAGCAGGAAATCATTGAAGCGTTAGGGGTCAAGCCGAGCATTGATGCAGATGAGGAAATTGCGGCTCGTGTCGAGTTTCTGAAAAATCACGTGACGAGCTCGCGGGCAACCGGACTGCTGATCGCCATCAGCGGCGGATTGGACAGTGCCGCAGCTGCAGGGCTCTGCAAACGGGCAACGGATGAATTGACGTGGGAGACGGGAATGGACTACATGACGTTGGGCGTCTTTCAGCCTTATGGGGAGCAGGAGGACATTGAACATAGCTATGAGACGGCGAGGTCGCTTGGGCTTGCGCATACGGTGGAGACGAATATCGAAGATACGGTGGACGAGATCGCTCTAGAAGTGGAGCATGGGATGAGAAGCATCGGTCAATACAGGCATTTAAGCATACCCGGCAAAGGAAATGTCAAAGCCCGGGCGCGAATGGTTATGCAATATGCCTTGTCCCAAGAGCTCAATCTGCTTGTCGTTGGCACTGGCCATGCCTCGGAGGCCGTCGCCGGGTTCTATACCAAATGGGGCGATGGTGCTGCCGATCTTATGCCGCTAGGGTCATTGACCAAGCGCCAAATCCGTCAGATCGCTGTGGCCCTTGGCATCCCGGACAGCATTATCAATAAAGCTCCAACTGCCGGTCTGTGGGCGGGGCAGAATGACGAGGAGGAAATGGGCGTAAGTTACGAAGATAACTGCGATTATTTGGAGGGTAAAGTGATAGATTCAAGGGTACAGAAGCGGCTGGAGTCCTATTATATGAAAACAAATCATAAGCGCAATCCGATTCCTCGCATATAGCGTGAAGGAACAAGCGAGAAGAAGCTCTGCATCCTCTAAGGAACAGGGCTTCTTCCTGCTTCTGTAGGAGGGGCGAGGCTGGCTCGTATGAAAATTTGTTGAATCTTTCTTTTGGATTAAGTCGTATATATAGCTAGAGTGTTCAAAGACTGTGTGGTATATTTTAACAAAAATAAATTCATAGAAATGGGAGGAGTAGTATGAAAAACTTAGTGACGGTATTTTCTTCACCAAGAGACACCTTCGAAAGAGTAAGAGGCAGTAAGGTAGCCTGGATCCTGCCGACAATTCTTGTAATCCTCATTAGTCTTGTTTCGCTTGTATTGCAGATGCCTTATTTGCTGGATTACACCAGACAAGCATGGCTGAAGATGGGGACGATAGATCCAGCGCAAATCGAGCAGATGTTAGGCATGACCACTATAACAACTTATGTCGGGGGTATTGTCGGGATCATCATCATGCTCTTCTTGGTGGCGCTCCTGCTCGTGTTATTGAATCTCATCGTACGGGGCGAAGGAAAGTACATGCAATTCGTCAACGTGGTTGCTTATGCGAACTTGCCGTCTGTCATTGGCGGATTGTTGACAGCTGTATTGCTGGTAGCCATGAATGCGCAATCCCTGACCGATGTTTCGCTGAGCCTGGGGGCGCTTGTAGCCGACAAGACGAGTATGGCTTATCGCATACTATCGCTAATTAACCCTTTCACGATATGGGGCTTGTATTTGTATATTGTGGGTGCGGCAACCATGATGAAACGTCCCCGGAAGAAGGTTGCAATCTGGATCGTGGCTGTCTGGTTAATTTACTCGCTCGTTACGGTTCTTTCGGCTCCAGCAGTCTAAGTACATAGGATAGGGTGATGATTTTGTTAAGGAAAAAATGGTTTTGGGGTGCCATACTGGGTTTAGTGATTATTGTCTTAGTTGTCGTCAATATGTCGAACATGAATCGCGCTGTTGCCGTAGAGACGACCGAGGCATTTGAAGGCCTGATTACGGAGGAAATCTATACGAGCGGCAAATTGGAAGCAGGTAACAGTACGGATATTTATTCGCCGACCAGCGGAGTTGTCGAGTCGGTTGAAGTGAAGCAGGGCGACACGGTCACCAAAGGGCAGGTTCTTATGACGCTGCAGATTGACGACATTAAGGACCAGATTGAGAAGGAGCGTCTCAATATTGAAATGATCGAAACGGAGCGCCTGAATGCGAAGAAGCAGCATTTTGAAATGTTCAAGCAGAAGGTGACGGAGGATCCAGCAGCGGAAATCGAGGATTTGGATTTGTCATCCTATGATCTGCGGATTCAGAGCAGCAAATTGACGATCGCCTCTCTAGAGAAACGCTTGAACAATCGCGTTGTCAGCGCCAAGGATGAGGGCGTTCTTACGCAGGTGCTCGTCAATCCTGGCCAAATGATTGCGGAGGGCGGCCACATTGCCACCGTTGTAGATTTATCGTCTTACAAAGTCAAAGCAAATCTGAACGAATTGGATGCCGGTAAAGTATACGAAGGCATGAAGGCAGTAATTACCGGGGAGTCGATCGAGGAGAGCTATGAGGGCGAAGTCACTTATTTGTCGCCGATCGCCGTTCTGGCCGATCCTACTTCTAAAGATGCTTCCGTTGAAATGACGGTGGAGCTAAGCCGCATTTCTCCAGAGCTTCGTCCCGGCTACAACGTGACGATCGAACTGGAAATCCCGGATAAGGAGCGGCTGCTGCTGCCGCTGGACGCGGTTCAATATGATGGGGACAAAGCCTATGTATTCAAAATTCAAGATGGAGTCGCAGTCAAAACCGACGTGACGACGGGTAAAGAGAACGAGGAGTACGTCGAGATCGTATCCGGGGTCACTAAGGGGGAAAGTGTCGTATCGGAAGGGGCCAGACAGCTCCGGGACGGCGATAAGGTGAAACTGCAATGATTACTCTAAAGAACATTTCAAAAACTTATAAGAACGGCGAGTTGGAAGTACAGGCCCTGCAACCGCTTAACCTGAAGGTAGAGCAGGGGGAGTTCGTCGCGATTATGGGTTCGTCTGGATCCGGCAAATCTACGCTAATGAACATTATAGGCTGTCTCGATGTGCCGTCTTCCGGCGAGTACGTGCTGGACGGCGAAGAAGTCCATACTTTGGATGAAGAGCAGCTTGCGCGGGTGCGCAACCGTAAAATCGGCTTCGTCTTCCAGAGCTTCAACCTGCTCGGCAGACAGACGGTGCTCCAGAACGTAACCCTGCCGATGATGTACGCGGGGATCGGCCGCGAGCAGCGGAATGAGCGGGCGCTCGAGCTGCTGAAGAAGGTTGGGTTGGAGGGGCGCGTCAAGCATCGGCCGACCGAGCTGTCGGGGGGACAGCGGCAGCGGGTAGCCATTGCCCGAGCCCTGACCATGAATGCCCCAATCCTGCTTGCGGACGAGCCGACCGGTAACCTGGATACGAAATCATCTCATGAAATCATGCAGCTGTTCAAAGAGATTCATCAGGAAGGAACAACCATCGTGCTGGTAACCCACGAGCCTGATATCGCAGAACACGCGGACCGAATTCTGCTGTTCGGCGATGGGCAAATGCTCAAAGATACGCGCAAAGGAAGTGTGGTCACATGAGCATATGGGAGAGTATATGGGTCGCGCTTGATAATTTGCGGCTGAACAAGCTGCGCTCGTTCCTTACGATGATCGGTATTGTGTTTGGCGTCGCGGCGGTAGTCACCGTCGTATCGATTGGCCAGGCCGGCCAAAGCTCCATTTTGTCCATTGTGTCTGTTTATGAAGACGGGTATTTTGTCATTTACCAGAATCCGATGGAGAGCGGCAGCGACGGCAACACCGATTTTCGCCTGCGGGATCTGACGGAAATCCGGAAGCTGGATGGCGTGCGTTACGCCTCTTCGTCACTGCCTTATTCCATGACCATGAAATATAAGAAGGACACGCTCCGTTTTACCATAACGGCTACGACTCATCAAACGAGCAGGATGCAAAAAATCGACATCGTTGCGGGACGTTTCTTTACTTCTCAAGAGGAGCGGGGCAGGCAGAAGGTTGCTGTGGTGGACAGTAAGTTTGCCGAAAAGGTGTATGGCTCGGAGAGGGCGGCCATCGGGCGGAAGCTGGTGCTTTCGGATGGAACATTCCGCATCGTTGGCGTCTATAAACCGCAGGATTCCATTCTGAGCGGGATGCAGGGGGAGCAATATTCTGCTTTTGCGCCGATTACGGCTATGCCTCCGGGGAAAAATGGAGAGGGCGAGCGTTTTCAGGCACTCGAAGTGGTTGCTGCGTCACCGGAAAGAACGGATGAAACGGTGCAGACGGTAAAGAAGTGGCTCGCTAATCTGAATAATGTGAATACTAGTGCTTATGCATCACAGACCGGGAAGGAAGCGGAGCAGATGGTATCCAGCACCTTCTCGATCCTTCAGACGATCATCGGTTCGATTGCCGGCATTTCCTTGCTGGTCGGCGGAATCGGCGTCATGAACATCATGCTCGTCTCCGTCACGGAGCGGACACGGGAAATCGGGATCCGCAAGGCGATCGGAGCTACGCCAGGTACAATCATGCTGCAATTTATGATTGAGGCGGTCGTGCTGTGTTTCATTGGTGGAACTGCCGGCGCGCTGCTGGGACTCGGAGCAGCCTTTCTCTTCTCGACCATTTCCGGCTGGCCGTTCGTCGTATCGTTATGGGCCATTCTGCTGGCGTTCGGATTCTCTGCAGCCGTAGGTATTTTCTTTGGCTTGTACCCGGCCAATAAAGCATCCAAGCTGCATCCGATTGAAGCTCTGCGTTATGAGTAAGAGGGGTTTAAACGATGGATTCGAGGGTATACGCAGAAGCCGGGTTATCCGTATGGAACGGATAACCCGGCTTCTTTGCGATTTATTTAACGGTGGACAACGTTTGGGATATAAACAACAGGCTTGCCTTAATGGCTTCTTCCAGCGGTGGAGTTGGTCCCTGGAAGGGATGGACGGTATTGAATGTATGATTGCCTCCCGGAATATGAATCCAGGGAATATCCGGTCTGATGGATACGAGACGGCTGGAGCCTTGGCGCAGATGCGCTCCGTCATCCGAGCCCTGGATCAGGGCGACCTTAAAAGCAGCCGAGGGAATGCGGCCAAGGATATCGTAGCGCTCCTTATGGCGATCCATATCCTCCAGGATGGCAACGTCAAGCGGCATCTGCTGTCCTGTTCGGCCGTTCATCACATAGCTTCGTCCATTCTCGCGCATTTCCCGCTTCTGGGATTCCGTGAACACATCGAGGTTTGTCACTCCGTTCCAGGACAGAACGCCGGTTACGCTGTCCGGATGATCGAGCGCATACACGAGCGACACGCCGGCTCCGCGGCTGTGTCCAAGCAGGAATAACGGCAGGGAACGCAGATTCTCTTCCTGGTTCAGGCGGGCGATCAGTGCGCCGAGATCGGTTAGCTCCCGCTCATATGTATTCGTTGCGAACCGTTCGAGCTCCGTAAATTCAAAGGGGTCGTCGCCGATTCCGTTATGGGAGAAGTTGAACGTAACTACCTCGTGCTGCTTGCTCAGCTGTTCAGCGACGTAAGGGAACATGCCCCAGTCTTTAAAGCCCTTGTATCCATGAGCGATAATGATAAGGCTTGCTGCTTCTTCCTGGGCGGGGAATCGGGTACAGCGCAGCAAATGGCCGCCTTCCAGCGGAATGTTGAAATCCATCGGCATGATCAAACGCATCCTTTCGTGACAGGTTTGAGACGGTAAATCCTTATTTTGTGCTATTATACCATACTGAATCGGAAGGCTCTCGCTTCACAGGATGTTCCCTGTTACAATTGGGAAGGGATTCGTGAGACCGCTGAACGGAATGCGAATACAGCCTTTTTTGAAGGAAGTGATGTCGTTGATATATGGCATAGGTCATGATGTGGTTGAAATAGATCGGGTTCGTAAAATACTAGACGGAGCCTCGGGGGACAGGCTGCTGAAGCGCGTGCTGACGCCGGATGAGCAGAAGCTGCCTGGCAGCATGTCGCGTCCTGCGGAATTTCTGGCCGGCCGGTTCGCGGCCAAAGAGGCCATCAGCAAAGCTTTTGGCTGCGGTATCGGCAGTGTGCTTGGCTTCGCGGACATGTCCATTCTGCCGGATGCTCAGGGGAAACCTCATGTCGTATTGACGCAGGAAGCATGGCAGCGGCTCGGTCTGGCTGAAGGTCGGGCAGGCTATGCCGTGCATCTCAGCATCACGCATGAGCGCCAGCTGGCTTCGGCATTCGTCGTTGTAGAGAGAGTGTAACGAAGGAGAGAGCTACTGGATGTTCGAAGAAAAATGGAGCATGGAGAGCAGAACGTATTTCAGCACGGAGCTGCTGTCCTGGTATGAACGGTCGAAGCGGGATTTGCCGTGGCGCAGGCATCGCGATCCCTATTATATTTGGATATCGGAGATTATGCTGCAGCAGACCCGCGTGGATACGGTCATTCCGTATTTCCTCCGGTTCATTGAGCGTTTTCCGACGATAGCGAGCTTGGCCGAAGCGCCGGAGGAGGACGTGCTGAAATGCTGGGAAGGGCTCGGCTATTATTCCCGGGCCCGGAACTTGCAGGCGGCCGCCCGCCAGGTGATGGAGCGACACGGCGGCCAGGTGCCGCGCGACAAGGCGTCTGTCGCGGCGCTTAAAGGAGTCGGCCCGTATACGACCGGGGCGATACTTAGCATCGCCTTCGATCAGCCGGAGCCCGCCGTCGACGGAAATGTAATGCGCGTGCTTTCCCGGTATTTCTTCATCGAAGAGGATATCATGAAGACGGGAACGCGGGCGCTGATGGAAGGGCTCGCGGCGTCGCTTATTCCGGCAGGCCGGGCCGCTGATTTCAATCAGGCATTAATGGAGCTGGGGGCGCTGGTATGCACCCCGAAGGCTCCGCAATGCCTGACATGCCCGGTCATGGCGCATTGCTCGGCGCGCCTGGAAGGCGCCGAGCTTCGCCTGCCGGTGAAGAGCAAGGCGAAGCCGCCGCGTCCCGAGCATCGGATCGTCGCCCTCGTGGAGGGCGAAGGAGATCGAGAGGGACGCGTGCTCGTGCGCCGGCGGCCGGACACGGGGCTGCTCGCGCGGATGTGGGAGCTGCCCCATGTGCTGGCTGCCGCGAAGCCCGGCGAGGGCGCCGATTTGCCGGATGGCGCGGCGATGAGCCGTCTGGCGGGAACGCTGGCCGAGGAGGGCACGTACGTCCGGCCAGAAGGGCCGTTTATGACGGCGGAGCATATTTTCAGCCATATCCATTGGTATATGCGCGTGTTCCGCTTCCAGGAAGCCGCCGCCTTGAGCGCCTTGGCCGGCTTTGCCGAGCTGGCGGTGGCGGAGTCCCAGGCTGCATATGATAAAGGGGAGCGGGCTGAGGAATATCGCTGGATTACGCTTGAGGATATGGAGGAGCTCGCTTTTCCCAACGTATTCTTAAAGATTCTTCATCAATATTTCAATGATAAACAGCAGAGGTAACTATAAAAGCAGACCAGGAATCGGGAACGTTCTTGGCCTGCTTTTGTGTATGCGGGTTATTGATGGTGAACGTTAGCCATTTCTTGGTTCGGCTGTGGGCAGCAGTATATGTGCCAGTTAGTGTCGAATGATGTCTGAGCTTGCATGTTCTGGCAAACCCGGCTATTCAAGCATCCGGTTCTCGACGTCCTTCATATTGTTCTGTTGGTCGGTTTCCCGGTGCTGCGGCTCAACGACCTGTCCTTTTTCCGTTGGAGCATCGCCGCTAACGCTGCGTACAAAGCTGGTGAATTGCAACTTTTGCTTGTCAGCCTCCTGCTTGGCCGCAAGCAGCTCCTGCGGGTCATTGGTCAACGGTTGTAACGTGTCATCGGTCAATGTAATACCTCCTTTCAGGGTCATATATTTTAAGATTACCCGAAGCGCCGTTTTTCAATCGGTGTTTCAGGCGAAGGAAAAAAGGCTGCAAAATGCCCCGTTATCCTTGCCAATATGATATAATGTGTGGCAGGTCTTTCCTGAATTGAACTTGTTTATAATTCCTTTGTTAATTTTCCGTTTAAGAACTCTCTGAAAATAGCAATATCCCCCTTGGAATTACCCCCGCTTTAACAAACCCTATTTTTGGCAGGCCCCTTTTTTTATGCACTTACATTTCCAGTACTAGCATTAATTTTATCGATAAATAATGTAAACGCTTAATATAAAGCGCTTTCAGAAGAAAAATGGTGTATTTCCCTGATTATTATGGTTTAATGGACAAGTAAGGAGTTTTTCCTCGGTTTTTGTCTAGATTTAATTATTCGTTGGATGTTAAAAATGGACCGTGTGTTTTACATGATTCTATCAAAGCAAAGGAAAAGGGAGATCATAGCATGCGTATTCGTTCCTTCCAGTTGAGTGATGCCAATCAAGTGATGGAGCTTCTGCAGGTATCCTTGTCGGAGCAGTGCTACGAAGACACTAAGCGGGCTTTTGCCAGACAATTGTCCTGGGATTCGGAATTAATCATGGTTGCGGAAGCCGAAGAGGAAATCGTGGGGGTCTTAATCGGGACCATCGATCAAAATCTAGGCTGCATTTATCGGACTGCGGTTCATCCCGAATACCGTCGTCAAGGGTATGGCAAGAGGCTGGTTAGCGCTATGGAGCAGCGGTTCCAGCAGCGCAACGTTCGCCGAATCGTTGTAGCTGGCGATGAACACAATAAGGCTGTTATGCCGCTGTACGAAGCGATGGGATACGGAGCAAGCAAGTTTCTGGAAGCGTTCCATAATTTGGGTATCGCAGCAGTCCGTTCGCTGTAAGGTTCTATAAATAAATCCAATGCCGCGCTGCGGTTAAATTGGATAATGATCTCATGTGATGATGAAGCATATCTTCCGTCCGTTGCAATTGGGCGATAGATATGCTTTTCTATTATTATGCCTTATTTTTGATAAGCAGGTCGTTTTTAGGCATGGATTTACATGAATTCAATGGATTACGATATAGAAGAGGTGCAGTATGAAGCCAGTCAATTTACCGGAGCACCGGGATACGGACCATCCAGAGTATGTTCGCAAGCGAGCTGAGGTTGACAAGGATTACGCGGAAGCCGAGGGGCGTGTAGCTGAGGAATCTGCTCCGCCCGTTCTTCAGAACAAATGGGTTCGTGAGCTGTGGGAATTGGGCAAGACGGCCGCAATTGCATTTATCATTATGCTTCTGCTGAATATGTTCGTGTTTAACCTGTCGATGGTGAAGGGCGAATCGATGCAGCCGACACTGGAAGAGCGGGAGCGGTTATTCGTCGACAAAATCGTTTATTACTTCTCATCACCACGCAGCGGGGATATCGTTGTGCTCAAAGATCCCAGCACCGGGCCTGATAAGAAGCATTACCTTGTCAAACGGGTTGTTGCTGCCCCTGGCGAAACGGTGGAAATTCGCGACCATGTCCTGTACGTGAACGGACAAGCTCTGAACGAGCCTTATACCGATGTGCAGATCGAGGATCGGGATTTCGCGGAAATAAGGCTGGGCGAGAACGAATATTTCGTGATGGGAGACAATCGCCGCTACGGTCGCAGCAAGGACAGCCGCAGCTTCGGCAGTGTGCAGAAGAAGGACATCGTCGGCCGCGCAGAATTCGTGTACTGGCCGGTGACTAAAATAAGAGGTTTGTAAAAAATACAGTAGGTTGGAGGATATCCCGTGAAGGAGATTACGATTTATACCGATGGAGCCTGCTCCGGAAATCCAGGCCCTGGGGGCTGGGGAGCCATATTGATGTATAACGGCCATCGTAAGGAACTATCTGGCGGCGAGCCGATGACGACGAATAACCGCATGGAAATCCAAGCGGTCATTTCGGCATTGGAGCAGCTGAAGGAGCCGTGCCTTGTAAAGGTATACAGCGATTCTGCCTATGTTGTCAATTGCTTTAAGCAGGGATGGATTCGCAACTGGCTGAGAAATGGCTGGAAGAACAGCAAAAACCAGCCGGTCGAGAACCAGGAGCTGTGGCAGGAATTATGGCGCCTGATGCAGATTCATCAGGTTGAATATATCAAGGTCAAGGGACACAGCGATAATGAGCTGAATAACCACTGTGACTTCTTGGCGAGGGAAGCGATCAAGCGGATGTCCCGGTAATCGGGGCGGGACAGAACGCGGGAGTGCGGAGGACTTGCCTATTACATCTAAGGAGGGATCGGAGATGACGGAAGCGCGACCTATTGCTGAAGGGAAGCAGAACAGTTCACAGGACTGGGCCAAGCTGAAGCAGGAGATTAAGGACGCTGCATATTCCATGGGAATCGATGATATCGGATTCGCCTCGGCCGATCCGTTCCTATCATTAAAAAATGTGCTCCTCGATCGCCGGGCTAAAGGTTATGAATCCGGGTTTGAGGAACCTGACATCAATAAAAGGATATATCCTGAGTTGTCGCTGGAACGGCCGGCTTCCTTGATTTCTATTGCGGTAGCCTATCCTTCCAAGCTCAACAATCCACCGAAGTCGGAGCCAGGCCTTCGCCGGGGGATTCTGGCCAGATCAGCTTGGGGCCAGGATTATCACACCGTGCTGCGTGAGGCAATGGCCCGGCTGGAGGAGTTCATCAAGGAGAGGGTAGAAGGAGCCCGCATCGAAAGCATGGTAGATACGGGAGCGCTGGTGGACCGTGCCGTGGCCGAGCGGGCCGGTATCGGCTTTAAGGCGAAGAACTGTATGGTCATTTCGCCGAAATGGGGCTCTTGGATCTACCTTGGCGAGCTGATTACGAATATTCCGTTTGAGCCGGATACCCCTGTAACCGAGGACTGCGGCGAATGCACGAAGTGCATCGACTCCTGTCCGACGGGCGCCCTGGTGGGACCCGGCGAGCTGAATGCGCAGCGGTGCATATCTTTTCTGACCCAAACGAAGGGCTTCCTTGAAGATGAGTTCATGAGGAAGATCGGCAACCGCCTGTATGGCTGCGATACCTGTCAGATGGTTTGCCCGAAGAACAAGGGCAAGTCGTGGAATCACCGGCCAGAGCTGCAGCCTGATCCGGAAACGGTGAAGCCGCTGCTTCTCCCGATCCTTGATTTGAGCAACCGGGAGTTCAAGGAACGCTTCGGCTCCAGCGCCGCCGCCTGGAGAGGAAAGAAGCCGATCCAGCGGAACGCGGTGATCGCGCTGGGTAACTTCAAAGATCAGGCCGCCGTGCCGAAATTAATAGATATCATGCGAAATGATTCAAGGCCGGTATTAAGGGGAACGGCAGCTTGGGCTTTGAGCCGGATCGGCGGAGAGGAAGCGCTTCAAGCAATCAGCCAGGCCGTATCTGCCGAGAAGGACGAAGAGGTGCTTGCATACTTGCAGAAAGCTTTGACAGTGCTGCAGGAGCACGAAGTAAAACGGGAGGATGGGATGGAGTGAATTCGGACGCAGTGAAGAGCTTGTACTATGCGGAGATGGACTCGCCCATCGGCATGCTTACCCTTTGCGGAAGCGAACAGGGACTGTGCCATATTGAATTTGGCTCGTACGCGGACCGGGCGGATTTTCTCGGAACATGGGCAAACCGCTACTATTCGGGTGCTGAGTATGTGTATGTCGCGGAGCCGCTGGCTCCGGCCATGGCTCAGCTTGGCGAATACTTCGCCGGGAAACGGCATAGCTTCGACCTTGCATTGGACATGCGAGGCACAGAATTCCAGCAAAAAGTATGGAAAGCCTTACTGGATATTCCGTATGGCGCAGCCGTCTCTTATAAGTTGATTGCCGAGCAGATCGGCCAGCCCAAGGCTGTTCGGGCTGTTGGCGGCGCAAATAATAAAAATCCGCTGCCTATCGTTGTTCCTTGTCATCGCGTCATAGGCTCAGGCGGAGCGCTTGTCGGATACGGAGGGGGATTATCCATCAAAGAAAGCCTGCTCTCTTTAGAGCGCCAGCATCATGATTGTACATTGACGACATCAGGCGAATAGCGATCGCTAAGGGGGATTAATTCATGAGATTCATGAGTGTTGAGGATATCGAACCGGGGCAGTATCTTGGCAAGACAGTATATTCCTCTAACGGGACGGTGCTACTGTCGGCTGGAATCCAGCTTACGGTCTACATGATTACGACACTGAAGCGTATCGGTGTAACCATGATCTACATCAAAGATCCGAATTTCGAGGACATTGAGACGGAAGAAGTGCTCAGCGAATCGACGAAAAGCGCGGTCTTCAAGGAAATGAGCCATACGCTGGAGGCGGTAAGGTCCGGCAAGGACTGGAGTACGAAAAAAGTCAGCGTCAGCGTGGACGCACTGCTGGAGGATATTTTGAATCACCGGGGCGTGCTGCTTCAGTTAACGGATATTCGCACTGCGGATAATAACGATTACATTCACGCGGTGAATGTGTGCCTGATGTCCTCAATGATCGGGCTTAATATGGGGCTGAATTACTCCCAGCTTAAGGACCTGGCGATCGGCGCTTTGCTGCATGATATCGGTAAAGCGAATCCATTGGCGGAAGGGGCATTCGGGAGTGGAATGGAAGATCACCATACCTGGAGAGGCTTCGAGGTGTTGAAAAATAAGCGCGAGTTCAGCCTGCTGATCGCGCACACCGCTCTTCAGCATCACGAATGCTTGGACGGCAGCGGTCTGCCGCGCGGGCTGGAAAGCGACGACATTCATCTTTTTCCTAAAATTGTAGCTGTGGCAAACCGGTATGATAATCTGATTGGCGGTGGCGGCAGCAATGGCCGCCCTATGCTTCCTCATGAAGCATGTGAGCAACTGATGGCCTACTCCGAGAAGGAGCTGGATCATGAGGTGCTTGTCGAATTTACAAGAATCGTCTCGGTTTATCCGAACGGAACTTCCGTGCGCCTATCGACGAAGGAGACTGGCGTCGTAGTGCGGCAGCATCGGGGATTGCCCGGACGTCCGGTTGTTCGCGTCATTTTCGGCTCAGGAGAAGATATCGAGGTCAAAGAAGTTGACCTTGCCGTAGAGACGACGACTTTTATCGAAGCGGTATTGGCTTGAATTTTTAAAGATTCATTTGCTAGGTATGTTGCGGAAATGATATTATATCTTGAGGTACTGAAAGCATACCACAACAAGAATGAAACATTTGATCACAATACAGGGGTGGCTGAACCATGAATTACGTAATTCCTATTATTACACTTATCGTCGGCTTGGTCGGCGGTTTCTTCATTGGCGTAATCTATTTGCGCCAACAATTGATGAAGATGCAGAATGATCCGCAAATGCTTCAGAAGATGGCGAAGCAAATGGGCTACAATTTGAACGGGCAGCAAATGCAGCGCGCTCAGCAAATGATGAAGAAGCAGGGCATGACGCAGCCGCAAGGCCGCCGGAAGAAGAAATAATAGGTAGTCTATTTTTTTCGACAGACACACTCTGCTCCCTGGATAGGGAGAACAGGAAGGAGGAGGCGCGAGTGGCAGGCGTCAAAGATTATGTAAATACTCAGGTTGGAGCCAACCGGGAGAAGATTGAACACCATGTCCGCGAAATATTGAAGCTGATTGGTGAAGATGTTGAGCGGGAAGGCCTTATCGATACACCGGCAAGGGTAGCCCGGATGTACGAAGAAATATACGGCGGTTACGAAGTGGATCCTCGCGATGTGCTTGGAGTTACGTTCGAGGAGAACCATGAAGAACTCGTAATCGTAAAGGATATCGTGTACTACAGTCAATGCGAGCACCACACGGCCCCTTTCTTCGGCAAGGTGCATATCGGCTATATCCCGAGCGGCAGAATCGCCGGACTTAGCAAACTGGCCCGTTTGGTGGAGGCGGTCACCCGCAGACTGCAGGTACAGGAGCGCATTACGTCGCAAATCGCCGACATTATGGACGAGGTTCTTAAGCCGCAAGGTGTGATGGTCGTCGTGGAAGGCGAGCATCTCTGCATGTGTGCCCGCGGCATCAAGAAGCCGGGAAGCAAGACGGTGACCTCGGCCGTACGGGGAACGTTCCGTTCCGATGCAGCTTCTAGAGCAGAGTTTTTGTCGCTGATTAAGGAATAGTGAACGGGTTGCTCTAGCTCAAACCCTAAAAACAAAACACGCCTTCATGGCGTGTTTTTATTTACTTTTAAATTTGTTAATCCAACGCATCCCGTTATCCTGTACAGGATGCCTTCTTCATTTAGTTTGGATAGCTTATGTGTCCTGAAGCGGGATGGTAAAGCGTACCGTCGCCCCGCAAGCTGGATTGTTCTCGGCGCAAATCTGTCCTCCATGATGCTGAATCAGCGGCTTGGCGATATATAAACCAAGCCCCGAGTGTCCTTTTTGCCTGGAGGATGAGTGATTCCCCTGATAAAACTGCTTGAATGCCTGTTGCAGATCCTGCGGCTGTGCAAACCCTGCTCCATTATCCGTGATAGACATCATCACCTGCTGCTCGGTAATTTCGATGCGCCATTGAATCCGTCCGCCTTCAGGCGTATACCGGATGCTGTTTGTTTGCTCTGGATTAAGGCATCCCGCCCGTTACCGGCCGTAAGTACGCGATAGCCTTCAAGCTCCAGCGCATCTTGTATAAAAGCAATGATTTCTTCTTCATCATCCACCAATAGGATCGTTTCGTTTGCCATATTCAATTGCACCCTCCAAGAACTAGCTATAAAAAGGTCCATCTTGTTATTGTACACGTCAATTCTAAAGAATAAATAAAGAAAGTCTAATTACTTGAAGTTAATAATTGCCCATACTTCAACGGAGAAGGCGGAATCAATCTGGAGAAGCGGCAGCGGTCGCCTTTGCCCCCGGATTTCAACAGTTTTAATTGATTGATAGAAATCTGGGGGCAACAGCGATCGGAAGAATGATCCGCATGCGTAGTGGTGTTTAAGCTACTGTATTTATTCGTTCAATATGTACATCTTTATCCTTTCTTTATGATTGTACTTTAACCTGAAGGCATCATGATAAGGAGGCACGAGGATGGCAATGAAATCACAATCAAGAATAGAGCTGATAGACAGCTTAAGGGGATTTGCACTATTAGGAATCATTCTGGTCAACGTCACCTTTTTCACAACGTCGCTTCAGACGATCTCATATGGGGTTGATTTATGGTCTGGCTGGTATCATGAGCTGGCAATGCTGCTGCGCGGGATTGTCATTGACGGCAAATTTATGCTTATCAAGAGCGGGAGGCCGCCATTTATGGCAAGGGGACCATTCCCCAGATGACCATTCAGCGGGTGAATGATTTTATTGGCTCCATCTTTAATATGCTGCTCTTTTACCCGCAAATTCTAGGCATGTTCTTGATGGGCGCCTACTTCTGCAAACGCCGATTCTTGCATCAGGTTCAGGAGAACCGGAAGGGAATCTTACGGCTGGTCATTCTTGGCGGAAGCGCCGGTCTTGTGCTTCAGCTCATTCTATCGCTGGCGAAAGGGCTTCCGTTCTGGGGCGAGGCGGCAGCTTTGTTCGTAGGGGCACCGCTCTTAGATCTGGCTTATATCGGAATATTTGCACTTTTATACCAGAACAACTATGGAAGAAGGTACTCCATTGGTTTTTCTACCCTGGAAAAATGGCCTTCACGAACTATCTGCTTCAATCGGTCCTTTGCGGATTGATCTTTTACAGCTATGGTCTGGGATGGTATGGAAAGATCGAGCCAGTCTTGCAAATGTTGATTGCTGTCGGCATTTTTGCTCTGCAAGCGGTATTTAGCCGGGTCTGGTTCAATTGGTTTCCGATCGGACCCCTCGAATATGTTTGGCGCCTGTTCACCTATTGGGGAAATCCGCTGAATCGAGGCGAGAGAGGGAAGGCTGCTCCTGTTCATGAAGCACAATGATTTAAATCTTCACTGCATCAATGCACCTGAGCTTTAAAACATAGCCTTGCAATGTTGATCCGGGGTGTAATACAATGCTTCTAAATTAATCAATACAATATGTTCAAGCAAGCGATGATGGAAAGAGTAAGCGAAAGAACGTTCCTGACAGGAAAGGGCTGCCACCGACTGAGAGCGCCCGGGCGAAGGTTCTCCGCTGAAGTTCATTCCGGAGCTGGTAGGCTGATAATCTGCATGCTTCGTGCAGAGGGTAGGTTTACCCGTAACCCTTGCGTTAAGAGGTTCAAGTGAGATGTGCCTGATTATTTCGGCATATCTAATAAGGGTGGTACCACGACTCCTCGTCCCTTTCCGGACGGGGGTCTTTTTGTTTTATACACTGGAAAATGTGGAGAGGAGAATGTAAATGAGTCAACGTTTGGAACAATTAAGATCAGAGCTGGATTCCGTGAATCTGCAGCTGCTGGAACTGTTGTCGGAGCGGGCGCGGATCGCCCAGGAGATCGGTCAGGAGAAGCAAAAACAGGGCGTCCCTGCATTTGATCCGGTACGCGAGAAAAAAATGCTGGATGCTCTGGTGGAGCATAACCAAGGTCCTTTCGATCATGAAACAGTACGTCATTTATTTAAACAGATTTTTCAAGCATCGTTGAAGCTGCAGCAGGTCGATCATAAGAAGCATCTGCTGGTCAGCCGGAAGAAGAAGCAGGAAGATACGCTGGTTCAACTGGGCAGCACGGTGATTGGCGGCGGCACACCGGTGATGATTGCAGGGCCATGCTCGGTTGAAAGCTATGAACAGGTGCGCCAGGTTGCAGCGGCCCTGAAGCAAGCGGGCATGACGGTCATGCGCGGCGGTGCGTTTAAACCGAGAACATCGCCTTACGATTTTCAGGGCTTGGGCATGGATGGTTTGAAAATTCTGAAGGACGTGGCGTCCGAGTTCGGGCTGAAGACGATTAGCGAAATCGTGGACCCAGCGCATATTGAGCTTGCGTGCGAATACATTGACGTCATTCAGATCGGCGCGCGCAACATGCAGAACTTTGAGTTGTTAAAAGCTGCAGGCAACGTTCAGACGCCAGTGCTGCTGAAGCGTGGTCTCGCGGCAACGATCGATGAGTTCGTGCACGCTGCGGAATATATCGTTTCCCGCGGCAATACGCAGGTCATGCTAATTGAACGCGGTATACGGACGTACGAAAAGGCTACGAGAAACACCTTGGACATCTCGGCGGTGCCGATTCTGAAACAAGAAACGCATCTTCCGGTGCTCGTGGATGTGACGCATTCTACAGGGCGCAAAGACATCCTGGCCCCTTGTGCCAGAGCGGCTCTAGCTGCAGGCGCAGATGGTGTCATGGTTGAGGTGCATCCTGATCCGGCAACAGCGCTCTCCGATGCGGCGCAGCAGCTGAATATTCCGGAATTTCATGATTTTCTGGCCAGCGTGAGGAAGTCGGGATTGCTGTAAACATTGTAGTTTTGAAAAAGTAAGATATGAGAGTATGAAGAAAACGGCTGCTTTTCGGATGACGTTCCGAGAGGCAGCCATTTTGTTATTGAATATCCACTTAAAACGGCTGCCACTTCAGCTTCCTCGCCTTTTCGAAGCGTTCGGCGACCTCCGGCCAGTAGACGACCTGCCACCAGTCGGCGATGTATTTGGCCCGTTCATTCTGGTGCTTCAGGTAATAGGAATGCTCCCAGACGTCAATCGGCAGCAGGGGGACGACATCCCATTGTGATAAATTCTGATGCTTCTCGGCCATTAGAATTTCCAGCCGGTGAGCACGCGGACTCCAGACGAGAATGGCCCAGCCACCGCCTTCTACTTTATCGGCGGCATTGGTGAACTGATTTTTGAAGGCGTCATAGCTGCCGAAATCCCTGCGGATTTGCTCGGCCAGGTCGCCCTCGGGCTTGCCGCCTCCTTGAGGGTTCATCGTATCCCAGTAAATGGTATGGAGATAATGGCCTGCCCCGTTAAAGGCCAGCTCCCGCTCCCAGTGCTTGACGAGGTCGAAGTTGCCCGACTTGCGGGCTTCCTGGAGTTTCTTCTCGGCCTTGTTCAAATTATCAACATAGCTCTTATGGTGGATGTCGTGATGGATTCGTACGGTTTTCTCATCGATATGCGGCTCTAAAGCGTTGTAGGCGTAGGGCAGGGGAGGGAGAGTATGTCCGCCGATCGGTACCGGACCGTCGCCGGATTTGCGGGATTGGTCAGGGATGGGGCTGAGGAATACACTGTTCTGGACTGTGGAATCGAATTCGTCTGATGAGGGAGCGGCCGAATCATTCGAGAACGGTTCTTCGACACTAAACGGCTGGTATGGTAAAGCGGAAGTCTCTTGCAGGTCGGTTATGGCGGGCAGCTCTTCCATGTTCCGCTTTATAGCCCCGGGAGAATTTAGTGTCTCGAGCACTCCCAGGAAGTATTCGGACTCGCGGATAATGTGGAGCAGCACCGTTTTCGCTAACGGAACGGATTTGACCGCAGTGCTGTATTCCAAAATGTAATAAAGCTGTCTTATGAATTCCCGGGACTGCCGGAACGCTGTATCCAATAAAAGTTCCGTCTGCTGGACCAATTTCGGATCGCAAGCGGCCTCTGGGGAGGACAGGGCGTACTTGAGCAATTGATTGGCCACGTGCGTTGTTTCTTCCAGTACTATTTTCCAATCATCCAATAACTGGACGTAGCCCGGCTCCAGTCCGGGAACGATCGCTTTGATTACGTCCGTATGCTCGCTTTCCTGCTGCTTCCAGAAGCGGATTTCCTCAAGGATGCGGACAGGCAAATAAGGCCCGTAAACCAATAGCATCAGGTTAGCCTCCTTCACGTTTAATCGCCATTAACAGTTTATGTGAATGAAGGCTTGGCTTATGCTTGCTGGTTAAGCGAGCCTGGTCGGTTTAAGTTACTTGGCGGATTCTATCCGGCTAAGGAATGAGGACACTTTGCGCAAATAATCTTTGGGGTGCTCCCGAAAAATCATTTCATGATGGGAGCCTTCGACAATCCATACCTCAGATGCCTCGTTTGTTTGATTTTCGGCCAGTTTTTCAGCTATTGGATAAGGCGCCTTCTCGTCTTCGGTTCCATGAATGAACAGAGTCGGGAAGGGGTAATCCATTGATTTGACCTCCGTATACGGAATCTGGCGCATGCTAGTGCCGTTGAGCACCGGGAGCAGCATGCCGATGATTTCCAGCGAGGGACGCCGCGGCAGGTCAATATGCTGACGGATATTATGATACATCGTATCCGGTTCCAGCAGGAAGGTACTATCGAGAATCATCCCGTCGATGTCTTTGCTCGTCAATGCGGCTTGTAAAGCCGTACCTGCGCCCATCGAAAATCCCCATACGACGATTTCATCAGCGCCTCGCTGTTTGGCCAGGTTGATGGCCCCAAGCAATTGCTCGGCTTCTTTTTTGCCACCGGTGGCGACCTCTTTGCTCTTCTGGGAAGCGAACCCGTAATCAAACATCAGGACGTTGTAGTTCAGCCGATTGGCATAATGCGCAAGATCATACATGGGAACCCAGGGCTCCTCACGATTTGCACCGTATCCATGGCTGAAGACGATAGTTTTGCGGGAATTCTCTGCAGGAATGTACCAGCCCTGCATCATGCGGCTGCCGTCGGCTGCCTGGAAGAGGACATCCTCATAAGCCAGGTTCTTGGACAGCTTTGGATTGGAATAGAGCGGAGCCACATTCGGGTTGGACAATACCCAGGCAATATAGCCATGCAGCACAATAAAACAGAACAGCAGAAAAAATAACGCGGATAATAACAGTGCCACTAGAATATGTTTGAGGCTGACATGACGTGCAGTCAGTACATCGATCGATGGTGTTGGAGTGTCCGTCTTTAACCCTGTATTTAAGGGAAGATCACTCCGGGTTGATGGACTCATGTTCTTCCCCTCCTAGTCGTATTCATACAATATATGCTCGGTATGGCTCCGAGATCAAAGACTAGAGTGACTTCGCGGTTTCTGTCGAATGTGGACGAATCATATAGAATAATCGTAAGGCAACAGGTTCGGTAAAGTCAATAATAGCCTGATAAAGCATGACTCGGTGCATTGACGAGCGGGAATGGATTACATATAATTTATGTAACCACGTTTCACGTAGTGAAACTTATGGAGAGGTGAGGTCGTATGGAAGACCGTAAACTAACCGTGCGCGCGGTAGAGCGGGCGCTTGATATATTAATGTGCTTTACGAAGGGGAATGAGTTTAGCTTAACGGAAATCGCCAGCAGCATCGGTCTGCATAAAAGTACGGTTCACCGGCTGATGACAACGTTGGAGGAGAAGGGGTTCGTCATTCGGGACAATGCTACGGAAAAATATCGGCTTGGCCTAAAAATATGGGAGCTGTCCGCGCATTTATCGCATAATGATGATCCGGCTGTTCTACTGCTTCCGCAAATGGAACAGCTTCGCGACCGGCTCGGAGAGACGGTCAGCCTGTATTTGCGGGATGGTACGGACCGGCTGAGAATCCAGGCTGTTCAGAGCAACCAGGCGATCCGCAGGGTCGCAGCGGTCGGTGCGAGACTGCCGCTGTATGTCGGGGCGTCGAGCAAGGTGTTGGTCGCCTACGCTGATGAATCGGTGCTGCAAGCCGTGCTGGACAGCCCTGATTGGCCCGCAGCCGTGGATAAAGGCCAATACGTGGCTCAGCTTCAGGAGATTCGCCAGCTTGGTTTTGCGACGAGCTACGAGGAGCGGGAGCCCGGAGCTGCAGCGGTGTCGGCGCCGATCTTCGATCGAAACGGCAAGGTGGCGGCAGCCTTATCCGTCTCGGGTCCGGTCAGTCGGCTGTCGCCGGACACGCTGATCGAATTTGGCCCTGTGCTGATCGAAGCGGCGCGGGATATGGGCATGATGATTCATGCCTAGAAATGCTATAGCTGATGGATGTTGAGCCGCGTAAGTCGAAACTGTTGCCGTTATGGAGTGCAATGCAGCAGTACTAGAAAGTGTATAAGAAAGGAGAGGCCCTAAGGCCTCTCCTTTCTTGTGTATGCGGGGGAGTCAGTAGTCTGTAGCAGTGCGTTCATAGTTTCGAGTCATAACTAGTGTGTGTATAGGGACATCTTCTTCCAGTGCCGTTCTCCCATGCCCTATTCATTTGCTTGCTTCACCTAGTATATCACCTACTGGCCAAGGAAGGCAGGAAGGGCGATGGCGATGATGATGCCTGGAAGTATGAGCCAGACCATCGGGTGAGCGAAATTGAGCGTCCAGCCGATGCCGAATCTTTTTTCCACAAAAATCGACGGGTCGTTTGGATTATAGTAAATAAACCCGAGCTTCCAGAAAGCATCGTCGTTGACTGGTTGTACCGGAGATCCGGTCTCTGAGCGTGCGACCCGGCTGCCTCCCTGTCCCGTTGTAAAGGAAAGAGCGACAGCGAATAACACGACAAAGATCGGGATGAGCAGGCTGACAAGCAAGATGATGCTGCTCTCAAGCTGGTATATCATATTCAGCTGGATGAATGAGAACAGGCTGACCATAGCTAGGCCGGACAATAGGGTGAACATCGACCAGCGGCGGCGGAAGACCGCATTTTGCCGGACCGAACGCTCCGGATCTCCGGCGCTAAGCTGCTGCTTGCTCCGCAGGATACTCCAATTCACAAAAATAAAGATGGCGATGATTAACAATTGCATGATGTTAGGAAGCAACACGGTAGTATACGATTTGGCCGCGCTGTTGATTACGTTGCCCTGCATATCGAATTTTAGGGCAATCTGCTCGGGGATCCGATCGTAATTGAAGAGCGCTGCCGCCGTGCTGGCCAATGTCAGGCCTACATGGATAAAGAACCATTTATTCGAAAGAATCAGCTTCTG
This sequence comes from Paenibacillus woosongensis, assembly GCF_030122845.1. Classification (NCBI taxonomy): domain Bacteria; kingdom Bacillati; phylum Bacillota; class Bacilli; order Caryophanales; family Paenibacillaceae; genus Paenibacillus; species Paenibacillus woosongensis. The sequence goes on from NZ_CP126084.1 coordinate 925,075, forward strand.
GCGGTGGAAGGAGGTATCGACGGCAAGCACCGTTTTTCCTTTAGCCGCTGCGGGAAGGGAAGCCTTGATTTTCTTCATTTTGAAATGAAAGAGTATATTAAGCGCGATCGATATCACTGCGATTAAACTGATGACAACGCCGAGCAGGGTTCCTTGTAGCGTCGTATTGCTTTGCATGGAAGCATAAAGTCCGGCAAAAAGCAGCGGAATATAAATAACCAGGCTGATTGTCGCATATTGCTTGCGCATCCGGCGAAGCTGCTCGCTGCGGAAGGTTTCCTCGCTGACCGAAATGCCAAAGCTTACCGTCTCACGTGTCAGATAGGGCATGAAAGCAAGAGAGGCTACGATGGGAATAAACATTAATACAAGCATAAGCGTAAATAAAATAGGCATTATGCATTCTCCTTTTCGTTGTCGGTTTCGGTGATTTCCTGATGGATTCGCTCTACCAAATCCATTAACTGCTGTTTATCCATTCCCCGGCATATCGCTTCGGCGACGATCGGCTTCAGTTGGCTGCGCTGCTTGGCCATGAATTCCTCTGTGACTGGAGGCATGCCATCTGGATCAACGACGACCCCGCGCTGCCGATGCACCTGAATGTATCCGTCCTGCTTCAGCAGGGTGTACGCCTTGTTTACGGTATGAAGATTGATGCCAATATCCGAGGCCAAGCTCCGAACCGAGGGGAGCGGCTCTCCGAGCTTCAATCGTCCGCTGGCAATCCCTTCGATAATCTGATTGACCAGCTGTGTGTAAATAGGAACATCCGACTGCATATCCAGCTCTATAATCAAAATGGCACCTCCATCTGATGGGTGTTATATATATAATATAACAGCTAAAATGAATATACACAATAGTTATAGAAAAATAGACGGTCGGACTGGATGGTTCTTTAATATTCTGGCGTTCTCATAAACTGTAGTGGCACTACTGCTCGAATGTAGTACAACTAGCGACGACGATAGCGGATCCCCTGGCATGCCGGATCACTGAGGTGCCGCGCGCAGGCTCCCTGCGCTTCGGTGCCAGGAGTCTCAAGAAGCTGATCAACCGATCAGGTACCCGGATCACCGAGCGTACTGGATCACTGAGCGTACCGATCACTGACGTGCCTGATCTCGTGCCGGATCACTGAGCATACCGATCACCGACGTGCCTGATCTCGTGCCGGATCACTGAGCGTACCGATCACTGACGTGCCTGATCTCGTGCCGGATCACTGAGCGTACCGATCACTGAGCGTACCGATCACCGACGTGCCGAACAGTCCTAACGGACACAGAGGGCGTTATTTGCCCTTATTTCGAGTAAATCCCCACGTTACGGACACAGAAGACCCTATTTAGCAATCTACGGCTTGATTAGGGGTCGTTTTAGGCAAATAGGTGCATCTGAGTCCGTAAGTCTTCATTTTGGACCGATATTGGCCAAATAACGGATTCAGGGTCCGTTCGCGTGCTGCTTTGTCCTTAGCCTGCCGACCTTACCAATGCTACCGAACTTACGAGCCTATCAAAAGTTACCGAGCCAACTGAACCACTGAAGCCAAGCGAAACTAACCGAACTAACCGAGCCACGAACCAACCGAACATAACTACCAAACTCACCGATCCAAACGAACTACTGAGTCAATCCAGCGAATCTAGAAATCTTGAGCTAAACGAACCAACCGAGCGAATCAAGCCAATCAAGCCAATCAAGCCAATCAAGCAGTCAGGCCAACCAAACCGAACCAACCAAACCCGTCGAATTGGCCTTAACTTTCATCTGACCGATTTATAGTCAGCCAGTCCTTCACCGACTTCAAACGGCCTTCAGCCTGTCTTGTCTATGTCAGCCGGACGGGGTCTGCTAAGTCCACATTCAGTTTTGAGTCTTTCCCGCACCCGCACCTGTACTCCCCTTAGGCGAATTTCCAATTTCTATATACTTCCAATGTCCGATACCGCTGATCCCAATTTGTCGCCAAAAAAAGAATGTCCCACCCGAAAACCGGGCAGGACATTCCTGATGAACAGGTTATATATAATTACTTGCCAGCTTGGATCATCTGGCGCAGAACGGTTTGCAGAATGCCGCCGTTATGGTAGTAGTCGACATCAACCATGCTGTCGAGGCGGGCGATGACCGTAAATTCGAACTGCGTGCCGTCTTGGCGGGTCGCTACAACGGTCAGCTCTTGGCCAGGCTTGACGTCATTGCTCAGTCCGAGGATATCGAACGTCTCGGTGCCGTCAATGCCTAGCGTCTTCCAGCCATGTCCCTCTTGGAACTGGAGCGGAAGAACGCCCATGCCGACCAGGTTGCTGCGGTGAATCCGCTCGAAGCTTTCGGCGATGACTGCTTTAACGCCAAGCAGATAAGTTCCTTTGGCCGCCCAGTCGCGGGAGCTTCCCGTACCGTATTCTTTACCGGCGATGACGACGAGGTTCTGTCCATTGGCTTGATAGTTCATCGAAGCGTCGTAGATGGACATCAGCTCATCCGTAGGCAGGTATTTCGTTACGCCGCCTTCCGTGCCAGGAGCAACCTGGTTGCGGATGCGGATGTTGGCAAACGTACCGCGCATCATGACTTCATGGTTACCGCGGCGGGAGCCGTAGGAGTTGAAGTCCTTGCGGGCAACGCCGTGATCGTTCAAGTAGATGCCCGCCGGGCTTGTTGGCGAAATGTTGCCGGCTGGCGAGATATGGTCGGTAGTGACCGAATCCCCGAGCAAGGCGAGTACGCGTGCTCCGCGAACGTCGGCGATGTCCTGAAGACCTTCGCCGATTTTCTCGAAGAACGGCGGGTTCTGGATGTAAGTGGACTTCTCGTCCCACTCGTACAATTCGCCTTCTGGAACCGGAATCGCATTCCAGCGCTCGTTCTGAGTAAATACGTTCTCGTATTTGCTGCGGAACATTTCCGGCTTCACGGAGAGACCGATTGCTTCTTTGATCTCCGCGGAAGTCGGCCAGATGTCTTTCAGATAGACCGGTTGATCGTTCTGGTCGTAGCCGATCGGATCGTTCTGCAGATCGATATTTACCGTTCCAGCCAGCGCGTAAGCGACGACAAGCGGCGGAGAAGCCAGGTAGTTGGCTTTAACCTGAGCATGCACGCGGCCCTCGAAGTTCCGGTTACCGGACAGAACAGCAGCTACGGTAAGGTCGTTGTCGGCGATTGCTGCGCTGACCTCATCTGGAAGCGGACCGGAGTTGCCGATACAAGTTGCGCAGCCGTAACCAGCAACGTGGAAGCCGAGCGTTTCAAAGGAATCCATGAGTCCGGCTTTCTCCAGGTATTCTGAAACGACAAGGGAACCTGGCGTCAAGCTGCTCTTCACGTAGCCTGGTTTCTTCAGGCCGCGCTCGACCGCTTTCTTCGCCAGCAATCCGGCGCCGATCATCACGCTTGGGTTCGAAGTATTCGTGCAGCTCGTGATTGCAGCGATAACGACCGCACCTGTTCCGAGCTCGCTTGTGCTGCCGTCAGGGTGCTTGATCGTTACCTTCTGGTTGATCTTCTCATCGCTGAGCCCGTAACCGCCTTTATCGATCGGAGTCCGGATGATGTCGTTGAAGTTCTCCTTCATATCCGTCAGCTCGATGCGGTCCTGCGGACGCTTAGGTCCTGCAAGGCTAGGTACGACAGAAGCAAGATCCAGCTCGATCAGATCCGTAAACTCAGGATCTACGGTGCTGCTTGTGCGGAACATGCCTTGTGCTTTGTAGTAAGCTTCAACGAGAGCAATTTGCTCCTCGGAACGGCCTGTGCTGCGCAGATATGCCAGCGTCTCGTCGTCTACCGGGAAGTAGCCGATCGTTGCGCCGTACTCCGGCGCCATGTTGGCAACTGTTGCACGGTCGGCAAGGCTGATGTTGGCAAGACCCGGGCCGTAGAACTCGACGAATTTGCCGACAACGCCCTTTTTACGCAGCATTTGCGTTACGGTGAGGGCGAGGTCGGTCGCTGTAGCGCCTTCCGTCAGGCTGCCGACGAGCTTGAAGCCGATCACCTCAGGTGCAACAAAATAGAGCGGTTGCCCGAGCATGCCTGCTTCAGCCTCGATGCCGCCGACGCCCCAGCCCACTACACCAAGACCGTTAATCATCGTCGTATGGGAGTCGGTTCCAACGAGGGAATCCGGGAATACGACAGTTTCGCCGTCAACGGTTTTAGTAGCGGCTACAGATGCCAAATACTCCAGGTTGACTTGGTGAACGATACCCGTAGCCGGCGGAACGGCGCGGAAGTTATTGAAGGCAGTTTGCGCCCAGCGCAGGAAGCGGTAGCGCTCCTCATTGCGCTCGAATTCGACCTTCATATTGTATTCCAGCGCTTCTGGCGTACCGAAGGCGTCGACCATGACAGAGTGGTCAATAACGAGATCAACCGGGACAAGCGGATTGATTTGCTTCGGATCGCCGCCAGCTTTCTTGACGGTGTCGCGCATCGCAGCAAGGTCAACGACGACGGGAACGCCCGTGAAGTCCTGAAGAACGATGCGGGCCGGAATAAACGGAATCTCTTTATTCTCATCGCGGCCTTGGCTCCAGCCGGCGATTTGCTTCACATGCTCTTCGGTGATGGCTCTGCCGTCAAATTGCCGAACGGCTGCTTCCAGAAGTACCTTAATGGAGAATGGCAGCTTGGAAACAGGGCCTAGTCCTTTCTCTTCCAACAGTTGCAGATCAAAGTAACGGTACTTCTTCCCGCCGGCTTCCAAGGTGCGGGAAACAGAGAAAAAATCCTTCGTTGACATGAATGTACCTCCTTGTTTCACTAGATGAAACGCTATTTCAAAATTATCACTACACTAAGTATAGCGTTCTCCTTGTTGTGAGTAAAGTACTTTTTGCTGGCAAACGGCCTGTTCTTTGCGGTATTGCACGCTTGCCCGGCGTAATTTTTCCAGCACATACTCAATCCTGTTCTTTCATATAAATGGGAGTGATGAGGAGGGGATTTCAAAGTGAGCGATGAATGGAGAAGAACGTTATCCCTATATGTGAATCAGCATAATCAGGACGAAGTAGATTATCGCCCCAAGGCTGCTGAGGCCGAGGCCGTTGTGGCTGATTTGGAATACTTAATGCGCCGCGGTGAACGCAAACGCCGGCTTCAGGAATGGTACAAGGAACGGCGGGCAACCCCGCTTCGCTGCGAAACCCGCGCCAAGCTGCTCCGTGAAATCGAGAATCGGGCCGGCGAGATCGAGGTTGAGCTCCAAATGGCCCGCAGGACATATTATGAAAAAGGGGGAGCCCGCCATCAAGAGGAGGTTATCGACCGGCAGCGGCTGACGCTGGAGCGGGAAGGCGGAGGCTGGATTATAACGCGAATCGAACAGCCTGCAGACGAGCGCCATGCTCCGTTCAAGCTGCCCCTGGATAGAGGCAGCGGAGAAGGGGGAGCCTTAGGCAAGCTGCCGGGTCCTTACCTTAATGCGCAAGTGCTCGGCCCGCGAACCTCGCGCAGCACGCCTTACCGGCGCGAGGATGCGGTTCTTTACGCCGATCGCTGGTGGGATGGGTTTAATCCCGAATTTGCCGAATTTGAAGTGGATTGTACCAATTATATATCCCAGTGTCTCTTTGCAGGAGGGGCTCCAATAAACTATACTGGAAAAAGAGAATCGGGCTGGTGGTATAAAGGGTATATCAAGGGCCGGGAGGCATGGAGCTACAGCTGGTCTGTCGCTAACGCTCTTGAGCGCCTATTGGCCCACAGTAATTCTGGGCTTCGAGCCGAAGCCGTAGATAACCCGGAGCAGCTCCAAATGGGAGACGTCATCATCTATGATTGGGACGGTGACGGAAGCTATCAGCATAGCACGATCGTGACCGCATTCGATGCCGGCGGAATGCCGCTGGTGAATGCCCATACTACTCCGAGCAAGCACCGATATTGGGATTACCGGAATTCATACGCTTGGAGCGAGAATACCGTGTATCGCTTTTTTCGGATTGTGGATCATTTTTGATGAGTTGAAGCTGGGCTATGTGGAAAATCATTCTGCACGATAACTATTACGACGATCAAAGAAAGAGGTTACTCATGGGACAAGACAAACTCACCGTTGGACTTATTTACGGCGGTAAATCGGGAGAGCACGAAGTATCGCTGCAAACGGCCCTCGCGGTTTCGCAGGCGTTTAACTATGACAAATACGAGCTGCTGCCTTTCTATATTACGAAGCGCGGGGAATGGCGGGTTGGAAACAAGCTGTCCGGCCCGTTTGCCGCTTTGGATGAACTTAAGCTGGAGAGCGGAGCGCAAAATACGTCCGCGGCGATCAATATGCTGTTCGAGAAGCTTTCGGCGGGCACAGGGTCGATTGACGTCGCATTTCCGCTGCTGCATGGCACGTACGGCGAAGATGGCACGATCCAGGGCTTGTTCGAAATGGCGGATCTGCCGTATGTCGGCGCGGGCGTGCTGGCCTCGGCAGCCGGGATGGACAAAGTCGCCATGAAGAAGCTGTTCGCCGAAGCGGGGCTGGCGCAGTGCGAGTACTGCTACTTCACGGCATCCGAATGGAGCCGGGGCAGCCATGCCATCGTTCAGGGAATTGAAGAGAAGCTGGGTTATCCCTGCTTCGTAAAACCGGCCAATTTAGGCTCCAGCGTCGGCATATCCAAGGCAAGATCCCGCGAGGAATTGCTGGCGTCCGTCGCTACCGCGCTGCGCTTCGACATGAAAGTTATCGTAGAGGAATTCGTGGACGCGCGCGAGATCGAGGTCGGTGTGCTTGGCAACGACGAGCCGCTGGCATCCGTTCCGGGGGAAATCGTCTCTTCCAGTGAATACTATGACTACCAAGCCAAATATTTGGATGGCAAATCGCAAATGCTAATTCCTGCCGAGCTTGATACGGAGCTTGCGGAAGAAATTCGCGATTTGGCGGTACGGGCGTTTAAGGCGATATCAGGAAACGGACTGTGCCGGGCGGACTTCTTCGTGAAGAAGTCGGATCAAACCGTCTGGATTAATGAAGTGAACACGATGCCGGGATTCACGCCGTACAGCATGTATCCGCTGCTGTGGCGTGAAACGGGGGTTTCTTATGAGGCGCTGCTCGATCGGCTGATTGAACTCGCTTTAGAACGCTATGAGGCCAGACAGAATCTGAATTTTGAGAACGGTCTGCAGTAATTCAATCAACTCATGATTCGCTAGGATTAATGGGAACGAAGATGGAAAGGAAGATCGATGATGGGCTTTCAAACCGAATTCAACTCAGTATGCAAATTCAAAAAAGAGCAAGAGCTGTACGAACTGCTGGAATACGGGCGCGGAAAAATGCTGAAGGAAGGCCTGCGTGTCTATCCGACGGGTCAGAAGGTTATTGCTTATTCGCCGGACAATAAAGCCGTGGCCATCGTGAAAATTACGGCCTGTGTATCCGAGATTAATTTTAACGGGGAAGAAGTTACATCCGTCGAGCTTCAGCTGGTGCGTCAGTTGACAGAGCAGGAAGCGGCGGTGCAGACGGCGCTTGCGCATGAAATGTTCTTCGGGGATGTGGAGAACGCTTGATTGTCCGCTTCGGTTACGTAGCCATGTCGACGGTCGTGAAGAATGCATCTCCATCCAAGACGATGACTTACAAGACGTTCAGCAGTCTAAGCGACCGGGAGGCAGCGGTGCGCCGCCTGGAATTGATCGGGGCGGACAATTTACACAACACACTGCGGCTCCTTCGGCATAACGAAGCGAACGATATCAAGGTATATCGCTTCTCGTCCAAGCTGCTGCCCTTGGCGACACATGACGCCCTGTACGACTGGAATCCTTATGCGGCGCTGAAAGACCAATTCCAGGAGGTAGGGGATTTCGTCAAACAACACGGCATGCGCGTCTCGTTCCATCCGGATCATTTCATGGTACTAAGCACGCCGCGTCCCGAGGTGCTGCACAGCTCGCTGCGCGATCTGCGCCACCATGTTGCGATGCTTGAGGCCATGGGGCTGGATGGACGGGCGAAGAACAATATCCATGTCGGTGGCGCCTACGGAGACAAGCTGTCGGCTGCCGAGCGGTTCCGGGAAAATGTCACTGCGCTGCCGGACAGCATCAAGAACCGGCTGACGTTCGAGAATGACGACAAGACGTTCAACGCCCTCGAGACGCTGGAGCTGTGCGAGGCGCTAGGCATTCCGATGGTGCTCGATATTCATCATCAATGGGTGAATAATGAAGGAGAGCAGCCCGTGGATTTATGGCCCCGTATACAGCGCACATGGCAATCGCCGCATGCCCAGGCGGATTCACCGAGTTCCGATCCGCTGCCGCCTAAAATCCACGCCTCAAGCCCGAAAAGCGCGAGCGACCCCAGAGGTCATGCCGATCATGTTCTCGCTCAGCCGCTGCTGGATTTTCTTCGGGCCATCGCGCCTGCGACCAAGCGGGTCGATGTCATGCTGGAAGCGAAGCAGAAGGACGGAGCCCTGTTCATGCTTATGGAGGATTTGCGCCAATATGAGGGGGATGGCGTGCAGTTTCTGAGCGAGGCCAGCGTACGAATTCAGCCTTAAAGGCATGCTTTGGCTTGAAAAGGACAGCAAAATAAGGTAAGTTGAACAAAAATAAGTTAAAATAAACCAAACAAAATCTGCACTAAAATACAGTGTTCAGTTGGAGGTATGTTCTAATATGGGAGATTTACTCGCAGGAAAAAACATTATCGTAATGGGTGTTGCTAACGATCGCAGTATTGCCTGGGCTATTGCTCAGAGCTTGGCCGCTCAAGGAGCGCGTTTGGCATTTACATATGAGAGCGAGCGGGTGGAAGGCCGGGTGCGCAAGCTGGCCGAGACGATTCCCAATTCGCTCATTCTTCCTTGCAACGTGACGGTCGATGAAGAAATCGATCGCCTGGCGGAAACATTGAAGAGCGAACTCGGCGTACTGCATGGCGTTGTGCACAGCATAGCCTTTGCTAAGGCGGAAGACCTCGCCGGCGAATTCGCGGATACGTCCCGCGAAGGCTTCGCACTGGCGCATGATATCAGCGCATATTCGCTTGTAGCCGTATCGAAACGCCTAGCTCCGCTGATGACGGAAGGCGGCAGTATCATGACGATGACGTACATGGGCTCCGAGCGCGTCATGCGCAACTACAACGTGATGGGCGTTGCCAAGGCGGCATTGGAAGCATCCGTTCGTTATTTGGCAAACGATCTCGGACCGAAGAATATTCGCGTGAACGCAATCTCTGCAGGACCGATCCGTACGCTCGCGGCCAAGGGCATCAGCGATTTCAACTCGATCCTGAAGCAGGTAGAGGAGAAGGCGCCTCTGCGCAGAACGACTGAAACTGCGGAAGTGGGCGACACGGCGATGTTCCTGATAAGCCATCTTTCCCGCGGCATTACGGGAGAAGTTATATTTGTCGACGGCGGTTATAATATCGTTGGTGCATAAGTAAAATGATTGATGGGGAAAGTTCGTTTCCGAAGCAGATGCAGCGCTTTGGTTACGGGCTTTTTCCATAAGGAAAGGGAAAGCGGGTCAAGCCGCCCGAATCAGGCCGGGACGGGGTAGATGGATGCAACTTTAGAGGGTTCAAGACGTATAGTTTAACGAGAAGAGATTTACAAGATTAAGATAGAAAGTAGAGTGAAATCTATTGGAACCAATCGACAACGTGGTGGGCAGTAAAAGTCCGACAGCTGTGGCGATCAACTCCGCATCCAAAGCGGGGGAATGGATTAAGAGCAGGCTTGGCATGCACAAACAACTAGATACAAAGCTATCCCCACAGGATTTGGTGACGGATGTAGATAAAGGCGCGGAGCTGATGATTCGTAAGCTGATCCTTACTCATTTCCCGGATCATGATATTTTGGGCGAGGAAGGCGTACCGCCGGGTGCTGCTGCTTCAGAAGCGGCTCTGGCCAAAGCGAGATCCTCGGAATATTTATGGATTGTCGATCCGGTGGACGGCACGACGAATTTCGTTCACGGATTTCCATTTTTTTGCGTGTCGATCGCGTTGGCTCATCGCGGAGAAGTTATCGTTGGCGTAATTTATGACCCGCTGCGGGATGAACTATTCGTAGCCGAGAAAGGCAAGGGCGCTTACGTGCATGGCAATCCTACGAGGGTGTCAGAGGATGCGGAGCTGTCCGGCAGCGTTGTGGCCGTAGGCTTCAATCCGGATCGTCAGTTTGCGCTTCCGACGAATATGAAAGGGATTAACGCCTTAGCTCTGCAGACGCGCAGCATTCGAGCGGGAGGCTCCGCTGCGCTCCATCTTGCTTATGTGGCAGCAGGCCGCTTGAGCGGGTATTATGAGGTAGGGCTGAATGCCTGGGATGTTGCAGCGGGCGCCCTCCTTGTGAAGGAATCCGGAGGAATCGTAACAGACACGTCAGGGAATCCTTATGATCTCGGCGTGCGTCACCTGGTGGCGACGAACGGCAAAATTCACGGCGAGCTGCTGCAATCCCTGAAGGACGCTGGTGCAACAGGCATGCAGTAAGAGGATTTTTTTCTATTCTGTAATTCCTTAAATCATTTTAGGATGAAGGAGTGTATCAGGATGAGCGAAGATCGCGAGAAATTGGAGAAAGAGCTAAGCGAATTGCTGGGCGATGCCGAGGAGCGTACGGAGGAGGAACGGCAGGAGGAGACGCGTAAGAGCCTGCCTCATAAGTACGAAATCCGCATTCAAACAGAGCTTGACCCGATTGTGGAGGAAACGCTGAAATACCGCAGCATGGCTAAGGAAATCGATGGACGGTATGATGAGTATTTGAAGAAGACTGCGCGTGACATCAAAAGCCCTGAATAATTCGGGGCTTTTATTTTCACAGAATCACATACTATCGCTGAAGCGTCTGATTGATAGGATAGACTGATCGACCTTATACTTGTCAGGCTGCGCATGATGAGGAGTGGAGGTCATTGTTTGTTAGAAAAATGGGGATACGATGTTCGGCAGCCAGCCTGCTTATGCTTGCGGCCCTGCTTTGTTTTCCGGTAACCTTCCTGACTGTGGAATCGCGTTCCTTGACCGGAGATCAGGCCCTTGAGCGGGCTATAGCGGTTCAGATGGAGGAGAAGGCCTATCATATCGTTGCGCTGGGCGACTCGATCAGTGCAGGCTATGAACCAGGCATGGATGAAAAGAGCGTCCCTTACGGCTATGTGGAACGGCTCAGGGAGCAGGGACTGTATTATGGCCGGACGAAGGTTCATAATTTTGGGATTCTAGGCCTGACCAGCAGCGGGCTTAAAAATTATATATCCGCAATTCAAAGTGGCGAGGCGATACGACCCGAAGCAATTCAGCGCGGCTTGCCCGATCCGCGCATTGCCGCCTTTGCGCGGGAATCGCCGATACCCGGGCGGCGCTGGAGCAAGCGGATCTGATCACCATTACGATCGGCGGCAATGACCTATATAGTTTGCTTACGGATATTGCGTACTACAGCCCGGCTGAAATCGAAGCCAAGGGGCGGGAGCTTCTGGCTGCATACACGCTCAACGTACGGGAGATCCTCGATGATTTGACGGCAATCAATCCTCGGGCCCAAATTATCCTGATGGATCAATACCAGCCTGTACCTAAAAGGATCGCCGGCTCTGCGTATACCGATTTGGAAAACGCCGCAGATACGTTTACGGTGGCGGTTGAAGGGATTGCCGGCGAATATGCCAGCCAGGGCAAGCTTGTGAAGGCGGCGCATGTGGCGCAGGCGTTCAAGGGGCGGGAAATTGCGCTGACGCATATTTTGCCGGGCGGAGATATTCATCCTAGCCAGGCAGGGTATGAAGCGATTGCCAAAGTCGTAGCCGAAGAGGCATGGGGAAGCTACCGGGAGAACGGGAAATTGAAGGAGGGCGTACCGCTTCATATCGTGGTGAAGGGCGAGAAGCTGCAAACACCATATACTCCGGTGCTCCTTCATAATCAGACCTTTCTGGCGCTCAAGGATATTACGGAGGCAATCGGAGCTTCCGCGAGATGGGACAGCCGCAGCAGCACGGCTACAGTGACGTACAGCGGGCGGACGATTGTCATCCCAATTGGCTCGAGCAAAGTGATTGCGAATGGCGAGTTGCTCGCTACGCATAACCCGGCTTTTCTGTATAAAATCGGCCAGGAAGCCAAAACCTACGTTCCTTTAGCTGTGCTTGCCCAAGGCCTGGGGCTCGATATACAGTATTCCGAGAAGAGCAAAACGGTATTTATCAATTTATAATCTTACGGCTTCGGCTGTCATCAATAAAGAGAAGGGCGCCCCGCATGTTCGCGTGGGACGCCCTTCTTGTGTTTGCAATATTTATTTGCCGCTGATCTCACGGAAGGAAGCTTCTGCCGCTTCCAGCGTAAAATCAATATCCTCGTCTGTATGGGCCGTCGTCAGGAACCAGGCCTCGTATTTGGAAGGCGCGAGGTTGACGCCCCGATTCAGCATAGCCCGGAAGAAGGCGGCGAACAGTTCGCTGTCCGTATCCTGCGCTTCCTCATAGTTGGTAACCGGATGGTCGCAGAAATGCGTCGAGAATGCTGCGGCAATCCGATTAATCGTCAGCGGAATGCCGTAACGGCTCGCCGAATCCGCCAGCCCGTTTGTCAGCTTGACGGCCAGCCGTTCCATCTCCGGATAGACGCCTTCTTCCCGCAATACTTCCAGGCAGGCAATTCCCGCCGAGATGGAAGCCGGGTTGCCGGCCATCGTTCCGGCCTGGTATGCCGGGCCGAGCGGAGCGACCTGCTCCATGATTTCCTTGCTGCCGCCATATGCGCCGATCGGCAGTCCGCCTCCGATGATTTTGCCGAGCGCAGTCAAATCCGGCCGGATCGCTTCGTGATTGGCGAGTCCGCTAAATGTCTGGGCAGAGCCGTAATGGAAGCGGAAGGCGGTAATCACTTCGTCATAGATGACGAGTGCGCCATATTGCCGGGCAAGTCTGCAGAGATCCTCAAGGAAGCCTTCCTTCGGCATGACCATGCCGAAATTGCCGACGATCGGCTCGACCATCACCGCAGCTACGTCGTCGCCCCATTTGTTCAGGGCGGCCTGGAGTGCTCCAGCATCGTTAAACGGTACGGTAATCACTTCATGGGCGATGCTGGTCGGGATGCCGGCGCTGTCGGGAATGCCGAGCGTGGAAGGCCCGGAGCCTGCGGCTACCAGCACGAGGTCGGAATGGCCATGATAGCAGCCGGCAAACTTGATGATCTTATTGCGCTTGGTATACGCACGTGCTACGCGGATGGTCGTCATGACGGCCTCTGTCCCGGAATTGACAAAGCGGACCTTGTCCATGGAAGGGATTGCGCTCTTTAACATTTTAGCCAGGGTAATCTCCAGCTCGGTTGGCGTACCGTACAAGGTGCCGTTAGCCGCTGCTTCCTGAATGGCGCGGGTCACATGCGGGTGAGCATGGCCGGTAATGATCGGGCCGTATGCTCCGAGATAGTCGACATAGCGGTTGCCGTCTACGTCCCAGAAATGGGAGCCAGCCGCTTTATTCATAAAAACGGGCGCCCCGCCCCCAACCGCTTTGAAAGAGCGGGAGGGGCTGTTGACGCCGCCGACAATATGCTGGAGAGCTTCTTCGTATAATCGTTCGGATTGAATCCGGTTCATGAGGTACATCTTCCTTTCAAGTAGGTGTTAGGCGGATCAATGATCAATTCCGGAAGGTATCCGCAACAGGGGGAGATCCGGAACCTGCGCCCGTGCTTCTGCTGGTTCCAGTTCCGGCGCCTGCGCCAGTACTCGTACTCTTGTCTGTATCCGCCGCTCCTGCCGGGCTGTTATCGCTGTCTGTGTCCTGTTCTGGTTCATCCGGCGCGTTAAATACATCCTGAACGAATTGCTTTAACTCATCCTCGCTTCGGACAGCTATAACATCAGAGCCGTTAATTTTCTTCTCTACGACCAGCTTCATCGGAGGAATTTGCTCGCTGCCCGCCATTTTGCTGTCATAGGCAACGGTGGCCAGCTTCCACATATCGTTGACCGTCAGGTTCGTATCGATATACGGATTCACTTTCTCCAGAATTGACGGAAGCTTCATAATCGAGGTCGTCGATATCATTTTGTCGGCTACCGCTTTGAGGAAATTGCGCTGGCGCTCTGTCCGCGAATAGTCGGAAAGAGCGTCATGGCGGAATCGGACGTACTGCAGGGCTGAATTGCCGTCGAGGTGCTGCTGGCCTTTTTTCAAATCGATATCGTATTCATGGTTGTCGGCCTTGCTTGTGTAGCGCATATCCTTCTCTACGTAGAAGTCCACGCCCCCGATGGCATCCACGAGCTCGATAAAGCCCTGGAAGTCCGTATAGACGTAATATTGAATTGGTATGCCGAGCAGCTCAGAGACTGTCTCCATCGCTTTGTTTGGGCCGTGGGTGATGGCAGCGTTGATACGGTCCGACCCGTAGCCTGGTATTTTAATATAGGTATCACGCATAATGGAGAACAGGTAGGCTTTCTTCTTCACGGGATCGATGGAGGCGACCAACATCGTGTCGGACCGGGGGACCTCTCCCTTCTTCAGGCCGCGGGCGTCCACGCCCATCAGCAGGATATTGACCTGCTCGGTGCCCTCCCATTTTGGCGGCTCGGCTTCCTTCTTGGTCTCGACCGGCTGAACATTGTAGAAGGGGGAGTCCTCGCCTTTCTTCTGGAATTTATCAACTTGATTGTAAATGGCGATAAAATAGTAAGCCGCAACGGCTGCGATGGCGACCAGAATTCCAGTGATGGACCAGATGATCGCCCGTTTCGTGCGTTTCGTCATATTGTTCGTTCCTTTCGGTGGATAACGATGAGAACCGTCATAAATTGGATGTATTGCATACCCATCCATTATAATTTCTTTTGTAGGTACAATCAATTTTCGTATTTGTGAAGTTAGAAAGGGGTTAAGGCTGCATGGTTGATATGCAAGTTCAAGTAGGAGAAATGGTTCCCGATTTCCAACTTCCCGCGGATGGGGGAGAAGAGATCGCATTAAGCGAATTCCGCGGCCGCAAGGTCGTTCTATATTTTTATCCGAGGGATATGACGCCGGCGTGCACGCAGCAGGCCTGCGATTTTCGCGATCAAAGCGAAGTGCTGCGGGAGCAGGGAGCCGTAGTTCTCGGGATCAGCGGGGACTCCGTGAAATCGCATGATAAATTCAAAGCGAAGCATGGGCTGACTTTTCCGCTGCTTGCCGATGAGGATCACCGCGTCAGCCGGATGTTCGGCGTATGGCAGCTGAAGAAACTGTACGGCAGGGAATATGAAGGAATTGTGCGCTCGACCTTCCTGATCGACGAGGAGGGCAGACTGCAGAAGGAGTGGCGCGGCATCCGGGTAGCCGGACATGTGGAGAAGGTGCTGGAAGCTCTGCGGGATGACCAGGGGGCGAAGTAACATCGCGGACTAACATAGCAAAATAAGATATTTTGCCGTAGTCTAATTTGAGCAGGGCGTTCATATAATCTACCAGAAACCCAATGAATTGATATAATCGCGGAGGTAGATTTTATATGAATACACAATGGCTGGCCGGATTCCCGGTGTTTCGCCTGATTAGCTTAGTAATTGCTATTGTTCTTATCGTATCCTTCATTCCCCATTCCGAGAGCCAGAGCATCATGCCTGAAGCAGCCGCCCAATCCCCTGAGGATGCGGCGGCCGTCTTCAAGGTGCCCGCTGGCGCGGTCAAACCCGCTGAATCGGCGGCTTCTTTTGCCAGAATATCCTCTTCGAAACAATCTTCTGTAACACCCGCTTCCCAGCCTCAATCCAAACCAAAAGAAGCAAACAAAGTAATCTATCTTACCTTTGATGACGGCCCTAGCAAATGGACGGATGACGTATTAGCCATATTGAAAAAAGCCGACGTGCCGGCCACATTTTTCGTGCTTGGCGAGCAAGCCAAGCGGTTTCCGGAGATCATTAGCCGGATCAATGAGGCTGGACACGCGATCGGCAACCATACTTACAATCATAAATATGATGAATTGTATGCCAGCTTCGGCGTTTTCTGGTCCCAGATTAAGGAGACGGAGGAAGTGCTCCGCAATATTACGGGAAAGCGTACTCCGCTGGTCAGAGCGCCCGGCGGAACGTACGGGCATTTCGATACAGCTTATTTTCAGCTGCTGGAGCAAGGCGGCTATAAAGTTTTCGACTGGAATCTGGACAGCGGCGACTCCAAGCGCAAAGGGGTTCCCGCCTCGGAAATCATACAAAATGCAACTCCCGCCAAGCCAGGAGACTCCGTCACATTGTTAATGCATGACGGTGCCGGACATGAGGAGACTGTGAAAGCTTTGCCCAAAATCATTGACTACTATAAGTCGCTTGGGTATGAATTCCGCGCGATAACTCCCGAGGTTCTGCCTGTTCAGTTTGCCGTATCTCCTAAAATGAAGAACAGCAAGCGACCGCAGCCTTCAAGCGGTTGGATCCAGGCCCATATCGTTCCTAACGCCGAACTATTCGGTCCTGGCGAGCCGCTTTATGTTGAGGCAGGAGGTTTGGAGACGAAGCTTGCGGCTGGCGAATACGAACTCCGGGATGGACAATTCAGAGTACCGCTGCGGGCAGTCATGGAACGGCTCGGGGCCGAGGTCAGCTGGAACGGTCTGGAGAAAAGCGCGATTGCAACCTGGGGAGATACAAGAATCATTGTCAGCTCGGCGGATGACACCATCGTCGTTGAAGCCCCCGGGGAAAGCGAAAAGAGATTTACAGCAAGCCTGGAATGGAGAAACGGGCTCCTATGGCTGCCGCTGCGTACGCTGCTGGAGGTAACCGGGCATGACATTATGTCGGTTACGGCCAATACAGAGGAGCGGCGGGTACGGGCGTCCTGATGGAAGACTGTTTCTCTTACATACGTCTATTTTAGGTAGTTTCTGGCGACAATGGTTGGTAGAATAGCGGCCGAAAATGGAGGTAGCCAGGTTATGATAGATCATTATTCAGCGGATTTGCTCGGGAAGCTGGTCAACCGGGTAGACAGTATAATAATAGGAAAAAGAAAGGAAATCGAGCTAGCCGTCGTCTGCATGCTGCAGGGCGGACATATTCTGCTCGAGGATGTGCCCGGGGTTGGCAAGACGCTGCTGGTGCGTACGCTTGCCGCCTGTCTTGGCGGCACGTTTGGAAGAATCCAGTTCACCTCGGATCTGATGCCCTCTGACGTAACCGGGGTGTCGGTGTACCGGGCGCAAACGGGACAATTTGAATTCCGGCCAGGACCGGTCATGGCGCATATCGTGCTGGCTGATGAAATTAACCGCGCGGCTCCGCGCACCCAGTCGGCCTTACTGGAGGCGATGGAAGAGCGCAAAGTGACGGTGGACGGGGTTACCCATCCGCTGCCGAAGCCTTTTTTGCTGCTGGCGACACAGAACCCATTGGATTACGAAGGGACTTACCGTTTGCCGGAAGCCCAGCTTGACCGGTTTTTGATGCGTATTTCCCTAGGTTATCCGCAGCCTGAGCAGGAGGTGGAGATGCTTGGCCGGATGCAGGAGGGAACTCCTGTTGAAGATATCCGCCCCGTGCTGCTGCTTGAGGAGATGGGGCAGATACAGCGCCAGGTCAGAAAGGTGCTTGTCGATGAGCGGATCAAGCAATATTTAGTGGGAATTGCCCATGCCTCCCGCCACCATCCCCAGCTTGCGCTCGGAATCAGTCCTCGCGGTACACTGGCCTGGATGGGGGCCGCGCAAGCGATGGCCTATTATAAAGGGCGGTCCTATGTAATTCCTGATGACGCCAAGGCGGTAGCGACCGCGGTGTTGGCCCACCGGCTTATGCTGAAGCCCGAGGCGAAACTGGCGGGGCTGCACGGAGAAGACATTGTGGAGGATTTATTGTCCCAGGGGAAGGTACCCGTATTTCAGCAGCAGCGGGGTGCGTCATCATGATGGGCAGCGGGGTTGGAGCATGGATGGCAGGCGTACCAGTCATAGGAGTTCTAGGGGCGCTCTATGCCTGGAAAGGAGGAGGAGCTTCGTTATTTCTTCTCCTGCTGGCGCTGCTTATTGGAGCTGTAGGTGCCGCTAGCCAGTTGTGCGGGCCAACAAGGGTTACTGTCCGCCGCACTTGGGCGCCTTCGGCCCCCTACGAAGGGGAAGAAATCGAGGTGACACTCCAGATTAGCCTGGAAGGCGGAATCCCTCCGCTCTGGGTTCAGGTCGAAGATGATTTGGCGGGACTTGAGCAAGAAAGAGGAAGGCTGCTGTTTTCAGGGTTTAAACGTAACTACAGTGGTACATACCGTTTGAGCGGAGTGGCCCGCGGGCTGTATACCGAAGGAAGCACGACGGTCGCATGGGGCGACGTGTTCGGCTGGTTCAAACGGGTCCGCCGCCTGCAGGGAAGGGATAAGCTGCTTGTTCAGCCGCTTCCGCTTTATATCGCGGCATGGGACGAGATGCTGGGAGGAAACGACGGAGACGGCGGACGCGCTGATATGTCGCTGAAATATGCCCCGCTATGGGGCAGCCGCTTAAGGGCCTACGAGCCGGGCGATCCGGTGAAATCGATCCACTGGAAAATAAGCGCTCGCCGCGGCGAGCTGATTACCCGTGCTCCAGAGGAAGTTTACGCATGGCCAGCCTGTCTGATTCTGGATACGGAACCGGCATCTTATTTCGTTCCGGAACGGGGAGAAATTTTTGAGATAGCCGTATCTGCAGCGGCGGCATGGCTGCAGCGGCAGAGCGAGGGGACGGACGCGTATTATTTTCGCCCGGGGCTGGGCAACAATACGCTGCAGCTAATTGGAAGAGAAGGATTGTATGAAGGGCTTGAGGTGTTAGCGCAGGTTCAGCTTGACAGCGAGCGGTTCGCGTCATTGAATGGAGCCAGATCATGGAATCACTTGGTTGTACCTGGGCAGCGGATCACGATAATCACCGGATGCTTGACTTCTTCGCTTGTCGCCAGACTGCTGCAAATGGCCGACGCTGGAGCGGTGCTGGATGTATGGTGCTCTGGCGAATCCAGTGATGAAGCTGTACACGGCTCGGATGTAGAAGAGGCTGGCATAGGGAACGGCGGTGCTGAGCATTGGGAGAAGTCTGCCGGGCATTGGTCTGCTCAATTGAGCTCGCATGGAATCCGGATGGTTCCGCTTCTATACGACTCGGCCTCCGTACAGATGAAGCCGGGCAGGGGAGGAAGAGATCATGGCATTGCCTAGCTTGCAGCAGCAGGCTCGGGAGTATCCCATTCGTTCCGGCAAGCAGGAAGCTTTCCGGCCGTGGCTGCACAGAATAGCAGTTTCACTGCTGCTGTACGCCCTTTTTGCGGAATGCTTGTACCCTCTTTACGCCATTGTGGTTGAGCATGAGAGAAGGGTGGTTACCGTCTTTCTTTACCTGACGGCAGCTCTTCTACTGGCCGGTTCTCTGCGACTGGCCACATGGGTGCAGGCGGTGTTGTACTTGATGCTTATTGGCGGGACATTGTTCTATATGTTCGGGTTGCAGGAAGGCATGTCGTGGATTAGCGGGTATGGAACTGTTGTGGCTCAGGATATCGCTGCGGTATTTCAAACGGGGCGGCTGAACGAAGCGAGTCCGGAGTTGCGAATGCTGCTCTTGCTGATCGGGTGGAGCTTGCTGGTCGTATCTGTTCAGATGCTGGCCATCGGCAGGCAGACGATTTTGCTGTTCCTGGCGGTCGTCATCGTTTATTTGCTGACAATCGAGCTGATCTTCGATGCCCCGATATTTTATAACCTGGCGCGGGCAGCGGGAATTGGCCTTGCGATCCAGTGCTATGCGTTTGCCATGCAGATGAGGGAACAGGGGTATATCAAGCAGAAACCTTCATTTAAAAATGGAAAATCACACAAGGAGCATGCTTACAAAATCATGGCTCCCCTCACGGTTGCGGGACTTGTCGGTTGCGCCGCGGCAATGAGTCTTCTGCTGCCGGCCCAGCCGGTTCAGCAGCAGCCTTTACAGGCATTGATCAAAAGCCTTCAGGGCTGGTATCAAAAGGAGGGCTGGGCCGAAGCAAGCGTGACGAGCTCGAGCGTATCGGGCTACGGGCGGGATGACGGTGAGCTCGGTGCGCCGCTCCAGCTCCGGTGGGATACGTATTTTACGGCGAAATCTCCGGTTTCTGTTTATTGGCGGGGGGAGAGTAAAAGCGTGTACACTGGCCGCGGCTGGCTGCAACCTGCGACGGGAGAGGAAGTGCAAGTGCTTGCTAGCGGGGAGGGAACTGGCTTGCTGCCGCAGGAAGATGTTATCGCGGGCGGCAGCAAGATCCGGCAAACGATCACGTTTCAGAAGCCAGTTACAGGGCAGCTGCCGCTGCTGAGCGGAGGCATTCCGGTCCAAGTCGACCACGTATTTGTCGGGGAGGGCAGGAGCGTTCCGTTTGCCGCCAGGTTTGACCAAGCTGCCGGAGCCATGTATTTGGACAGAGCCGGACAAGCTCAGCAGACTTCTTCAATGGAGGGGATCCAGGGCTACGAGCTGACGGTCATTCGGCAGCCGACAGCCGGAGGGTATCTCAGGCAGCTGGAAGATGGAGAACCGGCATCGATTAGCGAGCGGTATCTGCAGCTGCCGGATAGCTTGCCGGAGCGGGTTCGCGAGCTGGGTAAATCGCTCGTGCAGGACACCGGCAATCGCTATGATGCGGCGATGGCCATAGCTAAATATTTGAAGCAGCATTACTCCTACAATTTGAATTCGGCGATCCCGCCAGCGGATGAAGATTTTGTCGACCGGTTCCTGTTTGTTGACCGCCAGGGTTATTGCGACCATTTCTCTACAGCTATGGTCGTGCTGCTGCGCAGCGGCGACATTCCAGCCCGCTGGGTCAAAGGCTTCACGCCTGGAGAGCGAAGCAAGGAAGAGCCTGACTTGTACACGATATCGTATGCGGATGCCCATGCGTGGGTGGAGGTGTATTTTCCTGGGGAGGGCTGGGTTCCGTTCGACCCGACCCCGGGCTACGATTCCATCTTGTCGGCTTCGCCCCGGATAAGCGGTCAGTTTCTGCCTGCATGGATTCGGGAATTCGCGAACAGTGCATCGGTCCTGCCTGCAGCTATAAAATCTATGCTGGATCATGGAATGCTCATCTTATGGAAATCATTAGTAAAAGCGCCGTTGATTTGGACTGCCGGATTACTTGGCGTGTGGCCTATGATTTGGTTGATCATGTGGATGGGGAGAAACAGTACGGTCTGGCGCGATTTATTAACGCTTCAGCGGATCATTGCCCGGCCGCGCAGCCGTTTTCCTGACCAGAAGCTGCTGCTGCATATCGCCGACCGGGTCTGGCAGCAGATTTACCGCATGTATGGAAATAAACCGGAAGGCATGACCGCCAGAGAATACGTGGATTTTCTAGGTGCTCAAGAAACGGCTAATCTTGGCAAATTAGAGGAGTTTGTCCGGGAATGGGAATTACTCTATTATGGAGGATTCAGACCCGACCGGATGAATAGCCGAAATTTTCTGGAGTTATGCCGAAATTTGGCTCTGCGCCGTGGATAAGATGTCTTCCGAACGTTCTTGACGACTACTTTTGTCGTTTCGTATAATTAGGTTCATGAATTGAGGGAGGCTCGGTAATGAATAAGCCAAATGAATTGATTGTCGTTCTTGATTTTGGAGGACAGTACAATCAGCTGATAGCAAGAAGAATTCGCGATTTGGGTGTATACAGCGAATTGTTGCCATACAATACTTCGGTAGAGCGGCTGCGGGAAATGGCCCCTAAGGGCATCGTTCTCTCTGGCGGTCCTTCCAGTGTGTATGCAGAAAATGCACCGCAAATTGATCCTGCTGTGTATGACATCGGTGTGCCGATTTTCGGGATTTGTTACGGAATGCAATTGATGGCGCATCAGCTCGGCGGAAAGGTAGAACGTGCGGCTAAGCGTGAATACGGGAAGGCAGACGTGAATTTCGCCGAGCATTCGGCGCTCACGAAAGGCCTGGAATCGAAGCAGACGGTATGGATGAGCCATGGCGACCATGTCGTGGAACTGCCGAAAGGCTTCGTCGTCGATGCATCGACGGAGCACGCTCCAATCGCTGGCTTTGCGAACAAAGAGCGCCGGTTGTACGGCGTCCAGTTCCATCCGGAGGTACGCCACTCCGTGCATGGAAATGAAATGATCCGCAATTTCCTGTATGAAGTTTGCGGATGCGAAGGCAACTGGAGCATGGAGACGTTCATCGAGGATGCGATTCAGGATATCCGTACGCAGGTCGGCGATAAGAAGGTACTCTGTGCGCTGAGCGGCGGCGTTGATTCCTCTGTAGTCGCCATGCTTATCCACAAAGCGGTAGGCGATCAGTTGACCTGTATGTTCATCGATCACGGATTGCTGCGCAAAGGCGAGGCCGAGAGCGTAATGGAGACGTTTGTCGGCAAATTCGACATGAAGGTTGTCAAGATTGATGCGCGCGAACGTTTCCTGTCCAAGCTGGCAGGCGTCGATGATCCAGAGCAAAAGCGGAAAATCATCGGTAATGAGTTTATTTACGTGTTCGAGGAAGAATCCAAGCAGTTTGACGATTTCGCATTTTTAGCGCAAGGTACGCTTTACACCGATATCGTGGAGAGCGGCACGGCTACGGCCCAGACGATCAAGTCTCACCATAACGTCGGCGGACTGCCGGAGGATATGAAGTTTGAGCTCGTTGAGCCTCTGAAGGCCTTGTTCAAGGACGAGGTTCGCAAAGTGGGCGAGGAATGCGGTCTGCCATCGGAAATCGTATGGAGACAGCCGTTCCCTGGACCGGGCCTGGCCATCCGCGTATTGGGCGAAGTCACGGAGGACAAACTCAAAATTGTCCGCGATTCCGACTACATTCTGCGCGAAGAGATCGCTAAAGCAGGTCTTGACCGCGAAATTTGGCAGTACTTTACGGCCCTGCCGAACATGAAGAGCGTTGGGGTTATGGGCGATGCCCGGACATACTCCTACACCGTCGGCATCCGCGCGGTCACTTCCATCGACGGCATGACCGCCGACTGGGCGCGTATTCCGTGGGATGTGCTGGAGAAGATTTCGGTGCGCATCGTCAACGAGGTAGAGAACGTTAACCGTGTGGTGTATGACATTACATCGAAGCCGCCGGCGACGATTGAGTGGGAATAGGCTGAGTGGATTCAACGCCGTCAATTGCTGAGAAACCTTGATACACAAGGGCTTCCAGCGTTGGTGGAATTGAAATTCTGCGTACACCTGCAACAATAGAGTGCAAAAATTACTCCCTTTTATCTGCGTTATTTAGCAAATAGAAGGGAGTATTTTTTTATGACCAAAGTTAATGAATTGATCGAGGATTTCAAACTTGTTTCGATTACATAGGTGGGAACGGTTTACGGTT
Organism: Paenibacillus woosongensis; assembly: GCF_030122845.1. Lineage (NCBI taxonomy): Bacteria > Bacillati > Bacillota > Bacilli > Caryophanales > Paenibacillaceae > Paenibacillus > Paenibacillus woosongensis. The sequence goes on from NZ_CP126084.1 coordinate 948,416, forward strand.
AAAGAGTTAGGTGTTACCGGGGAGATTTCTGCAGTGCGGATATATGAAATCCTGCTTTTATTGTTATGGAACAAATAAAACTATTATTTACTATATATTGATTCTATGGTAATATTATCCTTAAATATTATTATAAGGAGATAATTCTATGAAAAAAATCTTCTCGTCTTTTTCCGTATCTGTTCTCGTTGCTTCTCTGTTAGTCATCCCTGTGTCTGCTGACCAAGCAATCACGCAACATCATAGTAACAAAGGAGTAGTGCAGGCAGGTGGTTATTGTCCTACATGTACTGCTGTTGGTCTTCGTTACCCCAAAAAAGATTACCCTAACAAAAGTGATTTTATTGGAACCAGTATTCAATACAATGGCTACACGTATTATTTTCATAGCGTTGATGAAAGCTTGTCTACAGCTACTCATTGGTGGACAAACTGGGTCAGATAGTTTAAATGTTTCATATGAGAGAGCTTATATACAGGCTCTCTTGTTTATTCTTGCTAATTTTAGCATCAAATCTTCTTTCAATTTCATGCTGTTATGGGATTAAGAGAAGTGAGCGCTGCGTATTCCGTCGGATGAGCTGGAGAAGATTTCCGTCCACATCGTCAACGAGGTGGAGAACGTCAACCGTGTTGTGATGACATCACGTCTAAGCCTCCGGCGACGACTGAGTAGGGATAAAAACATAAAAAATGAAGTATAAAAAGGCGACTTCCATTTTGAAGCCGCCTTTTTACTGTGTACACTTAGCAGAGGTTGGTTTTGTCGAACTGTGAAAAACAATGTCGAATCACTATTTTTAACAAATCACGAACAATTGCATCAATTGGTTAAAAAAACATTCGCTTTTTCTGTTGACAAGCTGAGTCTTCAAGCCTAGAATAAGTCATGTAATAAGTCTTTGAAACAAGACTTGTACGGGAAAATTCGACAAATTCAAATAGATGCTTTTCGTATAATTCCGGGAATTGGCCCGGAAGTCTCTACGAGGTCACCGTAATGATCTGGCTACGAAAAGAAGACATCGGAACATGTCTGCGATGGAGACGATTGTGGAAGGTTAGCGATCTCGCCAGTTAACGCTATAGAATGTTAATGGACGGACGTTTTAACTACTGCTGCTCATTCCAGTCCAGACATGGCTACGGTATCTTCTGCTCAGCACGGGACCCGGGGATGTATTGTCACTCCGGGCTTTTTGTCGTTCCCGACTCATTCTAAGGAGGAATCATTAACCATGGATCGGTTCTTTAAACTTAAGGAACACGGCACAAATGTAAGAACGGAAATTATTGCAGGTGTTACAACGTTCATGACGATGGCTTACATCCTGTTCGTGAACAATCTGTTCTTGGGCCCGGGTGGTGCGGGTATCCCTTCAGACGGTGTATTCTTTGCTACTGCGGTTGGTGCGGGTCTGATTACGATTCTCATGGGACTGTTCGTTAACATCCCCATTGCGCTCGCCCCAGGTATGGGTCTGAATGCGTACTTCATGACCGTCGTTCTCAGCTCTAACGGAGCAATTACATGGCAAGCGGCTCTGGGTGCTGTCTTCATCTCAGGTATTATCTTCCTGATCCTTACGGTGACGAAAATTCGTCAAATGCTCCTTGTGGCAGTGCCAGAAAGCATTAAGTCTGCCATTACAGTCGGTATCGGTCTTTTCGTAGCTATTATCGGCTTCAAAATGAGCAACCTGATCGGCATTAATTTGAACGGACCGGTTGAAGACTTTACTCAGCAGGTGCCAGGCAGCTTCTTCAACCTGGGTCTCGGTGATTTCGTACACGATTCCGGTGTACAATTAACACTCATCGGTCTGATTCTAATCGCTATTCTTATGGCGCTTCGCGTCAAGGGCGCATTGCTGATCGGTATCGTGGCAACGACGTTGATCGGTATCCCGATGGGCGTAACCGATGTCAGCGGATTGTCCGGCGCAAGCTGGTTCCCGAACGTAAATGAGCTGGCTGTCGGCAAGCTCGATATTATGGGTGCGCTCAAGCTGGGATTGTTTGAAATCGTATTGGTGTTCACCTTCGTTGAATTGTTCGACACGTTTGGAACTTTGGTAGGTACGGCAACGCGTGCCGGACTGATGAAGAATAAAGAAGAAGGCGAGAAGAAGATCGGTAAAGCAATGCTGGTTGACGCGGCTGGCGTTAGCGCTGGTGCGGTTCTCGGTACGAGCACGATCACTTCTTATGTTGAGAGTACAGCTGGTGTTGCCGAAGGCGGACGTACGGGACTGACTGCAGTAACAACAGGCGTTCTGTTCTTGCTTGCATTGTTCATCGCTCCTCTTGCAGGCGTGGTACCTTCCGCAGCAACAGCGCCAGCGCTGATCATCGTAGGCGTGCTGATGATGGGACAAGTCCGCAATATTGAGTGGGATGATTTCCTTCATGCATTCCCTGCGTTCCTGACGATTGTGCTTATGCCGTTTACTGGCGGTATTGCCAACGGGATTTCGGCAGGTATTATCTCTTACGTGCTTCTTGGCGTTTGCAGCAATATCTTTACGAACAAGAAGGTTAAAGTTCACTGGTTAATGTGGGTGCTGGCTGTTCTTGTGCTTTGCCGCTATATCTTCCTGGGCGCCGAGTAATTTAGCGCAGTCTCAATAATAATTTCATATAGTAGGTTTCGATATTTCCAAGACTGGCCGCTTATGCGGCCGGTCTTTTTTTATATTTCGAATCTATGAATTTGTAGGCATAATCTCTGAATCCCTACGTATATTGGTACAAGCATAAAATGTCAATCAATACTCGTATGGGGTGGAATTGGACATGCCAAGTTTTGTGAAGCGGGCAGCGATGCTGCTGGCCATCGGTATTTTTGCGTTATTTACGCCATTTGAGCCAGGAACGGTTCGTGCACTGGAACATAACCTGGTGCAGAATCCCGGATTTGAGCTGGGAGATTCGGAAGCTCCTGAAGCTTGGGAGACGGATCGTTGGTCCAGAGAGGAAGGAGCCAGCCAATTCGGGTTAATCCAGGGGGATGCGCACAGCGGAGATCAGTCGGCTTGGATCGAAAATGTGGAGCCGGATCACGCCAAATGGGTGCAGCGGGTTACGGTGGAGCCCGGCTCTAAGTATTTGATTTCCGCCTGGATCAAAGTGCTGAGCATCGGAGGCGGGGAGATTGGCGCGAATATTTTTCCGCTTGGCGTAGGAGGAGCTTATCCCCATGTTATCGAGCCTTCTGGAGAGTGGCAGCAGATCCAGTTCTATGGGGAGTCGGGCCCGGAGCAGAGGGAGCTGAAAATCGCCGCCGCCCTAGGCGGCTATGGAAGGCTCAATACAGGCAAAGCTCTGTTTGACGATATTCGCGTCGAAAAGGTGGAGTCGCTGCCGGCCGGAATAACCGCTTTGCCGCTGAGCACAGATATATCCGGAAATATAGGCGGCGGGGTGGATCATCCTGACGGTGAGACTGGACTTGGAATTGGCGCGGCAAGCTCAGCGGCGACCTCCCATGTCCCGGTATTGCCGATTATGCTGTGGTCAGCGCTATTCGTTATTTTGTTTACCTGGATGTATCGGCGCATGATCACGGAGAGTCATCCCCTGGATCGCAGTGCTTCTTACCAGGGCTGGATGTGGCTTGTGATGATTGCCGGGCTGCTGCTTCGGATTTGGATCGGGTATACGGTTCGCGGATTTGAGACCGATCTGAACACTTTCATGGGCTGGGCCCATCATGCGGTAGATAAAGGCCTCGGAGGTTTTTATAGCGAAGGGGTTTTTGCTGACTATCCGCCGGGCTACATCTATGTTTTGTACGTCTTAGGCTTGACGCAAAAATGGCTTGGTTTAGGTTATGGTTCGGCAGGAGCGCTGCTGCTCTTCAAGCTCCCTTCGATACTGGCGGATTTGGCTGCAGGATATTTACTGTATCGCGTGGGATGCCGCAAGTTTGGGGGCAGGCTCGGCTGGGCTCTGGCGACCGTGTATTTGTTCAATCCGGCCGTGCTCATCAATTCTGCGGGCTGGGGACAAGCGGATGCGTTCTATGCCTTGTTCCTGATCAGTTCGCTTACGGCTCTTAGCGAGCGGCGTTTAGAGAAATCGGCAGTGTGGTTTGCAATTGCCGCGATTATTAAGCCGCAGACGTTTATTTTTACACCGGTATGGCTGCTGGCCCTTCTGTACTACCGTTCCTGGAAACGCATTTCCGTCAGTGTTCTGCTTGGAGCTGCGGTATTCGCCTTGCTGGCTCTTCCTTTTTTCTGGAATCAGGGAGGGCTGCCTGCTCTCATCGATTTATACAAAACAACGCTAGCCTCCTACCCCTACGCCACGGTTAATGCGTTCAATTTATATGCGCTTTTCGGCCATAACTGGGCTCCTCTTGATCAGAGGTGGCTGCTGCTTCCTTTCCGGACATGGGGGATGCTGTTCATCCTGGCAGCGGTAGCTTATGCCGTCTATATTTCCCTCCGCAGACGCGGACGTGACTTGACCAAGACTTTCTTCATTGCCCTGGCGCTCATCGTCATTGTGTTTGTAGCGGGAACAAAAATGCATGAACGTTATATGTTCCCGGCGCTGCTGTTATGTTTGTTTAGCTTCATCCAATCCCGGGATCGCCGTCTGCTCTATCTGTACCTCGGCTTCAGTCTGACGCAGTATGTCAACGTCGCTTATGTTCTAGGGCATCTGAACCTAGGCATGAGTCCGGGCAATGATGGGATCGTACTGCTCTGCTCGCTCGCCAACGTAGTGCTGCTGGTATGTACGCTGATTACGGGATATCGCATGTATGTGCAAAAAAAACGCCAGCCGACCAAACGTCAGGCCGAAAAGGAACGAGAAGCTAACGACGCTTTGCTGCTGGAAGAGCTAGCTTTCAAAGGGCGGCGGAGCTTGTACAAAATCCGATTCCAAAGCAGGGATTGGCTCTGGGTTGGCCTGGTCACTTTACTGTATGCAGCGCTAGCCTTGTACCAATTAGGATCGACAAAGGCACCGGTTACCGAATGGAGGCCGACAAAGCCGGTCAGCTTTTATGTAGATTTCGGCGAGGCTAAGACTGTGGATCGTGTTCATTTTTTCGGTGGAGCTTCAACGGGAGCGTTCAAATTGGACTTCGGGAATGATCCTGCATCCTGGGAAAAAACGGTTGAACTTTCCGATGATATAGGTGCGGTCTTCGCCTGGAAAAGCGAGGCGGTCGGCATAGAAGCCAGGTACGCCCGGATTACGGTAGAGCATGTCGGCATTTCGCTGCATGAAATGGCATTTTATGAAGCGGGGCACGACAAGCCTGTCCCTATTGCTGGTATATATGATGAAACGGAAGGGGCAAAAGGGAGCGACCGGAGCGCTTTGTTATTTGATGAGGCATCGACCTCAGTAGTTTATCCAGGTTTTATTAACGGCACTTATTTCGATGAAATATATCATGCCAGAACTGCATATGAATATTGGCATCATTTGCCTCCGTATGAAACGACGCATCCGCCGCTCGGCAAGCTGCTGATCGGACTGGGCATGCAGCTGTTCGGCTTCAGCCCATTAGGCTGGCGTATCGCAGGAACATGGTTTGGAGCGGCGATGCTGCCGTTAATTTACCGGTTTGCTCTGCAGCTCTTCGGGCAGCGAAAATATGCAGTCATGTCTATGGTGCTCCTTGCAGCTGAGTTTATGCATTTTGCGCAGACGCGTATCGCGACGATTGACGTTTACGCCGTGTTTTTTATCCTGCTGATGTTTTATGGCATGAATCGTTATCTGCACATGAACTTTCATAAGCAGCCCCTGGGTAAAACGCTGGTTCCCCTGGCCTGGACGGGATTATTTTTCGGCATCGGAATTTCGACTAAATGGATTGTGTTGTATGGCGGCGCAGGGCTGGCGATGATGCTGCTTCTGTCTTTACTAAGCCGCTATAAGGAATATGCTGCCGTCAAACGCAGAGTTAAAGCCCGTGGAGGGAATGAAGAACCGGAGCAGCAGGAGCTATATCACCGTATTCAAGAAGGCTTCTGGCGAAAGACGCTGATTACTTTAGGTTGCTGCTGTATCTTTTTCGTGGCAATCCCTGCCGTGATCTACAGCTTAAGCTATATACCTGCTCTTGCTGCTACAGAGGGCGGTTTCAATTTAAGCAATTTAATTCAGGCGCAAAAAGATATGTTCGACTATCACAGCAGACTTGTAGGGAGTCATCCGTTTGCTTCATCTTGGTGGGAATGGCCCCTGATGAAGAGGCCTGTCTGGTTCTACAGTGCGCAGGGCGAAGCCGGCGGTCTGGCTAGGGGGATGGTGTCCAGCATCGTGACGATAGGCAGCCCGCTGATTTGGTGGACTGGAATCGTCGCTATGGCTGCGGCGCTATGGCTAACCGTGAAGCGGCGAGAATTCGGGAAGTATGTCATTTGGATTTCTTTTCTGGCCCAATATATTCCTTGGATGCTTGTTACGCGGGAGACATTCCTCTACCACTATTTCGCGATGGTGCCTTTTGTGATTGTGGCTATCGTGTATATCACTAGTCTTGCCGAGCAAAAATGGGCCCGCTTCAAGTACGTTAGATATGCGTTTATATGCGCTGCGGTGCTGCTGTTTGCGATGTTCTATCCCGTTCTGTCAGGGATGGCGGTGAATTCGGGATACGTTGAGCATGTGCTGAGATGGTTCCCGACCTGGATATTTTAGTTCTCAGGTGTGGTTTTTTTGGCTGGGAAAGCAGAGATGGCCAGGATGTAAGTTATCAGGTGAAGGAGGGGCAGTTATGGAAATAGGCTGCAGCGTTATCGTACCGATGTTTAATGAAGAGGAAGTGATTGAGCATACGTATCATCGCCTGAAGCAGGTCATGGATTGTGTAGAGGAAGGTTATGAGATTATTTTTGTAAACGACGGAAGCCGGGACAGAACTGCCCAAATGGTTGAAGCAATTTGCCATAAAGACCCGAATGTGAAGTTAATCCAGTTCTCCAGGAATTTTGGACATCAGGTAGCGATCAGCGCTGGAATGGACTATGCCTCTGGCCGCTGCGTCGTTATTATCGATGCCGATTTGCAGGATCCGCCCGAACTTATTCTGGAAATGCTCAGTAAATGGAGAGAGGGTTACGAAGTGGTGTACGGCAAGCGTATCAAGCGCAAAGGCGAGAGTGTATTCAAGAAAACGACCGCGCTGCTGTTTTATCGGCTGCTCGGGAGAATGACGAAGGTAGACATTCCGCTCGATACCGGGGATTTTCGCCTAATCGACCGGAAAGTGTGCGATGTGCTGAAAAGCTTAAAGGAGAAAAACCGCTTTGTTCGCGGATTGGTAGGCTGGGCGGGCTTTCGGCAAACGAGTGTAGAGTATGTGCGCGATGAGCGTTTTGCAGGTGTCACGAAATATCCATTGCGGAAAATGATTTCGTTTGCTCTGGATGGCATCACCTCTTTTTCGCATAAACCGTTAAAGATGGCTTCATATATTGGAGTTATTCTGTCGCTTTCCAGCTTCATCTACCTGTTCGTCGTATTGTTTCAAAAATGGTTTGAGCTGGGGACGGTCCCTGGGTGGGCTTCGATCGTGGCGATTAATCTGTTCTTCAACGGCATTGTGCTCATGCTGCTGGGTGTGATGGGGGAGTACATCGGGCGGATTTACGATGAGTCCAAGGATAGGCCGCTTTATATCGTGCGGGAGACTACAGGCTTTCAGCGAGAGGATGCAAATCCGCCTGCCCGGCCATCGTATGTACCGGAGGGAGTGAATGCGCAGGTGGAGGAGTATGCGGGATAACGGAGGAGGACGTGTTGCTATACAGTTTCTGAAATTCAATGCTGTCGGGCTGATCAATACGGCGATCGATTTTTCGTTTTTTACTCTACTGCTGTTTTTCGGGATGGGCAGTCTCGGGGCGCAGGTCATATCATACGCTGCGGGAACGCTGAACAGTTATATATTGAATAAAAAAATTACGTTCGCCGATCAGGAAGGCGGCTGGGGGGGGCGGAGCATGTTTGTTATTGGACAGTTTGCTCGGTTTGCCGCATTGAACGCAGCAGTTCTTGCTCTATCATTAATGATGCTTTTTGTATTAATCTCACTGGCCGGATTGCATCCGCTGACATCTAAAGTGCTGGTCACGGCAGTCACTGTAGGCTTGAATTTTTTGGGAAGCCGGAAATGGGTATTTGCCAAACAAACTTATGGGCACGACAGAATGGAAGGATGAAATATCGCTAACGGAGACTGTTTTCTTTGAATATAATTTTGGATTTGATGAAGAAGACAGGCATAAGTGCAGCAGAAGTTCAATAAAGATGGATTGAGGAAAAGTGAATTAACTATCGTATTGGAGTGGGACTAATGAGGAGCAAAGCCAGAACAGTAATTGCTGCTACGCTTGCTGCAGGTTTGACGATGGGCACGGCGAACACGGCTTTTGCAACGGTAGACGGACTGCAGGAAAATTTGATTACACCTGAGTCCGAAACGTACGAATGGTGTCCAACCCCGACGCCAACGCCGAAGCCAACGCCGACCCCGAAGCCAACGCCGACCCCGAAGCCAACGCCGACCCCAACACCAACGCCGACACCGAAGCCGACGCCGACCCCAACACCAACGAAGACGCCGAAGCCGACGCCGACCCCAACACCGACGAAGACGCCGAAGCCAACGCCGACCCCAACACCAACGCCGACCCCGAAGCCGACGCCGACCCCAACACCAACGAAGACGCCGAAGCCAACGCCGACCCCAACACCAACGAAGACGCCGAAGCCAACGCCGACCCCAACACCAACGCCGACCCCGAAGCCGAAGCCGACCCCAACACCAACGCCGACACCGAAGCCGACGCCGACCCCAACACCAACGCCGACCCCGAAGCCGACGCCGACCCCAACACCAACGCCGACACCGAAGCCGACGCCGACCCCAACACCAACGCCGACCCCGAAGCCGACGCCGACCCCAACACCAACGCCGACCCCGAAGCCAACGCCGACCCCAACACCAACGCCGACCCCGAAGCCGACGCCGACCCCAACACCAACGAAGACACCGAAGCCAACGCCGACCCCAACACCAACGAAGACACCGAAGCCGACGCCGACCCCAACACCAACGCCGACCCCGAAGCCGACGCCGACCCCAACACCAACGAAGACCCCGAAGCCGACGCCGACCCCAACACCAACGCCGACGCCAACACCAACGCCGACACCAGAACCAACGCCGGAACCGACGCCAACACCAACATCGACACCAGAACCAACGCCGGAACCGACGCCAACACCAACGCCGACACCAGAACCAACGCCGGAACCGACGCCAACACCAACATCGACACCAGAACCAACGCCGGAACCGACGCCGACACCAACATCGACACCAGAACCGACGCCGGAACCGACGCCGACCCCAACATCGACACCAGAACCAACGCCAGAACCGACGCCGACCCCAACATCGACACCAGAACCAACGCCAGAACCGACGCCGACCCCAACATCGACACCAGAACCAACGCCAGAACCGACGCCGACCCCAACATCGACACCAGAACCAACGCCAGAACCGACGCCGACACCAACATCGACACCAGAACCAACGCCAGAACCGACGCCGACCCCAACATCGACACCAGAACCAACGCCAGAACCGACGCCAACACCAACATCGACACCAGAACCAACGCCGAGATCTACATCTACTCCGTCATCGGGCTCCAGAGGGTATGTCTATATACTGACTCCTAGCCCAACGCCATCACCGACACCATCGCCAAGCCCTAGTCCAACGCCGACCGCAAGCGTTAGCCCAACCCCGGTTCCAACAACAGCGCCAGTTCAGGATATCTTGCTACCGGAAGCCGAGCCGGAAGATCAACCGCCTTCTAGTAAGCCAGAAAAAACAGAAAAAATTGACGATGTTTCCGTATCCACGCTACCAAAAACCGGGGAAGCAAGCTCCTTGCCATATTATATCGCTGGTCTTGGTTCGGTCATTGTTGGATTCTTTTTAAGAAGAAAAAGCAAAAAATCCAGTTAACCGATTTCTGAAGAAGTAAGGAGGTTATCCTCTTTACTTCTTTATTTTGAAGTAGAAATATGAATAAACGCCTCTTTGCGATGAAGGAGAGTATTATGAAGAAAGTGATTCCCTATGCACTCATTGTCCTCGGCCTGCTTGTTATGCTGTATCCGAAAGCAAACGAATATTACGAGAATGCTCAAACACAAGAACTTTTACAAGCGATAAATAGTAGTGCAAAATCAGGATATAGTGATACAGAGATTGATTCGAGGCTTTTATCAGAATATAAGGATGTTTCTCGAACACTGGAGGAAATGCCGTATTTAGAAGATACCGGGGATAATGTAAATGAACAAATATCTCACAGCGAGCATAAAAAAGCTGCTTCAAGCAGTGAAACAAATAGTAAGAAAGCGATCGCGGTTATTAAAATTGCTAAAATAAAATTAAATCTTCCCGTCTTAGAGGGGCTACCCAGACCAATATGAAATACGCGGCCGCTCATTTAAAAGAGACGGATCCAATAGGAGAGAGTGGTAATGCGGCAATTGCGGCCCATCGGGCCAGAACTAAGGGTAGACTGTTTAATCGTCTTAATGAAATAGAGGTTGGGGACGAAATTGTTGTCGAGGTTGGAAGTAAGGGTTACGTGTATGAAACCGACAAGATCTCGATCGTAAAGCCTACAGATGTTTCTGTTCTAAAAAGAGATCCTGACAATAAAGCGGTACTTACATTAATAACATGCGATCCATTAGTTAATCCTACGCATCGGCTAATTGTTAGGGCACAACTAAAGGAAACTATACTTTAGGGAAGACCACAATTTTCTAATTGTTTTTGTGGAGGAATTCTGATATATTAATAACTACCGTTTCACGGAGCACTATCGATTTAAAACATATACTTTTTCGAAAAAAGTGCTTGCTATTTAAAAAGAAACGTGATATATTATAAAAGTTGCCGCTGAAACAACGGCGACACGCAAAACAAGGTTGATCTTTGAAAACTGAACAACGAGTGAGCGGGTTTCACGGAAGTGAAATCTAAATAATAGAGTCAGATGCAAATCTGATCTCGTCAGATTCAAAATGAGCAAGTCAAACTTTAACACCTTTATTGGAGAGTTTGATCCTGGCTCAGGACGAACGCTGGCGGCGTGCCTAATACATGCAAGTCGAGCGGAGTTATTTTGGAAGCTTGCTTCCGAAATAACTTAGCGGCGGACGGGTGAGTAATACGTAGGCAACCTGCCTGTAAGACTGGGATAACTGCCGGAAACGGTAGCTAATACCGGATAAATCATTTCACCGCATGGTGGAGTGCTGAAAGACGGAGCAATCTGTCACTTACAGATGGGCCTACGGCGCATTAGCTAGTTGGTGGGGTAATGGCCTACCAAGGCGACGATGCGTAGCCGGCCTGAGAGGGTGAACGGCCACACTGGGACTGAGACACGGCCCAGACTCCTACGGGAGGCAGCAGTAGGGAATCTTCCGCAATGGACGAAAGTCTGACGGAGCAACGCCGCGTGAGTGATGAAGGTTTTCGGATCGTAAAGCTCTGTTGCCAGGGAAGAATGTCTTGGAGAGTAACTGCTCTGAGAGTGACGGTACCTGAGAAGAAAGCCCCGGCTAACTACGTGCCAGCAGCCGCGGTAATACGTAGGGGGCAAGCGTTGTCCGGAATTATTGGGCGTAAAGCGCGCGCAGGCGGTCATTTAAGTCTGGTGTATAAACTCGGGGCTCAACTCCGAGTCGCACTGGAAACTGGGTGACTTGAGTGCAGAAGAGGAGAGTGGAATTCCACGTGTAGCGGTGAAATGCGTAGAGATGTGGAGGAACACCAGTGGCGAAGGCGACTCTCTGGGCTGTAACTGACGCTGAGGCGCGAAAGCGTGGGTAGCAAACAGGATTAGATACCCTGGTAGTCCACGCCGTAAACGATGAATGCTAGGTGTTAGGGGTTTCGATACCCTTGGTGCCGAAGTTAACACATTAAGCATTCCGCCTGGGGAGTACGGTCGCAAGACTGAAACTCAAAGGAATTGACGGGGACCCGCACAAGCAGTGGAGTATGTGGTTTAATTCGAAGCAACGCGAAGAACCTTACCAGGTCTTGACATCCCTCTGACCGGCGCAGAGATGTGCCTTTCCTTCGGGACAGAGGAGACAGGTGGTGCATGGTTGTCGTCAGCTCGTGTCGTGAGATGTTGGGTTAAGTCCCGCAACGAGCGCAACCCTTAGGTTTAGTTGCCAGCACATGAAGGTGGGCACTCTAGATCGACTGCCGGTGACAAACCGGAGGAAGGTGGGGATGACGTCAAATCATCATGCCCCTTATGACCTGGGCTACACACGTACTACAATGGCCAGTACAACGGGAAGCGAAACCGCGAGGTGGAGCGAATCCTATCAAAGCTGGTCTCAGTTCGGATTGCAGGCTGCAACTCGCCTGCATGAAGTCGGAATTGCTAGTAATCGCGGATCAGCATGCCGCGGTGAATACGTTCCCGGGTCTTGTACACACCGCCCGTCACACCACGAGAGTTTACAACACCCGAAGTCGGTGAGGTAACCGCAAGGGGCCAGCCGCCGAAGGTGGGGTAGATGATTGGGGTGAAGTCGTAACAAGGTAGCCGTATCGGAAGGTGCGGCTGGATCACCTCCTTTCTATGGAGAATCGTCTTCTGTAACGAAGACATTCAAATATTACGGACGACGAAAGTCGCCGGATGCTCACTCGTTGGTCAGTTTTGAGAGTTCAACTCTCAAGCTTATCTTCCAACACTTACCGTTGAAACGGAAAGCTGAAAGATGATAAGATATTCTTCCGCCAGTCAAATGGCGAAAGAAACTTGATCCTTGAAAACTGGATAACGAAACGAAATTTGCGTTTTAGAAAATTCCTTTTAGCTGAAACTTGTGTCTAACAAGTTTTGAATTAAAAGTGGCTAGCGTAGGTTTTGAGACTGGAGATCCTTTGTGAGACGATTTCTCCCTTGTATGAATTTACTTGATCAAGAAATCGGCGAACAACAGAGCGCCAGGCGCAAAACCGAAGCATTATGGTTAAGCTACTAAGAGCACACGGAGGATGCCTAGGCGCTAGGAGCCGAAGAAGGACGTGGCGAACAACGAAACTGCCTCGGGGAGCTGTAAGCAAGCTTTGATCCGGGGGTGTCCGAATGGGGAAACCCGGCTGTGTTCATACGCAGTCACTCACATCTGAATACATAGGGTGTGAAGAGGCATACCAGGGGAACTGAAACATCTAAGTACCCTGAGGAAGAGAAAACAAAAGTGATTCCGTCAGTAGCGGCGAGCGAACGCGGATTAGCCTAAACCAGGGAGCTTGCTCTCTGGGGTTGTGGGACGTCTCACATGGAGTTACAAAGGAACCGATTAGACGAACAGGTCTGGAAAGGCCGGCCATAGAAGGTAAAAGCCCTGTAATCGAAAGTCTGTTCCCTCCGAGACGGATCCCGAGTAGTGCGGGGCACGTGAAACCCCGTATGAATCTGCCAGGACCATCTGGTAAGGCTAAATACTCCCTAGCGACCGATAGTGAAGCAGTACCGTGAGGGAAAGGTGAAAAGCACCCCGGGAGGGAGTGAAAAAGAACCTGAAACCGTGTGCTTACAAGAAGTCAGAGCCCTATTTATGGGTGATGGCGTGCCTTTTGTAGAATGAACCGGCGAGTTACGTTCCCGTGCAAGGTTAAGGTGAAGAGCCGAAGCCGCAGCGAAAGCGAGTCTGAATAGGGCGATTGAGTACGTGGACGTAGACCCGAAACCGGGTGATCTACCCCTGTCCAGGGTGAAGGTGCGGTAACACGCACTGGAGGCCCGAACCCACGTATGTTGAAAAATGCGGGGATGAGGTGGGGGTAGCGGAGAAATTCCAATCGAACTCGGAGATAGCTGGTTCTCCCCGAAATAGCTTTAGGGCTAGCCTCGGTGAATAGAGTCGTGGAGGTAGAGCACTGATTGGGTGCGGGGCCCGCCAAGGGTTACCAAGCTCAGTCAAACTCCGAATGCCATAGACTTATAACCGGGAGTCAGACAGTGAGTGCTAAGATCCATTGTCAAGAGGGAAACAGCCCAGACCATCAGCTAAGGTCCCCAAGTGTGTGTTAAGTGGGAAAGGATGTGGAGTTGCACAGACAACCAGGATGTTGGCTTAGAAGCAGCCACCATTTAAAGAGTGCGTAATAGCTCACTGGTCGAGTGACTCTGCGCCGAAAATGTAACGGGGCTAAACACACCACCGAAGCTATGGCTTGAATCGACTTCACTGCTTCTTTGAAGCGGTGTTGCCTGAGACATTTTTGCCGAAAGCAACCTTTGAAATCATTCATGGGTTTCGGCCAAATGCTCCAGGGGTTAAACCCATCACTTCGAAGCTGGAGTGAAGTCGATTCAGGGGTAGGGGAGCGTTGTATGCGGATTGAAGTTGGACCGGAAGGACTGGTGGACTGCATACAAGTGAGAATGCCGGTATGAGTAACGAAAAGATCAGTGAGAATCTGATCCGCCGAAAGCCCAAGGTTTCCTGAGGAAGGTTCGTCCGCTCAGGGTAAGTCGGGACCTAAGGCGAGGCCGAAAGGCGTAGTCGAAGGACAACAGGTTGAAATTCCTGTACCACCGTAATCCGTTATGAGCGATGGGGTGACGCAGTAGGGTAGTGACGCGAGCTGATGGATGCTCGTCCAAGCAGTGAGGCTGATGTGTAGGCAAATCCGCACATCGTTAAGGCTGGGCTGTGATGGGGAGGGAAAATTTACAGTACCGAAGGTCATGATCTCACACTGCCAAGAAAAGCCTCTAGCCAGGAGAAGGTGCCCGTACCGCAAACCGACACAGGTAGGCGAGAAGAGAATTCTAAGGCGCGCGGAAGAACTCTCGTTAAGGAACTCGGCAAAATGACCCCGTAACTTTGGGAGAAGGGGTGCCCCGGTAGTGTGAATAGCACGAGGGGGCCGCAGTGAAAAGGCCCAAGCGACTGTTTAGCAAAAACACAGGTCTGTGCGAAGCCGTAAGGCGAAGTATACGGGCTGACGCCTGCCCGGTGCTGGAAGGTTAAGGGGAGCGGTTAGGGGTAACCCGAAGCTGTGAACCGAAGCCCCAGTAAACGGCGGCCGTAACTATAACGGTCCTAAGGTAGCGAAATTCCTTGTCAGGTAAATTCTGACCCGCACGAATGGCGTAACGACTTGGGCGCTGTCTCAACGAGAGATCCGGTGAAATTTTAATACCTGTGAAGATGCAGGTTACCCGCGACAAGACGGAAAGACCCCATGGAGCTTTACTACAGCTTGATATTGAACTTTGATGCGATTTGTACAGGATAGGTGGGAGCCTAGGAATCCGGAGCGCCAGCTTCGGTGGAGGCGCCGTTGGGATACCACCCTGATCGTATCGAAGTTCTAACCTGGGACCGTGATCCGGTTCGGGGACAGTGTCAGGTGGGTAGTTTGACTGGGGCGGTCGCCTCCTAAAGAGTAACGGAGGCGCCCCAAGGTTCCCTCAGAATGGTTGGAAATCATTCGTAGAGTGCAAAGGCAAAGGGAGCTTGACTGCGAGACTGACAAGTCGAGCAGGGACGAAAGTCGGGCTTAGTGATCCGGTGGTACCGCATGGAAGGGCCATCGCTCAACGGATAAAAGCTACCCTGGGGATAACAGGCTTATCTCCCCAAGAGTCCACATCGACGGGGAGGTTTGGCACCTCGATGTCGGCTCATCGCATCCTGGGGCTGAAGTAGGTCCCAAGGGTTGGGCTGTTCGCCCATTAAAGCGGTACGCGAGCTGGGTTCAGAACGTCGTGAGACAGTTCGGTCCCTATCTGTCGTGGGCGTAGGAAATTTGAGAGGAGCTGTCCTTAGTACGAGAGGACCGGGATGGACGCACCGCTGGTGTACCAGTTGTTCCGCCAGGAGCATAGCTGGGTAGCTACGTGCGGATGGGATAAACGCTGAAAGCATCTAAGCGTGAAGCCCTCCTCAAGATGAGATTTCCCAATTTAGTAAGACCCCTTGAAGACGACGAGGTTGATAGGCCTGAGGTGGAAGTGCAGCAATGTATGGAGCTGACAGGTACTAATCGGTCGAGGGCTTATCCAAACTTTACCCCAAAAAGTGAAGCGGAGGCTTCGAAGAGTATACCGAATACTTTTCGGGGGCCCCGGTGAACCAAGTAAGGGCTAACACGCAAATGAAGTTTCGTATCCAGTTTTCAGGTGATCAAGTCATCTGAACACGTTTGGTGGCAATGGCGGAGGGGTTCCACACGTACCCATCTCGAACACGACCGTTAAGCCCTCCAGCGCCGATGGTACTTGGACCGCAGGGTCCTGGGAGAGTAGGACGTCGCCAAGCAACTGAAAAAGCACTGTTGATCCAAAGATCAGCAGTGCTTTTTTGTTTTTCTAAGTGCTGTTTGTATTGCATCAAAACACGTTCTTACGGACAAGAGATCCGCTATTTGCTGTTTTTATGTGAAATCGGCAAGCCAACGGACTCAGAAGGCGCTATTCAGTGGAAATAGCCGTCGAAGCCATGGATTTTACATCAATAGGCTCCCTTGTGTCCGTTAGGTTCAGAAAAAGCAGCATT
Source organism: Paenibacillus woosongensis (assembly GCF_030122845.1). Classification (NCBI taxonomy): domain Bacteria; kingdom Bacillati; phylum Bacillota; class Bacilli; order Caryophanales; family Paenibacillaceae; genus Paenibacillus; species Paenibacillus woosongensis. The sequence continues at coordinate 965,033 of NZ_CP126084.1, forward strand.
TATTCGAGATAGCGGAACTAAGGTCCGTAAGAGATCAGCAGAACTAGAGACAGCAAAAAGACAACCTGTACTTGATTAACCGCCGTCTTTACCTGAATTACGGACAAGAGATCCGCTATTTGCTGTTTTTATGTGAAATCGGCAAGCCAACGGACACAGAAGGCGCTATTCAGTGGAAATATTCGTCGAAGCCATGGATTTTACAACAATAGAATCCCTTGTGTCCGTTAGGTTCAGAAAAAGCAGCATTTATTCGAGATAGCGGAACTAAGGTCCGTAAGAGATCAGCAGAACTAGGGACAGCAAAAAGACAACCTGTACTTGATTAACCGCCGTCTTTACCTGAATTACGGACAAGAGATTCGCTATTTGCTGTTTTTATGTGAAATCGGCAAGCCAACGGACACAGAAGGCGCTATTCAGTGGAAATAGCCGTCGAAGCCATGGATTTTACATCAATAGGCTCCCTTGTGTCCGTTAGGTTCAGAAAAAGCAGCATTTATTCGAGATAGCGGAACTAAGGTCCGTAAGAGATCAGCAGAACTAGAGACAGCAAAAAGACAACCTGTACTTGATTAACCGCCGTCTTTACCTGAATAATGCTGTAACAGGGTGTATCGTATGCAGTATGTGAAACTTTATTCTAAGCAATCAGAAGAATATCAACCATAAATCGCAATATTGCTACCTCAAAATTGTTTCCTGAATTCGATAGACTTACGATGTAAGCCTATACATTTAGAAAGGGGTCATTACTTCTATGTCGCCGTAGCGCTTTTCTTCAGCGCAATGTTCGGCAACAACAAAGGAGGTTAAACGGCTGCTAAACTGCATGGGGCTGAAGTGCATGGCCTTCAACTCGGAATGGTGGACGTATGGTGTCGATTTCAGAATGATGATGTCGGCGACTTTTACCACGAAGCCGCTTCCGCTTCTCGTCGTATTTTGCTGTTCACTCGTTGGGTTAATGCGGGACTTACTTCAGAGGCGATCAAAAAGCTAGCAAGGAATATTGAATACGATGAAGAATAATACAGTTAGAAGATGTTGGAGGAGGCCACCAAAGTACATGAAGCTCCGTCGAAAAATCTTGCTGGCCATTATACTTCTCGTGTTCATTCCGGTTATACTGATGGGCGGTGTGTCGTATTACAGCTTCGCGAACGCTATGGAGAAGAAGTCCAGTCATTTCTATTGGATTTCCTTGCTGGAGAGCGACCGGAAGCTGAAATTTGCGCTGAATGAAATAACGACTATTTCGAATTCGGCTATTACTCAGGATGTGATTCAGCAAACGCTGAAGGTGCCGGAGACAGGAGTAAGCTACGAGAACAAGCAAGAGATAAGCAAACTGTTCAATCATCCGATGATTACTTCGTTCGCATTGTATACCGAACATCAATTGCTCTACAGTTCTAATGAATCCATGGCATTTCAGGAGCTGGATCAACAGAGCTGGTACGAGAAGATGAAATCGGCCGAAGGAAGACCGGTGTGGATCGGACCTGGGGAGAACGGTTCGGTCCCAACGGGGAAACCGGTACTTATCCAGGCCAGGCTAATTAAAGATTATTATTCACTAGAGGATATTGGGGCACTCGTGATATATATCAAACCGGACATTCTGGATCAGGTGTTCTGGGAAGCAGCAACGCTGAAGCAAGGAGATATACTGCTGGTGAATACGCAGGGGAATATCGTATTTGACAAGTCTGGTGAGCATATCGGGGAACAGACTTCATTTCCCTTCCTTTCGGATGGCTATTCTAACAGCAAAGGTTATTATGTGGATAAGTATCTTGGAGAGAAATCGCTGATTACCTATCTGCCCTCTCATAATAAAGACTGGGTTTTGGTAGCGATTACACCGTTTAAACTGATAGCCTCGGAGTCTATGTCGATCCGCAATATCGCCGTGATTCTCGTCCTGGTATCTTTGGTATCGGCGTTTTTGTTTGACCGTTTTTTTGTGCGCAGGCTGGTCAGCAGCATCATTAGCGTCGTAAACGGTATGAAGCGAGTGCAGCAAGGGATTTTCGTGCCGATTACGGCTGGACTTCCCGCGGATGACGAGCGTGATTTGCTGGTGGATGGCTTTAATCGGATGAGCACGCAAATTGACGAGTTAATCGAGCAGGTCGGTACGGAGCAGAACCGCAAGAAAGAAGCGGAGCTGCAGGCATTAGTTGCGCAGATCAACCCGCATTTCATTTACAACTCCCTGGAATCTATCAATTCCATGGCTGTACTGCAGGGGAACAAAAGCATCAGCAAAATGGTTGTTTCTCTCGGCAAGCTGCTGCGGATCAGCATCAGCGAGAATCAGGAGCTGATTCCGCTGCAGATGGAAATGGAGCATGTCCGGCATTATATGGATATTCAAAAATTCCGCTTTGAGGATAAGTTTGCTTATGACATGCAACTATCGGATGAGTTGAAATACTATAAGACACAAAAGCTAATCGTTCAGCCTATTGTCGAAAACGCGCTATACCATGCAATCGAGCCGATGGAGGGCAGCGGATTGATCACGATCCGGGCGGAGGAGCAGGGCAGTGATATTTTCATCTACGTTATGGATAACGGACTTGGATTTAATCCGGATACACTGCAGAAGATGTGGAGCAAGGACTGGGGCAAGCTGAAAAAATACCGGGAAAACGGTGTAGGCCTTAAAAATGTGCATGAACGCCTGCGCATCCGGTTTGGCGGACATTACGGCATCATGATATGTTCTTCCTCGGGATTCGGATCTACGATTCGAATCCGGATACCTAAGATTGTTTCATAAAATAATGATAGGTAAACAGGGGGGATCATGATGAAATGGCTGTTAAATTGGGGCTGGATGCTGCTGTATGTTCTCGTTCTCGGCGTATCGGTTCTCCTGATTACGGCGGGCAATCGCGATCCGATTGAGGAGAATCAGAGCGATAAGATTACGCTTACCTTTCGCCACTTCTGGACGAAGGAGCATGACCGGCCGATGCTGAGCATTTTTGAGGACGTAGTGGCGGACTATCAGAAGCACCACCCAAATGTTAAGGTGAATTTCGAAGGGATGGATCAGACTACGCATCGCGAACAGCAGTTGAAGAGCGAAATGGTGACGGGGACGCCTCCGGATATGTTCGTCTTATTCGGAGGGGCTGAAATCGAACCGTACGTCCGGGCGAACCGGTTGATGGATTTGAGCCAGTTTGTACAGGAACGGGGACTTCAGGGACAGTTTCGCGACCTGCAGTTGTGGACCTTCGACGGCCGCGTTTACGGGCTGCCGATTGAAGGCAATGCGGAGCCTTTATATTATAATAAGACAATATTCGAGTCGCTTGATCTTGAGGCTCCAAGCACGCTGGCCGAATTGGACCATGTCATCCAGGTGCTGAGGGATAACGGTTATATTCCGTTTGCGCTAGGTAATGAAGACCGCTGGCCAGCGGCGATATTCGCCCATTACCTTATGGATCGCTACGCAGGGCCTGAACTGATTCAGGCGCTGTCGCAGGGCGAAGAGGGCTATGATTTCCGGAACGATAAATATTTGCAGGCCTATGAACATCTGGCCGATTGGGTCGAGGCAGGAGCTTTTACTTCCTCGGCTAACGGCTATACCACAGAAGAGGCGATCGCCCAGTTTACAACAGGCCGGGCTGCCATGTATTTGAACGGGAACTGGGATATCAATCTGTTTCGCCGCAGCGGCGTGATGGACGATTCTGCATTAAGCTTTCAAGAGGAGGTCGGCGTCATCCCATTCCCAGGGATGCGGCTTGGAGCAATGAGATCGGTCGCAGGCGGGTATACGATCGGCATCGGGCTGTCGTCCAATTTGGACGATGCGAAGAAGGAGGCCGCGCTAGATTTGCTAGAGGGCTTCTATACCAAGGAAATACAGAGCCGTATCGTGTATGAGGGGCTGCGTCTGCCGTCGATCAAGCTGAGCTTTGATCCCGAAAAGACAGGTCCGGTTTTTGCACAGGTCATTACCTTGATGGAGCAGAGTACGCAAAGTTTCGTACCGTATGATAATATTTTGTCGCCAGAAGTCAAAAGGTCCTTCCTGAAGGGCGTAAAGGAAATGATTGGCAGCCAGTTGGACGCGAAGGAAGCATTGGAGGAATTGCAGCATAGCTCTACGTTTTATTGGAACCAGCGAAGAAGCTCTTTACCCTTTAAGAATTCAGGAGGTGCCACGAATGGGGTCGACGGAAGAGAAGTACAGGGTGATTCTGGTTGATGATGAGCCTATTATTCTGCGCAGTTTGAAGGCAGCCATACCTTGGGAAGAACTTCGCTTGGAAATTGCCGGGGAGGCAAGGAACGGGGAGCAGGCTCTTCAACTGGTGCGCGAGACAGCACCGCATATGATTATTAGCGACATCCGCATGCCCGGGAAAGACGGAATCGCTCTGATGAAGGAGGTATTGGCCGAGAACCCGCAGAGATTGTTCATCTTCATCAGCGGTTACGGTGAATTTGAGTATGCAAGAGAGGCGCTGCGCGAGGGGGCTTTTGACTACTTGCTGAAGCCGATCGATCATGATGAATTGATTGAAATGATTGCGCGGGCCAAGAAGCATCTTAACAAGCAGCAGGAAAACGACAAGCTCCTCCATTCGGTTCAGGTGTTATCTTTGCTTGCTAGGGAGAGGCTGTTTGCCGAGTTGATCGAAGGGAATCAAAGTCCGCTGCAGCATATGCGCTGGCTGGAGAACAGCGAGCTGGAACAGGGATATTTCATGGCCGTCGTTCAGTTGGATCATTATGTGAAGCTTAATGAGCAGTGGAGCAGCGAAGAGAAATCCCTTTGGCTGTTCGCGATCCGCAACATCGTTAGCGAATGGTCGCTGAATCAGGGAGGGCTCGCGGCATTTCCTTTTCATAGCGGCGAATGGGTTATCTTATTCCCCAACAAGCTCAGTGAGCGAAAAACAAGCTTAGGCCATGATTTGATCCGCCAAATCAAGGTGAATACGAAGCTGTCCTGTTCTACGGGCTTCAGTCCAAGCTTAATTGGCATTAATCACTTGAACGAAGCCTACCAGATGGCGGCCAAGGCCTTGTACCAGCGCTTCTATTCCGGGGAAGAGGGGGTATACGTCTACTCGGTCAGCGACGAGACAGCCATTGCTTCTGAAGTAAAGTATCCGAAGAAGCTTGAAGAATCGCTGCTGGAATGCGTCCGTAAGCTAGACCGCCAGCGGATGCAGCAGCTCTTTGATGAGATGAAAGGTGAATTCGAGGATCAGGCATTAACGAAGGGTCAGGCAGAGCGCATGATCGTTGAGCTGACGATCGTGCTGTACCGGCAATTCGAAGCGATGAACCTGACGCTGGAGTGGTCGTTGGAAGGGTTGCTGCAGGAGATTCACGCTGCACCAACGCTCAGCGAGATGATGTCTGTCTTGAAGAACTGCTTCGGCGAGTGGATCCTGCACGGCAAGGACAATGATTCGCGTGGGGATGTTCAGGCCGTTATTGCCAAGGCGACCTCGTATATTACTAACAATTATCATAAAGATTTAAGCATTGAAGAGGTCTGCGAAGTGGCCGAGCTGAGCATTAGTCATTTCTGCATGCTATTCAAGCAGGAGACGGGGTATACCTTCCTGGAATATTTGACGAAGTGCCGCATCGATAAGGCTAAGTTTATTTTGCAGAATACAAACGTCAAGGTATATCAAGTAGCTCCGCTGGTCGGTTATCAGGACCCCCGGTATTTTAGCCAGGTATTCAAGAAAATAACGGGGAAAACTCCTTCTGAATATCGGGAAGAGGCCAGTTAAGATGAGTGCAGACTAGGGAGCTTTGAGACAAGGACGGCCGGAAAATCCGGTCGTCCTTGTAGGATTGAGCTATCTTTTTTTAGAACTGCTTCACTAGCGATTCCGCTGCATGGAGCCCATAATCAGACTGACGATGAAAACAAGGAGGATCGCTCCAGTCAACGCCGGGACAAAGTAGAAGTTGCCAATCACCGGCCCCCAGTTGCCAAGAATCAGGCTGCCGAGCCATGCTCCGATAAACCCGGCAATAATGTTGCCGATCACACCCCCGGGGACATCCCTCCCCATAATCAATCCTGCGAGCCAGCCAATCACACCACCGATAATTAATGACCATAAGAAACCCATTCTTATCACCTCTATGTTTGGATTAGCTTGTCTGTCTACTATTAACCACCTCCGTCGATTTTAAACATGATGACACTCTTTTTAGCTTGAATTTGGGGTAGCCCTATAATGATATTTTTGAAATATTCATTTTTTTGTTAAAAAGGGTTGTTAAACAGGCAGCTGATCTGGTAAAATCCAACACAACAACTACCAAAAACAAGTAAAACTAGCATTGTTTTTATTGAAAGCACTTACATCATGAAGATTGTAATGGAGTTGATGTTAGGCAAAAGGAGGTAATGCTTTTTGGCGCAAAATACAAACGTTTGCACTGATCGAGAGTAATGGTTGTCAGAGTTGAAATGGGGAAGTTTTGTCTTTTGTGCAAACATTTGCACGAAAAGAAGGTGAAAGAAACTACTGCAGGCTGGTGCTGAAAGTTTAGTTTATGAGATTAGGAGGAGAAGTCGTGTATAGACAAGCCCGAAAGTTTATTGCCTTATGGTTGAGCATTATTTTTGTGGCAACTTCGCTTTTTATGAATCCTTTAGCGGCGGTAAAGGCCGAATATGTCCCGGAGCTGCCGCAGCTCCAAGCTGCCAATGAATCGATCGTGCCGCTGGCTGCTGCAAGCGCCGCCGCGAAGGCAGATGCTGCAGAGCTGCAGAGCGGGAGTTTTAGCTGGGATAATGCAAACGTTTACTTTGTACTGACGGATCGGTTCCTGGATGGGGATTCAAGCAATAATAATTCCTATGGACGTCCGCAGCGGGACGCTACCGGGAAAAATATCGGCACGTTTCACGGAGGGGATTTGAAGGGCTTGACCCAAAAGCTCCAGGAGGGCTATTTTACCGATTTAGGCACGAATGTGCTTTGGATTTCTGCACCTTATGAGCAAATGCACGGATGGGTCGGGGGAGGCAACGGCGGGGATTTTGCCCATTACGGCTACCATGGTTACTATGCGCTTGATTATACGATGATGGATCGCAATATGGGGACGGTCAGCGATATGCGGGAGTTTGTGGATTTGGCGCATTCGCAGGGCATTCGCGTCGTATTGGACGTCGTTCTGAATCATCCTGGTTATTCTACTCTGAAGGATATGGAGGAATACGGCTTCGGGGCAAGAAACGGCATCGGTGCCGGCTGGACGCCAGGCAGCGGCCAAACCTGGCATAGCTTTCATGATCAGATCGATTATAATAACGCTTCCGCTTGGGCGGGCTGGTGGGGCAGCTGGGTCCGGGCCGGCATCGCAGGGTATGAGAATTGCGGCGGCAGCGATTTAACCCAGTGCGTAGGGAACCTGCCTGATTTCCGAACAAATGTGAATAGCAGCGTAGGGCTTGCTCCTATTTTGAGGACGAAATGGGCCAAGGAAACAACCGGGCATGATGCTTGGATTGTGCCGGCGGCCTCAGGTTTGCGAAAGGATCTTGGTATAGCACCAGCCGATCATATCGTGAAAATGCTTGCCGCCTGGGTGGAGGAGTTTGGGATTGACGGCTTCCGGGCGGATACGGCCAAGCATGTGGAGCTCAGCCGCTGGCAGCAATTGAAGAACGAGAGCAGCGCAGCGCTGCAGAGATGGAGGCTGAACAACCCGGACAAGCCGGGAGCGGATTGGAAGGACAGCTTCTGGATGACTGGAGAGGTATGGGGGCATGGCGTCGGCAAAAGTGAATACTTTAGCTACGGCTTCGATTCAGTCATTAATTTCAGCTTCCAGGACAGCAATCTGAGCGCCTTGGAGGGCACTTATGCCGAATATGCCTCCAAGATCAACAGCGACCCGAATTTCAATGTGCTGAGCTACATTTCATCGCATGATACCCGTTTATATGACCGCAGCAGGCTGATTCAGGCGGGCAGCGCTCTGCTGCTGCTGCCGGGCGGAGTCCAAACGTTCTACGGGGATGAGGCGGCCAGAGCGTTTGGCGATACCGGTTCGGACCCGCAGCAAGGAACCCGTTCCTCCATGAATTGGAACAGCCTGAATCAGGACGTCCTGTCGCATTGGCAGAAGGTCGGGCAATTCCGAAACCGCCACCTTGCGATCGGAGCTGGCAGCCATGCCAAAATCGCAGATGCTCCCTATACGTTCAAACGATCGTATTCGAAGAACGGCATCGAGGATCAAGTCGTTGTCGTGATGGGCGCTTCAGGAACGACGAAGGTAAATGTATCGTCGGCGTTCGCCGACGGCAGCACGGTGCGGGATGTCTACACGGGGAATGAAGCCGTCGTATCCGGCGGGTTCGCTACATTTACTGCACATGCAGGCGGCCTGATTCTGATTGAGCAGGCGGCGGAGTCGGGTCTGCCTGCGGTGTCCGCATCGCCTGCGGGAGGAAGCTTCAAAACAGATAGCTTAACGGTTACGCTCCATGTCAAAAAAGCGGAGTCCGGAAAATATACGCTGGATGGCAGTAACCCTTCACAGGGCATTCCATATACAGATGGTACGGTAATTACAATCGGGAACGGTATGGAGTTCGACGAATCCGTCAAATTGCGGCTGTATGCCGTGAACGGGGAAGGGTCTTCCGTACAGGAATACAGCTTTACGAAGAAAAATCCCGACGCCGGACTGACGGTTTATTTCAAGAAGCCGGCGGATTGGGGCGCGCCTTCCCTGTACTACTATAACACGTCGCCTAAGGCAAGCGAGCCGACATGGGCTACATCCCCGGCAATGACAAGGGTTTCGGGTGATTGGTATTCCTATAGAATCGCAGGCGTGGATAGCGCAACAGTCATTTTCAAAGATAGTTCGGGCAAACAGAACCCGGGCCAGAACCAGCCGGGATTCATCCGCACTTCAGACGGCTGGTATGACGGTCAGCAGTGGCATGACTCAAATCCGGACGGGACGGGTAATCCGGGAACGGGGGGAAACAAGGTCACGATCTACTATAAACATGGCTTCACCGCGCCGTATATTCATTATCGCCCTGAAGGAGGAACTTGGACGGCAGTTCCGGGCTTAGCGATGGAAGCCTCCGAGGTGGCGGGCTATAGCAAATACACCGTAGATATTGGAACCGCATCCCGCCTTGAGGCCTGCTTCACGGATGGCAAAGGCAGCTGGGACAGCAACAATATGAATAACTATTTCTTTGCAGCGGGAACGTGGACGTATAGCGGAAACGGACAAATTACAGCGGGGGCTCCGGCAGCTGCAAGGTCTGCGAATGTAATGTATCTTGCGCCAGGGGCAGAGAATTCTTCATTGACAGAGGAGGAGCCCTTACCGGAAGAAGCTTCGCAGGAAGGTGCGGAGGCAGCTTAAATAAGCAGGCAATTATTAATAGAAAATTAAAATAGAGGAATGCCCCGGGCATCTTATGATGCCGGGGCATTCTGTTGTATGGGAGCTATGGAGTTGAGCGAAGTTACTAATATGCTATAGCCGTTTTCGCCGGAAATACAATACGAATGCACAGGCGGCGAGCAGGACCGTTAGCGATATCCCAGCCGTGATGGCCTCTGTCGTATTGTCCTGCTGTTGGCGGCCTTGCTGGTCAGCCCCCCAAAATTCGCCCCGATTGCCAAAGCCTTCAGGGGGAGTAAGACCCATGCCGTCCTGGGCGCGCCTTCCGCCTTGGTCCCTCTCCAGGGGCGCTTGCCCATCCGGAGCAGCTCCTGGATTGCCGAAGGGCGGGTCTGAGCCTTGTTGAGCCGGTGCTTCCTGCTCCGATTGTGTTGGGCTAACGTCTTGCTGAGCTGCTGCACCCTGCTCTGACTGTACTGGGTTAGCGCCTTGTTCTCCTGCGGAAGCGGGAGCATCGACATGATTGCGGATGCCAGGAACTGCGCCAGCTCCGAATCTGCCGCCCATGCCGCCACCCATGCCGCCGTTGCCCGATCCGTCCCCAGAGGAAGGGATCGTTCCGGCGAGCTGCTGGGCAATGCTGTCGACCTGCTTCGCATTGGTCGCTAATAACTCCGTCACGCCTTGCTCATATTCCTCATACGTGTAGAATGCAGTCGGGTCCCGCTCAACGTATTCGGAGATCATTTGCTTCAATTGTTCCACGCGAGCGGAGAAGCTGTCTTCCGACAAATAACCTTCGATCGCCTCTTTTATAATGTTGTGGTACATCTCTTTATAAGCATCCACAGCAAGAAGCTTGGCGACGAGAGGCCGCTCGGCCAATGCCCCCTGTGTAGGTTCGTCGATCAGCAGCGCGGTGCCGGATTGTCCGGGCAATGCATTTGCCGCTGGATTCCCGTTGATAGCAGACGGTTCTCCGGCCTCGCCGGTTGGCAATCGCAGCGGAGCAGCGGGGTTTTCGCCTGTATTTTTGTCTTGGTTATTGTCAGTGCTGTTGCCTGTTTTGTTGTTTACATCATTGCCCGTAATGCCATCTGTTCTATCGCTCACATCAGTACTTGCATCGGCCGCAGCGTTCTCCGCTGAAGGGTTGCGCCACTGGCTGCCCTGTTCAATGCCCCCAGCGAAGGCTCCAGCCGTGCCTCCACGGTCTTCACCCGTGTCTCCGCCGCCTCCAGCCAAGCCTTCACGGCCATCGTCTGTATCTCCACGGCCTCCAGCCATACCGCCGCGTCCCATGCCCATGCCGCCGCCCATACCGCCGAAGGCCATGTTATAGTCCCAAGGCAGAATCGAGAATACGCCGTCTTCCTCGTACAAATAGTAATTCTGCTTATTTCCGCCGATGTAGCTGTCGGTATTGTTCGTGACCACGTTCAAGGCGATATACTTCAAGGCCTCCTCGACAAAGATCACACTTTCATAATCGGTGCCATGATTGAGCTCGTCCAGCATATCGGTCAGCACATTGCCATTATGGGACTTGGACTTCAATTCTAAACCGGTGTATAAATCGGGATCATCGCCCAGCCACATCAAATCGCTGCCGCTCCCTGTCATTACGCCTTTATACAAGGCCCCATAAGCATGATCGAAATGGCGCTCCAAGTACGCGGTCCCGATCTGCTCGACGGCCAGGTAGAAGCCCCATAGCTCGCCGTTAATATAAATGTTGACGAATGAATATTTCGGCGTCGGCAGCCCCATCGTTTCCGCCAGCTCGTAAGCGAGATATTCCCGCATATAAGAGGCATCGCTGTAATTGTTGTTCAGATTGATTTTTTCCAGTCCGCCCAAGGTTTGATTGACGTATTCGTTAAAAGACAATTTGAAGCTGTACCTGTCCGAATCGCTCATTTGCACCACGCTGCGCAGAGTTAAGTTGCCTTTCGTGCGGATGCCGATATTGTCGATCTGCTGTCCGTTGTAATTCACGGAGGCTGGTTTATATTCCTCGGCGCTGGCATTGTCCAGCATGTCCTGAAAATCATCCGGATCAATCGTAATTTTGACGTCGACGACTTTATCTTTGGGGAAAACAATTTCGTCGAGAAATTGGCTTGCAGCCGATCCGGAGGCAGGGTTATAAGCGCTGGCGGCAGCCGTGCCATGATTGCTGGAAGACAAGGAGGCCGGCGCATGGGCAGCGGAGCACGCGGCGAGCCCCAAGCACATCAGTCCAAGGGGCAGGCCCTTTAGAGCGCTCTTCAGCCTAAAGGTCATGATACATAATCCCCGTTGTAGCTGATCAGCACCGCATTTCTCACTCCGTCCAGCTCGGAGATCCGGTTGACGAACACGCCTTCGCTGTCGCGGAGGCGAACCTCCAGCGTTATCTCGATGTTGCCGGGAGATACGGTTTTTTGCTTCACATTATAACGTTTGACGAGTCCAGAAATGGCCCGGTGAATCGCCTGCTCGCTTTCATCGCCGCTGCAGTTGATGACAAGCAGATAAGGCGTCTCCAATGTGGAGTTCTTAATGAACAGAAACAGTACCAGCCCGATAATGACGGAGCCGATGGCCGCCAGAGTGTAGAAGCCCGCTCCAGTGACGATGCCTGCGGCAGCAGCCCAGAACAGGAAGATCAAATCGGTAGGATCTTTGATTGGCGTTCTGAAGCGGACGATCGATAGAGCGCCGACCATACCGAGGGACAGGATCAGGTTGGAATTAATGGCGATGATGACCATCGCTGTTACCAAGGTCATGCCGATCAAGGAGACGTTGAAGCTTTTCGAGTACAGCACGCCGCTGAATACCCTTTTGTACAGAATAAAAATAAATAAGCCAATGATAAATGCGATGCCCAGTGTGATAAGAATTTTGGACAGGCTGATATCGGATGTAAAGTTGTTTAGTACCGACTTCTTGATCATGTCGCTAAAGGTGGTGGATGATGCATTTGTGGTCGTTTCCATAGTGATTAATAATCCTCCCATGAGTTTTCTTTAAGATATTTGCAGCAGATGACGTATTTCGATGCAGATTGGCGGCTAAGCCCTTCAAGCTGTATAGCGGCCCGGATTGTCTCGGGGATGAACTCATCGTATTTGACCTCCAGAATGATGAGCTTATCGTCGATCGCGGATACCGACTGCAATTGGTGATCGAAAATATCGACCGCATGCAGCCCGGTTCTTAAATCCTTGTCAAACGTAATCCGGACGTTGCCATTTGCAAATACGAACGGCTCGCGCACGTAATCTACGATAACCTTCGGTCTGAGCAGCCGATGGTTCATCTGCTGGTAGAGCTCCATTAGAAGTGGCTTCTCCGGTACGTGAAGGACTTGGAAGTCGCCGTTAAGAATGGAATGGTACATACCGCGGGTAATTGGCTCTTTCACCTTGGCGATGTAATCGTTCAGCTTGATTTTTTTCTCAAAGTGGATCACGTCGTCCTGCATATTGTAGATGCGGATGCGGTATTTGCAGCGCTGGCGGATTCCTCCCAGCTTCTCATGCAGAGCTGTGTTATCCATATCATCGAAATAGAGACTGCGGATATGGTACTCCCCGTTAGAGCCTGTGTGCTGATCATGATCCATCAGGTTGACCAGACGCTGCCGCATTAGGAAATACTGCTGCCGGTTAACTAAAAATTTGAGTTCGTGCCGAAAGTTGAGTTTCGTGCTCATGAATGCTTGTACACCTCTTTTCTTGAAGAATTTGCTATATCATTCATAGCCAGTCCATACTCGCGGTGCTTAAAATAAGCCTAGCAGCCGTTCCTGATTTCTCACTTAATGTAAACTGAATGTAAACTGAAAGTTAATTACAGAAGAACGAAGATGAAGATGTAGATGTAGATGAAGACGTAGAAAAAAACGTAGAACGTAGAAAGCGGAACGAAGGACGCAGAAAGAAAAACGTAGAACGAAAAAACGAATAACGTAGAACGAAAAAACGAATAACGCAGAACACAGAATGGGCCGGAAAATAGGTAGAGGGGAAGTAAACTTCAGCCCTCTTATCATTTGAGGAGGATGGAGCATTTGGAGTATTCAAATGTGATGGTCGCTGACAATTGATCGTATTTCGCTCAACGTAAATTTCCCTTTCTTACGCCTAGTATTATTTTTAGGCAGACATGTTCTTGATTGCTTTTATGGTCGCGTAGTATGCTTTCAGTTCATGAAGCGTGCGATACCCTTGTTTCACTACAGCCCGGATACTCCGATTTGCATAGTAATAAGACGGAAATCCCAGAAATTTAGCAATCCATTGGGTGCGTCTAATATGAAAAGAGTTGGAGATCACCGTAGATGTTTTTAGATTGAATCGCTGCATAATTGTTTGGCAGTTGCTAATGTTTTGAACCGTATCCCTCGCATATTGTTCCAGTACAATTTTGTCTTGATCGACACCGTGTTGTACCAGGTAATCCTTCATAATCACTGCCTCGGATTGCGCAGATGTTACGGGGCCGCCGGTCAAAATTATTTTTTTGTAATCATACGTTTTTAGTAGTTCAAGCGACGTTACTAAACGGTCAAGCAGCAGCGGATGGATGCGATCATCGTCACACTTAAATCCTAATATAATCATTGCGTCTGTCCCTCCTTTGTGAAGAGGGGCCGTATGGATCCATGTGAAATACAGCAGCAGAGCGACAATCGGGCAGATAATCAAACCCAGCAGCACTATCATCAGCTCACATTCCTTTTACGCATAAAGTTCAGCCTTTTATCCCGGAAGTCATCATGCCTCGCGGTACAGAAGTCATACCCCATTTGAAATTGTCGCCAATGACCTTTCGATTGTTATCAATCATAAAGGAGCCGTCGACCCACATCGCTGCTTTTCCCATTGGGAAAATATCCTCTTGCTTAATACCTTTCATATCTTTAGGAGCAGGAGAAACTTTGTCCGTCGTAGTCAAGTCCGTTAAAAATTTCAATGTTTCTTTCCCGTTTTCGTTGATCTCAAACTGGCTTTTTTCCGGGTTTAGAATGTCCCCGTTATTTTGATACAGCCAAGGCTCGATTTGCGCATAACGCCCAAAAAACCAAAAGCCCCATTGATCCGCCGTTCCGTCCCCGTTCGTATCTATGGTCAGCTTCTTAGCGGCATTCCGGAACTCTTCCCATGTCCAATCCTCCGTTGGATAGGATAAGTTGGCCTGATCAAACAGATCCTTGTTGTAATACAGTACAGTGGTTACCCAGGCATAAGGAAATGCGTACATGTCTCCTTTTTCCTTATCCGGATAACGTACCGCGTCGAAAATGCTTGTAAAATAATCGTCCTGTTTAATATCGCGATCGATCCATGTTTGTAAATTTGCAAGTAGGCCTTTAGATGCCCACTCGTCAATATAGCCAGAACTCATATCAAACACATCCGGCATTTCTCCGGAAGCGGCCATCGCGCTGATCTTTGTCCAATAATCGGCAGGTTTATAGCTCTGCATCGACACTTCAATATTCGGGTTTTCCTCTTGGAATTTCTGGATCATCTCCCCGAGCGCTTCCTCTTGAGATGGATCCCAGCTAAAATAAGTCAGCTTAACCTTCTCATTTGCCGACAGGCTGCTTGCAGATTTCGCCTCGCTGCCACCGTCTTTGGCAGCGCACCCCGCCAGACCTCCGAAAATTATAAATAATGCGGACAAAATTAAAGTTATCTTTTTCAAAATGGATTCTCCTTTTCCTACCCTGGAATATAGTTTTTATGGATCATAATTTGTAAACTCAATCTAACGGAAAACCTCGATATGTGCCGATGCTAGATTAGATGAGTAATGACTAGACTGGTATCCGGCTTCAACAAGCAAAGCGTTGGATAGGCATAATAAAAAGACGATTAAGATAACAGAAAAAAAGCATACCACCTCCCGTTAATAGGGTAATAAGCAGTCTGCTTCAGGGTTATCTCATCGTCTCCACCCGTCCACAACCATTATTGTATTGTTTGTTTTACCAAAATCGCATATCTCCAACGGAGACATAATCAGCTCCATGCTGCAGAGCGCTCTCTATTTCGGCCTGATGCCGGATCAGTCCTCCGACGATCAACGGCTGGTGAAGCACGGTCTTCAGTTCGCGGATAATTCGCGGCATTAATCCTGGCATCAGTTCTACTTCATCCGGCTTCGCTTGCTCTATGACCTTGATTGCCGTATCGACAGCAGCTGTATCAATGGCAAAAATGCGCTGAATCGAACGAATTCCGGCCTGCCGGGCTGCCGCAATGACATTGCTCTTCGTCGATACGATGCCATCGGCTCCGAACTTTTTCGCTAAATAGTGAACCGCAGAATGATCGCGGCCCAAACCGCCTACCATTTCCAAATGCACGTATACCTGCTTATCTGTTCTTTGCAGCCGTTCCATAATGTCTGCCATTTGCAGAATGTCTCCCGTCATAAGAATGACCCGCTGTACCTGACTTTGCACGGCGGCTTCAATTTGTTCAGGCTTGGTGATGGAAGCGATGATCGGCATATGTAATGTGCACGGGCCCTGTTCCACAAGCGGCTCTTGATGCATATATGGTTGGATCACATGCGTGTCCCCCTTGCTGATTTTATTCTACGTTACACTTCAATTGTTAGGGTTCAATTAAGCAAATGTTAGCGGAGTGTAATGATGCAGTTAAACTCCAATCGATAATAATGAGGATTAAAGAAGAGCAATGATAAAAGACGGGGCTGTCCCGAAAGTGATCATAGATGACTGAGGGGCGCCCTGTTTCTTTCCAAAAGCTTTCCGGTTTCTTCGGAATCAATTTTCTCCCTTGCCTGCATCCCATTCTTTATCTCCTCTTAAAAAAGCTGTCGGATACTAAGCTGTCAAACATCATGCTGACGTACACTAAGCTGACGCACACTATGCTGACGCACACTATGCTGACGTACACTATGCTGACGTACACTATGCTGACGCACACTAAATGGATTTCATGTAACTAATTATGCTCAAAACGAATGCTTGAGGGGATTAGATGGATTTTACGCATCTATAATCAAGAATCCATTACATGATTGATAATTTCCTTCTTCTAACGACATGAAATCCATTTAAATTGCTAATTCCTTCTTGGCCGTAGAAAATAACTACTATAAATCCATTAGATAAGTGGATGGCACAAAGATTGAAGCCGATGCCAATAAGTATTCGTTTGTGTGGAAAGCAACAGCTACTCCAAAATCGATCCGGACGCCGTTTATGCGTATGAAGGAAGATCACATGAAAAATGGTCCGCTCAAGCCCTTGTGCACGAAAGCTAAAGGGAATCGCCAGGTGCACTGGAACATGATATGGGAAGAGTTAAAAGCAAAGGCCAAAAGAACCCTTGAGGATGAAGAGAAATCCGCCGTCTATGCTCGGCGTAAAGTCGAGGTAGAAAGCGTATTTGTATTTGGTCACATCAAGGGCACTTTTTATTATGGGGCTTATTGGACAGCCCCATCTTTATTCGGTTGGATGTGGTTGACTACCGTCATGAGACGCCAAGCACCACGTGTTGGGAGCTGCTTAAAGCTTGGTCTGTGTGTTGGCATACCGTTTGCGGCCTCGGAGCAGCAGGAGGAGCGCAGGCGGCAGGACGACGAGCAGAAGAATCAGTCCCCATAACAGATCACCCGGTCCTACGATGTTATCCGTAAGCAACCGGTAGTAAGCGTAGAGCGAGTAGGGAAGCACAAGTACGATAGAGGTCAAGACTCCCGGGGTATACAGCCTGAAGTAGACGGATTGGAAGACATGGGTAAAGACATGCAGAAAGAATAAATGCAGGGCGGCGATAAAGGGCAGATAGAAGGAGTAAAACACAGCGAGTACCGTAACGGTCACAAGGACGATGAATACGGCCAGAACGTCCTTGGCAAAATGCAAGGTGTTCAATTGAAACGAAGCCTGGTACAGCTTGCGGGCAAACGGGGGCAGCGAGCTTTGAACGCGCGCTCCATGCTGCGTAACCCAGCGCTCTATCGTAAGAATTTCCTCAAAGTCATGAAACACAAAAATGATAGGAAACAGCCATAACAGACTTAAAAAATGAATGTGTTCATTTAGCGAAGTCAACGTGTCTATTAACATGATTCTCACGCTCCTAGAGATAAAATATCATATTTATGGATGGGAAATCCATTGGATGTCTCTATTTCAGCTAAAAAAAAAGTACAGCTTGTCCGCAGTGACAAGCCATACCTCTTTCAGTTCTAGTTCTCGATGACGATGCGATCGAGCTTCAGGTTAACCGGGTTGGCGATCGTATCGCCTACCGGACATTTACTCTCCAGAAAATGTACGAACTCTTCCACTTTTTCACGAGGGGAGCTGGTTTTAACATAGAACGTATACCGTATATCGGAGTACCCCGGACGAACGTCCGACCGATTAAAGAAGCCGTCCAAATCGATATCGCCTTCCACTTCCACGCGGAAATCCTCGAGCTCAACATTGAATTTCGGGGCGTATACCCGGGCAACAATTGCCTGGCATGCGCCAAGCGAGGCCAGCAGCGCCTCGACCGGATTCATTCCGGTATCCGTTCCACCCAGGCTCTTGGGCTCATCGATGATCAGTTCGAATTGGCGGGAAGCCGTCTTGACTTGTACGCCGTTTTGCAGGTGTGCAGTCGCTTTGAAGGTTTGTACAGCAGCCATTGCTATCTCTCCTTTGTTTAAATCATACTTATCCGCTAGGTTTTATTGAATTATATGCTTGGATAACCCGAATGTCAATACAAAAGTAATGCGGACGGGACATTCACACATCTCAGACTCCTTCAATACTGTGTACTACAAAGGAGGATGGGGAATTATGCTTTACGATCAAGCTCTTATGAACGGGCTGTCGCTCAAAGAAGACGGCTGGAAATACGATGCTTATCGGCAGTTTGCGTTGAAGCTCGCCGATACGGAATATTTATTTCCTTGCATTCCGGCAACGATCGGCTTTAAACGGGGGCAATTCAGGTACGGATTCGCCAGCGATCCCCGCACGGACGAGGCTGCGGCAGAGCTGGCCGGACTGCTGGGGAGCTTCGGTGTGGAATCGCGAAGCTTCGGGAAATACACATCGCTGATACTCTTTTTCAAGACGCCGCAGGAGCTGGTACAGAGATGTAGCGTGGAGGAATACAGGGAAATCTTCTGGAGGCTGCTGCTCAAAGCGAGGGAGCTGGACGACCGGGACTGGCCAGAGCATATCCCTGGAGATCCCCATGATCCGCTCTGGGAATACTGCTTCGGCCAAGAGCAATATTTTGTGTACTGCGCCACTCCGGCCCATCGCCTGCGGCAAAGCCGGCATTTTCCTTATTTCATTATGGCGATTACGCCCCGCTGGGTGCTGGTGGAATTTAACGCGTCCGCCGGAGCTGCAGCCCATATCAAGCATAAAATCAGGGAGCGGATTGTGGGATATGATGCAGTCGGCATTCATCCCGATTTGAACAGCTATGGAAACGAAAATAATTTTGAGTGGAAGCAGTATTTTCTCGGGGATGATTCGGTTCCATCAGCTTCACGCTGCCCATTCTCCGATTTTCGCTCCAACAAAACTTGACCCGGTAGTCGTACAATCCTCCCTCCCTGAATAAAATGGTACAAGTTCGGGCGACGATTTGCGCCATGGGAGGAGAGGATGAGGCATGAGCTTGTTTGTAAGTTATATTTTGCTGGGACTGTCGCTGGCCGCGCCGATCGGTCCCATCAATGCCGCACAAATGGACCGGGGGATTCGCGGCGGCTTTTGGAATTCCTGGGTGCTGGGACTCGGATCTTTATGCGCCGATTTTATATTTATCGGTCTTGTTTATTTCGGTACGGTTCACTTCCTGCAGGTTCCTTTCGTAAAAACCTTTCTGTGGCTGTTCGGCAGCTTCGTGCTCCTGTACAGCGGCTGGGAGGGGCTGAGGGGAGCGAGAGAGGTAGCGGAATATCGGAACGCCAGGCAGGAGTCCTTATATAAATCCTTTGGCGCGGGCTTCATCCTGTCGATTTCCAACCCTTTGTCGATCATGTTCTGGCTGGGGATTTACGGCTCAATCTTGGCGAAGGCGGCTCAAACCTACGGCACGAAGGAGCTCGTCCTTTATACCTCTGCAGTCGTAATGGGCCTGGTGATTTGGGATTTGACCATGGCGGCCATGTCCAGCGGGTTTCGCTGGCTGCTAACTCCGCGTCTCTTAACGGGCATTTCCGTGCTCTCCGGGCTGTCGCTCATTGTCTTTGGCTTTTATTTCGGCTGGCAGGCCTATCTGGAGCTGTTCGGGTAACATCGTAAAAACGCACATAAGCTTCTTAGAGCTGGACATTTGGCGTATTCGGTGCTTTGGCTAATCTGGATATGAACGCCGATACAGGGCAAAGCCCGGCATCGGGCGCAGCGCGTACAGATTTAGCACAAAGGAGTGGGGAAAGCATGCCAAAGATCGCGGACAAATATTTGGCGGTAGATCCGTGGAAGGTCGTAGAGGAAGGTTTTGATGCGGGGCGGAACCGGGTGTCGGAATCGATTTTTTCACTAGGCAACGAATATATGGGGGTCAGGGGGTATCCGGAAGAAGGATACCGCGGGGATACGCTGCTTGGGAGTTACTTTAACGGGCTGTTCGAAGAAAGCAAAGTGGAGGCGCATTACAAAGGGATTATCCAGTCGCTGCGCTTCATGGTCAACGCGGTGGATTGGCTCTATACGCGGATTATGGCGGACGGAGAGACCTTTGACATGGCGGCGAGCGCGTTCTCGGACTTTCGGCGCGAGCTCGATTTCAGGAGCGGAATCTATAAACGTGAATTGGTATGGCATTTGGCTAACGGCAAAAGGCTTAAATTGACGTTCGAGCGTTTTGTCAGCATGCGCATATCGAACCTGGGCTGTCAGCGGATTATCTTCGAGCCGCTGAATTTCTCCGGCACGATCCGGGTCATAGCGGGCCTGGATTTTGCCGTGCTGCACGAGGATCAGGGACGCACGTACTGGGAAGCGGTGCGGAGCGGGGAACAGAGTGGGAATACCGCCATGCTTGGCCGGACGGTACAGACGAAGAACCGCCTGTTCTCCGGGTTTCGGCTGGAGGCGACCGATGTGGTGGAGAACGTGGCGGCAACGGGAGCAACGGGTTGCGACGGGCGCTTTATCGGCCGGGAGCTGCTGCTCAGCTTGGAACAAGGCCAAAGGACGGTTATGGACAAGCTGACGGTGAATCTGGCGGAAAAAGACGTAAGCCGCTCGGACGAGGAACTATGGAACGACGGGCTGGAGCTGGCCCTGCGCTGCGCAGATCTCGACTATGATACCGCGGCTGCGCAGCAGCGGGAGTATTGGACCCGAGTATGGGAGACATCCGACATTGTCATTGACGGTGATCCCGAGAACCAGCAGGGTATCCGGTTTTGTATTTTTCAGCTGTACCAGACGTACCATGGGGATAATCCGGGCTTTAACATCGGGGCGAAGGGCCTGACAGGCGAAGCCTATCGCGGGCTTGCCTTCTGGGATACGGAGTCGTATTGCCTGCCTTTCTATATATTTAACAATCCAAAGGCGGCCCGCAGCTTGCTGGAATTCCGCTACAGGTCTCTGCCCCATGCCCTGGAAAGAGCGAAAGAGCTCGACTGCGAGGGGGCGTTCTATCCGATCGCCACGATCGATGGAACGGAGAGCTGCGATTTGTGGCAGCATTCCAACCTGCAGCTTCACGTTGGCACGGCGGTGGCTTATGGGATTCGGCATTATGTGAGCATTACGGGAGATACGAGCTTTTTATATGAAAAAGGCGCAGAAATGCTGGTTCAGATTTGCCGGTTCTATGCCACGCGCGGGCAATACGGGCAAAAGACGGGCGAATTCGGCTATTTCGGCGTGATGGGGCCCGACGAGTTCCAGCTGATGGTCAACAACAATTGCTATATTAACTGGATGGCTAAAAAGCTGTTCGAATATACGCTGAAAGTGCTCGGTGAAATGCGCAAGGCCGATTTTGGCGCATTTGCTGCGCTGGCGGAGCGCCTGGCTTTGACGGAAGATGAACAGGCGGATTGGCGGGAGAAGGCCGATCGTATGAAAATTCCCCAAGATCAAGAGAAGGGAATTTATGAGGAGCATGATGGGTTTTTCGATATGCCGCATCTGGATATCCATTCGATTCCGGTGGCGGAATTCCCGTTATACGCGCACTGGTCGTATGACCGGCTGTATCGCTACGATATGATCAAGCAGCCGGACGTGCTGATGTTCATGTTCCTGTACAGCAGCGAATTCACTCGCGCGGCCAAGCGCGCCAACTACGATTATTACGAGCCGAGATGTATTCACGAGTCCTCCCTGTCGCCGTCGATCCATTCCATCCTCGCCGCTGAGATCGGCCGTCCAGAGGAGGCTTATAAGTTCTTCGAGTTCGCGACCCGGCTTGATCTGGACAATTACAACCGCAATACGCGGGAAGGGCTGCATACGACTTCGATCGCTGCGGCCTGGATGAACATCGTGTATGGCTTCGGGGGCATGCGCTCCGACGGGGATAAGCTGGTGTTCCACCCGAGTATTCCGGATCGCTGGGAACGGTACAGGTTCCAGGTGTTCTACCGGGGAACCAGACTGATGGTCGAAGTCAACCAGAAATATGCAGCTTTGCGCGTTGCCAGTGGCCCTGACGTAGAGATCACCGTTTACGGCAGAGATTATCGCGTTGCAGCCGCCGGGGTAAAGGTCGGGTTGGAACAGGCGAAGGCGGGGGAGCCGGGATGAGCTGGATTGTACAGGAAAATGGTTTTGATCGGCGGCGGATAACGGCGAACGGGAATAAATTCATGATCGGCAACGGTTATATGGGCTACAGGGGCACGCTGGAGGAATTTGGCCGGGCCGAACTGACGGCAGTGACGCTCGCTGGCCTCTATGACCGGGCAGGAGATCAGTGGAGAGAGCCGGTCAACGCTCCGAACGGCATGTTCACCCAGATTTACTGTGAGGGAGAACTTCTCGATGTGTTGGCCGGGGAGCCGCTGGAGCATGTCCAGGAGCTGGACATCCGGCATGCGGTGCACCGCCGCCGGACGGTATACCGCATGCCAGGCTCGTCAGGCGGCGGCCGGGTTACGGTGAGTATGGAGCGGTTCTGCAGCGCGAAGCGTCTGCATCTGCTCGCGGGTCGAGTCTCCGTGCAGTGCAGCGAGGATTGCGAGCTGTTGATCCGCACGGGCATAGACGGAGATGTATGGGATATCAACGGCCCTCATTTGGCCGGGCTGGCGGGCGCGGATGCGGAAGGCTGCTTGCTGCTTGCCGGTCGGACGCAAGAGCTGCTGGTGCCGGTCGCCGTTGCGGAGGCATGGGCCTGGGCCGGTGCTGGAGAACCGTTAGCGGGGGCTTCGAGGGCAGAAGAGGCAGCGGCTGGAGCGACAGGGGAGATACCGGCTGAGGTGAATGAGTTGCCGTTGCCGTGGAAGACGGAAACGAAGGTGGGAGCAGACTTCGTCTTTCGTGAAATCCGGCTGCGCTGTAAGGCGGGGCAAACTTACACGTTCCATAAATTCACGGCCGTATTTACGGGTTTGGATGAGGGGGGCGATTCGGGGGAAGCTGCGCTGAAATACAGCCGGGAGGCCGCCGCACTCGGATACGAGGCTCTGCTGAAGGAGCATGCCGAGAACTGGGAGCGGAAATGGGAGCGCTCGGACGTGGTCATTCATGGCGACGAGGAGGCCCAGGCTGCCTTGCGGTACAGTCTGTACCAGCTGCATATCATCTCGCCGGGACATTCCGAGAAATTGTCCATCCCGGCGCGCGGCTTGTCGGGTCAGGTGTATAAAGGAGCGGTGTTCTGGGATACGGAGATGTTCATGCTGCCGTTCTATCTGCATACGCAGCCGGAGATCGCGCGCAATCTGCTGATGTACCGGGTGCATACACTGGATGGGGCGCGGCGGAAAGCGGCCGAGTACGGCTACGAGGGCGCGTTTTATGCCTGGGAAAGCCAGGAGACGGGCGACGATGCCTGTACGCTGTTTAATGTCAACGACGTGTTTACCGGCCGCCCGCTGCGGACTTACTTCCGTGACAAGCAGGTTCACATCAGCGCGGATGTCGCTTACGGCATTTGGCAGTACTATCTGTTTACCGGCGACGGAAGCCTTCTGCTCGAGGGGGGAGCCGAGGTTGCCTGGGAATGTGCGCGATTCTACTATTCTTACGCGTATTTCAACCCGGGGAAACAGCACTATGAAATTCTCGATGTCACCGGTCCTGACGAATATCATGAACGGGTACACAACAACGCCTTTACCAATGCTATGGTCAAAAAGTGCCTGTCTATCGCGCTGGAGGCAATGGCTTATTTGCAGGAGAAGCAGCCCTGGCAGTACGAAGCATTGTTGTCAGGCAGTACGGTCATGCCTGAGCAGCTGCGGGAAATGCACGATCGCCTGTATGTTCCGCAGCCGGCTGCAGACAGCCGTCTCATTGAGCAGTTCGACAGATATTACACGCTGGAGGATTTGCCTCTTACCGAACTGCAATCGAGAATGCTGAATCCGCATGAGTATCTAGGCGGGGGAAATGGTCTGGCTACGACGACGCAAATTTTGAAGCAGGCTGACGTAGTGCTTCTGCTGCACTTGTTCGGGGAGGAGTATGACAGGGACACGAAGCGGGCGAACTGGGAATATTACGAGCCTCGCACCGAGCACGGCTCCAGCCTGAGCTCCTGCATCTATGCCCTGGTTGCTGCAGATATCGGGATTCCCGACTGGGCCTACCCTTATTTCATGCGGACGGCTACGATCGATCTGACAGGGGACTCGAAGCAGTATGTCGGCGATTTGTATATTGGCGGCACGCACCCGGCGGCAAATGGGGGAGCTTGGATGGCAGCGGTGCTTGGCTTTGCGGGAATCCGCTTTGACGGCGGAGCAGTGCGATTCAGACCGTCCTTGCCGAGCAAATGGCAGGGGGTGGAATTTCCGCTGTGCCTGCGGAATCAATCTTTCCGGGTTCAGGTTGCTCAATCGAAGGTGACCGTCCAGGCGCATGCGGATAACGTTCGCGGCCTGCAATTCCAATGGGGGGAGCAAATCGGATTTGCCGGGCCAGGCGAGACGGTCAGCTTCACGTGTGAATCCACTTCCCTGAGCTGATCAACTATGAAATGCTGAGAGCATACAGAGTAGAATTTTAAAGGAGAGAAGCACGGTGCTGAACACGATGAAAGGCGCGATATTCGATCTGGACGGCGTGATCGTCGATACGGCCAAATATCATTACTTAGCCTGGCGAGCGCTGGCCAAGCGGCTTGGATTCGATTTTACGGAAGAAGACAATGAACGGCTTAAAGGAGTTAGCCGCATGGAGTCGCTGCGCATACTGCTTGAGATCGGAGGCATAGAGGCCCGGGAGGTGGAGCGGCTGGAGATGGCAAAGATGAAAAACAGGGAGTACGTGAGCTCCATCTCCAAGCTCGATCCCTCCGAAATATTGCCGGGGGTGAGGGAATACCTGGAATTGCTGAGGGGAAGAGGCGTTAAAATTGCATTAGGCTCAGCTAGCCAAAATGCAGCTTTTATATTGTCGCGGCTCGGTATCGCCGGGTTGTTCGACGCCGTGATCGACGGGACGAAAGTGTCGCAGGCCAAGCCTGATCCCGAGGTGTTTCTAGCAGCCAGCGAAGCGCTGGGGCTTAGGCCGTTCGAATGCGTTGTATTTGAGGATGCCGCTGCAGGCGTGGAGGCGGGAAAGGCGGCTGGCTGCAAGGTGGTGGGGATCGGCAGCCCCGGTATTTTGCACCAGGCAGATCGCGTGATCGCTGGACTATACGAACTAATTTAATCAAGCCAAGCGAAACTAAACTCTATTCGTTGTAGCGATCCTGCTTTTTTGGCAGGATTGTTTTTTTGGCTTAAGCATGAAAAAGAGGAAGAGGACAACCCTTGGGACTTTGACAGCTAGATAGGGCTGTGCTAAAAGCTGGCGCTCTCTAGGGGCCCGGGGGCTCCGCCGCAGAATAGCACTCATCGGAGCTGGATGCTCCGCTGTGGGCAGCGTTCCTCGGGCCCGATGGCAGGCAGCGGCTAGCTCCACGTGCGGGTGTAGTGCTGCAGGGTGCGCCCGGGTGGGGTTGCATGATGCGCTCGGGTAAAGTGCTGCAGGGTGCGTCCCGGGTGGGGGCTGAATGATGCGCCCGGGGTGAAGTGTGCAGGGTGCGTCCCAGGTGGGGGGCTGCAGGACGCGCCCGGGGTGAGTGCTACAGGGTGCGCTCCCCGTGCGGCTACTCACAAATGGAGGGCTATTGTCTGTAAAAAGCTAAATGTATTTTATACATCTAGTTCAAGCTCTTTTATCAAAAATCCATGCATTAAATGTAAAACATGCAGTTAGTTTGCCTGAATGGAGCTCATTCGTCGAAATAGCCTAAAACTAAATGTAGGTTTTGCAGTTAGTTCCCCTAACACGGCCAAAACCGATGAACTAACTGCATGAAATACATTTAGTATCTGATCCTGACCATCCAGCAGTTAAGTTTATTGGAGGGTAAGACTCCACTTTTTTTAGAGGGCGTGAGGAATGTGCAGGAATTGTCCCAGTGTAAGGCTAATTTGAAGGAAGGCAGGTGATCATTTTGCATTTTTGCATCATTCAGGCCAAATGTGGGGAGATACTCGGAGAAACTCTGCATTATTGCAGTATTCCCGTGATCAAACTTGAACTGACCCGAATCGAGCGTGTGTTATGAGGTGGACCGGGTAGCAGAATCGAAGAAATGCCCATGATGTGCATAGAAATGCGCATACTTGCCCGTATTTGCAATTGATATAGTTGAGATGCCGGGGGTGTATGGCAGGTGAAAATAAGACTAAAAAATCCGCTCTACAGAATGAATGTGAAGCGGCAGCTTATTTTGCTGTTTCTGGTCGCAATCATTCCGTTATTTGTCCTGAACGCTTATGGCAATTACCGGGCCGGGCAAATTTTGAAGCAGCATGTGACGAACGCCTACATCGAGCTGAACAAGCAAAATTTCAAGCTGATCAGCCGGGATATCGAAGCGATCAACAAGGTAAGCTCGACCGTATTCCAGAATGCGCTGCTGCAGAAATTGAATCCGGTTTCAAGGGAGGAGACGGTGCTGGAACGGGTAAAAAACTACGAAAACCTGGAGAAAGTTCTGGCCTCCTACTCCCAGGACAGTGACGAACGCGAACCGCTGTATTATTCGCTGTACGTTTACGACCCTGACAATACATACAGCTTCGCTCCCTTCTACCCGGGGCCTCGCAAATCAGGTGTATATTTTTTTGACGACGGTGAGAAGCCGGAATGGTTCGATGAGGCAATCGGGAAGAAGGGGCGCGGATATTTGCGGCTTGTGGAGCACTTGTCTCCGCCCACAAGAGGGCAGAGCAGCCAAAAAACACTGGCCTATATCCGGGCCATAAACAGTATTTACACAAATGGAACGATCGGTGTCCTGGTGGTGACGAACTTGGATGCCCGGATCGGCGAATCACTGCGGACGGTATCGCTGCCGGAGGGGGAACTCTTTTTTACCGATGGGAAGAACCGGATATTGGCGGCCAGCACACCTGGGCACGAGGCCGTGCTGAGCTTGCCTGCGGAGGCTGATTCCGGCGAGGCGATGATCGGGGTGACGGATGTCATTACCGACAAGTTTATTTATGTCATTAATTATAATTACGTTCTTCAGCAGAAGCTCGTATACAAGGTCCCCTTGCAGGCACTGCTCCAGCAGCAGAATGAGATCAAACAGGTGATCCAGCTGATTTCGATCGTTTATTTTGCGGTTGGCCTGTTTATTTTGCTGTATTTCTGGCGTTCACTAATGACGCCGCTGCAGCGGCTGGTGTATTTCGTAAGAAGATACGAACCCGGGAACGTTGTCCCGGAAACGCCGAGGATGAAGAGGAACGACGAGATCAGCGTGCTGATTTATACGATATACGACATGGCGCGGCGCCTAAATTCGCTAGTGCATTACAAATATGCGATGGACTTGAAGCAGAAGGAAAGCCAGCTGCAGCTGCTGTATCAGCAGATCAATCCGCATTTGCTGTACAACACGCTAGAGAGCATTTATTGGAAAAGCACGCTAGAGGGCAATACGGCCTCTGCCGAAATGATCAAGGAGCTATCCAAGCTGATGAAGATCAGCCTGAGCCGGGGCAGGGAGTTGATTACACTGGAGGAAGAGCTGGAGCATGCCTCGGCCTATATCAAGCTGCAGCAGCACCGGTACGAATATCAGTTTCACGTTGGCATCGATATTCCGGCGGAGCTGCTTCCGGCAGCCATTCCCAAAATTACGCTGCAGCCGCTTATCGAAAACGCAATTATCCACGGGGTGAGGCATATGGGAGAAGACGGCGAAATATGGATCAGCGCCTCCGGAGACGAGGAGTACCTGTTCATTCGCATTGAGGATAACGGCTATAAGTCTGTCGACTATGATAGGATCAATCGTCAGTTGCATGAAGAGAACCCTGATCCGTCGTTTGGTTACGGGATCGGTAATATTAATCAGCGCATCAAGCTGCACTTCGGAGCGTCTTTCGGATTGAGCTATGCCGGACGCCCGGGAGGCGGCACCAGGGTGACGCTGCATCTTCCGAAGTCATTTCAAGACCGGGAGCAGCAGGAATTGGGCCAAGATGGCAAGCAGAAGTAGCAAGCAAGCCGAAACAACGACATGACATGCAATGTAACAAGCAGCCGCCATTAAGCAAACCGCAACAACCACATGACATGCAATGTAACAAGCAACGCCAATAAGCGGAAGTAATCAATACGGTAGCAAGCAAAAGTAGCAAGCAAGAGTACAAACAGACATAGCCAACAGACATAGCCAACAGACATAGCCAACAGACATAGCCAACAGACACAGCCAACAGACACCGTCAATAGACACCATTAACAGACGCAACAACGAGACGCAGCACGCAAACGTAACAACCAGACGCAGCACGCAAACGCAACAACCAGACGCAGCAAGCAAACGCAATAGCAAAATGGCAGGCAAGCGTAACAAGGAACATCACAGGCAGGGGGAGTGCATATGTACAATATTTTGCTCGTTGACGATGAACCGTTGATTTGCAAAGGCTTGGCGGGACTGCTGCAGGAATCCGGGCTGGATTTGGGCTTGGTGCATACCGCATACAGCGGCCAGGAGGCGCTTGATTGCATTCGCATGGAAGAGATTGATCTGCTCGTCACGGACATTCAAATGGGAGAAATGAACGGCATTGAGCTGATGCAGCAGGCCAAATTGATCAAGCCTTGGGTGCAGACGATCATTATTTCAGCCCATGAAACGTTTCAATATGCGCAGATGGCGCTTCGGCTGGGGGCGAAGGATTATCTGATCAAGCCGCTGAACAGCGGACAATTTCTCGACGCGGTGCGGAACGCCCTGCTCAAAATGGATAAGCCGGTCCCGCTGATTCATAACTTTTTGACACCGGAGGCGGAGCATTTTCAAATGGAGGAGCTTGAGCCCGAGCAGTGCGAAGGACTGAAGCGATTGCTGGCTGGCCCTGTCCCTGCTGCCGCCGGCATCGCATTGGATCAGGCCGTGGTGCAGCAAGGCGAGCTGGGGCTGCGGGGGCCTTATTTTGCCGTGATGAAAATGAAGCTGGATTTGCCAGTCAAAGATCATGGCGCTTATACTGCCCGGGATCACCAACTGCTCGAATATGCGGCTCTAAATGTGGCCAAGGAGCTGCTCTACCAGGAATGGAATGCGCTGTCCTGCTGCACCGCAGAACGGGAAATCTGTCTGGTGCTCCAATGGAACGAGCGGGAATACGCCGAACTGGACATCAACAAGATCAATCAGCTCGAGATGATTGGCCGCAGCCTGCACCATCATGTTCACAAATATTTGGGCGTGGCCGCCATGATCGGTGTCAGCCAAATTCTGAAGGGAGCGGAGTTCCTGTCCGTACTGGGGCAGCAGGCCGATAAAGCGATACAGTGGGGCGAAGGACATGGGGATTATCATGTGTTCTATTACGGCGATTTTAATTGGCATAACTACGCGCAGGACCCCTCCGCCGAGGAACTGACGACGCAAAGCAACCGGATCGTTGAGAGCGCCAGACTCTACATTGAAGCGAACTACCATCAGAAAGGGCTGACCATCCATGAGGTCGCTAAGAAAAACCATGTCAGTCCCAATTATCTCAGCTATCTATTCAAAAAGAACACCGGCCACAATTTGTGGGAATACGTGATCAAGCTGCGCATGGAGGAGAGCAAATCCCTCCTTCTGAATACCGACCTCCGCCGCTACGAAATCGCAGAGCGCGTTGGCTACGAATCGCCGGAGCATTTCAGTAAAATTTTCAAAAAATACTTCGGTGTCAGCCCAAGCGAGCTGAAGAAGTAAGATCGGCTATAGTTCGCATAGTTTTGCACATGTTCGGCGTTCCCTCGTTTTTTTAAGATAAAAGAAAGGTTCCAAGCTAGAGACTACAGAGGAATGAGGGAGTCGCGTGAAAAAATATATGTGGGGGTATTTGTTTCTCGTCCCGGCGATAGCGGTATTTATCGTTTTTTTGTGGGTGCCGATCGGGAAAGGCATCGTGTACAGCTTCTATAATATCGATTTCGTGAAAGGGAACACCTTTGTCGGCTTCGACAACTATATCAAAATATTCAACAATCCCGATGTGCTCCTGTCGGTTCGCAACACGCTTTATTTCATGTTATTAACTTTGGTGATTGGCTTTTGGGTGCCGATTGCCGCCTCGATCGCCATATCCGAGCTCCGGTTCTTTCAAGGGTTTGCGCGGATCGCTGCTTATTTGCCATTCGTCGTGCCCGGTGTCGTGCTATATGGGATGTGGAGATGGATGTATGATCCGGTCGGTCCGATCAATGCGCTGCTAGGCTGGTTTGGAGCGGAGCCGATTTCGTTCATTTCCGATGGCAGTTGGTCCATGGTGTCGCTGGTTGTCATGGAGACCTGGCAGCAGTTCGGATCGGCGATGCTGATTTATTTGGCTGGGGTGCTGAGTATTCCAAAGGACTGGTACGAAGCGTCGGAAATCGACGGGGCTGGCGTCTGGAGCCGGATAAAATACATCACGCTGCCCTCGATGCGAAATTTGATCGTATTGATGCTGATTCTGCAGCTCATCGGTACTTCCCAAGCCTATCAATCGCAGCTGGCCATGCTGGACGGCGGACCGAACAAGGCTACGCTGACCTATGCGCTGCTTACGGTGAAATACGCTTTTACGCAGCTTGACTATGGGGCGGGCACCGCGCTGGGCGTGCTGATGTTCCTGGTGCTGAGCGTGCTCGGCATCATGCAATATAAGCTGAACAGGGAGGATTATTAGGATGGAAGAGAGAGGCATTCTATCGGCAGCCGATTTGCGGAAGCCGCTCAATAAGGCCGTATACGGTCTGATGGTGCTGTGCATAGCGATCATGGCGTTTACGATGCTGTATCCGATCGCGATGACGATGTTCAACGGGCTGAAGACGAATCAGGAAATCAATACGTTTCCTCCGCGCTTTTTTCCAACGGAATGGCACTGGGAGAATTTCACGAAGGGCTGGAGCTACATCAAGCTCCCGGTATTTTTGAAAAACACGCTGCTGATCTTTGGCGGCAACCTGGTGATGACCGTCCTGGTGCTGGGGCTCGCGGCCTTTAGCATTTCGCGCATTCGCGTGCCGTACAGCCGGGCGATCTATTTCTTCATCCTGATGACGCTGTTCATTCCGGCGGCCAGCTACATGATTCCGAATTTCGTGAACCTGAAGGAGCTCGGGCTGTTGAATACATATTGGGCCTTCTGGCTTCCGGCCGGGGCGAGCGCGTACTATTTTCTGCTCATTAAAAACTTCTTCGACGGCATCCATCCGGAAATTTTCGAAGCGGCACGGATCGACGGCGCCTCGGAGCTGACCAGCTTTGCACGGATCGCGCTGCCGCTGTCCATACCGATCTTCGCTACGCTGGCGATCTTTATTTTCTCCACGGCCTGGAACGACTGGTTCTGGCCCTCGCTGGTCATGCATACGGAGGACAAATACACATTGGCCACCGCGATCTACAAATACGTGATTAACGCGAGATCGCTGGATAGCAGCATCAAATTCAATATTTTATTTATGGTCATGGTTCCGCCAATCTTCGTCTTCCTTGTCTTTCAGAAGTTTATTATGCGCAGTGTCAGCCTGTCGGCGGTTAAAGGGTAGTGTGCGATTCCGTAGCCCTGCACATGATCGCCATATGAATGCACATCGTGTTCTGGACCGGTCGTCTTCTATGATAAAGATGCAACCAACAACAAATAGGAAAAGGGGAGTATCGATGCGCAAGTTCTCAGCAGTACTGATATGCCTTCTGCTATTCGGAACGCTGCTTGCGGCATGCAGCGGCGGCAATGCGAAGGTCAAGGAAGAGGGAGGGTCTGCCGGCAATGGGGGCGGCAGCAGTAATACCGGGCAGGCCGAAGAGCCGGCCGATGACATCACCTCGCGGAAAATTACGATTAAAGTCCATTATCCGCTGCCGGACGAAACGACGCTCAGACAGCAGGAGGACGATAAAATTGCCCGGTTTCAGGCCAAATACCCGAACGTGACGATCATTAAAGACGACTGGGCTTATGACGTCAATGAAATCGGCGTGAAAATGGCTGCCAACGAGGCCCCGACATTTTACAATACTTGGGCTACCGAAGCAAACTTCCT
This sequence comes from Paenibacillus woosongensis, assembly GCF_030122845.1. NCBI lineage: Bacteria > Bacillati > Bacillota > Bacilli > Caryophanales > Paenibacillaceae > Paenibacillus > Paenibacillus woosongensis. Next base: position 997,173 of record NZ_CP126084.1, read on the forward strand.
CGTGGAACGCGGCTGGGTAGCCGATATTACGGAGCTGTGGAACAACTGGGAATACAAGAATCAGATGAATGAGGTATTACAAAGCCAGTTTAACGTCGATGGTAAAGTTTACGGCGTTACGCAGAACGGTTATATAACGTCAACGGTTGTGAACAAGAAGCTGGTGGAGGATAGAGGCATTACGCTTCCTGCTCTGGACTGGACCTGGGACGATATGTACGACGTGGCCAAGGCGGCTGCCGATCCGAAGAAAGGCATTTCCGGCATCGCGCCGATGGGTAAAGGGAATGAGGCCGGCTGGAACTGGACAAATTTCCTGTTTGAAGCCGGCGGGGATATCGAGACGGTGGAGGACGGCAAGGTCAAGGCGGTGTTCAATTCCGAGGCCGGTGTGAAGGCGCTGGACTTCTACAAGAAGCTGAGATGGAAAGCAAACGCCATTCCGCAGGATTGGGCGCTGGGCTGGGGCGATGCGGTCAGCTCCTTCCAGCAGGGCCGTACGGCCATGGTTATTGCCGGGGCGTTCGACGTGCTGCAGGCGGCATTGAACGAGGGCGGCATGAAGCCGGAGGACGTCGTGGCGTATCCGATGCCTGCCGCGGAGAAGGGCGGCAAGCATTACGGAATTCTGGGCGGCAATTATCTCGTCATTAATCCAAACGCGACGAAAGATGAACAGGAGATGGCCTTCCGTTACATCACGTTTGACTACTTTACCGATGAAGCGCTGAAGTCCGTGGAGGATACGATCCAGGCCCGCAAAGCGGAGGGCAAGTATTTTGTTCCGACGCCGCTGGAGTATTTCAGCGACGATTCCGAGTATGCGGCCAAGGTGAAGGCGATTTACGAAAAATACGACAACGTGTACAAGTATGATCCAGAGCTGTTCAATCTGCTGGAAGGCAAACCCGAAGCGCAGTTTGGCACACAGGACTATTATGCGACCATGTCCAATGTCGTACAGGAATCCTTCTCGAAGAAAGGAGCGGATTCCAAGAAGCAGCTTGATGCCGCCGCGAAGTTTGTGCAAGAGAACTATTTCGATAAAATCGAGCAAAAATAGCATATGGCTGTTTAAAGGCGGCTCCGTTATTGCGGAGCCGCTTTCCTGGCATGCCGCCGCTGCGTCAGGCGGCCGCCTGTATATTAACGCTCCTTTGTCAGCACAATAAACCATAACTGTGTGCAAATATATGGATAAGGGAGTCCGGTGCGTTGAACGAAACAAGCAAAGATACGAAGGATAAATTGCTGAAATGGTGGCAGTTATCCTTGATGGGGGTCGCTTGTACGATTGGGACGGGCTATTTTCTCGGGACGGGCGTAGGGATCCAAATCGGCGGCCCGGCTATGATTCCGGCATTTATTCTGGCTGCGGCCGGAACATTCGTCGTATTTGACGTGCTCGCCAAAATGTCCTCAAAAGATCCCCAGGAAGGCTCATTTTGCGTATATGCGCGCAATGCCTTTGGACGCTGGGCCGGCTTCAGCAGCGGCTGGGTGTATTTCTCTTCGGAGATTCTCATTATGGGGAGCCAGATGGCGGCCTTGTCTCTGTTCACCCGGCTGTGGTTCCCGGGAGTCCCGATGTGGGTATTCGCTTCGGTTTATGCGGTGCTTGGCTTATTCATTATCATATTGGGGACAAAAGGCTTTGAACGGGCGGAGCATTTGTTTGCCGTGGTCAAGCTAGCGGCAATCATTGCTTTCCTTGGCTTGGCAGGCTCCGCGCTTTTGGGCTGGCTCGGCGGAGGCAAGCATGCGCCAAGCTGGCCGGTGCCTCTCTTTCCGACAGGAGCGATCGGCGGATGGTCCAGCCTTATTTATGCGTTTTACGCATTTGGCGGCATCGAGGTTATGGGGATGCTGGCGATCCGGTTAAATAACCCGGAGGAAGCTCCAAAGGCAGGGCGCTGGATGATCGGAACATTAGCCATCCTGTACATCGCTTCGCTGGTGGCGGCTTTAAGCCTGGTGCCCTGGAAAACGATGGGGGCGAAGGAAAGTCCGTTTGTCATAGCACTGAAAGGGTACGGCTTAAGTTTTGTGCCCCATTTTTTTAATGGAATTTTCATTATTGCCGGGTTTTCCACGATGGTTGCATCGCTGTTCGCTGTCATTACGATTCTGGTGACGCTGGCCAAAAACAAGGACGCTCCTCCGCTGTTCGCCAAGGTAAGCCGCGGGCAGAAGAAAACCCCTTATTACGCAATCGGGGTTACGGCAGTTGCTCTGGGCGGCTCCATTTTGCTAGCCCTGCTTCTGCCAGAGAAGATGTATGAATACGTAACGACGGCTGCCGGGCTTATGCTGATGTACAACTGGATTTTCATTCTCTTCACGGCAGGCAGCCTGCTGGAGCTTGGCGGATGGGAGCAGGTCAAGCGCTGGGGCAGTACAGGTATCATTCTGCTGGCGGTAAGCGGCACGATGTTTCATGACAAGAGCCGGCCGGGGCTGTGGATCAGTCTGGGGCTGGTTGCGCTAATCGGCGGGATCACGCTGCTGATGAGGCGAGTCTGGGACAGGATAAAGGCGAGACGCAGAGGCAGGGTACGGAGAACCAGTCCCAAGGGCGAGCTGACCTAGTCCAATCCCCACATCCGCAGCCGGTTACGGGAATGAGAATGCAAAAGAGGAGGCAGCGTCGATGGCTGTCTCCTCTTTTGGGTATGCGTCCGTGAAGATGCAGGCTGGTCTGGCAGGATGAGCAGTGAACCCGATTTACCGATCATCTGGCCGTTCCGGTGCATCATAATCCCATCGCGAAGGGATCAGGACTATGTTTTGTCGAGAATTAGGGTATTGCTTTGTTCAGGTATCTGTTAAAAACTTTAACATAGTCTAAGACATAGTTCACCTATAAGAAAGTATAGGCCCAAAGAATTGTAAAAATTGTCTATAAATAGGACATTCGACTGGCGATCGAAACGGCTTCCGTACTGGATTGAACACCAAGCTTCTCGAAGATGATTTTTTTATGATGATTCACAGTACATTCTTTGATGTTCAACTTGATGGCAATCGATTTTACCGTCTGTCCCTGGGAGATGAGTCTAAGCACATGAAGCTGGCGCTCGGTAAGCTGTACCGGGCGTTCTTCCACGGGCGGAGGCTCGGGCAGGCTCTGCATCCTGCTCAGCATGTTGCCAGGGATCAGCTTGGCGATGGCGATCAGCTCGCTTTTCATATTCGCGTTAATGGTCGAGACGTCTAGGTAGCCTATCGTTTTCGATCCAAGGGTCAACGGTGTTGAGAAACAGTGCCAGGTCTTGAAAAAAGGACTTTCATGCTCTTCAGGTGGCAAATAGATCGGTCCTTGCTTGGCCATAGCTTCCGAAATAGCGTTAACCCCGCAACTCTCCTCCGTAAAATACATGCCTACCCGGATTTCGGATTGGCGAACGACCTCCTCCAGCGTCTTGCAATAGTCCATGGCGATCAGCACACCTTCTGCGTCGGTTAATAAAAACAGATAGGTCCCTGATATATGCTCTTTGATGTGGGCGATGCAATCCTGAAATATAGATATGAGTGGTTTGTTGCTCTGCAGAATTTGTTCAAAATGCGATTTCGATGTAAAGACGGCGGCTGATTTTGAGGACGGCTGCTGAGATGCAACTTTTTTTTCGGACATGATGTGTGACCCCCTTTACTGCCTATCATGCAAAAAAAATATAGTTCTCTACCTAATTTATCGGGTAAACACGCGCAAAATTTGAATAATCATTGTAAATTTTGAGGGAAAGCTTCAAAATAAAAGAGATAATGTAGATATTTCAATGAATTGGGGCAAAGGGAGACGGAAGAAATGAAGCTGGTGTCATGGAATGTCAATGGACTAAGAGCATGCGTCAATAAAGGGTTTTATGATTATTTCCGGGCAGCGGATGCCGATATATTTTGCGTGCAGGAAACGAAGCTCCAGGCAGGGCAAATTAATCTCGAATTGGGCGAGGAGTATGAGCAGTATTGGAACTACGCGGAGAAGAAGGGTTATTCAGGTACGGCCGTATTTACTAGAATAAAGCCGTTGTCCGTGCGATACGGAATCGAGGAGGATTCAGAGCCGGAAGGGCGGATCATTACGCTGGAGTTCGAATCCTTCTATTTAGTGAATGTATACACACCGAATGCGAAGCGGGACTTATCCAGGCTGCCCTACAGGCTGGAGTGGGAGGAGCGGTTCCGACACTATTTGGTGGAGCTGGATCGCCATAAACCGGTTATTGCCACAGGAGATATGAACGTGGCGCACCGCGAGATTGATATCAAGAACGCCAAGTCAAATGTCGGCAATTCCGGCTTCACGCTGGAGGAGCGGGAGAAAATGACGCAGCTGCTGGAGGCTGGGTTTATCGATACGTTCCGCTATTTTTATCCGGACCGGACGGATGTCTACAGCTGGTGGTCTTACATGCCGAAGGTCCGGGAGCGCAACATTGGCTGGAGAATCGATTATTTCCTGGCATCGGCCAAGCTCGGCGAAAGCCTGGTGGGTGCGCAGATCGATTGCCATGTGATGGGGAGCGATCATTGCCCTGTGGTGCTGGAGCTGGCGGATATTTAGAGTTATTTATTTGAATATTCACCTATGACAAGGGGCTAAAATGATCTTCTCTGGATGTCGATGGTGTGGAGGGCTGTACGGCGGCGGATGACCCGTCCGAACCGAGGGCACTGTCACTCGATTGCTCATACTGCTCCCTGGCTGCTTGGGAGATCGCGACCGTATCTCCATGTTCATTCGTCGTTTCTTCTTCATTCACCGGCTCTTCCTTCTGCTCAGACTTCTCAAGCTTCTCAGTTGCTTTCACTTCAGGAAGATGGGTCATGAGTTTCTCCATATTTTCGCCTTCTATTTGTAACTCCATATTTTTGACCATTTTTCTTTTTTCTGCATCTGATGCGCCACTTTGGGCTATCATCATGATCTGTTCCAATCTGGATGGTGTTTTCTGCTGCATCGTATTTGCCGAGGATGACAAGGACTGGAAGTTCATTGGTTGCTTCCTTCTTTCTTCTATGTTTTGAGTCGTTTATGTTTTATATCGGATAGGCATTGCGATTAGTTAATATCTGGAAGTTGTTTCTGCGTAGCCCAAGAATCATTCGAATATTCATATTCCAACCATTCCATCAACTAGGCAAGCGTTGTTGTGCGGGGGCGGGAATCTTGGTGATAAGGGCCGGTTCAAGTTTTTCGAGGTCGGGAGTGATGTGCATCTATATGACCTCAGATATCGATGGTAAAGAATTTTTTACGGTAAAATGCTAGGCAAAAAGAGGCTCCTGATCATTAGGAGCCTCTTCGCGTTGTAATCATAAGCGGACAGTGCCTTAAAATTTATGTTGCATCAGCTTGATCGCCCTTATTGCGTCTGCTCCATGGCGTACCTAGAAGCGGCAGTGCCCAGCGGTCCAGCCCATACCATCCCGCAACCTTCCAGGCCAGCACAATCCACGTAGCGAGTATGAACAATAGCGGATTCGTACTCAAGGTGCCTGCAAACAGGAAGCTGGCATTCATGAAGGCGCCGAAGAAGGCGGCGATCCCCGTCAATAAACCGAGAATGAGGCCAAGCCCCACTAGCAGCTCGCCGAAGGCAACGAGGTAAGAGAACAGCGTGGCGTTCGGCAGTACCATGTTTTCCAGAAATGACGCATACCATCCGGTTACGTCTTTTCCTTCTGCGGATTTGCCGACCGCTCCTTTAACAAATCCCGTCAGTCCTGCGCCGGCATTGCTCCCAACCCATTGATCGCTCGTTACCTTATGCCAACCCGCGCTTAACCAGGCATAGCCTAAGTACAAGCGAATGATTAGCCAGATGGACGCAGACCGGGTGCTGCTAAACAGGAATTTGGATACCGGATTTTCAGGAACAATGATGTTTTTACCTTTGAAATCTTCTTTGATCGCCATTTCATCATCTCCTCATTATTTCACTTTTTAACTATTCAAATTTTATCGTACCCCATTTACAGCAAACAGAAAAGGAGAATGATGGATATTTTGGTTCGCCATAGGAGCAATCTTGACGTATTTTTTTTCCTGCTCTACGATGTAGGAAATATATGGAAGGGGGCGAGGACCCGTATTTATTATTTACGACAAGGGAGGAGTCATTTATTATGAAATTCGTTGGGTCAAGAAATACTCAACCTAGTTTACGTTTTACTTTAATCGTTTTCCTGTGCATGTCGGTACTGGCCGCTCCGATAAGCTTCCTGGTTTCAGGCATGCATACTGCTCATGCAGCAGGAGAGATGAAACCGTTTCCGCAAGAGGTCAATTATCCCGGTATCATTAAGCCGAACCATGTTAGCCAAGCGTCCATGAACTCTTCTGTAACGGCCTACTATGATTATTGGAAAGCCAAATATTTAAAAAACAATCTGGCCTCCCTGCCTGGCGGTTACTATGTCAAAGGAGAAATTACAGGAAGCCCGGATGGATTTATTCCGCTGGGTTCTTCCGAAGGACAGGGATTCGGCATGGTCATCACAGTTTTAATGGCTGGGTACGATCCGAATGCACAAACAATTTATGATGGCCTGTTCAAAACGGCTAGAGCTTACCGCAGCTCATCGAATCCGAATCTGATGGGCTGGGTCGTGGCTGATAACGTTAGGGCGCAAGGGCATTTCGGGTCCGCTACAGACGGTGACCTGGACATCGCCTACTCCCTTCTGTTGGCCGATCGGCAGTGGGGATCAAACGGTGCCGTCAATTACCTGGCGGAAGCCAAAAAAATGATTACAGACGGCATCAAAGCCAGCTATGTCACATCGAACAACCGGTTGAATCTGGGGGATTGGGACTCCAAATCCGCGCTGAACACGCGGCCCTCCGACTGGATGCTTAGCCACTTGAGAGCCTTTTATGATTTCACGGGCGACCAGACATGGCTGAATGTGATCAATAACTTGTACAATGTGTATTTCCAGGTGAGCGACACTTATTCTCCGACTGCGGGATTAATTTCTGATTTCGTCGTTGGCAATCCGGCAGTCCCGGCCCCCGAATGGTATCTTAACGAATTCAAGGAGACGGACGAGTATTATTGGAACGCTGCCCGGGTGCCGCTGCGGATCGTTATGGACTATGCCCTGTATGGTGAAGCAAGAAGTAAAACGATTTCCGATAAAATCGCAGGATGGATCAAAGGCAAAACCGGCGGTAACCCTGCGAACGTAAGGGACGGCTATCAACTGAACGGAAACGCGATCGGCAGCTATGCCACCGCTGTATTCGTAGCGCCCTTCATTGCGGCAGGCACTTCGAACTCTGCCAATCAGGCTTGGGTGAATGCTGGCTGGGATTGGATGAAGAACGCCAAAGAGAGCTATTACAGTGATACGTATAATCTGCTGAACATGCTGTTCATCTCTGGCAACTGGTGGAAGCCCGTACCAGGGTTCGCAGCTGTAAACGGAAATCTGGCGGATAATCCCGGATTCGAGACGGGCGACACGACGGGATGGGCCTATTGGAGCAATAGCGGAACACCATTTCGGGTCGAATCCGTTGAGACCCGTTCTGGCAACTACAGATTGACCCACTACAGCAACAATGCCGCCTACCAAGTGGTAACGTCCCAGTTGAAGACCGTTCCGAACGGAAATTACACGTTATCGGTCTGGGTAAGATCGTCGGGCGGCCATAACGCGCTCCGCCTGTTCGCCAAAAATTACGGAAGCGCAGTGGAACTGCAGGCTAACGTAGGCTCGACAGCGCTAACTTCCTGGACGGAGTATGTTATTCCGAATATTCCGGTTACGAACGGCCAGATCGAAATCGGTGTATACTCGAACGCGAATGCGAACAACTGGGCGGCTTTCGATGATTTCTACCTCACCCGGAACTATGTCAACAACCCTGGTTTTGAAACGGAGGACACTTCGGGCTGGATGGAGTGGCATGACGCCGGGCTCGCACAAAGGGTAGAATACGGCGGACAATATACCGGCAGCTATAAACTGGTGCATCAACATTCGGCTGCCTATAAGCAGCTGACTTCGCAGATACAGACTGTACCTAACGGATCGTACAAGCTGTCGGCCTGGTTCCGTTCCAATGGGGGACAAAAGGAGCTTCGCTTGTTCGCTAAAAACTTCGGCGGTACAACCGAACTGCAGGCGAACTTGGGGGCAGCCTCGGTTACCTCCTGGACTCGCTATGACATTGACAACATTAACGTTACTAACGGGCAAATCGAATTTGGCGTATGGTCCGATGCCAATGCCAACAACTGGGCAGCTATTGACGACTTCATCTTGATCAAGAAATAAGGCTGACCCATATTCCGCCTGGCAATAACAGACAACGCGGCTCCTTTCAGGGGCTGCATTTTTTTTGTGGAAGTTTACGAGTCCCTCTTTTTCTCTTAAACTTATAAATTATCTAGTATACACAATTTTTGGTAAATGATATAATCGGATGTAGGCGCTTACAAAAATTGACAAAAGAAAGGGGGCGCGTTCCAAAGAAAACGGAGCAGTATCATCCATCCTAGATTTTAAGGAGGGTATTATGATGCTACTACAGTCAAGATTGTTAAGCTTATTCGGTGCGTTATTGCTGTTGGTTAGCAGTTTGCTGTGGCCCTCGGCAGCGCAGAAGGTCTATGCAGCTCCGGCGGGGGTAACGCCAGGGACGCTGTCGCAAGTCACGTCGTTCGGCAATAATCCGAGCGGCCTGAAAATGTACATCTACGTACCTCGCAACCTGGCCGCAAATCCCGCATTGCTGGTGGCTGTTCATTACTGCTCGGGCTCGGCCTCGGCATTCTACAACGGCTACGCACGTGACTACGTTACGGCCGCAGAGCAGTACGGCTACATCATCGTCTTTCCGGAGAGCACGCACAGCCAATACAGCAACTGCTTCGACGTTTGGAGTCCGCAGGCGCTTACCCGCGGCGGCGGCAGCGACCCGGTTGGCATCATGTCGATGGTGTCATGGACTGAGGCGAACTACAATATCGATTCAAGTCGAATCTACGTGATGGGCGCGTCTTCGGGCGCAATGATGACCAACGTCCTGCTTGCCGAGTACCCGGACGTCTTCGCTGCCGGGACTTCATTCATGGGCGTGCCGGCCACCTGCTTTGCCACCGGAAGTGCTACTAATTTCTGGAGCAGTCAGTGCGCGAACGGCCAGATTTCCAAAACCGCCCAACAGTGGGGCGATGCTGCCCGTGCGATGTACCCGGGCTACACTGGCAGCTATCCGCGCATCCAGCTCTGGCACGGAACTGCCGACAGTACGCTGAGCTACAATAACTTTGCGGAGGCTATCAAGCAGTGGACCAATCTGCACGGTATCTCCGCCACCCCGGTCTTCACGGACAGCCCGCAGGCGAGCTGGACCCGCACTCGCTATGGCGGCAGTTCTGCCCAACCAGCGCTTGAGGCGATCAGCGTGCAGGGCGCCGGACATACCATTCCCGCGGCCGGGATGGTCGCCTACTCCATCGCCTTCCTAGGCCTGAACAGCAGCGGTGGAGGCAGCCCGACGGTACCGCCAGCCCCAACAGGTCTGACAGCCACGGCAGGCAACGCCAGCGTGTCGTTAAGCTGGGCGGCTTCGCCGGGTGCTGCCAGCTATACGGTGAAACGGGCGACGATGAGCGGCGGTCCATACACGGACGTGGCGACTGGAATCACGGCGACGAGCTACACAAGCACCGGACTGACGAACGGTACGACATACTATTATGTCGTCAGCGCATCCAATAGCGCGGGGAACAGCTCGAACTCCGCACAAGCGAGCGCAACGCCGGCTAGCAGCGGCACGAATACCGGAAATCTTGTCGTTCAATACAAAGCCGGGGATACGAATGCCACCGATAACCAGAGCAGACCTCATTTTAATATCAAAAACAACGGTACGACCCCCGTTAACCTGAGCAGCCTCAAGCTCCGCTATTACTTCACGAAGGATGGTACCGCGGACATGAACGCTTGGATCGACTGGGCGCAAATTGGCGCAAGCCATATCCAGATCGCTTTCGGCAGCCATAACGGCACGAACTCGGATACGTACGTAGAATTGAGCTTCTCTTCTGGCGCAGGCTCGATTGCAGCGGGGGGCCAATCCGGCGAGATCCAGCTGAGAATGGCAAGGAGCGACTGGTCGAATCTGAATGAATCGAACGACTATTCTTACGATCCGACGAAAACGGCGTTCGCGGATTGGAATCGGGTTGTGCTGTATCAGAACGGAGTACCGGTATGGGGAGTTCAACCATAAGCAATATGCCGTGAATACGAATGTACGCAAGAGAGGAGATGAGCTTTTATGAAAATGTTATCGCTTAGGGCAATGACGTTGCTCCTTGTCCTTTGCCTTATCGCTCCCCTGTATGCCGCGGTTCCTGCAGCGGCCAATACCGTTCTTCTTCAGCACGGCTTTGAGGACGGGACAACACAGGGCTGGGCTCCGCGAGGAGAAGATGAAATGCTGTCATCCTCCACCGGAACGGCTGCGCGAACCGGGACCAGGGGGCTGCACGTCAGCGGCCGTACCGAATCGTGGAATGGAGCATCCCTGGATGTTACTTCCCAAATGCAGGTCGGACAAACGTATTTATTCACCGGCTGGATCAAGCTGGCGTCCGGTTCAGGCACGGTGTACATGTCGCTCGATACGACCAAAAACGGGACAAGATCATACAGCCAGCTTTACTCCGCAACGGCAACGTCCGGCGGCTGGGTAGAATTCAAGGCGGAATACAAATATCGGGAACCGCTGGAGAACGTGTCCGTTTATTTTGAAGTACCGAACAACCCGACCGTCGACTTTTATTTAGACGACTTCCGTATGGAGCAGCTCCCGGATCGTGGACCGATTACGATAGAGCCGGATATTCCATCCTTGAAGGACGTGTTCACGGGAGATTTCCTGTTCGGGGCAGCCTTTGAGAATTTCGAGTTAATCGAGGCGGCCGACCGTCAATTATTGACGAAACACTTCAACAGCTTGACGCCGGGCAATGTGCTGAAATGGGACAGCACCCAGCCTCAGGAGGGCGAGTTTAACTTTGACCCTTCCGATCAGGCCGTACAGTTTGCACTGGACAACGGTCAGCAGGTTCGCGGCCATACTCTGGTCTGGCACAATCAGACGCCTGATTGGGTATTCCGCGACAGCAACGGCAATCTGGCCAGCAAGCAGCTGCTGTATCAGCGTATGGAAGCTCACATTAATGAGGTAGTCGGGCGATACAAAGGCAAAATTTATGCTTGGGACGTGGTCAATGAGGTGATCGACGCTTCCCAGCCTGACGGTTTGCTCCGCAGCTTATGGTATCAGATCGCAGGCGAGGAATATATCGAGAAAGCGTTCGAATACGCCCACGCGGCTGATCCCGACGCCCTGCTGTTCATCAACGACTACAATACGCACGAATCAGCCAAAAGCCAGGCGCTCTACAACCTGATCAGCCGATTGAAAGCGAAGGGCATTCCTGTTCACGGCGTCGGACACCAGACCCATCTCAAGATCAATTATCCGACGATGAGTGAGATCGATTCCTCTATAGCCAAGTTTGCGGCACTGAACATCAAACAGGAAATAACTGAGCTGGATATCGATATTTACAGCGACGATTCCACGAAGTATGATACGCTGCCGGACAATCTGGCTCAGACGCAGGCGACCCGATACAAGCAATTGTTCGACGTCTTGCTCAAACACAAGGACAAGATCGACAACGTGACCGTTTGGGGCAAAGACGACGGAAACAGCTGGCTGCGGTCATTTCCGGTCAATCGCAACAACTGGCCGTTGCTGTTCGATGAACGTCTTCAGTCCAAACCGGCATATTGGGCTATTGTGAACGGCAAACCGACGCAGCAGCCTCCTGCCGCACCGATCGGCTTGATTGCCACAGCCGGCAACGCACAAGTATCCTTGGCCTGGAGCTCAGTCAGCGGCGCAACGAGCTATACGGTGAAGCGCGCGACGACGAGCGGCGGTCCGTACACGAACGTGGCGACCGGCCTGACGACGGCAAGCTACACGAACACCGGCCTGACGAACGGCACGACGTACTATTACGTTGTCAGCGCGTCGAACAGCATAGGTCAAGGCCCGGACTCCGCGCAGGTGAGCGCGACACCGGCGGCCGGCACGCAGGTTCCGTCGGCACCGACCGGGCTGGCCGCGACAGCGGGCAATGCACAGGTGTCCTTGACCTGGAACGCGGTGAGCGGCGCAACGAGCTATACGGTGAAGCGCGCGACGACGAGCGGCGGTCCGTACACGAACGTGGCGACCGGCCTGACGACGGCAAGCTACACGAACACCGGCCTGACGAATGGCACGACGTACTATTACGTTGTCAGCGCGTCGAACAGCATAGGTCAAGGCCCGAACTCCGCGCAGGTAAGCGCAACGCCGACCGGTGGTTCAACCGCCTCGAACCTCGTGCTGCAGTACAGAGCGGCCGATACAAATGCAGCCGACAACCAGATCAAGCCGTCCTTCAACATCAAAAACAACGGTACTTCGGCTGTTGATCTGAGCACGCTCAAAATCCGCTACTACTTCACCAAGGACGGTTCTGCGGCGGTAAACGGCTGGATCGACTGGGCGCAGCTCGGCGGCAGCAACATTCAGATCTCGTTCGGCAACCATACCGGCACGAATTCGGATACGTACGTGGAGCTGAGCTTCTCGTCCGGGGCAGGCTCGATTGCGGCGGGCGGCCAATCCGGTGAAATCCAGCTGCGCATGTCCAAGACGGACTGGTCGAACTTCAACGAGGCGAACGACTACTCGTTCGATGGGACGAAGACGGCCTTTGCTGACTGGGATCGGGTCGTATTGTACCAGAACGGCCAAATAGTGTGGGGAACTGCTCCATGAACCGGCACAGGGGAAAATTCCAGTCCCGCTCTCAATGCAGGGCGTACCGGCGGCATCCCTTGTTGAAATGAATATTCCTGGGAGGGATCAATAATGAGGACAAGACAAAGAAAGCGGCTGTTCGTCAGTGCGGCGCTGGCAGTTTCCTTGACAATGACCGTACCGATGCCCGCTTCTGTAAATGCAGCTGCGAGCGACGTCACTTTCACGATTAATACCCAGTCGGAGCGAGCACCGATCAGCCCCAATATTTACGGAACCAATCAGGATCTGAGCGGGACGGAGAACTGGTCATCCCGCAGGCTCGGAGGCAACCGGCTGACGGGCTACAACTGGGAGAACAACGCATCCAGTGCCGGAAGGGACTGGCTTCATTACAGCGATGATTTTCTCTGCGGCAACGGTGGTGTTCCAGACACCGACTGCGACAAGCCGGGGGCGGTTGTTACCGCTTTTCACGATAAATCTTTGGATAATGGAGCTTACTCCATTGTAACGCTGCAAATGGCGGGTTATGTGTCCCGGGATAAGAACGGTCCAGTTGACGAGAGTGAGACGGCTCCGTCACCGCGCTGGGATAAGGTCGAGTTTGCCAAAAATGCGCCGTTCTCCCTTCAGCCGGATCTGAACGACGGACAAGTATATATGGATGAAGAAGTCAACTTCCTGGTCAACCGATATGGAAGCGCTTCAACATCAACGGGCATTAAAGCGTATTCGCTGGATAACGAGCCGGCGCTGTGGTCCGAGACGCATCCAAGGATTCATCCGGATCAGCTACAAGCATCGGAGCTCGTCGCCAAGAGCATCGACTTGTCAAAGGCGGTGAAGAACGTCGATCCGCATGCCGAAATATTCGGCCCTGCCCTTTACGGCTTCGGCGCATATTTATCTCTGCAGGACGCTCCGGATTGGCTGAGTCTGCAAGGCAACTACAGTTGGTTTATCGATTACTATCTGGATCAGATGAAGAATGCTCATACGCAGAACGGCACAAGATTGCTCGATGTGCTGGATGTCCACTGGTATCCGGAAGCGCAGGGCGGAGGCCAGCGAATCGTCTTTGGCGGGGCGGGCAATGTCGATACGCAGAAGGCTCGCGTACAAGCGCCAAGATCGCTATGGGATCCGGCTTACCAGGAAGACAGCTGGATCGGCACATGGTTTTCGAGTTACTTGCCCTTAATTCCGAAGCTGCAATCTTCGATTCAGACGTATTATCCGGGTACAAAGCTGGCGATCACAGAGTTCAGCTACGGCGGAGACAATCACATCTCGGGAGGCATTGCTACCGCGGACGCGCTCGGCATTTTTGGTAAATATGGCGTTTATGCCGCGAATTACTGGCAGACGGAGGACAATACCGATTATACCAGCGCTGCTTACAAGCTGTACCGCAACTACGACGGCAACAAATCGGGGTTCGGCTCGATCAAAGTGAACGCCGCTACATCCGATACGGAGAACAGCTCGGTATACGCTTCGGTTACTGACGAGGAGAATTCCGAACTCCACTTAATCGTGCTGAATAAAAATTTCGACGATCCGATCAACGCAACTTTCCAGCTGTCTGGTGACAAAACCTACACATCCGGGAGAGTATGGGGCTTCGATCAAACCGGATCCGACATTACGGAACAAGCAGCTGTAGCGAATATTAACAACAATCAATTCACGTATACGCTTCCTCCATTGTCGGCTTACCACATTGTTCTGAAAGCGGATAGCGCCGAACCGGTCAACTCCGATCTCGTCGTACAGTATAAGGACGGTGATCGCAACAATGCAACCGACAACCAGATCAAGCCGCATTTCAATATTCAAAATAAAGGGACCAGCCCAGTAGATCTGAGTTCCCTTACCATGCGCTACTATTTTACCAAAGACAGCTCTGCAGCGATGAACGGCTGGATCGATTGGGCGAAGCTCGGCGGCAGCAACATTCAGATTTCGTTCGGCAATCATAATGGCTCGGATTCGGATACGTACGTGGAGCTGGGCTTCTCGTCCGGCGCAGGCTCGATTGCGGCGGGCGGTCAATCCGGCGAAATCCAGCTGCGCATGTCCAAGGCGGACTGGTCGAACTTCAACGAGGCGAACGACTACTCGTTCGATGGGGCGAAGACGGTCTATATGGATTGGGATCGCGTGACACTATACCAAGACGGACAACTCGTATGGGGAATTGAGCCGTAGAAGATGACTAGACAAAACTGGTGATGGGACACGGACCGCCGTAACGGCTGTCTTGACTCTGATTCGATCAAAAAATCAAAGCAAAGGGGATGAAAGTAATGAATGTTGCGATTCAAAAGAGATTCGGATTGCTATTGATGATCACCGCACTAATTATTAGCTTGTTGCCGTTAGGGAGCAGCAGAACGTATGCTGCAGAGCCTCATGTAAACAACCCGTTCGTCGGGGCGACACAATATGTAAATCCGGACTACGCGGCCTTGATCGATACGTCGATTGCCCGCGTCAGTGACAGCACGCTGAAAGCGAAGATGCAAACCGTAAAAAGCTATCCTACCGCTGTATGGCTGGACCGCATTGCGGCGATACATGGCGGAGAGGCAAACGGCGGAAGAAAAAGCCTAGAGGAGACAATGGACAACGTGCTTGCCCAGAAACAAGGCAACACGCCAATCGTGGTTACGCTTGTTATTTATAACTTGCCGGGCCGCGACTGTCACGCCCTGGCTTCGAACGGCGAATTGCCGCTGACGGCGGCAGGGCTGCAGCGCTACAAGACGGAATACATCGATGTCATTGCTGGAATTCTCTCCAAACCCAAATACCAGGATATTCGGATTGTGACGGTCATTGAACCGGACTCGCTGCCGAATCTGGTAACGAACCTTAGCGATCAAAGATGCGCGCAAGCCAATTCGACGAACATCTACCGCGATGCGACCCGCTATGCGTTGGACAAACTGCATGCAATCTCTAACGTGTACACCTATATGGATATCGGCCATTCCGGCTGGCTCGGCTGGGATACAAACCGCCAGCCTACAATTGATTTATTCACTTCCGTCGTTTCAGGCACGGCGGCCGGACTTGCGAGCGTAGACGGGTTTATCTCGAATACGGCCAACAATACGCCGCTCGAAGAACCAAACTTGCCGAATCCTGATTTGAATATCGGCGGTCAACCGATCAGGTCTTCCAAATACTATGAGTGGAACCCGTATTTCGATGAACTTGACTTTACCGCTGCCTTGTATGCCGGATTCGTGGCCAAAGGCTGGTCGCCGAACATTGGTTTCCTGATCGATACTTCGCGTAACGGCTGGGGAGGTCCTAACCGGCCGACCGGCGCAACCGGATCCAATGTTAACGATTACGTGAATTCGGGAAGAATCGACAAGCGTTTGCATCGCGGTAACTGGTGCAATCAGTCGGGCGCCGGCATGGGTGTGCCTCCCACAGTAGCGCCAGCGGGTTATTCTCATATCGATGCTTATGTTTGGGTGAAACCGCCGGGCGAGTCGGATGGATCAAGCTCCGCCATCCCGAACGATGAAGGCAAAGGCTTCGACAGAATGTGTGATCCGACTTATACGACGCCAGACGGCACTCTGTCAGGGGCGCTGGCCAATGCGCCGGTATCCGGTCACTGGTTCCATGAGCAGTTCGTGCAACTGGTTGAAAATGCATATCCCGCCGTACCGACCAGCGGTAGCGGCGATCCGACTATTCCGGCAGCACCTGCCGGGCTGACGGCGACAGCGGGCAACGCGCAGGTGTCCTTGACCTGGAACGCGGTGAGCGGCGCAACGAGCTATACAGTGAAGCGTGCGACGACAAGCGGCGGTCCGTACACGAACGTGGCAACCGGCTTGACGACGCCGAGCTACACGAACACCGGCCTGACGAACGGCACGACGTACTATTACGTCGTCAGTGCGTCGAACAGTGCGGGTCAAAGCCCGAACTCTGCCCAGGTGAGTGCGACGCCGACCAGCGGTGGAGGCAATCCGACCGTTCCGGCAGCACCTGCCGGGCTGACGGCGACAGCGGGCAACGCGCAGGTGTCCTTGACCTGGAACGCGGTGAGCGGCGCAACGAGCTATACGGTGAAGCGCGCGACGACGAGCGGCGGTCCTTACACGGACGTGGCAGTCGGTCTGACGACGCCAAGCTACACGGACACCAGCCTGACGAACGGCACGACGTACTATTACGTCGTCACCGCTTCAAACAGTGCGGGCCAGAGCCCGAACTCTGCGCAGGTGAGCGCGACGCCGACAGGTGGTCCAACCGCCTCGAACCTCGTACTGCAGTATAAAGCAGCTGATACGAATGCAACGGACAACCAGATCAAGCCTCACTTCAACATCAAAAATAACGGTACTTCGGCTGTCGATCTGAGCACGCTCAAAATCCGCTACTTCTTCACCAAAGACGGTTCTGCGGCGGTGAACGGGTGGATCGACTGGGCACAGCTCGGCGCCAGCAACATTCAGATTTCGTTCGGCAACCATAGCGGTACGAATTCGGATACGTACGTGGAACTGAGCTTCTCGTCCGGCGCAGGCTCGATCGCGGCAGGTGGCCAATCCGGCGACATCCAGTTGCGGATGTCTAAGGCGGACTGGTCTAACTTCAACGAGGCGGACGACTACTCGTTTGATCCGACTAGGACAGCTTTCGCCGACTCGAGCCGAGTCGTGCTGTATCAGAATGGCACGGTTGTATGGGGGAACGAGCCTTAAGAGAAATCATGATGACCGGAGCGCTCAATAGCGCTCCGGAATATCATTCAGATTTACAAATGAATGGAGGTTATTTATATGGCAGATCAACTACTCATGCATCATAAACAGTCAAAATTCAGATTGCTGATTATGGCTGCAGGTGCAGCGCTAATGTTGATCGTATGTTCGTTGCTATTTGCCGATCGCGCTTCTGCGCACGGTTGGATAGAGAACAGTCGTTCCGACTTGTGTTATGACAGGATCAATACAGGCTGCGGTGCGGTTATGTATGAGCCATGGAGTATTGAGGGTCGCGGCGATTTTCCGGAAATCGGCGTACCCGACGGCCAGATTGCGGGAGGAAGCAAATACCCGGAGCTTGATGTTCAGACCGAAAACCGCTGGAACAAAATCAATATGAAGGGCGGGCCTTTTACTTTCCATTGGGATATGGTAGCGAACCATAGTACCAACTATTGGGATTACTATATTACGAAAAAAGGCTGGGATCCGAATTCCCCGCTGAAGCGCTCGGATCTGGAGCTGTTCTGCAGATACGAGGATAATGGCGCGATACCTCCGATGGCCGTGGAGCATGACTGTTTCATTCCAAACGATCGGACCGGCTATTATGTCATAGTTGGGGTATGGGATATCTTTGATACTGTAAATGCTTTCTATCAAGTCATCGACGTGAATTTGACGATCGACCCTTCGCAACCGACTACGCCGGCTCCAGGACATCCTGGTGATCCGAATCGTTTCGGGGAGATCCGCGACTGGAGCCCGATCCGTCCTTACAATCCAGGTGAGCAAGTCGTTCACAAAGGCAATACTTGGCAAGCAAGATGGTGGACGCAAGGACAGGAACCCGGTGTGCACGAAGTCTGGCAGCAGATCGGTCCGGCTACGGGCAACCCGACAGTACCTGCGGCGCCGACGGGCCTGACGGCGACGGCGGGCAATGCGCAGGTGTCCCTGACCTGGAACGCGGTCAGCGGTGCAACAAGCTATACGGTGAAACGCGCAGCGATGAGCGGCGGTCCGTATACGAACGTGGCCACTGGCCTGACGACACCGAGCTACACGAACACGGGTCTGACGAACGGCACGACGTACTATTACGTCGTTAGCGCTTCAAATAGCGCGGGCCAGAGCCCGGACTCCGCGCAAGTGAGCGCGACGCCGGCGGGTGTTCCAATCGCCTCGAACCTCGTGTTGCAGTATAAAGCGGGCGATACGAATGCAACCGACAACCAGATCAAGCCTCATTTCAACATCAAAAATAATGGCACTTCGGCTGTCGATCTGAGTACGCTCAAAATCCGCTACTACTTCACCAAAGAAGGTTCTGCGGCGATGAACGGCTCAATCGACTGGGCACAGCTCGGCGCGAGCAACATTCAGATTTCGTTCGGCAGCCATACTGGTACGAATTCGGATACGTACGTGGAGCTTGGCTTCTCGTCCGGCGCAGGCTCGATTGTGGCAGGCGGCCAATCCGGCGAAATCCAGCTGCGCCTGTCCAAGGCGGACTGGTCGAATTTCAACGAGGCGAACGACTACTCGTTCGATGGGGCGAAGACGGCGTTCGCGGACTGGAGCCGGGTCGTTCTGTATCAGAATGGTACGGTTGTATGGGGGAATGAGCCCTAAACCATGGATTGTTAAATAATTTGTGCGAGAGATTTGCGTTATGCGGATCTCTCGCATGAACAAAAAGATGAAATCAGGAGGCTGTATAATGCGGATTCAAATTCGGCAATCTTGCCGTTTGTTATTGACGCTGGTCTTGATGCTTGGCTTATTGTTGCCTGTGGGCGCTCCCAAAGGCTATGCCGCTCCGACTGTTCCTTTCGGCCAATTAAAAGTTCAGGGTAATCAATTGGTAGGACAGTCCGGGCAAGCTGTTCAACTGGTTGGCATGAGCTCACATGGATTGCAGTGGTATGGCAATTTCGTCAACAAATCGTCGTTACAATGGATGAGAGATAACTGGGGCATCAACGTCTTCCGTGCCGCTATGTATACGGCCGAAGATGGTTACATTACGGATCCTTCCGTCAAGAACAAGGTGAAGGAAGCGGTTCAGGCATCCATCGATCTGGGCTTGTACGTTATTATTGATTGGCATATCTTGTCTGATGGGAATCCGAATACGTACAAAACGCAATCGAAAGCGTTCTTCCAAGAGATGGCTACATTGTACGGCAACACCCCGAATGTAATCTATGAAATCGCGAACGAGCCCAACGGGAATGTGTCCTGGGCAGATGTCAAGTCGTATGCGGAAGAAGTGATCACGGCCATTCGGGCGATTGATCCCGACGGAGTGGTTATCGTTGGCAGTCCAACCTGGAGCCAGGATATTCATCTGGCGGCCGACAATCCGGTCTCACATAGCAACGTCATGTATGCGCTTCATTTCTATTCAGGCACGCATGGACAGTTTTTGAGAGACCGAATTACCTATGCGATGAACAAAGGAGCAGCGATCTTCGTTACCGAGTGGGGCACCAGTGACGCATCCGGGAACGGCGGGCCGTATTTGCCTCAGTCCAAAGAGTGGATCGATTTCTTGAATGCTCGCAAGATCAGCTGGGTGAACTGGTCGCTCGCTGATAAAGTAGAAACGTCTGCTGCTCTTATGCCAGGTGCATCGCCTACCGGCGGCTGGACCGATGCCCAATTGTCCGAATCGGGCAAATGGGTTCGCGATCAAATCCGGCAAGCAACTGGAGGCGGCAGCGGCAATCCAACTGCACCGACTGCCCCTACTAACCTCTCGGCAACAGCCGGCAACGCCCAGGTATCATTAACCTGGAACGCAGTTAGCGGGGCGACGAGCTACACTGTGAAGCGAGCAACGACGAGCGGTGGTCCGTACACGAATGTGGCGACCGGCGTCACGGCGACGAGCTACACGAACACCGGGCTGACGAATGGCACGACGTATTATTATGTCGTCAGCGCATCCAATAGCGCGGGGAGCAGCGCGAACTCCGCGCAAGCGAGCGCAACGCCGGCTAGCGGCGGCGCCAGTACGGGGAACCTTGTTGTCCAATACAAAGTTGGCGACACGAGCGCCACGGATAACCAAATGAAGCCTTCCTTTAACATCAAGAACAACGGTACAACCCCCGTTAACCTGAGCGGCCTCAAGCTTCGCTATTACTTCACAAAAGACGGTACCGCAGATATGAACGCATCGATCGACTGGGCGCAAATCGGCGCAAGCAATATTAGCGCGGCATTTGCTAACTTTACCGGGAGTAATACGGATACTTATGTTGAGCTAAGCTTTAGCGCAGCGGCAGGTTCGATCCCGGCAGGCGGACAAACGGGCGACATCCAACTGCGGATGTACAAAGCCGATTGGTCGAACTTCAACGAAGCAAACGACTATTCTTATGATGGGGCGAAAACCGCT
Organism: Paenibacillus woosongensis; assembly: GCF_030122845.1. Taxonomy (NCBI): domain Bacteria; kingdom Bacillati; phylum Bacillota; class Bacilli; order Caryophanales; family Paenibacillaceae; genus Paenibacillus; species Paenibacillus woosongensis. Next base: position 1,018,183 of record NZ_CP126084.1, read on the forward strand.
TATGCGGATTGGAATCGTGTAACGCTGCATCAAAATGGAACTTTGGTATGGGGCACGACGCCTTAAAAAGCAAAACTAATCGTTTGATGACACACTACAAGTGTATTACAGTAGTTTAGCGGTAAAGAATGCCGGCTGCCTTTCGATGTGAAAGGAGTTCAATGAAGGCGGCGCATGGGGGATGGCCATTTTGGCATCCTATATGGTTAATAAGGAGCAGCACGAGGGCTTGGCTGATTACCTTGCCACTAAAGTGTTCAATGATGCAGAAGTACAAGAGGTTTATCCTGACAGCGCAGATGTGAATGGCTTTGCCTTGTTTATGGAGCGTTACACGGAAGGGCTGGCAATTGAGCAGGCAGCGGTAGATCACTTTGTAGAAAATTGGAAGCAATGAGGCAGTGGGGAGTGGCTTTCGGGCTACTCCCTTTTGCTGAATCCGGTGGCCGAGCAAAGCAATAACCCCAGGAATGCCGCAGCATTCCTGGGGTTATTTAATGAAGTGGCCATGACTCTATTTGAAGATACGCTGAGAGAATTGATAGAGCCCGCTGCTCCACACCTTACCTTCATGCCCGCCGACATCCAGATACCACATGTGGGGAATATTCATGGAGTTCAAGCTGTTATGAAAGTTTTGACTTACCCCCAGCAGATTGTCCGACGCGCCGCAAGACAGCCATAGCAGATTTAGTTTACTGGCCGTTTGGGACGGGTTGGTGATGAGCTGCGACGCCGATTTTGTATTAGGGGCGGATGAAAATGCGCCAATCCAGGAGAATTTGTCCAAATGCTTTAACCCGAAGTTCAGCGATTGTCCGCCGCCCATCGACAGACCAGCCAAAGCTCGATGCTGGGCATTGGCATATACCGGAAAATGAGTGTCAATGTAAGGGACGAGGTCGTTGATCAGATCAAACTCGAAGGTTTCGAAGGCAGCTACCTTGTCTGGTGCAAAAATATCGCCGATTGGACGATCATCCTGCATGGCGCGGCCGTTCGGGAACACAACAATCATCGGCTCCAGCTTGTTATCGGCGTACAGGTTGTCTAAAATATTTCTAGGGTTCATCTGATTGAGCCATTCATATTGATCCCCGCCAATGCCGTGCAGCAAGTAGAGGACATTATAGGTTTTCGACGTTGTATAGCCCGGAGGAGTATAAACCATAGCATTCCGTGTTTTGCCTACTGTTGTAGAATAATAGGAAATTTGCTGCACATTTCCGCGAGGAATATTATGACGGTAAGCGTCGTATCCCTGGGGTGCCGGGATTACGGTTCCACCGGAAGATGCGGCGGCAGCACCGCTTGTATTTTGCGTTGAAGATTGGGCATAGGACATCGATGGGACGAGCAGCGTAATGAGCACAACGAGAGTAAAAAGTCTTTTCATTTCACTTGTCCTCCTTGTTTTTAGATGTTCTGGCCTTGCACATTGGAGTGAGTTATAAATGCTTCAAACTGTGGCGGCTCCCCCCCCTTTCGAGACCAGCGGCAATGCTGCAGGAAGCAAGCCTCGCATGGTTATAATGTAAGCGCTCTTATTTTAATTTTACTATATTTAGTAAATGATGTAAATATTTATAATTTCCTCTTCTCTCTATCAGGACCAAACGAGGATGCCCGGTGAATCCCCACTTTTCGAGAGCAGGTGGCATCCTTGTTGATTCTGCGGGCATGGAAAAGTGCCGCTGGGAGCTCCTTCGCTCCGAGCGGCAAGGTTGGCGGGGGACACCTGTATGCCCTGCGGAAGCTGTCACTCCCCGCCCGTGGCAACGGGGTTATCCGCGTACGAAATCCAATCGCTCCAGCTTCCCGCATACAACCGAACATTGGAATAGCCGAGCGAGTGAAGCGCTACGATGTTCGGGCAAGCGCTAACGCCGGAGCCGCAGTAGACGATAACCTCGCGTCCGGCATCTAGAGCATCAATCACTTCGGATAAACCGGCTCGGCGCTGTTCTACGGACGTCCATTTTCCTTCGGCGTCCAGGTTGTTCTTCCAGAAAGCGTTGATCGCGCTGGGGATATGTCCTGCTTTGGCATCGATGGGCTCGGTCTGCCCAAGATACCGGGGGGCTTCGCGAGAATCGACCAATAGCACATCAGGACTGCCGATCGCACTGCGGACATCGTCCACATCGGCGATCCATTCATTACGTACCGCAGGCTGGAAGGACGAAGGGATGACCACGCGCTGATCGGCAGTGACGGGGTAGCCGTCTTGTTGCCATGCCGAGAATCCCTCATCCATGACATACACCTGGTCATGGCCGAGCCAGCGCAGCAGCAGCCAGAGTCTGGAGGCGTTCATGCCTCCCTGGTCGTCATAAGCAACGACGATACTGTCATTGTTGATGCCGGCCTGGCTGAGGCGCTTCGCGAGAATGTCCGGGTCAGGCAGCGGATGCCGGCCCCCATGCTCGCGGGCGGGAGCGGAAAGGTCGCTCTCCAAATCGAGGTAGACTGCGCCGGGAATATGGGACTTTGCATAAGCCGCCCTGCCGGCCTCTGGGGCTCCGAGTTGAAACCGGCAATCGGCGATGACCATATTGGGTTCGTACATGCGGGCGAGAAGCCATTTTTTCGATACGAGTGGATTTGACATAGTATTGCACTCCCTTCAAACAATTTATTTCTTCAACTCAAAAAACTGGCAGCTGCTGCGGTTATGGTAGGCAAGATCGCTGACACTGGATTGCGTAATCACGGTATCTTCGGTAAGGCGGATAATAATCGATCCCGATTCAATGAGGTGGTTGTCGCGAAAGACGCGAATACGGAGCCCTTGCTCCAGGGCCATTTGCAAATCATGCTCAGTAATAAGGCGTCTAATCGTTGGCATATGGATTCCAACCTCCTTCAAGCAGAACGGTCCTGCTCATTTACTTGTACCTGTTTCTTTTGACTTCTCTATTGTAGAGACAAGAGCCCAGCCGTGACAAGCGACTACCCCATATATTATAGAAAAGAGTTCTAGGGCAACGAGCAGTGGGCCAATGCCCATCGTTTCTATAAGGAGGAAGGGGGATGGGAAGGGCGAGATGGCGGGGAAGAAGCGGAGGCTGCGAGTGTGGTTGCGGGTGCGCGGGTTCCAACAATTTCAAGATTAATGCGAATGTACTGCAAAAAACGGCAGCAAGCATGCTGCCATTCTATAGCGCCGTCGCGACAAGTAAAAGGTTTGCCACCCTGTGGAGCAGGGCAGTCGTCACGGCGAACCTGAAATGGATGGAAAAGCTGCTTGCCTCGGTTGCTCCGCACGCGGCCAGACAGGGCCTTGGCACGAACGGTATCGGCTATTTTGTGGATGTTGGCTTTCCAAGACTGGTGTATACGAACGGCACGACAATTCCGCCGGGAACCGTGCAATTCGTGTTCGATCCGAAGGTTCATCAGGCGATAGCTCAAGCAGTACTGCCGTTATACCGCAGACTTGCCTGCGATAGAACCTTTGCTTGCAAGCTGGCCATCGCGATTCGGCGCGGCAATCGACGGCTCGTGAATGTGCTTGTGCGCAGCAGGGTGCATACGGCGGCTTTGAAGGCGGTCAAAATAGAGGATGAGGGTATCGCATTATCCTTTCATTATCCGTTCAGCAAATTCAAGTATCGGAATCTGTTGTTTGGCGAAAGGTTTTTTAAGCGCAGAAGGCGATGAAGGAGAGTTACAAGGAAATTAGCCGACTAGTGAGAGCGAAGCTCTAGCGTAGAACCCTTATCTAAAAAAAGAGCGCATGCAGAAGCATGCGCCTTATTTTTCTATAACGGAGGATTGCGGTGACATTTCCGGCATACCGGATAATACAATTCATTGCCGCCGATCTGAATTTGCTCTCCCGTATAAACGGGTTTCCCGTTCTCGACGCGCAGGTTCATCGTGGCTTTGCGCTCGCAGAACCAGCAGATCGTCTTCATTTCTTCTATTTTATCCGCATAAATAAGCATGAGCCTGCTGCCCTCGAACAACTGATTCTGGAAATCGTTCTTGAGGCCGAAGCCCATCACCGGGACATCCAACTCATCCACGATACGGACAAACTGCTCGATGTTGTACTTGTTCAAAAATTGACACTCGTCCACGAGTACGCAATAGGGCCGGGGTTCCTGTCGGCTGACCATGCCGAAGATGTCGGTATCGTCCCTGATTGGGATCGCTGGCCTGCGGAGGCCAATGCGTGAGGAAATATAGCCCGCCTCGTCCCGGTTATCAAGTGCCGAAGTGAAGATCATCACCGGCTTGTTCTGTTCCTCGTAATTATGCGCCACCTTCAGAATCTCAATCGATTTGCCGCTGTTCATCGCCCCGTATTTAAAAAATAGCTGTGCCATTGCTGCGCCCCTTCTCTAGTTGTTCATCTAGCTATTATATAGCGGGCACGCCCCAGCGCACAATGAGTCCGGCATGAGTCAGGCCGCTGCCGAAGCCGTAAATGAGCAGCCGGTCCCCGGTCTTCAATTGGCCGGCGTCGATTCCCGCCTGCAGGGCGAGCGGGATGGAGGCAGAAGAGGTATTGCCCATAAGCTGCACGCTTTGCAGTGTTTTGCCCAGGGGAATATTCGCTTTCTCACAGATGGACTCAATCATGCGCAAATTGGCACTGTGCGGGATGAACCAATCGATTTCCTCCCGGCTTAGATCAGCTTGCCCCAGCAGCTCCTCAATGCCGGCGGTTACGGTGCGTACGGCCCATTTGAACACTTCTTGCCCGTTCTGGACTATCCTTCCACGGCCTTCCAAAGGCAGGCCGTTCATCGTCTCAGAGAGTCCGGAACGATATACGCTGATTCCCCCGCTGCCCTGCGTCCCCATGACGACGGCTTCAAAGCTGCCAGCAGAATCCGCATCGTCGCGCTCAACGAGAACTGCTCCTGCGCCGTCGCCAAACAAGATACATGTGCTGCGATCCGTGTAATCCGTAATTTTGCTCATGGTCTCGCCAGCGACGACCAGCACCTTCTTATGCAGCCCTGCCGTGATCAGGCCATTGGCGAAATGAAGGGCATAGGAGAAGCCCGCGCATGTCGCATTAAGATCAACCGCTCCGGTGGCGGCCATGCCGAAGTGCTCCTGAATTCGGCACGCGACGCTGGGAAAAGAGTAATCGGGTGTCGTCGTGGCCACGAGAATCAGGTCGACGTCGTCCAACGTTTTGTTGTAAGTATCGCGCAGCTTCTCGACAGCCCGGATACAGAGATGGGAGGTAAATTCATGTTCATTAGTGATATGCCGTTTCTGGATTCCTGTCCGCTGGACGATCCACTCATCGCTGGTCTCGACCATTTTCTCGAGATCCTTGTTGGTTAAAATCCCCTCTGGGACATAGGTGCCGATGGCGGTAATCCTCGATTTGGATACAAACGTCAAAACAATCACTCCTTTATACGAGTATAGGTTTGTGAAAAAAAACAGGCGGTTATACCTTTTATGAAAATCTAAAATGTAGTCTGGTATTATTATCAGGTATTAGTACCTGGTTATAATATAAATGACTTTAGCTCCGTTGTACAGCCTGTTTGTCAAATAATTCTTATTTATCTTTACGAAGGGAGCGTTGTCCGGATCCTAAGCTTAATGAATAGTTACGCGCTCCTGCAGATGTTATAATGAACTCTGAAAGGAGTGCATCAGTGAACTCATGAAAACATTAGTATTGGCGGAGAAGCCGTCCGTAGCGCGGGAAATTGCGCGAGTGATGGGCTGCCGCGATAAGCATAAGAGCCATTTGGAAGGACCGAAATACGTCGTGACCTGGGCGCTGGGCCATTTGGTCGGGTTAGCCGAGCCGGAGGATTATGACGCCAAATTTCGAACCTGGGCCTTGGAGGATCTGCCGATTTTGCCTGACAAAATGAAGCTGAAGGTGCTGCGGGAGAGCAGCCATCAGTTTAAGGCGGTGCAGCAGCTGATGAGAAGACAGGATATCCAATCCCTGATCATTGCGACGGATGCTGCGCGCGAAGGGGAACTGCTCGCCAGATGGATCATGGACATGGCCAAATGGAACAAGCCGTTTCAGCGGCTGTGGATTTCTTCGCAGACCGATAAAGCGATCAAGGAAGGCTTTGCGTCGCTTAAGCCGGGAAATCAATACGATCGGCTGTATCAGTCGGCAAGATGCCGGGCGGAAGCAGACTGGATGATCGGACTGAACGTGACCCGGGCGCTTACGACCAAATTCGGGTCACCGCTATCCGCGGGACGGGTGCAGACGCCGACGCTGGGTATGATTATGCAGCGGGAAAGGGAGATCCTCTCCTTCCGCTCGGAGGAATACAGCACGCTGCGCGCCGACCTGGGCTCGTTCGAAGCGGTATGGCGGGGGGCGAATAACGATTCCCGGATTTTTGATCCGGAGAAGGTGAAGCAGCTTCAAGGGAAGCTCGATGGCCGCAGCGGTAAAATCGTAAAGCTGAAAAAGAGCGAGAAGAACGTTCCGCATCCTTTGGCTTATGATTTGACAGAGCTGCAGCGGGATGCAAACCGCCTGCTCGGGTTTTCCGCCAAGCAGACGTCCAATGTACTGCAGCGGCTGTACGAGCAGCATAAGCTCGTGACTTATCCGCGAACGGACTCGCGTTATTTGACGTCCGACATGCAGGATACGCTCAAGGAGAGACTGACGAGCGTGGCCGTCGGCCCATACGCTCCGCTGGCCAGAGCGCTGCTGCGCAAGCCGCTTCCTTTGAGCAAACGGATCATCGATGACAGCAAGGTCACCGATCATCACGCGATCATTCCGACGGAGCAGACGGTGCTGTTAAATACGCTTACTACAGAGGAGCGCAAATTGTACGATCTCATCGTAAGACGGTTCATCAGCCTGTTCTATCCGGCGGCCCGCTTCGATCAGGTCGCCGTTACTTTGGAGGTGGCCGGGGAGACTCTGCATGCCAAAGGCACGACGATGAAGGACAGCGGCTGGCGGGCCGTCTATGACGGTCAGGCGGTTGACGAAGACGAGGAGGACGAGGATTCGCTGGAAGGCAGCGGCACGCTGCTTCCGGAGCTGAAGGAAGGCGAGAGTGTAACCGTGAAGCGCTGCCGTATTCAGGGCGGCCGCACACTGCCGCCGAAGCGGTACAGCGAAGCGGCTTTGCTCACGCAAATGGAGAAGCACGGTCTAGGCACGCCGGCGACCCGCGCGGATATTATCGAGAAGCTGGTCAGCTCGGATACGATTGAGCGGCAGGGCAACCTGCTGCATCCGACCGGCAAGGGCAAGCAGTTGATCGAGCTGGCCCCGAGCGATCTGCGCTCGCCGGACCTGACGGCGAAATGGGAGGCCGAGCTGGAGCGAATTGCTCGCGGGCAGGGCAAGCCAGGTCCGTTCCTGGAGGGAATCCGGGACATGGCCCAAGGGCTCGTATCCGGCGTGAAGAACAGCGAGGCGACCTACAAGCCGCATAACGTCTCCAACAGCCATTGCCCGGATTGCGGAACCCGCCTTCTGGAGAAGAAGACGGGGCGCGGGCTGATGCTCGTCTGCCCAAGCGAGGATTGCGGCTACCGCCGTTCTGGCGAGAAGCGTCTGTCCAACCGCCGTTGTCCACAGTGCCATAAGAAAATGGAATTGAAGGAGGGCAAAGCGGGGCGCTATGTTCAATGTCTGCCTTGCGGCATTACGGAAACGCTAGGCAATAATGATCCTAAACGCATGAACAAGCGGGAGGAGAAGCGGCTCGTAAGCCAGTACACGAAGAAGCAGGAATCCATCGGCTCCAACCTGGGAGAACTGCTGAAGGCGGCCATGGAGAACAAGAACAAGTAAGAACCTTACGCTAGCCTCCGCATAAAACGGCGGCATGCTCGGAATCCTAAGAATGGGAGGTGATGAGCATGCCCCATCACAAATCAACGAAAATTAAAGATCAGCAGAATAAATCCAGCATAATGGAAGAAGCAATAGAGCCTAAGTTGAAGAAGCAGGCGAAGAGGCCGCCCAGCTTAAACGAGGTCCCGAAGATGTGAAGCAGATGTGGAGCTGGTTGTTTTCTTGCAAAACATGCAGCAGTCTTTCAATCAGAACAGTTTCGCAGCTTTTCTATACGAGCAGGCACATAAAGCTTAAGTAGAGCTCCCCTAGAGGGAGCCTTTTGTATTTTTTCGGTTAGCGTTATAATAGAGGTAAGGGAAACAAGTTGCCAAAGTCAGACGAAGATGGGGGCGGTGAGCATGAGATCCGGGCTGCTGCTCTGGTTTCTTGTCATTAATGTAGTTTCGTACCTGGTGATGGCCGACGATAAACGCCGTGCCCGTCAGAGGCGCGATCGGATTCCTGAGCGGACATTGTTTCTCTTGGCAGCCATCGGGGGTTCGCTCGGTGTGCTGACGGCCATGAACGTGAAGCGGCACAAAACGAAGCATGCCAGCTTCCGGGTCGGCATTCCGCTGTTGCTGTTGCTGAATGCGGTGCTGCTGGGTTATTTTTTATTCTAAGGGTTATTTAATTTAAGTAGAGTTTATTGCACGATCTCGCTTCACTTGTAATTATTAACTAGACAAGGAGAGGTGCTGACTTATGTTATTTAACAAAATCGTTGCAGCTTATGATGGTTCGAAGGCGGCTACCAAGGCGCTGGATAAAGCGATTGAACTGGTGAAATTATCGCCGGAGGCCACCCTTGAAGTACTGCATGTGTTTGATTTTCCGCGTTTCTACGTTGCGGAGGGCTACGCTCCCGTACCTGCTTCTGTGAACCAGGATTTCTATGAACTGGCGGAGAAGACGGCGGAGGAAGCAAGGAACCGCCTGCAAGCCGCAGGCGTGAAGGGCAAGGTTGAATTAATTCAGGGAGCACCGGCTGAAGTTATTCTGGATTACGTGAAGAAGCATAATAACGACCTTATCATCATCGGCAGCCGCGGCCTCGGAGGAATCCGCGAATTCGTGCTTGGCAGCGTCAGCCATAATGTTGTTCAGCATGCCCAGGTGCCTGTGATGGTGGTTAAATAAGTATATATGGAGAGAGTGTCCTTAGTGGTAGGGGCACTCTTTTTTGTTTAGCAACTGAGATATGATTCTGACAATGAAGAGCCTTATGTACTTTGAAGCTCGTTAGTTGCTAGTTTCATGTTTAGGCGCTTAATAGTGGAAATTGACGATTGCAATTTGCCTAGCTAGCTCGGTGCTAACGCTAACGGACACAGAAGGCGCTATTTGTCCAAAATGCAGGGGGGTTGTGGAGCTAACGGACACAGGAGAAGCTATATCGTTAAAAAGTTCAATTATCGGATAGGTTTTTGGTAAATAAGGTCTTCTGTGTCCGTTAGCAAGACTATTTTGGCCAAAGAGGGCAAATAGCGAATCTCTTGTCCGTTAGCGATTAACCAAAGGGACCTAGTAAGCGAATCTCGCAACGTGATTGTCAAAGTGGGACAAAGCAAACCCATCTATTCGCCGATCCAGCGGGTTGGATAATGCCAAAAAACGAACATTCCCTTTTACAGTATTATTAATGTTCGTGTTTGAGTTGACATGAGCTATCCGGGATTGTTACACTGATAGAGGACGGGGGAGAAGCCGTCAATATGTTTTGAACTTGTTGTGAACTCGTATAAATCCGGGGATATGGCCCGGAAGTCTCTACCTGAAAACCGTAAATTTTCGGACTACGAGCGGAATACATCTATTTTTGTTTGATCGCAGAATGTTAGAGCTGATCAGCTCTATGATTTGGATATTTACGTTCTGTATTGAGATGTATTCACTCGTGGTCCGGGAATCTGTAAATACTTGTTATTTCCAGAATGTTCCGGACTTTTTTAATGGGCTTAGCTGCTATAGCCGGAGCAAGAGGGAATAAACGCATAGAAAATGACCAGTTAGAAGTAACCAAATATTTGGATTGAAGGAGTGGGACGAGGCATGTCAGCACAGGCACAGGTGGCAGTAATCATGGGCAGCACATCGGATTGGGAGACGATGTCCCATGCTTGCGCCGTTTTGGAGGAGCTTCAAATACCTTACGAGAAGCAGGTGGTATCCGCACACCGCACGCCGGACTTGATGTTCGAGTTCGCGGAGCAGGCGGCAGGCCGCGGATTGAAGGTCATTATCGCCGGTGCCGGAGGAGCTGCGCATTTGCCGGGGATGGTCGCGTCGAAGACGGTGCTTCCCGTAATTGGCGTGCCAGTGAAATCGGCCGCTTTGAACGGACTCGACTCCCTGCTCTCCATCGTGCAAATGCCGGGCGGAATTCCGGTGGCAACGGTGGCGATCGGCAAAGCTGGCGCGATTAACGCCGGATTGCTGGCAGCGCAAATGATTGGAGCATTTGATCCGGCAGTGGCGTCTCGCGTACAGGAGCGCCGTGATCGGATTCGCGAAGAAGTGCTGGCCAGTTCGGCTGACCTGGGGGAGATCAAGTAATGAATCAGACCTCTCACACAGGAAATGGCACTCTGGATAAAGGCGAGATTCATGGATCTGAGCAGACCAAGCACTCGGAAAAAGTAATCCCGCCGGGTTCGACCATCGGCGTACTTGGCGGCGGACAGCTGGGGCGGATGATGACGCTGGCAGGGACGAACCTCGGTTACCGGTTCGTTACGCTCGATCCGACGCCGCATTCGCCATGCGGACAAGTAGCCGAGCAGATCGTCGCCGGCTATGACGATCAGGAAGCGGCGAAGAAGCTGGCAGAGCGGTCGGACGTCATCACGTACGAATTTGAAAACGTGGACGCCGGAGTGGCAGCGCTGCTTGAGGAGCTGTCGCACGTGCCGCAGGGTAGCCGGCTGCTCTATACGACGCAGCACCGCCTGCGCGAGAAGCGGGCCGTTGAAGCGGCGGGAGCTGCGGTGGCTCCCTACGCGGAGATTGGCAGCGAGCAGGAGCTGCGCGAGGCCGTAGCGCGGCTGGGCATCCCTAGCGTGCTGAAGACGGCAACCGGCGGCTACGACGGCAAAGGCCAATGGGTGATCCGCTCGGAAGCGGAAATCGGCCCTGCTTATGCTGAGCTGAGCAAAGCGGGCACCGAGCTCGTGCTGGAGCAATTCATACCCTTCGTGAAGGAATTGTCCGTCATTGCAGCCCGCAGCCCGCGCGGCGAAATCCGAACATTCCCGGTAGCGGAGAATATTCACGTCGATAATATTCTGCATGCCTCCATCGTGCCGGCGAGAATCGATCAGGAAGTACAGCGCGAAGCGGAACGGCTCGCTTCACGGATTGCGGAGTCGATGGAAGCCGTCGGCCTCCTCGCCGTCGAGATGTTCCTGACCGGGGACGGACGGATCTACGTGAACGAGCTGGCGCCGCGCCCGCATAATTCGGGGCATTATACGATGGAGGCCTGCATAACGTCGCAATTCGAGCAGCATGTCCGGGCGGTCTGCAATTTGCCGCTCGGCGAGGCGAAGCTGCTCACGCCGGTCGTTATGGTGAATGTGCTTGGTGAGCATGTCGAAGCTGTAACGGAAGCCGTCGCGACGGGACGCTGGGGCGGAGTTGAAGCAGGCAGCACCGCATTGGCGAACGTTGTGCCGAAGGTGCATTTGTACGGTAAGGCCGGATCGGCCGCCAAACGAAAAATGGGACATGTCAACGTGCTGTGCAGCGATGTTCAGGACGCGGTTGATTTTATACAGCAAACTACAATTTGGAGGAATCAACTCATATGATCGAACGTTACAGCAGACCCGAAATGAGAGCGATCTGGACCGAGGAGAACAAGTTCAAAGCGTGGCTGGAAGTGGAAATCTGCGCGTGCGAGGCTTGGGCTGAACTCGGGGTTATTCCGAAAGAGGACGCAGCACTGCTGCGTCAGAATGCCTCCTTCGATATGGACCGCATTTACGAAATCGAGCAGGAGACCCGCCATGATGTGATCGCGTTTACCCGAGCCGTATCGGAAAGCCTGGGAGCAGAACGCAAATGGGTGCATTACGGCCTGACCTCCACAGACGTTGTGGATACCGCTCTAGGTTATCTGCTGAAACAAGCGAATGAGATACTCGAACAAGATATTGTGAACTTCATCGAAATCCTCCGTGAAAAAGCCATTGCCTACAAGAATACACCGATGATGGGCCGTACCCATGGCGTACATGCGGAGCCGACGACGTTCGGTCTGAAGATGGCCTTGTGGCATGAGGAAATGAAAAGGAACCTGGAACGGTTCCGCCGGGCCGCAGACGGCGTCCAGTTCGGCAAAATCTCCGGCGCCGTTGGCACTTATGCGAATATCGACCCGTTTGTCGAGGAATACGTCTGCAAGAAGCTGGGCACGAAGCCGGCGCCGATTTCGACGCAGACGCTGCAGCGCGACCGCCATGCCGAATACATGGCGACGCTGGCGCTGATCGCGACATCGCTCGATAAATTTGCGACCGAAGTCCGCGCTCTGCAGAAGAGCGAGTTCCGGGAAGTCGAGGAAGCCTTTGCCAAAGGCCAAAAGGGCTCCTCAGCGATGCCGCACAAGCGCAACCCGATCGGCAGCGAGAACATTTCCGGTTTGTCCCGCGTCATCCGCGGCCATATGGTGTCCGCTTACGAGAACGTGACGCTGTGGCATGAGCGCGATATCTCGCATTCCTCGGTCGAACGCGTCATTCTGCCGGATGCTACGATGCTGCTCAACTACATGCTGAACCGCTTCGGCAATATCGTGAAGAACTTGACGGTCTTCCCAGAGAATATGAAGCGCAACATGAGCCGCACGTTCGGCGTTCCGTTCTCCGGACGCGTGATGACGAAGCTGATCGACAAAGGCTTCAGCCGCGAGCAGGCTTACGACACGGTTCAGCCCCGGGCGATGCAGGCCTGGGAGACGCAGCGCCAGTTCCGCGAGCTGATCGAGGAGACGCCGGAAATTACGGCCGTTCTAAGCAAAGAAGATATTGAGGATGCTTTTGATTCGTCCTGGCACTTGAAGCATGTAGACACGATTTTCCGCAAGCTCGGATTGTCTGAATAACTACGAAGCGGGAGGGGCTGGAACAATGGCATCACAAGCAATTTCAACCGCAGTGGAGCTGGTGAATGCGCCGCTGCTGTATAAAGGCAAAGTCCGCGAGCTGTACGATTTGGGGGAGCACTTCCTGATCGTGGTGACGGATCGCATTTCCGCTTTCGATTACGTGCTCGAGCCGGCCGTGCCGGACAAGGGCAATGTGCTCAACCGCTTAAGCGCCCATTGGTTCTCGCTAACCGGCGGACTGATTGGCAATCATGTCATCCATACCGATATAGATCGCCTTGGCGATGCGGTGAAGCCGGAGCACAAGCACCTGCTGAAGGATCGGATTATGGTGGCCCGGAAAGCGGAGCGGATTCCTATTGAATGCGTTGTGCGCGGTTACGTAACGGGCAGCGGCTGGAGGCAGTATGAAGCAACCGGCGAGATTAACGGCACGAAGCTGCCGGAAGGTCTGCGGAAGAACGCCAAGCTGCCAGGGCCGATTTTTACGCCTGCTGCAAAGAACGATGTCGGCCATGACGAGGATATTTCCTTTGAACGGATGGCGGGGCTGGTCGGAACGGATCTGGCTGAGCAGCTGCGCAGCCGGAGCCTCGAATTGTACGAGTTCGCGCGGCGGTATTGCGATGAGCGGGGAATCATCCTCGCGGACTGCAAGCTGGAATTCGGCACCGTGGACGGCGAGCTGATCCTGATCGACGAAATTTTCACCCCGGACGCCGCGCGCTTCTGGGCCAAGGAAAATTACGCGCTCGACACGGATATCGACAGCATGGATAAAGAGCCTGTACGAACTTATTTGGCTGGCTCCGGCTGGGACAAGAACAGCAGGCCGGCGCCATTGCCCCCTTCGGTCGTTGATGAGACGGCCCGGCGTTACCTTGACATTTATGCCCGCCTGACGGGCGAACGGTTATTTTGAAGTATTTTTAACGGGAGTAAAGCAGCAATGCTTTCACTATATATAGCAGCACTAGCAACACTAGTAATACCAGCAGCACCATAACTATGATCATTCATTATTATTTTTTAGGAGGAACACGAGGAATATGATTAAAGCGTCCGTTTATGTCACCATCAAGCAAAGCGTACTTGATCCGCAGGGGGTTGCCGTTCAAGGTGCACTGCATTCCATGGGATTTGCAGAGGTTGAAAGTGTCCGCATCGGTAAATATCTGGAGCTGCAGCTCGATACAAATGATCGCAACGAGGCGGAAGCCCGCGTCAAAGAAATGTGCGAAAAGCTGCTGGCCAACACGGTCGTTGAAGATTACCGCTTTGAATTGGAGGGCTAATCCATGAAATTCGCAGTACTCGTATTTCCCGGTTCCAACTGTGACATCGACTGCTACAAAGCCGTTGAAGACACATTAGGCGAGCCAGTCGATTATGTGTGGCATACCGCCACAGATCTTTCCGCTTATGATTGCATCCTAGTTCCGGGCGGATTCTCTTACGGCGACTATCTGCGCTGCGGAGCGATTGCGAGATTTGCTCCGGTGATGGCCGAGGTCGCTAAAGCCGCCGAACAAGGTAAATATATTCTTGGCATCTGCAACGGATTCCAGATTCTGACCGAGGCGGGGCTGCTGCCTGGCACGCTGCGCCGCAATACGTCGCTGAAATTCCGCTGTCATGATACTGTTCTTCGCGTAGAGAACAACGACAATCCGTTCACGACCCAATACCAGAAGGGCGAAGAAATTCATATTCCGATCGCTCATGGCGAGGGGAACTACTATTGTGATGAAGAGACGCACGCGCAATTGAAGGCGAACAATCAAATTATTTTCCGTTATGTAGATAATCCAAATGGCTCCGTAGACGACATTGCGGGAGTTTCCAATGAACGCGGCAACGTCGTCGGCATGATGCCGCACCCTGAGCGTGCGGTGGACAGCCTGCTGGGGTCTGAGGACGGAAAACGCATGTTTACATCGATATTAAAGGCTTGGAGGGATCGGCATGAGTCAGCAAGTGTCCGCTAAGGAACCAAATGCAGAGCAAATCGCTGAACAGCAAATTTACAAACAGATGGGTGTGTCCGACAGTGAGTACGAGCTGATCTGCGGATTTCTAGGGCGTAAACCGAACTACACCGAAATCGGCGTATTCAGCGTCATGTGGTCCGAGCACTGTGCCTATAAAAATTCCAAACCGCTGCTTCGCAGATTCCCGACCGACGGACCACGCGTCCTGATGGGGCCGGGCGAAGGCGCCGGTATCGTCGACATCGGCGACAACCAGGCGGTCGTCTTCAAAATCGAAAGCCATAACCACCCTTCCGCGGTTGAGCCTTACCAAGGCGCGGCGACAGGCGTGGGCGGCATTATCCGCGATATTTTCTCGATGGGCGCAAGACCGGTGGCACTGCTGAACTCCCTGCGCTTCGGCAAGCTGGAGAGCGACCGCGTGAAATACTTGTTCGAGCATGTTGTCTCCGGGATCGCGGGCTACGGCAACTGCATCGGCATTCCGACCGTCGGCGGCGAAGTGGTGTTCGATGAAGCTTATGAAGGCAACCCGCTCGTTAACGCGATGTGCGTAGGCCTGATCGATCATGACAAAATCCAGCGCGGCGTAGCGAAAGGCGTAGGCAACCCGGTATTCTACGTGGGTCCTCCGACAGGCCGCGACGGCATCCACGGGGCAACCTTTGCATCCGAGGAGCTGACGGAGGAGTCCGAATCGAAGCGGACGGCGGTACAGGTCGGCGATCCATTTATGGAGAAGCTGGTTATGGAAGCTTGTCTCGAGCTGATCGATTCCGGCATCGTTTTGGGTATTCAGGATATGGGCGCGGCAGGACTGACCTGCTCCAGCGCGGAGATGGCAAGTAAGGCGGGGAACGGTCTGGAGCTGTACCTGGATGAGGTTCCACAACGCGAAGAGGGCATGACATCGTATGAAATGATGCTCTCCGAATCTCAAGAACGCATGCTGTTCGTCGTGGAGCCGAAGGATGAAGCTCAAGCGATGGAAATTTTCGAGCGTTGGGGCGTAATCTGCGCCAAAGTCGGTAAAGTGACCGACGACGGACGCCTCAGACTGATCCATCATGGGGAAGTCGTGGGCGATATGCCGGTGACGGCGCTTGTGGACGAATGTCCGATTTACAACAAGCCATCCGCTGTACCTGCTTATTATGAAGAAAATGCAAATGTAGATACGCAGCGCTATGACGAAGTGACGGATTTGAACGGGGCGCTGGACAAAGTATTGTCCTCCCCTTCCGTAGCGAGCAAAGCGTGGGTATATAACCAATACGATTACATGGTTCGCACCAGCACGGCGGTTCAGCCGGGTTCTGACGCGGCGGTCGTGACGATCCGCGGCACGCGCAAGGGACTGGCCATGACGACGGACTGCAACGGACGGTTCGTGTACCTCGATCCTGAAGTGGGCGGACGCATCGCAGTCAGCGAAGCGGCGCGCAACGTCGTTTGCTCGGGAGCCGAGCCGCTGGCAATTACGGACAACCTGAACTTCGGAAGCCCGGAGAAGCCGGATATTTTCTGGCAGATGGAAAAAGCGGTTGACGGCATGGCCGAAGCCTGCCGCGTGCTGAATGCGCCGGTCATCGGCGGTAACGTCAGCTTGTACAATGAGAATGCCAAAGGCGCAATTTATCCGACGCCTGTCGTCGGTATGGTCGGTCTTGTGCACGATACAGATCACATTACAACGCAAGGCTTCAAGGCTGAGGGCGATGTCGTATTCCTGCTCGGCGAGACATACGCTGAACTGGGCGGCAGCGAGTTCCAGGCAGTAGTTCATGGCGTGACAGAAGGACGCCCGCCGGCGCTGGATCTGAATGTGGAGAAAAAACTGCTGGACGGCGTGCTGGCCGCGATTCAGAAAGGGCTTGTGCAATCTGCACACGATTTGTCCGAAGGCGGTCTGGCCGTAGCTTTGGCCGAATCCTGCATCAGCGGCGGCCTAGGCGCAAAAGTCGATTTTGCGACAGAGCTTCGTCCTGACTTTGCTCTATTCAGTGAATCGCAATCCCGCATTTTGTTATCGGCTGCGCCAGACAAGGCTGCTGAGCTTGAGCAATTGATCGCGTCCTACGGCGTTCCGGTTCAAAAGATCGGTCAAGTCACGGGCGACAAACTGGAGATTTCTGTGAATGCCCGCTCCGTGCTGGCTAGACCGGTAAGCGAGCTGAAGCAGGTCTGGGAGGATGTAATTCCATGTCTGATGCAATAATTCCGCAAGGGCTTTGGACAGGAGACTATTATAATCAAGGAACAGGCAAGAGCGATATTTTTGACACGTTAAAAGAGGAATGCGGCGTTTTCGGGGTGTTCGGTCACCCTGAAGCCGCCTCTTTGTCCTACTACGGCCTGCATGCGCTGCAGCACCGGGGGGAAGAGAGCGCGGGCATCTGTGTCACGAACGGCAATGAGTTCAATTACCATCGCGGCATGGGGCTGGTGAAGGAAGTGTTCGACCGGGACCTGCTCGCTTCGCTCCATGGCAGCCGTTCCATCGGGCATGTCCGCTATTCCACAAATGGCGACAGCAGCCTGATGAACGCGCAGCCGCTTATATTCAAGTACCGGGACGGAGATCTCGCGGTAGCCACGAACGGCAACATCGTCAATGCTCCGCAAATCCGTCATCAATTGGAACAGAGCGGCTCCATCTTCCAGACGACGAGTGATACCGAAGTGATCGCGCATCTGATCGCCCGCTCGCCGAAGGATTTCGTCGAGGCGGCAAGGGACGCGCTCGCGCAATTGGTCGGGGGATTCGCGTTCATGCTGCTGACGAATGATAAAATGATTATCGCCAGCGATCCGCACGGGCTTCGCCCGCTCACGATGGGCCGACTTGGCGACGCCTATCTGTTCTCTTCGGAGACCTGCGCGTTCGAGGTGGTCGGAGCGGAGTCGATCCGTGATATTTTACCGGGTGAAATGCTGGTGCTGGATGCGGAAGGCGTGCATGAGGACCGTTATGCGCAGCCTCAGCGCAAGGCGCTGTGCGCTATGGAGTATATCTACTTTTCCCGTCCGGACAGCGATATGAACGGCTCTAATATGCATGCGGCCCGCAAACGGATGGGCCAGGTCATGGCACAGGAATCGTTCGTTGATGCCGACGTCGTAACCGGGGTGCCGGATTCCAGTATTTCCGCGGCCATTGGCTACGCCGAGCAGACGGGCATTCCTTACGAGCTTGGCCTGATCAAAAATAAATATACGGGACGCACCTTCATCCAGCCGAGCCAGGAGCTGCGCGAGCAGGGCGTGAAGATGAAGCTGAGCGCCGTGCGCCGGGTGGTTGAAGGCAAGCGTGTTGTCATGATCGACGATTCGATCGTCCGCGGGACGACATCGCGCCGGATCGTCAATCTGCTGCGCGAAGCCGGGGCGACGGAGGTGCATGTGCGGATTACCTCACCGCCGTTCAAAAACCCCTGCTTCTACGGCATCGATACACCGAGCCGGGCCGAGCTGATTGCTTCCTCGAAGTCCATTGAAGAAATCCGCAAGGAGATCAATGCGGACTCGCTGGAGTTTCTAAGCGCCGAAGGCTTGATCAGTGCGGTGGAAGGGGATAACGCGAAGGATTATAAGGGCGGCCTGTGCATGGCCTGCTTTGACAATGATTATCCGACGCGGACGGATTTTGAAGGCGAAGAGAAGTTCGGCTGTAGCTGCTAAGCTAATGTGATTCAATTAATAGGATTAAATAAAATGATTGTTTAAGGAGAGTGTCCTTCGTGTCTGAAGCCTATAAAAATGCCGGTGTGGATATCGCAGCGGGCAATGAAGCGGTAGAACGGATGAAGAGTCACGTCAAGCGGACGTTCCGCCCTGAAGTGTTAACGGATTTGGGCGGCTTTGGAGCTTTGTTCGGTTTGAACAAAGATAAATATGAGGAGCCTGTCCTGGTATCGGGCACCGATGGCGTGGGAACGAAGCTGAAAATTGCCTTCGCAATGGATAAGCACGATACGATCGGGATCGATGCGGTGGCGATGTGCGTTAATGACGTGGTCGTTCAAGGCGCGGAGCCGCTCTTCTTCCTGGACTATCTGGCTTGCGATAAAGTCATTCCTGCTAAAATCGAAGCGATCGTGTCAGGCATCGCGGATGGCTGCAGCCAGTCCGGATGTGCCCTGATCGGCGGAGAAACGGCGGAAATGCCGGGCATGTACGCCGAAGGCGAGTATGACATCGCCGGGTTTACGGTAGGCGTAGTCGATAAGAGCAAGATGATCAACGGAAGCACGATTTCGGCAGGTGATACGGTCATCGGCCTGGCTTCGAGCGGTGTGCACAGCAACGGCTTCTCGCTCGTTCGCAAGCTTCTATTGGAGCAATGCGGCTACAGTCTGCATGATACGCTGCCTGAGCTTGACGGAGCACGGCTAGGCGATGTGCTGCTTACGCCGACCAAGCTGTATGTGAAGCCGGTTCTGGCTTTGCTGGAGCAGGTACGGGTGAAAGGAATGGCGCATATTACGGGCGGCGGATTCATCGAGAATATTCCTCGCGTGCTGCCTGACAACGTCAACGCTGAGATCGATCACGGCTCATGGCCGATCCTGCCAATCTTCGAGCTGCTTCAGCAGAAGGGCGATGTCAGCAACCGTGATATGTTCACGACCTTTAACATGGGAATCGGACTGGTGATCGTCGTAGCTAACGCAGATGCCGAGAAGGCGGTTGAGGCGCTGCGTACTGCCGGAGAAACGCCTTATGTGATCGGCCGGATTACGGAAGGCAGCCGGGAAGTGAAATTTACGGGAGCGGACGTATAATGACGGGCCACACTGTAGGGAGCCAAGGGCCTTACCGGATCGCGGTCTTCGCTTCCGGGCAGGGCAGCAATTTCCAGACGCTGCTGGACTTCTCCCGCGAGGGCAAGCTCGGTGCGGAAATCGTGCTGCTTGTGTGCAACAAGCCGGAGGCTCCCGTTGTCGAAAGGGCGCGCCGCGCCGGCGTGGAATGTTTCCTGTTCGAGAAGAAAGCCTATGCCCGCCGCGAGGATTATGAGGCGGAAATCGCGCAGGAGCTGGAGCGCAGAGGCGTTGACCTGATTGTGCTAGCTGGATATATGCTGCTGCTGACTCCGGTTCTGGTTGACGCTTATCAAGGGCGCATGATTAATATCCATCCGTCCTTGCTGCCGTCTTTTCCGGGGAAGGACGCGATCGGGCAGGCTTGGGAGTACGGCGTCAAAATCACCGGCGTGACGGTGCATTTGGTTGATGGCGGCATGGACACGGGGCCGGTCATTGCCCAGCAGGCTGTAGAAATCGCACCGGAGGATACTGTTGAATCCCTAGAGGAGAAGATTCACGCTGCTGAAAGGGACTTGTATCCGCAGGTGGTAAGCTGGTTTGCCGCGGGCAAAGTACGGATCGATGGACGGCGCATCACGGTTGGTTGAAGCAAAGACCATCCGATGATGCCAGGTACAGGATTCGCTGCATGGAAAAACGAGCTTAGCTGCGGATTCCGAGCATGTTTAGCGAAATTACGTTGTCGTACTGAGGGTACTGCCGCAAATTGCGGACGATTTACTTAGCGTGTATGTCGATTGTCGGTTGTCTTACAGAGATGAACATATGGATTTCGATATTTCCCGAGAAATATCGGGTCATCAATCCGCACGATCGAATAGAGAAGCATTATTGCCATTATTGCCATTATAGCCAGTCCGGCCTGAAGCCGGGGCGTTATTCTTGCCATAATATAGAGGAGGAAGCCAATCGTGAGTATCAAAAGAGCGCTGGTCAGCGTTTCAGATAAAACGGGTATCGTGGATTTTTGCCGCGGGCTGTCGCAATTAGGAGTAGAAATCATTTCAACGGGGGGTACGAAAAACCTGCTGTCGAAGGAAGGAATTCCTGTCATCGGCATCTCCGATGTAACGGGTTTCCCGGAAGTGCTTGACGGCCGCGTGAAGACGCTGCATCCTGCTGTGCACAGCGGGCTGCTAGCGGTACGGGACAGCGCTGAGCACCAAGCGCAAATGAAGGAGCTTGGCCTGGATTACATCGATCTGGTCGTCGTCAATCTGTATCCGTTCCAGGAGACAATTGCGAAGCCGGACGTCACTTACGAGGATGCGATTGAGAATATCGATATCGGCGGGCCGACCATGCTGCGTTCCGCTGCCAAAAACCATGCTTTCGTCTCCGTCGTCGTGGATTCCGGCGATTACAGCAAGGTATTGGATGAGATTGCGGCCGAGGGTGATACAACCCTGGATACGCGCAAACGGCTTGCGGCCAAAGTTTTCCGTCATACGGCGGCTTACGATGCCTTGATTTCCGATTATTTGTCGAATGTGAACGGGGATCCGCTTCCTGAACGCTTAACGGTTACTTACGAGAAAATTCAGGATCTGCGTTATGGCGAGAATCCGCATCAGAAGGCAGCGTTTTACCGCAAGCCGCTGGCTGCGGCGGATACGCTCACTTCGGCCGAGCAGCTGCATGGCAAAGAGCTATCCTATAATAACATCAATGACGCGAATGCGGCTCTGCAAATCGTGAAGGAATTCGAAGAGCCTGCGGTCGTGGTTGTTAAGCATATGAATCCTTGCGGGGTTGGCATTGGGGAGAGCATTTACGAGGCATTCCGCAAAGCGCATGAAGCTGACCCGGTATCGATCTTCGGCGGCATCGTCGCTGCGAACCGCATCATTGACGAAGCAACGGCACTGCTGCTAAAGGAGATTTTTCTGGAAATCATCCTCGCTCCCGGCTTTACGGATGAAGCCCTTGCCGTACTGACACAGAAGAAAAACATTCGCCTGTTGAAGGTAAACGGCCTGGAGCTTGGAGCCAATCGCAAAAGCCAGCTTGTGGTCACTTCGATCGACGGCGGCATGATCGTTCAGGACAGCGATGTTCATTCCTTGCAGGAGTCCGATTTGAAGGTCGTTACCGACCGCGCTCCTTCAGAAGAAGAATTGAAGCAGCTCCTGTTCGCCTGGAAAGTAGTTAAGCATGTTAAATCTAATGCGATCGTGCTGGCGAAGGACGATATGACGATCGGCGTAGGCGCTGGTCAAATGAACCGCGTCGGCTCGGCGAAAATCGCCATCGAGCAGGCCGGCGACAAAGTGAAGGGCAGCGTGCTGTCTTCCGACGCGTTCTTCCCGATGGGCGATACGGTAGAAGCCGCGGCTAAAGCTGGTGTGACGGCGATCATCCAGCCGGGCGGCTCGGTCAAGGACGAGGAATCGATCCAAATGGCGAACAAGTATGGGGTTGCCATGGTCTTCACCGGCATCCGCCACTTCAAGCACTAGAGAGGTAGTTTAAAAGTCGGCTTTTGATCACGAAGTATTTCAATGAAGTGGATTCGGCGTCGAATCTTGAATTCAGCCGGGGCTAAGCTAATGCTTTCGAAGTATGTTTCCTTCGGAAACATTTGAGATACTCACGTAGGTTTCTCCAAGCGTATGCTTTCGTAGTCGTTTTCTTCGAAAACGTGGAGCTCCGCTCCTCAGCCCCTGGCTTCATTCAAGCTTCTCGGTGCTGAAAACCCGACTTTTAAAACCTTCATTGTAAGAGGTAGTTTTAAAAGTCGGCTTTTGATCACGAAGTAAACTTTATATAACTTTGCAGAATGGACAGGGACGGTGGACCGCGGAGGCGGCCTGCCGTTTGCTGTTTGGATATGAGGAGGAGCAGCGGTATGGACATTTTAGTAATTGGCGGCGGCGGCCGGGAGCATGCAATTTGCTGGGCGCTGGCCAAGAGCCCGAAGGCTGGCAAAATTTATTGCGCGCCGGGCAATGCGGGGATCGGTCAAGTAGCGGAGATCGTTCCGATTGCGGTGAACGAATTTGATAAGCTAACAGCGTTCGCTCAGGAGAAAGAGGTAGGCCTGGTCGTGGTCGGACCGGATGATCCGCTGGCGGATGGTATCGTGGATGCGTTCGAAGCGAAGAGCATTCCGGTGTTCGGGCCGCGCAAAAATGCAGCCCATATCGAAGGTAGCAAGACCTTCATGAAGGATTTGCTGAAAAAATACAACATTCCGACAGCCGCTTACGAGAAGTTCGACGATTATGAGGAGGCCAAGGCGTACCTCGACCAGCAGAAGCTGCCGATCGTCATCAAGGCAGACGGGCTTGCTGCGGGCAAAGGGGTAACGGTAGCCTTCACCCGCGAGGAAGCGGACGCGGCTTTGAAGGATATTATGATTGGCAAAGTATTCGGCGATGCGGGCCGCCAGGTGGTGATCGAGGAGTTCCTCGAAGGGCAGGAAATGTCGATCCTTGCTTTTGTAGATGGAGAAGTTGTACGTCCGATGTCGGCAGCGCAGGATCATAAGCAGGTCTATGATAACGACAAGGGACCAAACACGGGCGGCATGGGTACTTACTCACCGCTGCCGCATATCGCGGATTCCATCATCGAGGAAGCGGTCGAGACGATCATTAAACCTACAGCCAAAGCGATGGTGGCGGAAGGCCGCCCATTCCGCGGTGTACTGTTCGCCGGGTTGATGATCTCGCCGGATGGCAAGCCGAAGACGATCGAGTTCAACGCACGGTTCGGAGATCCTGAGACTCAGGTCGTGCTGCCGCGGCTGAAGAGCGACCTGCTGGAAATTTTCCTGGCTGCTGTAAACGGCACGCTGGACAAGGTTGAAATCGAATGGAGCCATGAAGCGGCGGTATGCGTCGTGCTCGCTTCAGGAGGCTATCCTGCGTCCTATCCAAAGGGACTGCCGATTTCCGGGCTGGATGCAGCCGGGGACGCGCTTGTATTCCATGCCGGGACGGCAAAGAATGAAGCCGGAGAGTGGGTTACAAACGGCGGACGTGTGCTTGGTGTAGTAGGGCTGGGGCAGGATATTGCGGAAGCCCGTGAAAAGGCCTATGCTGCTGCAGAGCGCATCACTTTCGAGGGCAAGCATCAGCGCTCGGACATTGCGGCTAAAGCGCTGCGATAATATTTGAACTAAATAGAGAAAGGGCTGTCCAAGCAATGGATTGGACCGGCCCTTTTTTTAATAAATAAATCCATAGAACATAAAAGGAAAATAAGTATAAAATTAATGAAATAACCCAAAATGTAAAACATGTTTTACACTTTCTGTTTTTTATGTTACAATTATTAACAAATAATATTAAAAGAGGTGTTGAAGATGAAAAGAAAAGCGGATGAAATGCAAATGTCACTCGCTACGCGAGCTACAAAATGGCTTGGTATTTTTTATACAGTCAGTTTGTTATTGTGGACAATTACAGATCTGATATTTAACAATCAACTAGGGATTCAATTTATAATTTTACTAGCAGGTTTGATTCTCTTTTTCGTTTCGATGATGATTATGAAACAAAAAGTGCAATAATGGAGAGTCGGGTGCGATGAAAAATAACATATATCTAAAAAGAAAAGAACTTGACATGTCCCAGTTGGAATTGGCGGAGAAAGTAAATGTAACACGGCAAACCATTAATGCGGTAGAAAATAACAAATATGATCCTAGCTTGAAATTGGCCATGAACATCGCCAAAGTTCTTAAAGTATCGGTAGAAGAGCTATTCTTTGAATAATGCCAGTTACATTATAAAATAAATATGGGCAAAACAATTAGTGCACAATATACGCTTATGGCGGAAAATGCACTTGATTTAGGCATTTTAATTGATACAACCAAGAAGTAATAGATTAGAACAATTGTCCATATTTGAAACAGATCCAGGGAATTCAGGAATAAACCTAACGGACCTTTCGTTTGAAAAACTGCATTTAATGAAGTCCACCGCACCCCAGAGATAGGAATAATATTTTTCAAGAAATAATTAAGCACGTTTCCTGCTAAAGTTATAGGGAATATATAAGTAAAAAATTTAAATATATATTTATAGTTGGAGTAATTTATTAGGAATTTAGCAAATAAAAAAAATAATAGAGCATTTGCTGCAATAGTTAATAAGGGAAATAAAGATCCGATAATAATGGAGATTACTGACATCATTATTTCCAAGCCGTTTAAAGTATGGTCGATTTTTTCACTTAGTTGCTGTGTTGCCAGAGTGATTTGTGATTGAATGGTGAAATATGTAACAATGCCATTAATTAAACTGGATACTAATATGATCAATAATGGCTGGTATCTTTTTCCAACTTTTAAGTTTAAATAAGTTTCTTTATGATTGAAAATCAATTTATAAAAAGTACTCATGTTCTTACCTTCCTTCAAAACATTTTTCGCATATGTTCTTCTTAGACCGGGCGCTGAGCATTGCATCTAATCTTCCAATTGGCATGTTAATGCTGGAAGGTAAACGAAGTAAAAAGTAAGCATATTCCGTCGGTTTAATCGTTCTCCCGCATATACTGCAAACAATTTCCAATTTTTTCTTGAATATCATTTTCAGTCCCCTTTAGTCAAAGTTGAGGAGTAATAAATGTTTCAATCAATGCTGCGAGTGTCAGGCCTATAAATGCAATTATTGAAAGAATCGTTAACTTCCTTATGGAAATATCGTTTTTTCTGGATGTGTAGATTTCATATGTAAGCCTTAAACTAATAAAGGTAAATAATACGAACATGGGCATTTCAAGAACACCGTGTGCAAGAATGTATTGTAAATTTTCAAAGCTGTAGGAAGCATTTTTTATACCGACTCCAAACATGATGGAGTTTTGAATAAGGATAACTAAGGGGATAATGCCGGCAGTTATAATACCTCCAAAGAGAATAATTAAAGCTACCTTCAAATTTTGAAAATAGATTTCACCAAAGACGGGTTGTAATTTAGATTTATCAGCCTGAATAACGATTACATCGGCTGTTATAAAGCCTAGAAGCGAAAAAAGTAAAAAAACCAATATTACAATCCATAAAAGTGTACTTTTCTTAACCAACGTCATAATCATCACCATCAATTCTTGGGATTTAATAGGTATGTGACGCCCAAAAAATTTAGTTAAACTTTAAAATATACGTACCTGACCTTGGCAGAGGTCAAAGGTGTTACTTAAAGTGCATATGAGTCTGCAGCTAGCAATGCAGCTTCAGCCCATGCTGGGATAGAGGCAATCCATCCTCCTGATACTAGAAGCGCAACGATAACGGAAGTTGCGCCTGCGGCAACAAGTGCCCAAACCAGCCAAGCTGGAGGATCAACTATTCCCAGTTGATTTAGAATAGTAACGACATTTACTTGGGTATCTTTATTAGTCAATGAGAATGCCACGAAAGCAATCAATGCAAGGGCTGAAGCCAAAAATACAATATTTTTCTTCGCATTAGACAAGTGACTGATCATAAAAATCCTCCTTTGACATTTTATAGTCACATACCTATTAAATTCCCTATTAATATTCTATTTCCTGTTTATGTAAAAAGCAACCATAATATGATAATTAAGCAATGAAATCTCATTATATTTACAATAAAAACGATAAATGTTATATTTTGACTAAGGGTAAAAGATAAGGGGTGATTGGTTGAGGGCAATCCTGAAAAGAGAATTATTTATATATACAAGCAGTTTTAAAGCCATAACTATCTCACTTTTCATATACCTCAGCACAGCATTGTCTTCATATTTTTTTTCGAGGAATTTTACTACCATTCAAAATCATGGGGCAGAGGTAGATATAACCTCTAGCATTAAATTTTTTGTGTTTTTTTTAGGCCCCATTTTGGTAGCAGCTGTATTTTATGACATTTTCAATAAGGAAATTGAGTTAAGGACAATTAGGCTCCTTATTACAAAAACTAGTTTGCTGAAAATTTTTTTGGGGAAAATTCTAGCGGCTTTTCTATTTTGGCTATTGACTTTAACGGTTTCATATTTTCTTGTTTACCTGTCCTCAGGAAAGATTTATTTCCAAGAATTCATGAGCTCCATTTCTTGTATTTTACTCTCTCTCTCAGTGGTTGTTTGTTTTTCTATATTGTTCGATCGGGGAAATCAGAGCTTGCTTGTTAGTATATTGATGGGAATAGTGTTTCCTGTGTTAGGTCTAATATCATCCATGTCTGATACTTGGTATTGGAGTATCGTTCATGCCGTGATTCCGTATTACGCGAACGAACTGACGTTAGGACTGCTGCTGGTTCCCTTTATCGCTGCATTAATATTGTTTTGTTTAAGTTACTTTATTCTACAACGAAAGGATTATTAGCCGAATGATTCCTGCAATAGAAATAAGTAATTTAAATAAGTCCATTGGAAAAAAGGATATTTTAAAGGATATTAGCCTAACTATTTATAGGGGAGAGATTGTTGGGCTAATCGGCCATAATGGAGCCGGAAAATCTACTTTGATAAATATACTGACTGGAATTAAAAAACCTACTCAAGGGTCATTTGTTATCTATGATAATAACGGCACCATGAATAAAGAAACACAAAAAGTAATTGGTGTTATGCCTGATGTTGATAATTTATATCAAGACATGACAGTCCGTTTCTTTCTAAGTTATATGTCGGAAATTAAAGGAGCAAAATTATCTTTACAAAATATAAGGGAACTACTCGAGCAGGTTGGTCTGGAAGCAAAGCTTTCCAATACACGGATAAAGGCGCTATCCTTCGGTATGAAAAAAAAGCTTTGCTTGGCTCAGGCTCTTGTCGGAGAACCGCAGCTTTTGATTTTAGATGAGCCTACTTCCGGATTGGACGTACATTCCGTGCTGCATGTTAAAAATTTATTGCTAAAGTTAAGAGGCGAAGGGAAAACCATTCTGTTGTCTTCTCATAACATGGAGGAAGTTGAAAAGAGCTGTGACCGGGTGGCAATTCTGAAATCAGGAGAATTAACGGATATAGGTACTATTGAAGCATTGATATATAAAAGGCAAGGAGTAAGAAAATTAATTATACGTTCATCTCCAGTTGTAACCTCTGATTTTTTGAACCAATTCGCATTAAATATTCAAATTATTAGTCAGGAATCTAACTCTATTGTCATTCAGGTGTCTGATGACGAGGACATATCGCTACTTTTAAAAATATTAATAGAGCATTCTTACAAAGTTTATGAAGTACGATCATCTGATTTGCAGCTTAAGGATATTATTCTAGGAGAATAAAAACGTATTATGGGATGGTGAAGTTGTATGATTAAAAGAACTGCGGAGAAAACATTGGGTATCATCGGTAGTATCATTGTTGTCTTTATTGGTTTTTTTGGTGGTGTTTCATTGGTTTTAACAAAGAACGATGAATTTAAAACCAGGCTTAATGATAATTTGAACACTATTCAAAGTGACACAAATGCGGCTTCTATCATAGATTCATTGCAGAATGCTGCGGGAATGTTATTATGGAGTTCAATTATTTCATTTATCTTAGTGCTGATAGCATTATTTAATTTAAAGAAAAATGCTAAATCCACATTAGCAGGCATATTATTTATTTTGTCCGCAATTGTTATTTTTATTTCATCTTTTTTCGTCGGATTTGTTCCAGGGGTTCTTTTTATTATCGCTGGCATTCTGGCCTTGACTAAAAAACCATCGACTTATGCTGATCAAAATATCCCCGGATAAGCAGCCCGATTCTGACGCATCTTAACGATAAGAGCAATTGCGATTTATTGTTGAATGGAGGCGTCGAATCGATTATGGGCAAGGAAAAGAAGGATATGCTCCCCATCTCGCGTGAGAGGGTGGAAGTGGAAGGGCTTTATACGGATGAGTGGGGACGTTCGGAATATTTGTACCGTGGGCAGGAGTTCCCAGCGGATCTGATTATGGGTTCGACGGAATGGAAGCTTACAGAGCTAGCCGACCATCCTGCCGAACACGATATTGCGGATGACTTCGAGAACACAGGGCATTCGGGAAAACGCCGCAGTGGTCAAGTTGAGTGATCATACAGTAAGAACGGTATTTTAGAGCTAACAATGTCCGCCACAACGTCAGCTACAGCGTCAGATAAAATCTGGCGCTGTTTGTATTTTTTTCGGCCTATATTTTGCGATAGCAGATGAATTGTTGACTCAGGTTACGTATAATAACGAGAAGAAGTTTTTTCGGGAGGACGAGCCATGCCAACCACGGCAGGAATACATCATATTACGGCGTTTGTGGGAGATGTTCAGGGGAACGTGGATTTCTACGCAGGCGTCCTCGGTTTGAGATTGGTCAAGAAGACGGTTAATTACGATGCACCAGAGGTCTATCATTTATATTTCGGGAATGAGACGGGCGATCCAGGAACGATCATGACCTTTTTTCCGCAAGAAGGCGCGGAGAACGGGATGATCGGGGGGGGACAGGTTGGGGTAACGGTATATGCCGTCCCGCCCGGGAGTCTGCTGTTCTGGCGCAAACGTCTGAAAAAGTTCGGAATTCCCTTCATGGACATTTCGCGCTTCGGCGAGGATTATGTGCGTTTCACCGATAATTCCGGTTTGCTAATCGACCTGGTGGAGCGCGCGGAAGGACCAGCGAGTACATGGTCTTTCAGCGGAGTGCCGCTGCAATATGCGATTAAGGGATTCGGCGGCGCATTGCTGTTCAGCAGCGATAGCGAGAGCACCGCAAAGGTGCTGGAACTGATTCTCGATATGCAGCGAATCGGCGAGGAAGAAGGGCTGATTCGGTATCAGGCGACGGGCGAGCTGGGCAATTGGATCGACTTGAATGTGGAAGACATTCCGAGATGCGGCGGTGGTGCCGGAACCGTTCACCATATCGCCTGGCGGGCGAAGGATGACGAGGAGCAGGAAGAGTGGCGGCGGATGATCGAGCAGTGCGGTCTCCGACCAACGCCGATCGTGAACCGCGAGTACTTCAAAGCGCTGTATTTCCGCGAACCGGGCGGCATTCTGTTCGAGATCGCTACCGATCCTCCAGGGTTTACGATTGACGAGCCGCTGGTGCGGCTTGGTGAGAACCTGATGCTGCCGGATCGTTATGAGCCGCATCGCAGCGCGATTCTTTCTCATTTGGTCAGCTTTCAGGTACGCTCTTTAGAATATGAAGAGGAGGCAGAAGAATGAAGCATTTATTTCACGAAGGCAAGAATAGGTCGGCGCCGGTGCTGGTGCTCCTGCATGGCACGGGAGGAACGGAGAGCGATTTGCTGCCGCTTGCCGCGGCTCTGTCGCCGGATTCTTCGGTTCTCGGCATTCGCGGGAATGTGCTTGAAAACGGGATGCCCCGTTTTTTCCGCCGGTTGGCCGAAGGCGTGTTTGATGTGGAGGATTTGGCGCTGCGGACTCGCGAGCTGTATGATTTTCTCGATGAATCGGCCGTAAAGTATGGGCTTGATCGGCGCAATTATGTTGCTGTAGGATATTCGAATGGGGCTAATATCGCGGCGAGCCTGTTGTTTCATTATAATGATGCCCTTAGCGGGGCTGTGCTGCATCACCCGATGGTTCCGCTGCGCAGCGTAGTGCTGCCGGATTTGAAGAATGTTCCAGTCTTCATTGGAGCGGGGCGAAATGACCGGATGTGTTCCCCGGCCGAGACGGAGGAGCTGAGCAGCCTGCTGGAAGGAGCGGGCGCCAAGCTGACGGTGCACTGGGAAAATGCGGGACACAGCTTGACCGGAACGGAAATTGACGCTGCGGCTGCCTGGTTCAGACAGACATTTGCATCTATAGAATGATAAGAGAGCAATCAGGACTATATTATATTTTCATATAGAGAATTATTAATTTTGTTTATAAGAAGCGGGGAGAAAAGAATGAATCAAACGGAGCAAGAAACTGAACAACGTACGGTAGGCATGGAAGAGATCGTTCGGGCCCATCATGTGCTTAAGGAAGTCGTCGTGCGCACGCCGCTGCAGCTGGATGCGACATTGTCGGCGAAATACGGCTGCCGGGTGTTTTTGAAGCGGGAGGATCTTCAGGTCGTCCGTTCTTTCAAAATTCGCGGAGCCTACAATAAAATTCGCAGCCTAAGTCCAGAGGAGCTGGAGAAGGGCATCGTCTGTTCAAGCGCAGGCAACCATGCGCAAGGCGTAGCCTTCTCCTGTAATGCGCTGGGAATTCCAGGCGCCATCTATATGCCGAGCACGACGCCAAATCAGAAGGTGAAGCAGGTTAAACGGTTTGGCGGCTCGCATGTGGAAGTTATTTTAACTGGAGATACGTATGACGACGCTTATGAGGAAGCGATGAAGGCGTGCCAGGACCGCGGCATGACGTTCATTCATCCGTTCGACGATGCGAAGATTGTGGCGGGTAACGGAACGATCGGCATGGAGATTCTGGAGAACCTGGATACGCCCGCGGACTATGTGTTCGTAACGATTGGCGGCGGCGGATTGGCTTCGGGGGTCGGCTCGTATATCAAGGCGATGAGCCCGGAGACGAAATTAATCGGGGTTGAGCCGCTGGGGGCTGCCTCCATGAGCGAATCGTTCAAGCAGGAGCAGGTGGTAACGCTAGAGACGATTGATAAGTTCGTAGACGGTGCAGCCGTGAAGCGGGTCGGTGATTTGAACTATCACATTTGCGCCGAGCTGCTGGACGATATCGTTAAGGTGCCGGAAGGCAAAGCCTGCACAACGATTCTCGATTTATACAATGATAGTGCGATCGTAGTGGAGCCTGCCGGAGCGCTGTCGGTGTCCGCGCTGGATATGTATAAGGACGAAATCCGCGGCAAAACGGTCGTCTGCGTCATCAGCGGCGGCAATAATGATATCGACCGCATGCAGGAAATGAAGGAGCGCTCGCTTATTTATGAAGGATTGAAGCATTATTTCATGGTGAACTTCCCTCAGCGTGCCGGAGCGCTGCGTGAATTTCTGCAGGACGTGCTGGGGCCAAACGATGACATTACCCGGTTCGAGTATACGAAGAAGCATAATAAGGAGAACGGGCCGGCATTAGTGGGCATCGAGCTGAGCGACCCGGCGGATTATGAAGCCTTGATCGGCCGCATGAAAGCAAAGGGGATTACCTATACGGAGCTGAACCGGGATTTGAATTTGTTTAATTTGTTGATTTGAGCTTGAATTTGAGCTTGAATTTGAGCTTGAATTTGAGCTTGAGTTTGATTTCGAGTTTATTTTGAGATATGAATTTGAATTGGCGGAATAATCTGGTTGTAGAACGGAGGTCGGTGCAGATGGGCATGGATCCAAAATGGCTGGAATGGGCGAAGCAAATTCAGGCGCTTGCTCAGACCGGGCTTGCCTATACGAAGGATGTCTACGATGTGGAACGTTATGAGGCTCTTCGGGAAATCAGCATAGACATTATGAACAGCTATACCAAGGTGGACCGGGAGATTATTGAGCTGTCATTCGCCAATGAGCGCGGATATGCAACGCCCAAGGTGGATATTCGCGGCGTTGTGTTCAAGGATAACCAAATATTGCTCGTACAGGAGAAGCATGACGGCGACTGGGCATTGCCTGGAGGCTGGGGGGATATCGGGCTGTCTCCTACTGAAGTGGCGGTGAAGGAAATCAAGGAAGAGTCCGGCTACGAAGCGGTACCGGTTCGTTTGCTCGCTGTTCTGGATAAAAAATTCCATGGTCACCCGCCAGAGCCGTATCACGTCTATAAATTTTTCATTCAATGCGAAATTGTCGGCGGTGAAGCCGCAGAGGGGCTTGAGACGAGCGGCGTAGCCTTTTTTGAGGAAACTCAGCTTCCGAAGCTATCCCTCCAAAGAAACACAGAGGAGCAGATCAAGATGATGTTCCAATTTCTGAGAAACCCGGATAAACCGGCAATTGTCGATTAGACTACGGCACTCAGCAGCCTGTTTGAGTTTAAAAAGTTGTTGCAAATTAAAGGCAGCCTACAGCGGCCAAAGTGAATTGTGACCGGATTTATGAAATAGGTTACAGTTCATTGAGCTGGATGGGCTGCTTTTTTGGGTTGTCAGCAAGTTGCTAACGGACCGAGGAGCCGCTATTGTCGCAAAATCGAGTACAAACACAGGCTAACGGACCTGAGAGACCTTATACAGCCAGAAAGGTTGCTTTGGCCGGTGATTTTTAGCGAATAGGGTCTTCTGTGTCCGTTAGGTACGGTTATGAGCAGTTTTGTCACAGATAGCGTCTATGGTGTCCATAAGGTCTCGCCCCTATATTTGCACTATACTTACTTACCCCTGTACTTGTTCCTATCCATGCGGCCTTACCCCTGTACTTGTTCCTATCCATGCGGCTGCACTCAACGGAACGCTCAATGACAGCGCAGCAATCTACAAGCTGAGCGAGAGAAGAACCCAATCGATGTCCTATTTTAACTAATCGTCGTGCCATAACAAGCGATGGAACAATTGCTACAATTGTTCCTGTAAGCGTATACAGATTGCGTGTGTGTGGGTGGCTTAGCGCTGTTATGAGATGTCAAGCACCGTGCTCCGGAGGTTCCCGGGGTTCGAAAGGCTATATAGCTCAACGCCGCGCTGAAAGTTCCCCAGGTTTGGCAGGCATGCAGCGCAACCCCACCGCTGGGCGGAGGGCTTTAAGGCAATGCGGCGCAACACCACCAGTTGGAGGGTCGTAGCGCGCGAAAGCTGTGCAGCCAACACCCTCATGGTGGGAGCGTCGCGCGATGCGGTTCACGAGAGGAGCCGGGCAGCTGTACACGACAGATGCGATGAACTCTTCGCCAGTGATCTAGGGAACGGTTCTTGAACGAAAGCAGGACAATTGCGATGAGAAAGGGGAGAGCTGCAATGAGAGAGACGGGCTTGAAGCGGCTGACGAGCGGAGCCTTTTTTATGGGGCCTGCGCTGTTGATTTTTGCTGCGATTATCATTGTTCCTATCGGGATGAGCATGTATTACAGCTTGTTTCAATGGGATGCGATATCGGCCATGATTTTTACCGGAATGGACAATTATACGCGGTTGTTTCAGGATCCAGTGTTATGGATTTCGTTAAAAAATTCGCTGTACCTCACGTTGGGGGCATTGCTGATCCAACTGCCGGTCGGGCTGTTTCTGGCGATTCTGCTCGGCTACAAACTCAGAGGCTCCAATTTTATGAAAACGATCTATTTTACGCCCGTGATGCTGTCGACCGCGGTGCTGGGCATCCTGTGGGCGCAAATTTATGATCCAAACTTCGGCCTGCTGAACAACCTGCTGATCAAGCTTGGCCTGCAGAGCTGGACACATGCCTGGCTTGGAGAGACGGGGACGGCGCTGGCTTCGGTTATTGCGGTCGTTGCCTGGCAGTTTATCGGCTTCTATGTTGTCGTATATTTCGCGGCGCTGCAGAACATATCCGACGAAGTGCTTGAGGCCGCGCGGGTTGAAGGGGCCAGTGAATGGAGAATCGTATTCAACATTCAGATTCCGCTCATTTGGGGAACGATTACGTTCACGGTGCTGAACTGTGTCATCAACTCGCTGAAGTATTTTGACCTCATCTATATTATGACGGGCGGCGGACCTAACAACTCCAGCGAGGTCATTGCCAGCTACATGATGAAGAACGCCTTCAAGCTGATGGATTATGGGTATGGAAGCGCCATATCGACCTTCCTGCTGCTGTTCGGGCTGTTCCTGGCGTTGATCATTTTCAAATTGCTAAACAAGGGCAGCGCTAAATTCCAATAAAAAACATAGGCGGAGGAAGCTGAAACGTTGGCTGAAGATGCTTATGAATGAATTTCATCATCCTAAAGAAAGGAGAGGGTCATCTTGCTTAGAGCACATGCGGCAGCACATCGTCAACAGCCGAAAACTACGGGAGTGAGCAGCGAACGACGCTTTTTTGGCCGGAAAATCGCTGTGAAATCCCTGTTGTACGCTATCCTGCTGACTCACCTGGTGTTTACGGGATATCCGTTTGTTTGGATGGTCATCTCATCCTTTAAGAGCAACAAGGAGTATTTCGCGAATCCGTGGGGATTGCCGTCGGAATGGCGGTTCGACAATTTCGCCAAAGCCTGGAGCGAAGGAATCGGCGGCTATTTGTTCAACAGCTTGTACATTACGCTGTTCTCTGTGATCGGTCTGCTGATCGTGGCGACCTTGATCGGATTTTATTTTGCGGCCCGTCCTTTCAAAGGCTCCGGCCTGCTGCTGGGAATGTTCTTTCTAGGCATGCTCATTCCTGTGCACAGCACGCTGATTCCGCTGTTCATGATCTCGAACCGGATCGGCACTTACGATACGTTTTGGGCGCTATTTTTTCCATACATTGCATTTAACCTGCCGGTGGCGGTATTTCTGTCCTATGGATTTTTCCGGGAGGTGCCAAGGGAGATCGAGGAGGCGGCAACCGTGGACGGCTGCGGCATTTACCAGAGCTTCTTCCGCGTATACTTTCCTTTAGCCAAGCCAGTGCTGGCTACGGTGACGATCGTTTCTTTTTTCAACATTATGAATGATTTCGTCTTTCCGTTAGTAATGATTTCCAAGGAATCTTTGAAAACGCTGCCGATCGGACTGATGATGTTCAAAGGCAACTTTAGCGCAGACTATTCACTGATCAGCGCGGCATTAGTTATAACTACAGCCCCGATCCTTATGCTGTACATGTTCCTGCAAAAGTACGTTCACAAAGGGGTTGTGGCTGGCTCCGTCAAGGGCTAGGTGCAGGGACAGGCTGGGGTTTATAATAAACATGACAAATCGAGGGGGAACACCAATGAAGAAGGCATTCGCAGTAGTGATGCTTGCCGTGTTGCTTACCGTTACGGCATGCTCCAACCAAGGGGAGAGCAAGAAACAGGCAGGCGTTAAGGAATTGACAATGTGGAGCATGGAGACGCGCAGCCGGGACACGATCGAGAAGTCGATCAAGGAATTCAATGATACGCATCCGGATATTCATTTGACGGCGGAATTTTTTGAGGACGAGGCGTTGAAAACGAAAATGAAGGTGGCGATTGCGGGCAATCAGCTGCCGGACATCATTACGTACTGGAGCGGGGAAACGTTCGATACGCTGGTGTCCACCAATATGCTGGGCGATATTACGGACAAGCTGGCCCAGGACGCGGAGTTTAAAGATAACGTGCTGCCGGGCGGACTTGATACGTTCACCTATGAAGATAAGACCTATGCCATTCCTGTCTTATTCAGCGGCGTATCGCTCTGGTATAATAAAGAGATATTCGCTGAGAATGGCTTGACTCCGCCTGCGACGTATGATGAACTTTTAAGTGTGGTAGATCAGTTGAACGCGAAGGATATTACGCCGATTACGATCGCCGGCAAGGAACGCTGGCCGATGCTGCACTGGTTCTCTTATCTGGCTCAGCGGGTCGGTGGAACGGAGCCGTTCGAGAAGGCCAAAAACGGGGAAGCCGATTTCACGCAGGACAGCTTCGTACAAGCCGGGGAGATGCTAAGAGAGCTGGCCATTGACAGAAAGGGATTTGTAAACGGATTCCTGGGACTTGATTATGCCGCTGCGGAATCGCTGTTCGTTAACGAACGTGCGGCGATGTATTTGCAGGGAGAATGGGCGATGGAAGCGTTTTTGAACGATGAGTTTGCGGAGAAGGTAGGTTTCGTGCCGTTCCCTGCGGTCGATGGCGGCCAAGGCAGCATCAACGTGTATCAAGGCGGCTTCGGCGTAGGCATGGCGATCTCGTCCAAGGCGGATCAGGACGCGGCTTATACCGCGATTCGTTTCCTGTCCAGCCCGGAGCAGAGAAAGGAAATTTACGAAGGCGCTAACATCAGCCCGATGAAAAATCCTGGCCTCGACGATTCCAAGATGCATCCGCTCGCTTATGAATACGATAAGTCGATCAGTGACAATCTGGAAGGCTTCTTCGGCTACTACGACCAGACGCTTGATGCGAGACGGGCTGATCAATTCCTGGATCTGATGGGCGCCATCGTCGGCCAGAGCAGCAATGATGTGAAGGAAGAATTGGCGAAGATTAAGTAAGGGCGGCGAAACTATAAGTTGAACTAAAGAATGGATGCAGGCAGGGGAGAAAAATGGTTCCGAAGAGTGAAAGCTTCCTGAAAGAAAGCTGCTCTGGGCGCATAAGCTTGTGACCGCTTTGAGGCTGCCTCGGGAGCATCCGCTCGGGGTCGCCTTTGAGCCCCTGTTTTCTCCCTCTTATGAATCCATATCATTCAAGAAATCTGGGAGAAACAGCGATCGTAGGCACAACATTTTTCGTACTTGCCCACATCCATCTCAAACGTTCAACTTATAGATTTCCAAGAAGAAGTTGTACCGTGAAAGCTGCAGGGATGCAGACAACTAGAACGAAGTGGAGGAAAATGTGGTGTCTGAAATTATCAATCCGATTTTGAGAGGATTTAACCCGGATCCATCGATCATTCGGGTCGGCGATGATTACTATATCGCGACTTCAACGTTTGAATGGTTCCCGGGGGTCCAGATCCATCATTCCCGGGATTTAAAAAATTGGCAGCTCATCGGTCATCCGCTGAGCCGGACGAGCCAGCTTGATATGATGGGGAATCCCGACTCCGGCGGAGTATGGGCGCCTTGCCTAAGCTATCATGATGGAACATATTATTTAATATATACCGATGTCAAAAGCCATATGGGGCCGTTCAAGGATACGCATAACTACCTGGTTACAGCGAAGGATATCCGCGGCCCATGGTCGGAGCCGGTCTACCTGAACAGCAGCGGCTTCGATCCATCGATGTACCATGAAGAGGACGGCACAAAATGGGTGCTTAACATGGTCTGGGATCACCGCAAAGGGAAAAACCACTTCGGCGGCATCGTCATTCAGCAATATTCGGAAGAGGAGCAGCGGCTGGTTGGGCCGATCCACAATATTTTCCGGGGAACACCGCTGGGTTTGACGGAAGGTCCGCATATTTATAAGGCCAACGGCTATTATCATCTGATGACAGCGGAAGGCGGAACCCGGTACGGCCATGCCATCACGATGGCGCGTTCGGCTACGCTGCTCGGCACTTACGAGGCCGACCCGAACGGTCCGCTGCTGACCTCGGCGGATCGCCCGGAAGCGGCGCTGCAGCGGGCAGGCCATGGCAGCCTGGTGGAGACGCAGCATGGCGAGCTGTATGTCGTGCATCTGTGCGGACGGCCGCTGCGGCCATCGATGTGCTGCACGCTCGGCCGCGAGACGGCCATTCAGAAGGTGGAATGGTCGGAGGACGGCTGGCTGCGCCTGACGACGGGCGATCATGAGCCGCAGGTTCAGGTGGCGGGGCCGAGCCTGCCGGAGCATCCTTTTGCGCCAGAGCCGGAGACCGAGCATTTCGACGATGGGGGGATCAGCCGCCATTTCAGCACACTGCGCGAGCCGCTTGCTGAAGCATGGGCGTCGCTGAAGGAGCGCCCGGGTTATTTGCGGCTGAGAGGCCGGGAGTCGCTGTATTCGCATCACCGCCAAAGTCTGGTGGCGCGCCGGCAGCAGTCTTTTCTCGTGGAAGCGGAGACCGTCGTTGAATTTGCACCTGACACCTACCAGCAGATGGCCGGTCTGATCTATTACTACAATACGAAAAATTATTATTACTTACAGATCAGCCATGATGAACAATTGGGCAAATGCCTAGGCATTATGTTGAGCGACCGCGGCGTCTACGACGAACCTCTGGAGGCGCCGGTCTCCATCGAAGGCTGGGAGCGCTGCTATATGAAAGCAGTCATTCGCTACGAGTCGCTGCGCTTCTATTATTCCCGCGACGGGGAAGAGTGGCTCGCAATTGGCGGAGAAATGGACGCGACCAAGCTCTCGGACGAGAACGCGGAGCTGGTCAAGGACGGCATTGCCCTCGATCAGGGCTTTACCGGAGCTTTTATCGGCATATGCGCTCAGGATTTGAGCGGCCGCCAGCTCCATGCCGATTTCGATTATTTCACATACCGTGAGCTGGACGAGTAGATATCAAGCTGTGGCCGGTTAGCTAAGGTAGACGAGAAATAGATCCGAACAGGATTTGCTATTGGAGAGCCGGATAGGCAGAATTTTAGGCTAAGGGAGAGCTGACTATGTCGAACAATATACCGAATGTAATGGATGCAGCTGTACTGAACAAACCGATGGATATCGAAATCAAACAGGTGCCGGTTCCAAGTATTAAAGAGGATGAGGCATTGGTGAAAGTGTACTGTATCGGGGTATGCGGCTCCGATGTCCATTATTACGAGCATGGGCGGATCGGCCGTTATGTCGTAGAAAAGCCGATCATTCTTGGCCATGAGCTGGCCGGGGAAGTGGTGCAGATCGGAGCGAAGGTAGCGAACGTCTCCGTCGGCGACCGGGTCGCCGTAGAGCCGGGAGTGGCTTGCGGGCGCTGCGAATACTGCAAATCGGGGCGCTATAATTTATGCCCGGACGTCGTCTTCATGGCCACTCCTCCGGTGGATGGAGCCTGGGCGGAATACGTTGCCGTGCGCAGCGACTTTCTGTTCCGGCTGCCGGATGAGATGAGCTTTGAGCAGGGGGCTTTGCTGGAGCCGCTGTCGGTGGGCATGCACGCGATGATTCGCGGCAAGGTCAGTCCGGCGGATCGGATGCTTGTGACAGGACTCGGCCCGATCGGACTCCTGGCGATTCAGGCTGCGAAAATTTACGGCGTCACGGAAATTTATGCGACGGACGTCGTTCCGTTCCGGCAGGAGCTCGCGCTCAAAATGGGCGTTACCGCGGTCATCGATCCTTCGAAGGAAAATTTGAAGGAGCGGCTCGCAGAGCTGACCGGCGGACAAGGTGTGACGGTCGTCGTGGAATCGTCCGGTAACGGGCGGGCCATCGCGGATGCCTTCGGTGCCGTCAACCGCGGCGGGCGGGTTGTGCTGGTCGGCATGCCGGCAGCGTCGGAAATCCCGGTCGATATC
This sequence comes from Paenibacillus woosongensis, assembly GCF_030122845.1. Lineage (NCBI taxonomy): Bacteria > Bacillati > Bacillota > Bacilli > Caryophanales > Paenibacillaceae > Paenibacillus > Paenibacillus woosongensis. The sequence continues at coordinate 1,057,809 of NZ_CP126084.1, forward strand.
AACACGATCATCGACGGGGAGATCGATGTATACGGATTGTTCCGTTACGCCAACACGTATCCGTCGGCTATTCAGGCTCTAAGCAAATCCGATATTGATATCGAACAGGTCATTACGCATAAATATGAGCTTAAGGATATTAAAGAAGCGGTCGAAGTCGCGCGCACCGAGAAGGAAACGAGCATCAAGGTAATGATTTATCCGAAGTTGTAAGCGGGCAGGCTGCCCGCTTCAGCTATACCCCTTAGACCAGTCAGGAGGCAATAAAAATGAGGCTGCTGAGCAAGATGGGTTTGGACAAGACGCGAGGCCAGATTTTCGTCGGGTTCATCGTCATGATGATTATCGTGTTGTCATTAACGGTCAGCAGCCTCTATTATTTGCTGTCAAAGGTGCAGAAGGAGAACGCCTCCCGCTATATCGATGAAATTGCGGAGCAGGCCAGCGGACGGCTGGAATCGCTGCTGAGCGAAATCAATGTTCTGACTTTGCAGCTTGCAATGGATGAGCGGGTCCAGGATCAGCTTGCCGATGAACTGCGGGGCGAAACTACAACCTATGACGAGAAAATGCAGCTGCGAAAAATTCTGATCGATAAAACAGCATATTCGGAGACGATCCGGGAAATCGAGCTGTTCTCTGAGGAGAACAGCCTTTACCCGATTGTCGAGCAGAATATTGCTGCCCGGGTCGGTGAACGATACGTACGGGAGGCGAATGAAGCTCACCAGGTTGGCGCGATGATCTGGATAGGCCGCGACCCCCAGAATCCGGCGGATTTGCTGGCGGTCCGGCGGGTCAAGGTGGAGAAGCTGGACTACCAGAACGGGGGATATTTGGTCATTCGCATCAAGCCCTCCCTTGTTGACTTCATCAGCAGGGATGTCGCAAAAGCGAGGGGAAGCATCATGCGGCTGATCGATGCCGATGGCAACGAGATATCGCTGGCGGGAACTGAAGGCGCTGCGGCTTCATCTGATTCCCCGGAGGGGGATGCTATCAACAAGGCGGAGTATGTCACTGTGCAGCGGAAGATCAAAACGACCGATTGGCAGCTGGAGATTATGGTTCTGAAGACGGCTCTGACGGAGGAAATCCATTTTCTGCAGGATGTGCTCATCTGGGCCAGCGTTCTCAGCATCGTCGTATTCGCGGTCCTCTCCTATTACCTGTCTTTGTTGATTACGTCGCCAATCAAAAGGCTGACGAGGGTGATGCAAAAGGGCAAAGGCGGGAACCCGCAGGAGAATCCGGAGACGTACTTCAATCGTGAGGTTAATCTGCTCAACGTGAAATATAATCAAATGGTCCGGGAGATCAACCATTTGATCAAGTCGGTTTATGAGAAAGAGCTGATCAAAAGCAAAAGCGAAATCAAAGCGCTGCATTCGCAAATTCACCCGCATTTCCTGTTCAATACGCTGGATTCGCTATACTGGGCCCATATCCGCAAAGGGGATGACGAGTTGGCCCAGATGGTCATCCGGCTTGCCGATATGTTCCGCTACAGTATTCAATCGAGCGGGGAGGACGGCTTCGTTACTGTGGCCGAGGAGCTGGAGCAGATCAAGCGCTACGTCTATATTATGAAGATGCGCTGGCATGAACGGCTGCAGGTCCACATTCATGACGACCCGGCCGTGCATGGGCTGAAAATTCCGAAGCTGACGATTCAGCCGCTGATTGAGAATGCGATTGTTCATGGCATTGAACCGCTAGAAAGCGGAGGAATCATTGAGCTCACGATTCGCGAGCGTGACGGGATTGTCTCGTTCCTCATCGCCGATAATGGTGTCGGCATGAGTGAAGCCGAGCTGGCGGACGTTCGGGAAAGGCTGCAGAATGATATGAATGTGGCGTTTATGTCCAGCGGCAAAGGCATTGGCATGTTCAATGTCAGCAAGCTGATTCAGTTCCATTACGGCCCCGATTACGGCATTCGCATCGAAAGCCGGCAAAATGGAGGCACCGTTGTTGAGGTGAGGATTCCTGCCGAGCAGGTTCAGGAGGAGGTGGATTGAGATGAGCATACCGGCGATCCTAGTCGTTGATGACGAATACAACACGAGAATGGGCGTGTCCTACACGCTGCAGCAATGGGGAGACGGCAAGATCGACATCGCCGCCGCGGAGAACGGGCAGCAGGCGCTGAACATGCTGCGGGAGCGGGAATATGATCTGCTCATCACCGATATCCGCATGCCCCTTATGACGGGTATTGAACTGCTGGAGGCGCTGCGAAGGGAGAAAAACGAGATCGCAGCCGTCCTGCTTACCGGGTTCGCGGAATTCGAATACGCCCAGCAGGGCCTGCGGCTGGGAGCGATCGATTACCTGCTGAAGCCGGTGCAGCAATCCGAGCTCATCAAGATGGCCGAGAAGGCGCTAAACAAGGCCCGTCTGGCGAAAGAGCGAAGGAAGCGCCTGCAGCAGCATTTCGGTCAGCTTGAGCTAAGCGAAGCGGTTGCGGCAAATGGATGGCAAGGCCAGACGAGCCAGAATCAAGACCCGCTTAGCCTGCATACGAGCAACGAGTATGTGATCAAAGCGGTTCAATACATCGACGAGCATATTTCCGATGTGCTGACGATCAAGGATGTGGCCCAGCAGGTTCATCTCAATCCAAGCTATTTCAGCGTGCTATTCAAGGAGGAAGCCGGTGTCACCTTCATCGATTATGTCACCCGACTTCGCATGAAAAAGGCCAAGGAGCTGCTGGAAGGCTCCAGTCTGAGCCTGGACGCCATTTCGGAGCAAATTGGATTGCAGACGACGAGCTATTTTATCCGCATGTTCAAAAGGTTCGAAAACATGACCCCGAAGCAGTACCGCGATCAAATGAAGGTGAAATAATCGATTTATGCGCTGGAGAGGTACAACTCTCCGGCGTATTTTTTTGTTAAAAATTAAAAAGGGGCTTTACAGTAGTTTATCACTAGTGTACTATTCAACTATAACACTAGTACAAAGGAGTGGGATTATGAGCATACACGAACTAAAGACATATCCTACGGTGCTTTCGGTGAACCAGGTCAGCAAGAAAATCGGAGGCAAGCTGCTCGTGAATCGATTGTCCTTCGATATTCATAAAGGTGAAATCGTGGGGCTGCTGGGTCCTAACGGAGCGGGCAAGACGACGACGCTTCGGATGATCGTCGGGTTAATTTCCATGAGCGAGGGCGATATTTTTGTCATGGATAAGAGCATTCGCCGGAATTTCACCGAGGCGATTGCCCATATCGGCGGGATCATTGAGAATCCGGAGTTCTACCGGCATATGAGCGGCTATGATAATTTGAAGCAGTATCAGCGGATGGCGGAGGGGATTACCGAGGAACGGATCATGGAAGTGGCGAAGCTCGTCGGGCTCGAGCAGGCGCTGCATATGAGGGTAAAGGCATACTCGCTCGGCATGCGCCAGCGGCTTGGCATTGCGCAGGCGCTGCTGCACCGGCCTTCGATCCTTATCCTGGATGAGCCGACGAACGGCCTGGATCCGGCAGGCATTCGGGAAATGCGGGATTATTTGAAGCAAATCGCCCGGGATGAGGGGATCGCGATTCTGGTCTCCAGCCATTTGCTGTCGGAGATGGAGCTGATGTGCAGCCGGGTCATTGTCATCCAGCAGGGCGAGCTCGTGACGGTGCGAAGCCTGGAAGAGCATCAAAGTGAAACAGAGTACGCCAAACTGAAGCTCCGGGTTGATGATGCCGTGCGGGCTAAGGAAAGACTGCAGCGGATGGAGGAAGTTATTATCACTGGCATAGCGCCGGAGAGCAGGGAAATCACGGTTACCGTTCGGGAACATTATATACCTCGCATGGTACAGGCACTGGGCGAGGAGCGGATCGGGCTGTACCGCATGGAAGAGAGCCGGGAATCGCTGGAAGACGAATTCCTTAAATGGACGGGAGGAAATTACATTGCGTAGCTTTGGTAAATTAGTGTGGAATGAATGGCTCAAAATGTTCAAGAAGCGCAGCTTCTTCGTGCCATATGCGATTATAGCAGCCTTCATTATTTTCTTGGCTTATATGACGCAATTTATGGGCGGATTGCAAAGCGTCCTGACGGCTCCGCAGTTTGCGCAGGCGGTTATCTCGAAGAATGGTCTTGGACAATTCCTTGTGATGCTTAGCATCATCTGCACGGCGGGCGTCGTCTCCAAGGAGTTCAGCGGCGGAACGATCAAGCTGCTGTTGATCCGTTCGGTAAGCCGCAGCAAAATTCTGGCTTCCAAGTATGCGATCGTGCTGCTGTATTCATTATCGCTAACCCTGTTCGCACTAATCGTCGGTCTGGTCACTGGCAGCGTAATGTTCGGCTTCTCAGACATGGCCGGGTTCGGCAATCTGTTCAGCGCCACTCTGTACCACGCTGCATTCATGGCCATTTATGTGACCGCCGCGTTTATGTTCGGGACGCTAACCCGGTCGAGCGGAGCGACGATTGGCATCGGTATGACGCTGCTGATGCTGGAAGGGCTCGTCGTTGCCCTGCTGTCCAAATATTCGTTCGTGAAATATCTGCTGTTCACGAATGCCGATTTGTCGGTATATGCAAATGGCCGGCCGCCATTTGAGGGGATGACTATGGCTTTTTCGCTCATCGTATTGGCTGTTTACATGTTCTTGTTTCTCGGGGCCAGCTTTGTTACGTTTAAGAAGCGTGATGTCGCCTAAGGGGCATAGCCCCATGGGATAGGGCGGAAAGGGGTACGACACATTGTGAGTATTGAATTTGATAATAACTTGCCGATTTATTTGCAGATCATGGACTATATCAAAAGAGAAATTGTGACGGGCAAGCTGAAGGCGGGAGACAAAATTCCGTCGGTCCGAGAGCTTGCTGTGGAGCTGCAAATCAATCCGAATACCGTGCAGCGGACGTTCCAGGAGCTGGAGCGGGAAGCGATTGTAGAGACTAGAAGAGGGTTAGGAAGATACGTGACAAGTGAGGAATCGAAAATTATGAGGATCAAAAAGGAAATGGCCGGAGATTTGCTGGAACGATTCATTCATGGAATGCAGGAGCTCGGATTCTCGAGTGAGGATATCGCTTCGATCGTTGCTGAAGCAGTTCAAGACGGGGCAAACGAATCAAATCGATCAAACGGTTAGTATTGCTAGGCAGGATCATCAGTATTGAATCATCAGTATGAGAAGGGGAACGAGTATAGTGGAAAATATACTGGAATTTCAAAGTGTATCCAAATCCTATGGTTCCAAAAAAGCATTGCACGAGGTGTCATTCACCGTCGGGGTTGGTAAAATCGTAGGCCTTTTGGGAACGAACGGGAGCGGCAAAAGCACGATTATGAAAGTTGCGGCCGGTCTGATCCAGGCGTCGCAGGGAACGGCTGCGGTTCTTGGGACTCCCGTCGGTCTGAAGACGAAATCGGACGTGTCCTTTATGCCGGATCAGCCGTTGACGGAATCCTGGATGAAGGTCCGTGATGCAGTAAGGTTTTATCAGGATTTCTATCATGATTTTGACGAAGAGAAGGCGCGCCGGATGCTCGACTTCATGAACCTGAATGAAAAGGAGCGAATCACCTCCTTGTCCAAAGGGATGAACGAGCGGCTGCATCTGACCTTAACTTTATCTAGAAATGCCAAGCTGTACTTGCTGGATGAGCCGATCGGTGGGGTGGACCCGGTAGCCCGGGATAAAATTCTTGATGCGATCGTGGAATTCTATAACGAGGACAGCAGTCTGCTGATCTCTACCCATCTCGTGCGGGATATCGAACGGATTTTTGATGAAGTGATCTTTATTCGCGAGGGTGAAATAGTGATGCAGCAGGAAGTAGAGGAGCTGCGGATGAAGTATGGAAAAAGCGTGGATGACATGTTCAAAGAGGTGTATGCGTAATGTTGAAGCTGCTTAAGTACGATTGGAAGCGAAATGCGAATTTGTCGCTGGGGCTGCTCGCTGTGCTGGTTTTTCTGCAAATCGTCATCGGGGTCGTAGGCAATGTCAGGGGTTGGGAGCAGTCGATCATATTTGTCCTCTCCTTTATGTTGTATACGATGACCGGGATCATTCTAATCATCATCGCCTCCAAGACGTTCGATAATAATATAAAGGCTTATAGCCGCAGGCTGCTGCCGGTTCGTCCGGTCTGGACGGCCGTATCCAGCATCGTGCTGTGGTGGCTGTTTACTGCGGTGTTAGCGGGAATCGCCTTGCTCCACTATTATATTTATGTTAGTTTGGTCCATTCGACCCCGGTGTGGCCGGAGGAAATAATGGTAACCAGCCTGCTGGAATTGTTTAAATTCATCTTCGCCATCTTCTGGACGCTCACCTATTTGATGCTAATGATCCTCTTGTCGATGACGATCGGGGCCAGCGTCAGCCTGCGCGGCAAAGCCGGCACATGGGTGGGGATCATAGCATTTTTCGTAATTCAATATGTATTAAGCCTTGTAGAGAGCGCGCTGTTCGGCGGATTTGACGCGAAGCTGTTTAGCATAGGTGTTATAGAATCCTCCAATGATTCCATTAACGCCCAGGTCATGTCGAGCGCGCCGATGCTGCAGATAGGGCAGCTGCTGTTTGATGGAGCCATGTTTGCCTTGATGCTGCTGCTGATCAACTATTTATTGAGCAAGAAGGTTGAAATATAGAAGAGCCCATTCGCATTTACTCGATGGGCTCTAGGCTGATCGATCTAACTCTGAGATCCGATCCGTATTCCAGGATGGCGTTTACGGCAAACGCTGCGGGGGAGACGCTTCCCGGGACAGTAGCGGTAATTACGCCGTCGGCAGCGCTGTATCCGATGACCGAGCCGAACGAAACCTCCTCATTCCAGAGTACCGCATCCGACTCGAGGTAGTTTTGTTCCACCTGATCGGTGTCTGTCGTCACGATGACCCTGACTTGGTTCTGCTCATGCTGGACATCAGAGGTTACCTGGTCTTTAATGGCCTGAAGAGGGTCTTCAAGCGATAGCTCAGACAAGTCCTCCTTGTTCAGCACATGGATTTCCTGTTCGTTCATTCCTGTTCCGTAGCCCGTGGTCAGGATAATAATGATTTCATGCTGCTCGTCGCGATGGATGTCTGTGATATGAACGGCGGCTTAAAGGCCAAGCAGGATATGCTGCTTGGCCCCTTTGTGTGTACTATGCCCAGTAGAATGGTATTAAGGCTTGCTCTTTCGGCCAAAAATCAGCTTATGGCCGATAATGCCAATCATGAAAATGATAAGGCTGTCCCAAGGCGAGACGGTGAAGGCGGGCAGCAGCCAGTTTAACCCAAGGCCGACTACGCCCACGGCTGCGGCAATTCCGATATAAACCCCGAGTGTCTTCGGGTCGAATTTCGCTGGCTGGAGCTTGGAATGCTCCTGCTCTTGCTCTTGTCCTGCTTTGCGCTTCGTTCCCGGGCCGAGATACCGGGTAACCCCTTCGACAAGCGCGATCGAGAGAACGGCGATGACAAGCAGCGAAGCTGTGCTGATCCGGGTGTATTCCAGTTCTCCGCCAAACCATTTGCTGAAGAAGCCAGTGAGCATGTAAATAAAGAATACCCAAGTCAGAGCGACCCAGGGAATCATCGTATAATATTTGATTTTTTCCTTCAAGGTTCGCGGCTTTTTCATCATGACGTCATCCGCAAGCTGCTCGCAGTAAGCTCTTGGATCGTCGCCGAATAATTCGGCAGCGGAAATATTCTTTTCTTGATTTTTAATAATGCGCCGGGCCAGCTCTAGAAGAACTTCTTCACCCTTCGCCTCCGTCAGCGAACTGGAACCGGAGCGGAAATACATCACCATTTCTCCGAAATAAGCCTCATTAGCCGGGGACATCTGCCCTCTTAATTGATTCGTCTCTCTGATCATTTCGTGAATGTACATGAATCTCTCCTTCCAGGCGGATTGGCTAATTATGCAATCTCCCAATTCTGTATGTGAATTACCGATTTTCTCCAGTAGTATACTGTATATTTCACGTCTCCCGCAAGGGTCCTCGGAAGTGTCGCCGGAGTGAGTCTGGAGAATCACCGGAGGAGCTGGAATAAAAATACGCCGTCCCTCCAACACTATAAAGCAGGAAGAAATGAGCGGCATTTCTTCCGAGATTACAAGAAGCGAGGTGCACAGCCATGGGAAAGTTCCACTCGGAGCTGACTCGGAAATATTTGCTGAATAGCCAATCGAGGGGCAGTCTTGAAGAAGTGACGGAGATTGATGCCGAGGAGGAATTCGCGGCTCAGGAGCAGCCGTTGCAGGACGATGAGCCATGGCTTGCCGGGGACATACCGGGGGGCGGCTCCAGCGAAGGCCAGGAGTTGACCCAGAATTATTTTCGGCAGTATTATGATTAATTCAGGAAACGATTGACACTCAGCCTCCTGAGATGCTAAGATAAGTTTATAATTCATATTAAACTTATCGGATTAATTGATATATTGCGTGGCATAAAGGGAGGCTTGAGCGGATGGAACGGCAAATCGTGATTAACCATGGAGAAGAGAAAATAACGGCCAGTATTCATTACCCAGGCGAGACGGTTAAGAGAGAGGGGCGCTGCAAGGACCGCGTGCCGCTGATCATCATCTGCCATGGATTCGTCGGCAGCCGGATTGGCGTGGACCGCTTGTTCGTAAAGGCGGCCCGTGAGCTCGCTTCCGAGGGCAATCTAGTTGTCCGGTTCGATTATATCGGCTGCGGAGAGAGCAGCGGAGAGTACGGACAGGAAGGCATCGACTCCATGATCGCCCAGACGCGCACGGTTCTGGATTACGGATTGAGCTGCGGGGACATTGATCCCACGCGGGTCATTCTTATCGGGCACAGCCTCGGAGGCGCAATCGCACTTCTTACCGCCGTACGCGACCGCCGCGTCAAGAAGCTTATTCTGTGGTCTTCTGTCGGCTATCCTTTCAATGACATCGTTAAAATTACGGGCCGGAACGTCTACGATGAAGCGCAGGAGAAAGGTGTCGCCGACTATCTCGGTTACGGATTCAGTCCGGTGTTCTTTGACTCGCTTGGCACCTATCAGCCGTTCCAGGAAGCGATTAAGTTTAGCGGGGACGTGCTTGTTGTTCACGGCACTTCTGATGATGCAATCCCTGTCGATTATGCGTTCCTGTTCCAGAAGGTATTCTGGATGCGTCCGGAAGGCCGCTGCGATAAGGAAATTATTTTTCAGGCTGACCACACCTACTCCTCTGGCGAGCATCGCAGTCAATTGCTGCTGAAGACGAAGGAGTGGCTGAATCAGCTGGAAGCTGTTCAGAGCGACTGGCAGCACTGGATGATATAGCAAGGCGTCTGATACAGGAAAAATCATATCCGCAGGACTCTCAAGCGCAGTGCCGTAAACAACGGCACTGTTTTTCTTTGGCTAAAGTCTTTTCGACATATGGACAATCAGCGTATAATATGAGGAAAAACATGGTGCTCGGAGGATATGATTTTGAAATGCTCAAATGGATTGAAACGATCAAAGCATGCGCTGCTGCTCTTATTGTTGTCTAGCTTATTTATTATACCTGCTTGCGGGCAAGGGAAAGCTGCCGTCATAGGCGGGGGCCAGATAGAGGACATCCCTGTGCAAATGGAGGAGCCGGTTGTAGAGGAACCGCCCGTAGTCTTTAAGGCGCCGCTGACCGGTCTGCCGGTAGAAGAGCCGATTACCCGGAGGCCGTTCGCAGTAATGATTAATAACGCCCCGGCCGCCAGGCCGCAATCCGGCTTGGGACAAGCGGATATCGTGTATGAAGTTCTGGCGGAGGGCGGGGTGACCCGGATGATCGCCATTTATCAAAGCGGTGACGAGGCAACCCGGATCGGGCCGGTGCGCAGCATACGCCCTTATATGATTGATCTTGGTGAAAGCCATCACGCCGTGACTGTCCATGCGGGAGCCAGTAATGACGCGTTTGCCATACTTCAGCAGCAGCGCAAGGAGGATCTCGACGAAATTACGAATGCTGGTGCATATTTCTGGCGGGATAAATCGCGGAAGGCGCCTCATAACCTGTATACCAATTTGGAGCAGCTGCTGGAGGGAGCGGTTAAACGGGGTTATGCAACCGAGCAAGAGGAGGCAGTTCCGACCTATCCATTCCGCAATGAAGAGGACCCGGGAGAAGGATTGCCGGCCGGGCAGGTCGAGGTTAAATTTCAACTTAATAATTATCGGGTAACTTATGAATATGACTCCGGTACGAAGCTGTACAAACGATTCATTAACGATGCGCCGCATAACGATCTCGATACAGACACCCAGCTGACTGCGGCCAACGTCGTCATTATGGGAGCAGACCATAAAGTGCTGGACGATGTCGGACGATTGGCTGTTAACCTGGAAACGGGCGGAGAAGCGGTTATTTTTCAGCGCGGGAACATGATTCGCGGCCAGTGGATACGGAAGTCTGGCGATATTATCCGTTTTGTGAAGGATAATGCGGAGATTCCATTTTACCCTGGGATTACATACATTAACGTTGTGCCAAATGAGCCGGGATTTGACAGTCGTTTTACAGCTGAATGAGTCGAATAATAGGAAAGTATTTCATCCTCATGCAATATAAGGGATAGGAACCGCTAACAAAGGGGTATTATAATGTGAAGACGTGAAATGTTTGTAACAAAAGTATTCACGTTGTCGCTAATTGTGTTAAGATATTCAGGGTTATGTCATCCGAGTGTATCAGAAACACATGCAGAGAAAAGGGGATAAGAGATGCGAGCGAAAAAGAAGGATATCTTTTTCCAGACGTTAGAAAATATGGCGGATACGATCGTGCATTCGGCGGATTATTTCGCCCAGCAGGTATCGGAGCTTAAGGATGTAGAGCAATTCGCAAAGCAAATGAAGGAATTCGAGTCGAAATGTGACGGTTTTACGCACACGATTATTGTCGAACTGAACAAAACGTTTATTACACCGATTGAACGTGATGACATCATGAACCTGACGACGACGCTCGACGATGTGATAGATGGACTGGAGGCAACGACCTCCCGCTTCTTCATGTATCATTTGAGCGAGCCGGACGAGCATATTGTTCAATTTGCGGAAATACTGCGTACCTCTGCTTACGAAATTCAAAAGGCAGTACATTTGCTATCCCAGAAAAAATTGCTTGCGATTCGCGAGCATACGATTCGACTGAACGATCTCGAGAACCAGGGGGACGAGCTGCTGCGTATTTGCATTAACGAGCTGTTCGCCAAGGTAACGGATCCGATCGTTCTGATCAAGAAGAAGGAAATTTACGAACGTCTCGAGACGACAACGGATGCGTGCGAGCACGTTGCCAATATGCTGGAATCCATTATCATGCGCAATTCATAAGAAACTTCGCTTTATCATTCAATTTTCCGGGAGGTTGGAATTGCGCGGATAATATACAAATACAACGATCTGTGCAATAAATGAGACTATGGATACGAGTTTAATCATCATACTGATTGTCATCTTTCTGGCGCTGGCCTTCGACTTCATCAACGGCTTTCATGATACTGCCAATGCGATTGCGACCTCGGTATCGACGCGCGCGTTAAAGCCGCGTACCGCGATCATGCTTGCCGCTGTCATGAACTTTGTCGGAGCCATGATGTTCACGGGCGTCGCGAAGACGATCGGCGGCAGCGTAGCCGACCCAGCCAAGCTGGATAACGGTCTGGAGATCCTTGTCGCAACATTGCTCGCCGCGATTATATGGAATTTGGTTACCTGGTGGTTCGGTATCCCTTCCTCATCTTCGCATGCTTTGATCGGTGCCCTGGCCGGGGCGGTATTTGTCGGCGCCGGCTCCGAGAACCTGAACTGGAGCGGGTTTACGACAATTATTGAAGGACTTATATTTTCTCCGCTGATTGCTTTTGCTATCGGTTATGTCGTGATGATGGTCCTGAAATGGGTGTTTGCAAAGCGCAGCCCGCATACGGTCAATAAGGGGTTCCGCTCGATGCAGGTCATTACGGCGGCCATTCAAGCGTTCACACATGGTACCAACGACGCTCAGAAGGCGATGGGGATTATCACCTTCGCCCTTGTCACAGCCAATTATCAGGATAATATGGACGTTCCTTTATGGGTTAAGATCGCGGCAGCAACAGCGATGGCACTAGGCACTTCGATCGGCGGCTGGAAGATCATCAAGACGATGGGGACAAAAATATTCAAAATCGAGCCTATCAACGGGTTCGCGGCCGATCTGTCGGCGGCATCGGTTATTTTTGGCGCCACGTTATTCCATTTGCCGGTGAGTACAACGCATGCCATCACGTCCGCGATCCTTGGCGTAGGATCGGCCAAACGCTTCTCCGCCGTCAAATGGGGAGTTGCCGGACGAATCGTCGTCGCTTGGGTGATTACGATTCCGATTGTAGCCGTCCTGGCCGGATTAATATATATCATACTGTTCTAGCCTGTAACGAAAAAGCCAATCACTTAGGATTTATGCCAAGGGTTGGCTTTTTTAGATATGTGTGGTGTCTATGAGAATAAATATGGAAGCGGGCAAGGAGGCTGGAGCATGCTGCGAATTATGGGCGTTACGCGGGATCATAAAGTAAAGGCGGATCTATCGCTGGAAGATGTCCGCATAGGACACTATATTTGGTGCTGGGTGGATTTCAATGAACCGTCGGAAGAGGAGTCAGAGCTGCTTGCTTCCTTCTTTGAATTCCATCCTCTGGCTATTGAAGATTGCCTGCACGTCCTGCAGCGGCCGAAGCTGGATTATTATGAGGATTATCAATTTCTCGTTCTGCACGCGATGAATCCGGACACCTTGAGCACGGTAGAGGTCGATTTGTTCATCGGCAGCAGCTACCTCGTGTCTTACCACAAGAAGCCGCTAAACGAGGTAGATCAGGCGTGGGAGAACATGCTGAACGGGACGCGTAACCGCAAAATCTGGTCCCAGGGGCCTTATGCCGCCGCTTACATGATCATCGACAGCCTGGTGGATAATTATTTTCCGTGTGTATATTCCATTGAGGACGATCTGGATGAACTGGAAAAGCTGGGGGGGCGTGAATCGGTGGAGGTTCTGCTGAATCAAGTGTTTGCGCTGCGGAGCCGTCTGCTCAAGCTGCGGCGCACGATCGTGCCGATGCGGGATTTGATGTACCGCGTTCTGAACTCCCAGCATATCCAGGGGGAGAAGGAGCCGAGAGTGCACTTCTCGGACATCTATGATCATCTGCTGAAGCTGTCGGAAATGATTGACAGCAACCGTGAGATGACGGCTGATTTGAGGGATTCCTATATTTCGCTCAATTCCAACCGGATGAACGGCATCATGAAGACGCTGACGGTTATTACGACTGTGTTCATGCCGCTTACGCTGATAGCGGGAATTTACGGGATGAACTTCGTGAACATGCCTGAGCTGGAATGGCACTATGGCTATTATGGCGTGCTTACCCTAATGGGCGTACTCAGCATCTGGATGATTCTCAGCTTCATGCGGCGGGGCTGGTTCAAGTGATAGAGGAAGTTCTGAAGCTTTTATGAACATCAATTATAGTTCAGTTCCAAAGACGGTCATTTCCCATTTTAAGGCGGGAAATGACCGCTTTTTGTTGTTGCGCTGGACGGGCATTCAATTATTTTTTGCCGGATTAGATAGATGTCCACTATACAATTGCTTTTCTGGCATACGATGAGATTATATACAACTGCACTATAAAGGAGGAGGACCACTTGAAGATTCGTAAGGCGATCATACCAGCAGCAGGCTTCGGAACACGGCTTCTTCCAGTAACCAAAGCAATCCCCAAGGAAATGCTTCCGATTATTGATAAACCAACGATTCAATTTATTATCGAGGAAACGGCAGCGGCTGGAATCGAGGAGATTCTGATTGTCACCGGCAAAGGGAAGAAGGTTATCGAGGATCATTTTGATTCCGCACATGAGCTTGAATACTTCCTGGAACAGAAGGGAAAGTTCGAAGAGCTTCGCAAGGTGAGAGAGTTTGCTGGTCTGGCAGACATTCATTATATCCGCCAATCCGAGCCGAAAGGGCTGGGCCACGCGATTCATGTGGGCAGAAAGTTTGTTGGGAGAGAGCCCTTTGCTGTTCTGCTTGGAGATACCTTCTTCGAGTCAGAGCCTCCGGCACTGAAGCAGTTGATCGAAGGCTTCGACAGATTCCAGACTTCCATTCTGGGGGTTCAGACGGTTCCCGAAGATAAAGTATCCAAATACGGGATTGTAGATGCCAAGCCATTAATGGATGCTTTCGCCTATGTTACTCAATTAATCGAGAAGCCCCAGACAGGTGCGGCGCCTTCGCGTCTGGCGATGGTAGGGCGTTATATTCTTACGCCATCGATCTTTGATATTCTGGAAAATCAGCCACCCGGCGTAGGAGGTGAAATTCAGCTCACCGACGCGTTGAACAGGCTCCTGACCAAGGAAGCAGTCTATACTTGCGAGATCAATGGCCGCTGGCATGATGTTGGAGATCCGCTTGGCTATCTTAAGGCTATTCTCGCTATTACAAGGCATCGTGGAGATCTGAAGAATGATCTGCAAGAGGAGATAAACAGACTGCTGCAGGTTGACAATGATATCCCTAGTTCCGAACAATAGCTATCTACGTATAGTCACTAAGCATGAAGGGGCCAAGAGGCCTGAGAGTAACGAGTACGGCAATCGTAAACTGCGTTATTGTCTAAAAACCAGGGAGAGGTGTTAAATGTAAATGGTTGAATTGGCTTTAGCATTTACGGATAAGGATGGAAGTTATGCAGAACATGCCGCTGTCGTTCTTACATCGGTTTTCCTCCATACAGGTTCACAAGTAAACGTTCATATTCTTCATGACGAGTCGTTGACCGAAGAGAACAAACTAAGAATTAAACAACTGGTTTCGCATTATAATCATACGGTCAATTTCTACTCTGTCGTCTTTCCTCCCGATTTGGCTGAAGTTGTTGAGGGAGCTCAATCGGTTAATACATGGACCCGGGGGAGCATGTACCGTCTGCTCTTGCCTTTTCTCCCCAATATCGGGAAAGTTATTTACCTGGACTGCGATGTGCTGGTAAATCTGGATATTCAAGAGTTGTGGAATATCGATTTAAACGGTTACTATTTGGCTGCGGCCCGAGATCCAGGCGTCGCAGGACTCACCGACATACTTCTGCCCTTAGGTTTAAATCCGGATAATTACTTCAATTCGGGTGTTATCGTATTTGGACTGGACAATATTCGCCACAACCCGGAATGGTATGACAAGATGAAGGATTTCCTCCGGCAGCATCCCAGCACAACCCTGCCGGACCAGGATATACTCAATCACGTTTTCGGCAGCAACTATTTACAGCTTGGCGGGGAGTTTAACACCTTTAGCTTCAGTAATCCGGATCAAGATTTCAATCATAAAATCGTGCATTTTGCCGGCGAGACAAAGTGGTGGGATCCAGCGTCCCCAGGCTACGCCCTGTATGAAGAATATCTTAATCTGACACCGTGGAGATTACCTGAATCGCACTTTGCAGCGCCGCTTGAGAAAAAGGCGGATCCGTGGCCGTCCTTGCCTCGATTGGAACATGAAGAGCCAGCTCAGCCCGAGGGTTCTGCGCAGCTGCCTCTGCAGTATGCCGGGAAGCAGCAGCCCGTGCATAAAGTGAATCCGCCAAGGCATCGGCGTATTTACGGTATGAAGAAAACGCGGATGAAGCGGCAATCCAGACTGAAGAAGTTTAGGAGATTAACGAAGCGGAAGTTATTGAAAAGACCTGTAAGGCAGGCCGGCTTCGGAACGCTCAAGCCCTCTCGGCCATATCAGGCAGCGCCGGTGCAGCGGAATTACCGATTGAAACCTAAAAGAAGAACGCAGAATTTCTATCCAGGTATAGTTACGCCTCCGGGAAGGGGTCAGCGGGTCGCAGCACCTCGGCGAAGAATGATTACAGAACTGGTTGGAAGACGGTACACGCCCGAACCTTAAGCGGGCGGAGAAGGACCAGGGCGCATATGGAAACGTGTAGAAATTGCCGCAGATTACCGGCAATATCGCGAACACCGAATTCATAAGCACCCTTCGGTCTTTATTAGCCTGAAGGCGAGAAAGAAAGAAGGGTGCCGCTATTTTATAGCTATGCATGGGATAAGAAAAAATAGCTGCCGAGACTTCTCGACAGCTCTGCGGCCCCGAATATAATCTAGTGCGGAGTTTGTAGCATTAGCGGCGGCGTTTCGCTTTTCCGTTGCGTGCACGGGAGGAGGAGCGCTTATTGCCTTTTCTGCTGCTCTTCCTGGCGCTTCCTCTGCTCTGCCGGCGGCGTCGTGGCCTGTATTCGTCCAGCTTGTAGCCGGCTCCTTTGGGCCGCGCTCCTTTGCCGCCGGGGAGCAGACCCGTGATCAGCTTAGCCATCGGCGCAAACTGCTGAACGGTTTGCATGACCTTCTGCACTTTCCCCACCGTAGCAATTATGCCGTCGATCCCGCCGAGCCTGTCGATCATGCCTTTGAGATCGCCCAAGTTCGGGAGAGAGAAGCCTCCGGTGGACTTGGCAGCTCCGGCGGCTGCGGCTGGCAGTATAGCGGTCTCGCCCGCGGCTGCTCCCGCTCCCGCTGCGGCTTGTGGTGGTGAATAAGGAACAAGCGCAGAAGCTTCCGCTGTATTCGTAAGCGACGGCTCATACGGAATAACCCCGGGATAGTAGTCTGTATAGGTAGAGGGCGTTACGCTTCGATGGGGAGGATAGTAATGAGGCATAATATCACTTTCCTTTTTCAATATTTAGGGTGGAGATAGGCGTTTGTATATTACACTGTATGTGTATCGCACAACGTGTGTATAGACGAATGTCCCGGGTGTGGTGGGCTTTTGTGTATTTTGGGCGTTATTTCTGTGATGCGTGAAATCGTTAACGCTTGAAAAGCAGGCCATTGCTCAGGTACAATGTAGGTGTGTTTATAGTAACCGTAGGGGATGATTAATCAGTGCAACTTAAGAAGTTGAATGATAAAACGATCGACCAATTATTCGAAGCGATTCTTACATTGAAGAATATCGAGGAATGCTACGTCTTTTTCGATGATTTATGTACAGTTAACGAAATACAATCTTTGTCCCAGCGCCTGGAAGTGGCGCGCATGCTCGGCAAAGGAAATACTTATAATCAAATCGAGGCGGAGACCGGAGCCAGCACGGCGACGATTTCCCGCGTCAAGCGCTGCTTGAATTACGGCAACGACGGGTACAAGATGACGCTTGACCGCCTGGGGCGATAAGGATGAAGGAAAGCTTGGATATGCTGCAGGGTGGAAGCGGAGCTTCGGGGCAGGATCATGGGCTGCGACAAGGGCTGGTTAGCGAGGAGGCGGAATTTACACGAGAGCCGCTTTCGGCGGACGGCCCGCGGCGGCCCGGTGTGCTCGTGATCAGCCACGGTTCTCCGGACGGCCACTGGGTAAAGCTGGTGGATGAGGCGGTCGCAGCAGTCAAAGCAGGATTACCGGGGGGGCTTCCAGTGGAAGCCTCTTTCCTTGAAATTGTAGATGGCCGCCTCATTCAGGACGGGATCGACCGGCTGGAGCTCGAGGGCGTCACCGATATGATTGTCATTCCTTTATTTATGTCCTCGGGCAGCACGCATGTGGATGAGATTGCGTATGCGCTTGGGGTTAAGGACACGCCGGAGAAGGAGACGGATTTAGAGCATTTTCGCCTCTCTGCGCGCGTGTTCTTTGGCGAGCCCGTAGACGATCACCCGCTGGTTGCCCAAATGATCTGGGATAAGGTCAAGCCATTGTCCCGCGAGCCGGAGCGGGAGGCGCTGCTGCTGGTCGGCCATGGCAGCAGGCATGACGGCTTCCGCCAGCGCTGGGAGCAAGGCATCTCCTCCCTGGCGGCACGGGTGAAAGACATCAGCGGCCTTGCCGTGACGGATTTTGCGCTTCTAAATCCAGATAGCGTGCATAAGAAGGTCACTTATTGGCAAGAACGGGGATATGAGGTGGCTATCGCCCCGTTATTCCTAAGCGCAGGTTATTTCACGAAGAAAGAAATCCCTTCCAGACTGGAAGGATTGACATATCGCTACTCGGGAGAAGCGCTGCTTCCCCATCCGCTTTTGCCTCACTGGATGTTGGATCAAATATTGCATATAATGAGGTCAATGAAATTATGATAAACGGGTGGCGTTCATATCATGAAGAGAGCTAGGTTGATTTATAATCCGTCCTCCGGACGAGAGGAAATGCGGCGCTTGCTTCCCGATGTGCTGGATCGCTTGGATCTTGCCGGCATTGAGACTTCATGCCATGCTACGACAGGCGAGGGCGATGCTACGCGGGAAGCGGCGGAAGCGGTGCGGCGCGGCTACGATATCATTATTGCGGCCGGCGGCGACGGCACGTTAAATGAAGTGGTGAACGGCATGGCAGGACTTGAGCATTTGCCGCCGCTCGGCATCTTTCCGATGGGAACGACAAACGACTTCGCCCGGGCTATGGGAATTCCCAAGCGCTGGGAGGATTATTGCGATTTAGTGATTGAGAACAAGACGCGGCCGATTGACATCGGCAAGGTGAATGGCCGCCACTTTATTAATATCGCCGGCGGCGGCTCGCTGACGGAGCTGACGTATGAGGTGCCCAGCAAGCTCAAGACGATGATCGGCCAGTTGGCTTATTATATGAAGGGCATCGAGAAGGTTGCCAGTCTGTCGCCGACGGAGCTGATCATTCGTGCTGATGGGCACGGGGTGCTGGAAGGCGAGTTCATGCTGTTCCTGATTGCGAACAGCAACTCTGTCGGCGGCTTTGAGAAGCTGGCGCCGGATGCGCGAATCGATGACGGCCTGCTGGACGTGATCGCGGTGCGTAAATGCAATCTGGCGGAATTCATCCGCCTGCTGACGATGGCGCTGCGCGGCGATCATTTCAGTGATCCTCGTGTCGTCTATTTCAAGACGACCCGGATGGAGGTCACTTCGCCAGGCCTGGTTCAGTTGAACCTGGACGGCGAACTGGGCGGGGAGCTGCCCGGCGTGTTCGAGATTTTGCCGTCGCATTTGCGGATTTTTGCATAGATGTAAGGGTTAGCGGGTGAAGGGCACAGGCTGGCAGGCGGGTTGTTCGCTTGCTGGGGAAACCCTTGGCTGGGTGGAGAGCGTTCGCGACGGGCTGGCTATATCGGACTGGGCGGAATGCAGGTAATAGGATAGTGAAGAGTCGATATTTGGATGGATATAGAGGGGCTGTTTCCGAAGCATGCAGGATGCGGGGAACAGCCCCGGCTTCATGAAGGTGGCATGATGGAGCCCCGGCAGGCTGCTATGTTAGTGGGCCGGGGTGGGCTGGAAGAGCGTAGAGTAGGCAGGTCAAGCAGGTCAAGCAGGTCAGGAAGGGCAAGAAGAACTGAAGACCCGAAGACCTGATGAGAATAGATTAAGATCAGGAAAAGTGGTAGAACCGGATGGCCTGGGGACCTAAGAGGCTCAGTAGATCTGACAGACTGGACAAACCTGACAAGCCCGGCAGACCTGGCAGATCTGGCAGAAGCGGAAGCTATTAAAACTCAGGAATAGCGGAGAACTGGAAGCCCTGGCAGATATTCTAAACATGAGGGAATAACCTTACAAGAAAGAAGTGAAGTACCAGCAATGAAGAAGCAGCGAAGTAATGGGGCAGCGGGCAGGAAGGAATCGGCGGGCCGTGCCTATGGATCGGCGGAGCGTGAGACAGGTATCCGCAGCTCTAGTAAACGAAGCAGAAATGGAAGTGCAGGTCATTTGCGTGGCGCTAGAAAACAGCAGGCACCAGAGATCGCCGGATTGCCTGTCAGCAAAAACGATGAAGTGGTCATCGACATCATCGGTATGAATCACGACGGAGAGGGCGTGGGCCGGGCAGATGGGTACACGCTGTTTGTAGCTGGAGCGCTTCCGGGCGAGAAGGTGCTCGTGAAGGTGCTGAAGACGAAGAAGCAATACGGCTATGCCAAACTGCTTGAGCTGCGTGAAGCCAGCCCGGATCGTGTAGCTCCGCCGTGCGGCATTTACGACAAGTGCGGCGGCTGCCAGCTGCAGCACTGGAGCTACGCGGGCCAGCTGGCCTGGAAGCGCCAGCACGTGGTCGATGCGCTGGAGCGCATCGGCAAGCTGCGCGTGGCGGCGGAGGGCGATGCTGGCGCGGTGCTGGGCGGCGATGGGGCTAGCGAGGGAGCAGCACACGGCGACGAGGGTATTGTTGTGCTGCCGACGCTCGGCATGGCGGAGCCTTGGCGCTACCGCAACAAGGCCCAGGTGCCGATCGGCGTGACCGACGGCGCCCTGGTCGGCGGCTTCTATGCCCGCGGCAGCCACCGCATCGTCGACATGGAGACGTGCCTGATCCAGCATGAGCATAACGACGATGTCGTCACCCGCGTGAAGGCGATCGGGAGCGAGCTCGGCATCACCGCCTATGACGAAGAGACGGGGCGAGGCCTCTTGCGCCATGTTGTCGTGAAGAAGGCTTTTCATACCGGAGAAATGATGCTTGTCCTCGTCACCAACGGGCAGGACATTCCGCACGTCGAGGCCTGGGTCGGCCTGATCCGGGAACAGCTCCCGCAGGTAGTCAGCATTTGCCAGAACATTAACACGAAACAGACCAACGTCATCTTTGGCGACGAAACCCGCGTCCTCTGGGGACGTGACGTCATTTATGATTATATCGGAGACGTGCAGTTTGCGATCTCGGCGCGCTCTTTTTACCAAGTGAATCCGGTGCAAACTGAAGTGTTGTACAGTAAGACGGTGGAATATGCGGGGCTGACCGGAAGAGAGACTGTCATCGACGCCTACTGCGGCATTGGAACGATTTCCTTGTTCCTGGCGCAGCACGCCGAACGCGTATACGGGGTAGAAATCGTCAAGGAAGCGATCGACGACGCCCGCAGCAATGCCGAGTTGAACGGGATGAAGCATGTGACGTTTGAGGTGGGAGCTTCGGAGGACGTCATCCCCCGCTGGAAGGAGCAAGGCATCCAAGCAGATGTGATCGTGGTCGATCCTCCGCGTAAAGGCTGCGATCCCCGCTTGCTGGAGACGATCTTGGAGATGAAGCCGGAGCGGGTGGTGTATGTAAGTTGTAACCCGTCCACGCTAGCCAGGGATCTGCGGATTCTGGAGGATGGCGGCTACCGGACGTTAGAGGTGCAGCCGGTGGATATGTTCCCGCATACAGTGCATGTGGAGTGCGTAATAGGAATATGTCGAGACGATACGTAGAAGTGCTGAATTATCAGTATTCTGCAAAGTATGCTTCGTTTACGACTAATGGAAAGGACTACAGGAATAAGGTGTTAAACGATAAAATCGAGGTTTCTATTGTTCTCGACTTGGAATGGATAGATACACCTAGTGATTTTTAATTGAAAACAAGAATATCCAAGAGAGCGTCCTTATCGGGGCGTTCTCTTTTTATATAGATATTTCTTCAAAGAGCCGGTTGTCCCTCTCAGGCAGCCGGCATTTTTCATGAAAGGAGGAACAGCGAATGACGAAGGTGATTGCTCTTGCCAATCAGAAAGGCGGTGTCGGCAAAACGACTACGGCTGTTAATTTGGGTATTGGCTTGGCGACTGAAGGTAAAAAGGTTCTTCTAGTGGATGCGGATGCACAAGGCAATTTGACAGATGCGTTGGGTTACCGCGAACCGGATAATTTGTCAATTTCTTTGGCTACACTGCTCGTTAAAAATATGTTGGAAGAATCGTATCCGCCCCAAAAAGGCATTTTGCACCATCCCGAAGGGATTGACCTAATGCCCGGTAACATCGAATTGTCTGCTGTTGAAGTCTCGCTTGTCAATACAATGAGCAGGGAAACGATCTTGCGCTCCTATATAGACAAGGTGAAAAAGGACTATGATTATGTCCTTATTGACTGTATGCCCAGCTTGGGCATGTTGACCATCAATGCACTGGCGGCCGCTGATAGCGTCATCATTCCGGTTCAGGCGCATTATTTACCGGCGAAAGGAATGACGCAGCTTTTGCAAACCATTTCCCGTGTCCGACGCCAAATCAACCCGAAGTTGCTGGTAGATGGCGTGCTGCTGACGATGGTGGACAACCGGACCAACTTTGCCAAGGATATTTCCTTTGTTCTTCGGCGTGATTATGGAGACAAGCTGCGTGTGTTTCAAACGGAAATTCCGCTTTCCATCCGTGCGGCGGAAACGAGCGCCAAGGGGAAGAGCATTTATAAGCATGATCCGAACGGACAAGTAGCCGAAGCGTATGCGGCATTTACAAAGGAGGTGAAGGGTATTGGCAAAGAAAGACGACAGACGCGCCAGCATCAAGCTGGCCACAGTCGATGATTTGTTTTCGACCGATGAGAGCCGCGCCGATGCACAGCGGGAAAAAGTGATGGACATCCCGTTGTCAGAGATCAGCGATTTCCCCGATCATCCATTCAAAGTAAAAGCGGATGAAGCGATGCTGGAAATGGCAAATAGTGTGAAGCAATACGGCGTATTGGTTCCTGGATTAGTACGTCCGAAGGCAGAGGGCGGTTATGAGATGGTCGCCGGACATCGGCGGAAAAAGGCGAGCGAGCTGGCGGGTATGGAAATGATGCCTTGCATCGTCCGCGAACTGGACGACGATCAAGCGACCATTATTATGGTGGACAGCAACCTGCAAAGGGAGCATATAGCGCCTAGCGAGAAGGCGTTTGCTTATAAGATGAAGCTGGAGGCGATGAAAAGACAGGCAGGCAGACCAAGTAAAGAAAATGTGTCCCAAGTTGGGACACAAAAACGTTCCGATGAACTGCTAGCAGATCAAGTTGGAGAAAGTCGCAATCAAATTCAGCGGTATATTCGCTTGACTCATTTGATCCCTTCCATTCTTGAAATGGTAGATGAAAAACGGATCGCGTTTAATCCGGCTGTTGAGTTGTCTTACTTGGCCGAAAAAGAGCAGCAAGACCTTTATGAAACGATACAGTCCGAAGACTGTACGCCTTCTTTGTCACAGGCGCTGCGTATGAAGAAACTGAGTCAGGGCGGACGGCTCAATATGGATGTTATCTTCTCGATTTTGACGGAGGAAAAGCCCAATCAGAGGGAAAAAATGCACATTCAGCGGGAGCGCATTGATCGCTTTTTCCCTAAGAATTTCACTGAAAAACAAAAGGAGGACCTTATTGTCCAATTGCTTGAAAGCTGGTATCGCAAGCGGCAGCGCGAACATGGAAGATAATCTTAAGCAACATGAACAAAAAATAGCCATTCCTTACTCTCCATTGCAAGGGAGTTTTTTTGTGCCTACAAGGAGGTGACGGAGATGCTCTTTACGGAAGGTAAATGGCGGAAATACGAACGATTAATGAAAGAAAGGCCCGGTTTTGACCGCAGAGAACCGAAAGATGAATCGGAGCGTTCCAACACAGCTAAAGAGGAACGAAGAAAAAGAAGTCGAGCAAAGCATAAAAGCAATGAGAAGGAAGAAAGTTGAAATTCATTTGGTATAGAAAGGAGTCGTGAGCATGTCTTGGATCTATCGTCATCGCAAGATGCTGGTGATCGCTGCCATTTTGTTCGGCATTCTTTTGCTCGTGTCGGCTGTCATTTTTCACTTGATGAGACAAGCTGAACAACAGCAGGAACATCAGGAAGTGATCGCCCATTATGAGAGGCAAATAGAACAGTTAACAGCGACTAAAGAAGAATCGCTGCAAACGGTATGGACTGTGGCTCGAACCATTCCGGCCGGTGAGCAGATCGAACCGGAAGACGTCACGGCGATGACCCTGCCGACCGCATTGGTTTCGCCCGAAATGATCGCTAAGGAGGAAGAGGCGGTCGGTAAACACGCCAAAGTTGAACTTCGCCCGGGAATGCCGCTTCTTGCTTCTGTGCTGTATGAGGGCAACCCGATTGCCAAGGATGTGCGGACACAAGAGTTTCAAATCATTCAGCTTCCGTCGCATCTGGGAAAAGCACAGTATATCGATGTGAGGATCAACTTCCCGACTGGCGAAGATTTCGTTGTGCTTGCCAAAAAGCAGGTGCTTGATCGCGAGGGAACCGTCATTTGGCTGGAGATGAATGAAACCGACCTGCTGCTCACATCAAGCGCGATCATCGATGCTTATCTGCAAGGCGCAAGATTATACGCGGTGCCCTATATCGAACCGGGACTGCAAGAGGCAGCGACGGCGACTTATCCGGCCAATCCGATGGTGTTGGATTTATTGGAGCAAAACCCAAACCTGGTTGAGCAGGTTTCTACTGAGCTGGCTCGTCAGCAACGCGAAAGGTTGGAAAGCAACCTGAATGAAATGAGCGAAGCGGACAAAATGCGGGTGATGTACGGCAATGTCACCGTGCAGCAACAACTCATGAATGAACGGGCCGCAACACAGCAAAGCAATGCCGCTCAGCAAATGCCGCAGCCCCTTAGTTTCCCGGAGCAGGATGACCAAGAGTCGGTGCAAGGAGAAGATGAACAGCCGCCTTCTTCCCTTCCGGTCGTGGTAGAAGAAGAATCGCCCGAAGCGACGTTGCCCGATCCACCGCCTGCATCCGAGCCAGAGTCAGAAACGGCCCCGGATTATTCCGAAATCTTCAATCAATAAGGAGAAACCATGAAAAAGATTGTATTTTTAGGAGCGCCGGATAAAAGCCATGTGCTGTTATTGCTTGGCAAACTCCTGGCCGCAATGGATTACAAGGTGCTGGTGGTGGACTCCACTCTCGCACAAACGACACAGGGATATTTGCCGCAGGAAGAATTACGCGCCCCGCTCTACGAGTTTGAAGGTGTGGACGTGGCCTGTGGGTTTATCTTGTATTCGCAGATGGAACGATACTTGTATCAGAAAGCAAATGGCATGGATTACGATGTGATGCTGCTGGACACCGACCATACCGAAATGGTCAAAGGGCGGGAGTTACCCCATTACGACAAGCGGATCTGGTGCAGCAATTTCAACCGATTGACCATGCAGCGAAATGTCGAATTGATGCAGCGGTTATGCTTGCATGAAGCACAGAATCAACCGGTATCGTTTTACAAGATGATGCTATCCGTTGTTCCTCTGACTGTCACCGAGGCGTATCTCGATTCCGCCTTTGCTCAGCAGACCATTCGCTGGGAGGAAGCGGTTTTTCGTTTTCCGCTGGATGAGCATGATGTATCCGTCGAGCTGGAAAACCAGCATCATGGCCGCATCGATGTGAAGGGACTATCGGGAACGTATCGTCGCACGATATGGGAGATGGCACAACAGTTGTTTGAGTGGGACGACAAAACCGTTCGCAGGGCATGGAAGCGACTTCGCCAAGAACGCGCTGCCTTCCGTCGCTAATCAAGCTGATCAAAATGATTGAGAAAAGGAGGGGACACGGTGACGGGACATACAATCGTGTTTTGGAGTCCGGTATCGGGAACCGGGACAACGAGCAATCTGGCAGCGACTGCCTCGGTCATGGGACTGGAGTATTCGGCACATATGTTGCTGCTGGGTCATTGTGAAAGTCACGATATCGCCTTGAAGCAATGCTTTTATCAAACGCATGCCTCTCGGGAGATGGACATGGATGTCTCAGTCAATATGGGGGTAGATGCGTTATTGCGACTGCTGCAAAACCGAAAATTGCACCCCAACATGATTCGGGATTACACGCTGCCTTTGTTAAAGGACAGGCTCGACTTGCTGCCGGGTTCAAGCAAGCCGGATGATCGTTTTATTGACATGGCCACGCCTTGGATGGAATCGCTGCTAAGCATGGCGAAACGGATGTATGATCTTGTGTTTGTGGATGGCGGCAGCGGAAATTCATCGGAATGGACCAACGGTTTACTGCGGCTGGCGGATGTGCTGGTGGTGTGCCTCCCGCAAAATCGGTTGGCTGTCCATCGTTTTTTTCGGATGGATGAACTTCAAGCGATGCTCGCAACTAAAAAGCATGTGCTCGTATTCGGAAAATATGATCGGTACTCATCTTTGACCCATAAAAATTTGTTGCGTCCTTATGGACGGCGTTTACAAACATGTTCGGTCAGTTACAATACACGGTGGTTGGATGATGGACAAAACGGGCAGGCGATTTCTTACATGTATCGCAATCGGCAAGTGCCGCGGGAACATGAAAACTATCTGTTCATGCGAGACGTGCGAGCGTTGGCACTTGCGTTGATTGAACAAACGGGCTTGCACAATGCCTTTTTCGGCGGGAAGGAGACCACGATATGATGGGCGTGTTACATGGTCTGTTGATCGGAGGCATTGTCTTAATAGGCGTATTGTTCCTGTATTTGCGCATGAGCCGAACCTTGCCGGAACGCCAGCAGGAATCGCCGGTGTACACGTTGAAGGCGATGGAAGAATACGTCAAAAGAGCACTGCATGACGTGATAAGCGCCAATCTGACGGATTACGGTCTATCAGAAGAAGAGTACCGGCGACGGAAAAACAAGCGGGCCGAGATGAAAAAAGCGCTGCGCGGATGCACGTCTGGTGATCTGCGTGACAAAATGTATGTCAAGCAATATATAACCGATTTGCTTGCACAGCACTATACGTTGGATCATGAACATCTGAACCGGTTGATCCCGTTTGATTGCCCTGAATCGTTGTCGCATCAGGATCGGTTTGACATCTTGCTTCATGTATACAAAAAACGTCACGGCTATCATGCGCTTAGTGAACTCATACGCCGCTATGATCTGGATCGGCCCAAGCCGGATGCCCATGAAGAACAGGAGCTGTCTTACCGTATTACGTCTGAGGAGATCGGCGAGATTTATGAACAAGAGGACGTCCAGCTATCGGAAGAGGATAAACTGCAAATCGTGGTGCAGCGCATTTACCAGCACTACAAAGGCTTTAGTGTCGTGGACGAACTGCGCGATATGCGCATTGACGGCGTGTCCGGCGGAGTTTCCGGTTTGCCGCCTTCCGTATGGGAAGAAACATGGGATTGGGAAGGGGATGTTCAACTCGGCGAAGTGCCGCGCGCGCATGACAGTGTGTGGGTTTTTTATGAGGGGAAATCCATCCACCTTAGTTTCCTCTCCTTTGGATCGGAACTGGAACTGCGGCGTGTATGCCAAAACATCTACAAGCATAATTTTCCCGGCCAGTTGTCCGAAACGACCGGATACAAGGTGAATGAAATGGCCGACGGTTCTCGTGTCGTGGTGCTGCGCCCCCGATTTGCCGAGTCGTGGGCTTTTTTTGTGCGCAAATTTGATGTGCAAAATGCCACTTTAGAACAGCTGATTCGCGATGAACATGCGGAACTGCCGATTGCTCTGATTCGCTATCTTGTGATGGGAGAGCGCATTACGGCGATAACCGGCGCGCAAGGCAGCGGGAAAACGACGCTGCTTATGGCCATGGTGCGTCATATATCCGCCCTGCTCCCGATTCGCGTTCAAGAGATGAGCTTTGAACTGCAACTGCGCAAAATTTATCCTAATCGTAATATTCTCAGCCTTCGGGAAACGGAAACGATCTCCGGTCAGGCCGGGCTGGATATACAGAAAAAAACGGACGGCTCGGTCAACATTTTGGGTGAGGTGGCGACCGACCCGGTAGCGGCCTGGATGATCCAAATGGCGCAAGTGGCTTCACTTTTTACGTTGTTTACCCACCACGCCAAAACGTTTCGCGATTTGGTGTTGTCCTTGCGCAATTCATTGCTCAAAACCGGCGTGTTTACCAATGAACAGGTGGCAGAACAGCAAGTGGTCAGCGTCATCAACTTTGATATTCACTTAAAACGGGATGCGGACGGTCGCCGCTATATCGAGCGCATCACGGAATGCGTACCGCTTGCACAGGAAATGCCTTACCGGACAGACTTTCGCGAGAAAAAGACGCTGGATGAGAAGATGGATGCGTTTATGGAGACGGTGACGGACTACTTCCATCGCTCCACGGATCGGAAACTGTATGAAGCGCGAAATGTCATTGAATATCGGGACGGCCGTTATGTTGCGGTTCATCCGTTGTCCGAACAAAGCCGCAAAGATATTACAGAGCGGCTTGCCGGTCCGGACCAGGCAGCTTTCGAGGCGTTTTTGTGTAATTGGGGGGATGGCGATGAATCTTGAGTGGCTTTCCCTGCTGCTTGGCGGAGCGACGCTGTTGTTTCTTGGGGCGGTCTTAGCGTTTCAATTTTTGTCCCGCTATGGGGAAGCCGGGGCAGCACGAAAGTATGAAGCCTTGCGCCAACCTGCCAAAACGAGCAACAAGCAGGCATTGCACAACGGCATGCAACAACTCTATACCCTCTGCTCTCGTGTACCGCTCTTGCGTACCTACTTACACTTCATTCGTCGTCGTTTGGTCATTCTCCACCTGGGCGATGAGTGGAAGCTGCGTCTGGAGACGATGCGGACGGCGCTTTGGCTCTGGGGCATGTTGCTTGCAGCGGCTGTGCCGATCACGCTTTGGGTGCGCGATGTATTTACACTTGTCATGCTGATGATTGGCGGTTGGGTTTGCCACGGCATGTTAACAGACGTATTCGTACAACGGTTGGAAATGCGATTGTTGCGTCAGCTACGCCAGTTTTTCGGGGATGTCCGTCATCATTATCACCGACACGGAATGGTAGAAGAAGCGATTTACGAAGCGACGGATGAAGCGCCGTATGAAATGACTTTGCACGGCCAGGAAATCGTTGAAGTGTTGACCGACAGCCACGCGGAAGAACGACTGGAACAATACTTGGAAACGGCTCCGAACCGTTATTTGAAAGGTTTGGCCGGATTGTCGTATCTGGTGAAGGAATACGGAGACAAACAAACGGATAGCGGATCATTGTATTTGAAGGCATTGGGAAAATTGGCCGGTGAATTGAACTTTGAATTGTTGCGCCGGGAACGCCTTGGTTTTTTGCTGCATGGGCTGTCCGTTATTGCCCTGCTTCCGCTCTTGTTTACCCGTCCGATTGAAGCATGGGCCAGCTATTATTTTTCGGCGATGGACGCCTTTTACAGCAGTGTGATGGGTTGGAGCATAAAGCTCGCCTTGATGGGGGTCGTTTGGCTCTCCTATGTTCTGCTTCGTCATATTCAGAGCTTGGAGACCTCGCCGAAAATCACCAACCGAAAGAGATGGGAGAAATGGGCGCACGGCCGGGGCTGGATGCGTTGGCTCGTTCACCGATTGGGTCCTGCTCCTGGCTCAAGGGAAGCGGAACGGATGGTGAAGCTACTGAAAGAAACGGCTTCTCCTCTACGGTTGGAATGGTTTTATGTCCAGCGAATCGTGGCGGGAAGCATGGCTTTTCTTGCAGCAATGGGGCTATTCATAGCTTTGCATTTTACGGATCGGCATCAAGTGCTATATGCGCCGGTGTATGCCAATACGTTGTTTGGTCAAGCGACGCCTGAGGAGCAGGAAAGAGCGCTGGAAGCAGCCGCGCTGGATCGGAGAATCATCGAACAAGTAAAGGGGGTGAGGCCTACAGAGGAGTCGCTCTTGGAGCTGTTGCGAAAGGAGACCGGAGGAGAACGTTCGGATGAAGCGCTTCGCGCGGATGCACAGCGCATTATAGGCAAGTTGGAGAAACTCGACAGGCAATACGTCAAATGGTGGCAAGCGCTATTGACCGTTTTGGCGGGCTGGGTCGGCTACTGGGCGCCGGTCGGCATTCGCCTGTTTCAGCGCAAAATGCGGCAAATGGAAATGAAGCATGAAGTGGATCAATTGCAGGCGGTCATTGCGATGCTGGCCGATATGGATCGCATGTCGGTAGAGCATTTGCTAATTTGGATGGAGCAGTTCGCCCGCGTGTTCGAAGAGCCGCTGCAAACATGCCTGCTCCATTTTGATCAAGGCGCTGAACAGGCGCTGGAGCAGCTCAAGGAGGATGCGCCTTTTCAGCCATTCGTGCGCATGGTGGAAAAGCTGGAACTGGCGGCAAGCACGCTGCCGATTCGAAAAGCGTTTGATGATTTGGAGTCCGAGTACGTGTATGCACAGGAAGAACGCAAGCAGGAGTACGAACGATTGATTGAGCACAAGGCGGGATGGGGCAGAATGATCGGGTTCACACCAATGATGGCGCTTATTTTCGGTTATCTGGTCATTCCGCTTATTGTTGTCAGCTTGAACCAAATGTCGGTGTACTACGAGCAATTGCAACGCATTCAATAATTCAACTTTAGTGGTGCTTTCCATGTTGGAAAGGACCGTTTTTTATTTCTACATTTAAAGGAGAGATCGACCATGTCCAATGCACAAAAGGCGCTGGTAATGGCGGCGGGCATTTTCCTCGCAATTGCGCTCATTACCCTCGCCGTCGTGTTGTTTATTTCCGCGCAAGATTCAACAAAAGCAGCTCAAAGCAATTTTAGCAATATCCAAACGGAATTATCGCAGACGGCCTTTACAGTGTACGACAACACGACACTTTCGGGCAGTCAAGTCGTCAATGCACTGCGCAAGTTTTCGGATCAGGAACAGTTTGGCATCCAAATAATCACCGGGAAAAACCCGACCGGGCAGTGGTATGGCAAAGTCATCAACATTGGCGTTCCGATGGACAGCATTACGTATGGATCGGTCGTTGGCGATGCGCCTGGACGTCTGGAGCATACCGTCGATGAAGCCAATGTGAACTATGTTAATCCAAGCGGAAAGTTTCAGGCGAAATTGGTGCTGGATCGCAGCAACGTCATTCGCGGGATCGTGTTCCGCCAACAATAAGGCACGAAAACGAAATGAAGCCAAGGGGGGGCCGTCTAGCTGGCGCCCCCTTTTGCTGAAAGGAGGAAGCCATTGGATTACGCGACGCGAACGATGTTGGAGGTGAGTGCATCCTGTCTCCTGTTTTTGATCGCCGTGGTTAACGGGCTATGGCTGTTTCAAAACGGCGCGACGCTTGCCGATACGGCCTATCTCGCCGGTATGACGCAGGACCGGACCATCCGGCAAACGTTGTCTCCCTTGTCCGGTGATGGCAGGATGTCGGGAACCGAAGTGTTTCAGGCCATCGCGCGGTTGGAAGAAGGAGATGCGGAAATCGTGGTGGATGGCGTCCGATACGCATCACCGGTGAACCGGGAGCAATGGTTTTCAGACAGAATCCAACTCCATGGCCGATACAGCGTCTTGCACGAACGTGACACGGACGGGCGGCTGTTGCGCCTGGTAGTCGTCACACGTTGAGGAGAATGCCATGAACAGTTATATCAAGGTGTTTGCGATACTGCTTGCCGTACTGCTGCTTTACATCTACCCGATTTACACAGCGTTCCAGCAGCAGGATGATATTTCAGAATTAGTCGTCCTGCGGGCGACAACGGCGTTTGTGGATGCGGTACGTGACAAAGGATATATTTCACCGACCATGTATACCGATTTCAGACAAACTATTGAGGCGACGGGCCTTGATTTCGATGTGCAGATGGAACATGAAAGCAAGAAATATGTGCCGGTATATGACGATCCGACCAGGCCAGAAACGTTCCAGGGTACGTATGAAGTGCATTACGATGCGTTTTACAACGCTCAGATCTTGCCGGTGCTGTTTCCCGGTAGCTCTGCCCCCAGAGACGACCCGTCAAGAAGGTACAAACTGCGGGTGGGCGATACGTTCACCGTCACGGTCAAAAATGTGAGCCGTACGCCCGGCACGGTCTTGTTTGATTTTCTGAACAGCACCGTCAGCCCGAACGATAAAATATTCATTCCTTATGGCGGGGTGGTACGCAATGAAGTGGATTGAATGGGCTGTCGTTGGTGTGCTGATCTTTTTCCCGTTTGCCACAATCAATCAGATTGACGTAGAACTGATGCGTCAAACGATGCTGCTCGAACTGCGTTATGACGCTGCCATGGATGCAGCGGTGGATGCGGCGGCACAAGCACTCATCATCAATGCAGATCAGCAGCATGAGTCACGCTACGAGTCGGTCAAGCGAGTGGCGGTCAACACGGAGGAAGCGCTCACGGCGTTTTACCGGACGTTGTACACCAATTTCGGCATATCCGGCGATCCGGTTGCGCAAGGGGTTTTGAACCGTTACATTCCGGTGATTGTTGTCATTGGATACGATGGGTTTTATGTTTATGCCGAGGATGAATGGACAGATCGTAACGGCCAAACGGTCATGGCACCGGCTTGGGGAACCAAACGGCCGTATGCGTATACCGATTCAAGCGGCAACAGCTATTCCTTTACGTTGGATGAACAAGTGCTGGTGTATGCTGCGGCAACTCGCAGTTGGCATGAGGGTTTTCGTAGGGACATTCAGGCGGAGGCCAACATTCCGTTGTTACGAGATGCGGCGTTATTTCATGAAGTGCGGCTCAGCACCATCGTGGGCGCAATACAGGATGAGCTGTCCTATCGGATCAACAAGCATAACGAGGTCGCCCTGCGAAATGGTCTTTCCTATACGTTTACACTGCCGTCCATCCCGCTAGAGGAATGGCACAACACGATTGCCGATGTAGGCGTTGTGGCTTTTATGCAGGGAATTCCGATGGGACGCAAGGAATATAACAACTACGCACTGGGCGGCAGCCGCGTAATGAAGCAAACGGAGATTGTAGGAGCGATGAAAGACAATATGAAAGTATATTATCGCAGAAGCTGTCCGTACTCCTATCCGATAGAAGAAACGTTCGCAAGCGAAAAAACGGCGGCGCAACAGGGATATATGCCGCTTTCTTGTTCCTCTTTCTAAGGGTGGACAGTCTGACTCATGCACATTATGCTAGTAGTAACAGTACAACCAGTCCAGTCAGGATTACTTGAATAAGAGGTGAAATGAGTGAAGAAATGGTTTATGGCCATGACGATTGCCGTCCTGGTTATCAGCTTGTTCGGGGCTACGGCAAGTGCTGCCAGTCTTCCTCCTACGTTTGTAAGCGTGGTGCTGGACGGCAAGAAAATATGGTTTCCCGATGCCCAAGCTTATGTTGATGAGAACCAGCGGACATTAGTGCCGGTTCGCTTTGTCGCAGAGTCGCTCGGTGCCAAGGTTGGCTGGGAAGCTCAGAGCCAATCGGTGCCGATTGAACGGGACGGCCAGCAGATTCGACTTCAAATCGGTTCAAATATTGCGCTTGTCAATGGACAAGAGGTCGCTTTAGATACGCAAGTGGTAACCAAGGACGGCCGGACGTATGTGCCGTTGCGCTTTGTCAGCGAGGTGCTGGGCGCAGAGGTGGAATGGGACGGCAGTACGTCAACGGTGACAATTCACACGAAGGACATCTCTGAGAGCGACACGGATAAATGGGGGCGCTTGCTCCGCACGACGGATCTTCCGAAAAATGCGGCGGACTATCCCTACATTTTGGCCGATGTTCCCAATGAGATGTACGAGATGGCGTACCCCCACTCCCGTCCTTCAGAAAGCAAAGTGTCTTCCGAACTGTACGCGTCCATCCCCGAATACAACAAGCAGAACGTGGACATCTGGATGGGACACTTAAAAACGTTTGGCGCTTTGTTGTTAAATGTAGATTACCGCACGATTGATGATACGTGGGCGCAGGCCATGTTTGCAACGAAGATGCAAAACTCCAATGCGGAATTGAGATACATTCGTGAATATGTGGATTGGGTGAAAGAAAATCAAATTCATATTATGGGCTACCTGGAACCGGAGCCATCCATGATTTTTTATGACGGGTTTGGAGCGGATTATATTCGCGTCAAGTTTCGGGTTCAATTCCTCTCGTTTAAACATCATGAACGGTTGATTTATGATAACTGGTTTCCGCAGGAAGCAGATTTTGAGAAGAATGTGTGGTATGAAGGGTACGCCGACATCAAAATGGTCACCAATGTCGGCGGCAATTGGGGAAGCACGTTGAAAGTCTCGCCAACGGCCAGCTTGTTTTTCAACCACACGATTTCAAAGGTGGAATGATCGGTGGACAATAGAAAACTTTATCAACGAGTACTGTGCATGCTGCTGGCATGCACTTTTTTTATGCCGTTTTTCGTCGTTCAACAAGCGGCGGCAGCTCTCCCGCAAGTGATTATCCGTGACGGCAAGATTCAATTCGAAATCACCAGCACGGCGGCGAGCACTTCGATTCGCTATCGGACGGTGGGCTGGGTGGTGACCCGGGAGCAAGTTTGCAGCACAACATCACCCAAACAATGCGCTGACCCACGCAGCAGGCCGCATGCGCTATTTATGAATCAGGAAGTACGACAAATCGGGCAGCATCCCGATCCTCCTATCCCGGGGCAACCGTTGACATCATACTACGAAATCCCCGAAGAAATCGTGACGCAGCGTCTCTGGCAAGCAGGGATGGAGGGCATTCAGAACAATGACGATCTTTACTTTTATGCTGTGATGGTATCGGTCAATGCGGACGGCTCGGTGCGGAAAGGTCCGTTTTATACGTTGTCCGGCATCAAGCAAGCGGAAGGCTGGAGATTTCCGGAAGATCTGGATGATTACTTTGGTTTGCATATTCCTTACCGCAGTGCGGAATTCCCGGTGGACGTTATCGCTAAGACAGTAGACGGACGGGTGATTGACCAACCGGATGTGACATTTGAAAAAGGAAAGTATGAGATCGGGGAGACGATCAATCATGAATTTCCGGCGGTGATCGAAGACAATGGAAAAACGTATACCATCGTTCGCTCCTATATATCACCGAAGCAAGACCCTTCGCGAAAATCTTGGGTGCAGGAAAACCCGGCAACGAACGAAAAAGTGCGCATTCGCAGCTTTACCGTCGCGCTGGGCGGAACGAATCTGATCGCCGAATACCATGAGGAAAATACGGTGAAGGCGATTTATATGACAGAAGGCGGCCAAGTCCTGAAAGAGGTGGATAAAGGCGAACATGCGACCGGAGATGAAGTGAATCACACGTTTGAAGCCACGCTCACCAAAGACGGGCAGACGTATGAAATCATCCGGTCTTATATCACGAACAACAACAAACCCGACGAGAAATTATTTATTCAGGAAAAAGGAGATAGCAAGTTGCTGGATCGGTCCATCTTTGTCGGTTCTGGAGGCTCCAATTTTATCGGGGTATACAAAGGGGGAAATGGCGATACGGATGACGAAACAGAGCCTGGAGCTGTCAAGGAAAACGAAGTGATGAATCCCGATGCTTCGGCTGTGATCCGGGCGGATACTCGCGGTGCGGAACGCTTCGACGTGCTTCAAGGCATCCCAACATCGGAGAGTCTCTATGTTCAAGCGAATGCCAAAGCATATCTGTACCGAAACAAATTTACGGAAATCAAAGGGACGAAGACGTACCCGATTACCGTTAGTCGAACGTACACGCTGCGCTGGACGGAATACGTTTCCGGTCCCCCGGACAGCGAAGGCAATCCGACCAGAGTGCCTGTTTCACGCTCGGATACGCAAACCGTAACGAAAAGCTATACCGTGGAGCGCAAGTACAGCTACTGGCTCATTGATCGTCTGGAGGTATACGGCTTACAAAAAGCAGAGGTTTCCAACTACGCGTTACCCAGCGGGCAAGTTACCTTGCAGCCGAACGGCTACGCGCAGCCGAGGGTCTCGGTTTCTCACGACACTTCCCGTGAGGCCCACATCACCGATCCTGTCTATCAAAATGTATCGTTGCCTGGGCAGACAATTCAAGGAGGTTCCAGTCGCCCGTCCGTTCCTAATGAGGATTGGACCAACGAAGCGGAACAGGCTGTCGGAAAAATCAAAGTGAAAAATGACTCACTGATCTTTAACGGGCAAACGATTATGGACAACCGGATCACGGAAGAAACCGCCCCGACCCCAAGGGAGATACCGACTCCGCCCGAGATCGGACAAAAAGTTCTGTATAGCAGCGGTTTGATGATCGATGCCAGCAAACCCAACAAGGCCGATCAACCAAGCTCCGGCACGATCTTCTTTACGCTCATCGAAGGAATTGGGGGCGGTCAGAACCAAAGCTATCCCATTGATGGCATTAATCCGGTGACGGTGCATACGCCGGTCGTCAATCAGGCTTCTGTATCTGACGATCAGGCGCATAATCAAAAAACGCAGCCGACCGCAGGGAGAGCCGCGCTTATTCTGGATCGTCCATTTACGGTCGCCATCCCAACCAGTGGAGCGCATCGGGATATAAAGGGTTACGGCAATCGCGACTATGGCAAGTATATGCGCGACAAGCAAGTATGGTTTCCGTTTGACGTGTACAAAGCGGATCGGAAAACGCTGATCCCGAAAGAAACATGGACGTCGATCCCGGTCGGTCAGGTGCAGACAACGTTTTATTTACCTGTTTGGGTGGACGAGGGCAATTACGATGTACTATTCCGAACCATTGCTGAAAACAGTCCTCCCTCCTTTACGTCACAAATGAACGCCAACTTAGACTTGACGCACCATGTGGCCACACAGGTTGTGCCGGTTGAAGTGATCGGCCGTGTCTATGATTTCCGCATCACAGACATTGCCGACTTTAATTGGGAGACCGTATTTCGCAGAGAACGAGGAAGTGCAACGCCGACTGGCAACGCTTATTGGGTGGGTACGAAGGGCATCGACGGCGCAGCACGGGGTAATCAGCCTCCTTACGTGTTGCCGATTCGACCGGGGAGCCATCCGGATGCCGGTAAGAAAAACGTGGCTGTCAAAACGGGCTACCATATTAAATTTGAATTGAAGAGTATGGGCAATATGTTCGGTTCGGACGACGGGATCAAGATTACGCCAACCTTTTACTTTGTCGACAGCAAGGGCAAGAACCGGCAAGAGGTGGACTTGTACTATCATTCGGGGAATAAACGTTTTATTCGCATCGGCTCCAGTGCAGATGTGGAGCGGCGTCATGTGACGCTGGACACCCGCTTGCGCAATATGTCCCAGCAGGAACTGACGAACACGGCATCTTCCCTTTGGTCGCTGAACGGTGCGTCTGGCAACCAGCAAACGTTTATTCAGCAGTTTTTGAAAGATGCACAACAGCCCGTTTACGTGGGCGGATATGATGTCATGTTGCTCCCGCCACGGCTTCGGACATTTATCGGCAGTATGGAAGTTCCTTCCGGCATCGACGTTTCGCGTGCTCATGCGTCAGTGCAGCGCTGGGTCGGCGAATACAGTCTACCTGCCGCACCGTATGTCGTCCCCAAAGGATTCAACTTGGCCGAGTACGGACGCACCAATCGGCTGGACGATAAGTCGCCTATTTTTTTGCGGGACGGGTACATCATTGTCAATTTCAATATTGAAACGATTCGCAATCAGCAGGTGAATCAACCACATTTGCAGTATAACCACGCACCGCTCAGCAATCAATGGCGACGAGAAGGGTTTCAGCATCGCTTTGTCGACCCGTATGGAGCAACGTTTAGTTTGCAGGACGGCGATGTGGTGTTCTATCATGCCGACCTGTCTTCTTATGATGACTTTGGAACAGGAGGTACCCATTAAATTCACCAGCCGGGAGGAAGAAAAAACGGAACAGCAACGTTAGTGGAAACGGAGGTTCGGGCGATGTTTGGCGAACTTCAACCGTTAGCATCGGAAGAGACACCTTACTTCTATTCAGCGATCGCGACTCAAAGCAAGGAACTCAGCTATATCGGTCATTTGCGAGGAGATTTCGGCACTGATGACGATCAGTTTTGGATGTCATGGTCGGATCATGCCGGGGAACGGAGGACGCTTGCCTTTCGCCAGGAACTGGCGGCACTTGTGCAACATTTGCAATGGCAAGGACTTTTGCTCAATTTGAATGAGATGCGAGCCTATTGCAGGCGGCACCCGGAAGCACGTATCCCCGGCGCACGGCATTCCGATGTTTGTGGTTTCTGTTTACAAACCACTCACTATCGCTATTATATTCGCTGCTTCCCTCATCCTGGCGATTACAGCTTCTATATCTACTGCTACCGCAAGAATCACTTGCTTGGCCGATCTGTTCAGCAGAACCAGAACGGCACGGTAAGCCGTGTCAAGGAGGATATATCATGAATGATCTGGCACGCTACAAGCTGATCGCGGCAGCAGCCGTACCGCCTGCTGCAAAGCTGTTGTACGGCTATTTGCTGGATAGTACGGGCGGGAGACACAAGTCGGTCTACCTGTCCAGTACAAAAATGGCAATCGACGTAGGTTTTTCTCCTTCGACGGTTCGTAGAAACTTGCACCGTTTGCAGAGTAAGGGTTTGATTCGGATCATCGCCCGCTATTCGGAGGAGGGGATTCAACTGGCCAATCAGATTACGATCTTATGAAAGGAGAAAGGTACCATTGACCGCGAAAATACAGCATATCGTTGATTTGTCCGTTCATGCCGCCCGCATGGTTGTGGAACATCCCGACCATTGGGCGGATTTTTTGTCGACAGCGGCGTGGAACTACAAGTATCCGTTTCAAGATCAGTTATTGATCTATGCACAGCGGCCCGATGCTACTGCTTGCGCATCCATCGACGTCTGGAACAAGCGGCTCAACCGTTGGGTCAAACGCGGGGCGAAAGGTATCGCACTTATCGAAGACCGGGGCAACCATTTTGGGTTACGGCATGTGTTTGATATCTCGGACACGCAAAGCCGAGATCCTCGACCGGTCTCGCTTTGGCGCATGGAGCCGGGCGATATAGCGGTCGTTACGGAAACGTTGAACAATGCGTTTGGCGAGCAGGAACCGGATGCGGCATGGCCGAATGCGCTGCTGAGCGCAGCCCGGAACGCGGTGGATGACAACAGTTCGGATTATGTGGATTTGCTTGTTCGAGAGCTTGAGGGCAGTCTGCTTGAAGAACTGGAACGCCAACCTGTGGAAGTGCTATTCCGTCAGATTGCGTATCATTCCGTTGCCTATATGGCACTAACCCGCTGTGGTATGAACGCCTCTCACTATATTGGACGGGAGGACCTTTCAGGCATCGGGAATTTCAATACACTGCCCGCTCTTTCGCAGCTTGGAGCAGCGATCAGCGATATCGCGGAGATGATGCTGCGGGAAATCGAATCGACGATACGGGTGCAGCGGCGTGTAGAACGTCAGACTTCACAGGCTAGAGACGTTCGCACCGTTGCAAGAGAAACGGCCTTGACACAAAATGAAGCTAAACGATTGCCAGAAAGGACGGATGAACATGGAAGTGACTTACACCCGTCAAGGGGACTATCTGCTGCCCGACCTGACACTGACCGAGGATCATCAACTGATCGGCAAGTATGGGATGTTGCGCAAAAACTACCTGAAAACCGAGAAGAAAGGCACATACGCCAGCCTGCTGCTCTCGGGCGAACTGCACCAGCATCTGACGGAAATCGACCGGTCGGCGCGGACGCAGCTCGAACAGTCGATGAACGAACTGCTCCGTCTGCACCCGGCCCCGGACAAAGCGAGCGATCCGCTGGGCTGGACGGGTTACATGAACAGCCTGAAGCAACAGGTGGAGGAGACCATTCTGACGGAACTGATTTACAACTAAAATGGTATGATCGAAAAACGGAAGATCGGAGTCTTCCGTTTTTTCATGACCATCATGCCATCAACGATCTACTGCGCACCGCTCCTTTACTGAAAAGCAAGTCGGAAATCGAGGCTTTCTTCGCCGCACATGAAAATGAAGGGGAGCGGGCGTTGTATGTGCGTAGCCTGTTTGCGCCGGGTCAGTCCGAGCTTACGCTGGACGAAGACCTTCTCATCGGGTATGAACCGTATCGCAATGTGCTCCATCTTTGGACGGGTCCGGCAACCGAACCAACCGCACAAAGTTTTTATGATTGGGAAGTGATCGTCGGCCATATCAACAGTATGATAGTACTTAACGAATTTGACCCGGCACGAAAGACGGAGCCATCGGTTCAGCAGCAAACCTTATTTATGGAACAGGCGGAGGCGGATACAGCCTCCGCTTTTGTCTGGCCGCAGGCGGTGATCGATGCGATTCTCCAACAAGGAAGCGGCTTTGCCAACAGTAAATATCGCATTGCTCTCCATTTTCAGCAATCGTTATCGGAGAAAGAAAACGCCGAATTTTTGAAACGGGAATATGGCACGGGCGGGCGCGCCCCTGTACTGATCGGCACGGATATTTATGAGCACCATGATAGCAAAGGCATCACGTTGACCCGACGTTCAATGACGGATCAAGAGCAAAAGCTGGTGTTGCCTTGGATGAAGGTACAGAAGCGGATCGGCGAGTTGCTGGCGGCGGGACGTTATCTGAATCGTTTGGAAACGGAACGACTTCCTGCATTTGCCGAGCAACAGGAGGAGCGCCGCAGGCAGATGGCCGAAGAAGCGTCTGCTCGCGAACGGTTGGAACAAGAACAGCCGTCCTCCTCACAGCAGTCGGAGACGATGGAGCGGAAGCAGGCGCGTTATGCCTATTCGCCCGGCGATACGGTCTTTTTTGGCGCGGACGAATATGAGATTTTGCTGGTGGAAAACGGTAACGTGATGTTGCGGGATGTTCATTTTCCGCTTTTTACCAAGGAACTGGAACGCCGAGATTTTGAACGCATCCTGTGTGAAAATCCGCTTAATGATCATCTGCTAACTGATGAACAAGGAGTGGAAACCGAAGCGGAGGAACATGCCGGAAAAGAAATAGAGCCGGAGCTTTCGGATGGAGATGAGCCGAAGTCTGCCTCGGCATCCCTTCAGTTAACCGAACAAGTATCGGATGAGGCGCATAATGAGGAAGCACCCTCTGCTCCTTCCGCTGTCGAGGATGTACGGTCTGTTGCACCGCAAACGACTGCGGTGAATTACCGTATCACCGATGACCAGTTAGGGCATGGCGGAGCCAAGGTTAAGTATGGTTTTAATGTAGCCGCGATTCGCTTGCTCAAACAATTGGAGCTAGAAGGCCGCCAGGCAACTGCGGATGAACAGGTCGTTCTCGCCCGCTATGTCGGATGGGGCGGAATCCCACAAGTATTTGACGAAGCGAACGCGCAATGGACGGCCGAATATGCCGAACTGCAATCGTTGCTGGAACCGGATGAGTATGCGTCCGCTCGCGCATCAACGCTGAACGCTCACTATACGTCTCCAGTTGTCATTAAAGCAATCTATGGTTGTCTGGAAAGGATGGGCTTTCGCAACGGCAATATTTTAGAGCCGTCCTGCGGGATCGGCAATTTCTTCGGGTTAGTTCCGGAGTCGTTTCAAGACTCGCAGCTATTTGGTGTAGAACTGGACAGCATCACAGGTCGCATCGCCAAGCAGCTTTACCCGCAGGCGACGATTGCGATCAGCGGGTATGAGGAAACCGCTTTGCCGGACAGTTTTTTTGATTTGGCCATAGGGAATGTTCCTTTCGGCGGGTATGGTGTGGCGGATACACGCTATGACAAGCACAAGTTTCTCATTCACGATTATTTCTTTGCGAAAACATTGGACAAAGTGCGTCCGGGCGGCATTATTGCCTTTATTACGTCCAAAGGAACGATGGATAAACAGAACCCGGCTGTCCGCAAGTATATTGCGGAACGGGCAGAATTGCTGGGCGCGGTTCGTTTGCCGAACAACGCTTTTCAGTCCAACGCCGGAACGGAAGTGACGGCGGATATTTTGTTTCTGCAGAAGCGCGACCGAATGGTGACTGTCACCGAACAAAGTGTGGAATGGATTGGCTTGGCAGAGACAGCCGAAGGCGTGCCGATCAATGCGTACTTTGCTGCGCATCCTGACATGGTGCTTGGGACGATGGCGTTTGATGACCGGATGTATGGCAATAGACAGGAGACGACTTGCAACCCGTACCCGGATGCTAATTTAAGCGAACTGCTGGGAGAAGCACTGACCAATATCCATGCCGATTGGGTGGAGTTTGAGAGGGAAGTAATGCCGGATGAAGAAGACACGTCCCTCCCGGCCGATCCGACCGTGCGCAATTTCAGTTATACCCTTGTGGACGGCCAACTGTATTACCGCGAAAACAGCCGGATGCACCGAGTGGACACGTCGGCCACGGCCGCCGGGCGAATCAAAGGTATGATCCGATTGCGGGATACGGTGCGCGAACTGATCGAATACCAGACGGAAGATTATAGCGACGAAGAGATCCGGGAACAGCAGCGGAAATTGAATGCGCAGTATGATCGTTTTACCGCCCAATACGGTCTGATCAACAGCCGCGCCAACAGCCTGGCATTCGCCGACGATAGCGCCTATTTTTTACTTTGTTCATTGGAAGTGCTCGACGAGGAAGGGAAGCTGCTACGCAAAGCCGATATGTTCACGAAGCGTACGATTCGGCAGCGCACGACCGTTCGGCATGTGGAAACGGCAGAGGAAGCGCTGGGCGTCTCCATTGGAGAAAAAGCACGTGTCGATCTCCCCTATATGCAAGAATTGACCGGCATGACAACGGAACAGCTTGTTCAGGAGTTGCGCGGCGTGATCTTCCCCAACCCGGAAAGACTGGATGAGAAAGGACAGCCGGTTTTTGAAACGGCGGACGCTTATTTGTCTGGCAACGTTCGTGACAAACTTCTGATTGCACGGCGTGCCGCCGAAGTGGATGCAGAGCGGTATGGCGAAAATGTCAAAGCATTAGAAGCGGTGCAGCCGAAAGATTTGGATGCTTCCGAGATTGATGTGCGGTTAGGAGCGACGTGGCTTCCTCCGGAAGTGATCCGGGAGTTTATATTCGAACTGGTGGACACGCCATACATGTTCCGGCAGTCTATCGACGTCTTGTATTCCGAATATACAGCTGCCTGGAATGTCCGAGGGAAAAGCAATGACCGCAGCAACAACATTAAAGCCAACGTGACCTTCGGAACGAATCGTGTGAATGCGTATAAGATTTTGGAAGATACCTTAAATTTGCGAGATGTGCGCATTTTCGATACCGTGCTGGAGAATGGCGTGGAAAAGCGCGTTTTGAACAAGCAAGAGACCGCAATTGCCC
Organism: Paenibacillus woosongensis; assembly: GCF_030122845.1. Lineage (NCBI taxonomy): Bacteria > Bacillati > Bacillota > Bacilli > Caryophanales > Paenibacillaceae > Paenibacillus > Paenibacillus woosongensis. The sequence continues at coordinate 1,100,619 of NZ_CP126084.1, forward strand.
AACAAAAGCAGGAGATGCTGAAAGAAGCGTTCCGCGATTGGATTTGGAAAGACCCGCAGAGGCGGGAACGATTAACGCGTTTGTACAATGATCGTTTCAATGCGATCCGCCCGCGCGAGTACGATGGCAGTCATATTCGGTTTACGGGAATGAATCCGGAAATCCGGCTGCGCCAACATCAAGTCAATGCGGTTGCCCGGGCGCTGTATGGAGGCAATTCCCTTTTTGCTCATTGTGTAGGCGCAGGCAAAACGTTTACCATGACCGCTGCGGCCATGGAAAGCAAGCATCTTGGCTTATGCAGCAAAAGCATGTTCGTTGTTCCTAATCATTTGACGGAGCAGTGGGCAGCGGAGTTTTTGCAGCTCTATCCATCGGCCAATATTCTGGTAGCGACCAAGAAGGACTTTGAAACAAAGAACCGGAAGAAGTTTTGCGCGCGGATTGCCACCGGCGACTATGACGCGATCATCATCGGACATTCGCAGTTTGAGAAAATTCCCATATCGATGGAGCGCCAACGTCAACAACTGGAGGAACAAATTTACGAGATCACAAGCGGCATTCGCGAGCTGAAGGAGGCCAAGGGCGAACGGTACGCGATCAAGCAACTGGAGAAGACGAGGAAGACGCTGCAAACCAAGCTGGCAAAGCTGAACGATACCAGCCGCAAGGATGATGTGGTCACCTTCGAGGAGCTGGGAGTGGATCGGCTATTCGTGGACGAGGCCGATTCGTTCAAAAACCTGTTTCTTTACACGAAAATGCGCAATGTGGCCGGACTGTCGCAAACCGAAGCGCAGAAGTCGTCGGACATGTTTGCCAAATGCCGCTATCTGGACGAACTGACCGGAGGCCGGGGTATCATCTTTGCGACGGGTACGCCGATCTCCAATTCCATTACGGAAATGTATACGATGCAGCGCTACTTGCAATATGAGCGGCTGCGAAAGCAAGGATTGCAACATTTTGATTCCTGGGCTTCGACGTTTGGCGAGACGGTCACGGCGATTGAACTGGCACCGGAAGGAACGGGCTATCGGGCGAAAACCCGGTTTGCCCGTTTTTACAATTTGCCGGAACTGATGAATATGTTCAAGGAAGTGGCTGACATCCAGACGGCGGACATGCTCCAGCTTCCCGTACCGAAAGCCCATTTCCACAATGTTGCCGTGCCGCCAAGCGACTTCCAGCGGGAAATGGTCGCGGATCTCGCCCACCGTGCTGAGCGGGTGCGAGCCAAGGAAGTAGAGCCGCACGAAGACAATATGCTCAAGATTACGAATGATGGGCGTAAGCTGGCACTGGATCAACGGCTGGCCAATCCGATGTTGCCCGATGACGAAGGCAGTAAAGTGAGCGTTTGTGCGGACAATGTGTTTCGGCTATGGAAGGAACACGAGGAAAAGCGGCTAGCCCAACTGGTGTTTTGCGATCTATCCATCCCAAAGCAAGACGGAACGTTCAATGTGTATGACGAACTGCGACGCAAGCTGACAGAGAAAGGGGTGCCTACCGAGGAGATTGCGTACATTCACGATGCCAACACCGAGGTGAAGAAAAAGGAACTGTTCGCCAAGGTGCGGACTGGCCAGATTCGTATACTGCTCGGATCGACATTTAAAATGGGGGCGGGCACCAATGTGCAAACGAAGCTGATTGCGCTTCATGATCTCGATTGCCCTTGGCGCCCGCGCGACCTGGAGCAGCGAAGCGGACGCATTATCCGGCAAGGCAATGAGAATAGCGAGGTACACATTTTTCGGTATGTGACGGAGAACACGTTCGACGCTTATTTGTATCAGACGCTGGAGAATAAACAGCGCTTTATCTCGCAAATCATGACCAGTAAATCGCCGGTACGTTCTGCCGAGGATATCGATGAAGCAGCCCTTTCTTATGCCGAAGTCAAGGCGCTGGCAACCGGTAATCCGTATATCAAAGAGAAGATGGACCTGGATATCCAGGTTTCCAAGCTTAAGCTGCTCAAGGCTAATCACTTGAGCCAACGCTACGCATTGGAGGATCGGTTGCTGAAAGTATTGCCGCAACAAGTCAAATCTACTATAGATCGAATTGCCGGATATGAACAGGATGTCGCTCTATATCTGCGTTCCAAATCGGCTGTGCCGGAGGGAACGGATGAATCCAAGTTCCCAGGTATGGTCATTAAGGATTTTACCTACACGGAGAGAGCGGCAGCAGGCGCGGCCTTGCTGGAGGCGTGCAAGGGAATGACTTCATCCGAGCCGCAGGAGGCGGGCAGTTATCTCGGTTTTTCCCTATGGTTATCCTTTGACAGCTTCCATAAAGAATACAAGGCGACCCTGCGCGGCGCATTGGACCATACCATCTCGCTAGGGATGGATGCAGGCGGCAACATCACCCGGTTGAACAATATGTTGGCGGATTTGCCAGCCAAACTGGAACATAGCCGCCAGCAACTCTCCACGCTGCTCCAGCAGATGGAAACAGCGAAGGAACAAGTCGAAGCTCCTTTCGAGAAAGAACAGGAGCTGCTAACGAAATCGGCGCGACTCGCGGAACTGAATGCCCTGCTTAATATGGATAAGCGGGAGAATGAAGCCGTGGACAGCGTTCCGGACGAAGAACCGGAAGCGCCCGAACGGCGAGTGGTGGGCCGTGGGCGATAACGGCCTGACACCGTCGTTCCTCCCCCTGAAAGGGAACTTCATGCTGACCATTACGGAGAAGAACATGGTATCGGTGCGAGCATTTCACAGGTCGAAGATCGCTCACTTGTTAAAATTATCAATTTCATGACGAATGGGACTCCGGTTTTGGGGTCCTTTTCTCGTTTCCGGAGGAATGAACATGTTGTATGCCAGCCCAAGCGGCGGATGCTTTTGTCCGATTTTGCCGCCTTTTGGTTACGGAACCAGCTTGATCAAGGAGGGAGAAACCGTGCCATCGTTGGAGTTGATATCCAAAGAGAAAAACGGATTTGGCGACACGTATGATTACATCCGCGACTCAAACGGGGTGACCAGTCAAGTTCATGAAGGCGATTTAGACGCTTTCATGAACAAGAAAGGCGTTACGAAGTTGAAGGAAGGCAGAGCTTATACGTACCCCAAAAAGAGGGGTAAGGCACGATGAACCATAACCCCATCGGACGCTGCCTGGATTTCCAAAAGGAGCTGCGGCAATGAGCTATGTAAACAAGGAACAGATCGAACGTGCCAAAAGACTGGACCTGCTCACATATTTGCAAATGTACGAGCCGGCAGAACTGGTCCGATGCTCCCGCAATGTCTACACCACCCGGACACACGACAGCTTGAAAATTTCCAACGGTAAATGGTACTGGTGGTCAAGGGGGATCGGCGGGCGCTCGGCGCTGGACTATTTGATCAAAGTGCGGGGCATGTCTTTTCCCGATGCGGTGCTGCAAATGGAAGGCGTTCATCCAGGCAGCGCACCTGCATTTTCGCAATCTTTGCAACAACGCTCATCTCCAGCGCGGTTTGAACTTCCTGAACCGAATCGTACATCGCATCGCGTCATGGCCTATCTCAGCAAACGTGGTATCCATCGCACGTTGATCGACTACTGTCTCGAAACGGGGCGTTTGTATGAAAGCCGCCGCTATCACAACGCGGTATTCGTCGGTTTCGACCAGCAAGGAACGCCGCGCTATGCGGCGATACGCGGTACGACAAGCACTCGTTATATGGGGGAAGCCGCTGGCAGCGACAAGCGGTATTCGTTTTCCATTCCGGCCTCGGGAAACTGTACGGAACTGCATCTGTTTGAGAGCGCTATTGATCTCTTATCCTACTGTACGCTGGAACATCTCGCTGGCCGGGATTGGCGGCAGGCGCATAAGCTGTCGCTGGCCGGAATATACAGGCCCAGGACAAATGGGGAGGACTCTACTCCCCCGTCTGCCCTAACGCATTACTTGCAGTGCTTTCCCCAGGTGAATCGACTTGTCCTGCACCTGGACAATGATGAGCCGGGGCGATTGGCGGCAGCCACGATACAGAGGCTCCTCTCCCCCGCCCTTCTCATATCCGATGAGCCGCCTAAGTTCGGAAAGGATGTAAACAACGATTTGATGGAATTCCGAAGAAGACGCGGTGAACCATCCCGATAGCGGTAGACGCTGAACGGTTGGCGTCTTTTCTTTCTGGGCTACGGAAAATTTTCACAGCATGTGGATAAGATGTGAATATATGGGGATAAGTGCAGCCGCATTGATTGTATAGCATGTAATAGGTATAATAAAATCAATATACAGCTATGCAAGGAGTGACCAAGATGATTATCAAACCTTCCGCCAGTATCCGGCAAAACTATAATGAAATCGCCGATCTATGCAAAACATCCGGGGAACCGGTTTATCTGACCAAGAACGGTGAAGGCGATCTTGTCGTAATGGACATTGATACGTTTTCCCGTCGCGAGAAGATGTTAAAGCTGCGTGAAGAACTGCTCGCTGTGCAAGAAGATCGTTTGGCGGGCCGTGTTGGCGTGACGCCGGATGAACTGGACGCTTACCTGGAGGGCATTATTGACGAGGTGCAGCATGGAAAAGATGCCCCGTTATAAGATCATCGTCTCCGATCGCGCCCGCCAAATGCTGGCGACTCATGTGCGATTTCTTGCGGAGAAAAGTCCGGATGCCGCGCGAAAAACGAAAAACGAATTACTGCAAGCGATACGTTCCTTGGCGCGAATGCCGGAGCGCTATCCTTTTCTGGAAGCGGAATTTATCCCGTCAAACAAGTATCACAAGATGTTCGTGGAAAAATGGTATCTGGTGTTATATCAAATTCAGGATGAAATCGTGTATGTCGATTACATTGTAGACTGCCGTCAGGATTATCGCTGGTTGGTGAGATAACAAAAAAGTTCGAAGGAAGGCGCTGAGCGGATCGGCGTCTTTTTTGTGTTTTTTGGGTCCCTCTCTTTTTCCCGGCAGGTGCCTTGAAGGCAACGCGAGACGAATGTCTCGTGTTGCAGCAAGCACTGAATTTGGATATCCAAATTCGTTTGTTAGGGGTACAACCCCTAAGACCCCGTTTACACGATGCTATTGTCTCGATGCTCGAATTTTCCCGCGGCGATGAGATTTTCTGTCGGAAGCTCATGTTCGGAAAGGGGTGATGCAAATGAGGAAACGACCAATCTCTTTTCTGGTTCGCTTAAATGAAAGCGAGCATGCTCGCCTTATGACAGAAGTGAAAAAAACGGGACTTTCTCGGGAAGCGTACATTCGGGCATTGATCAATGGGTATATTCCCAAACCGCTACCGCCCCTGGATTATTACGCGATGATGCGTGAACTGAACGCTATTGGGAATAACCTGAATCAACTCACTGTGAAGGCCCATACGACTGGACATCTGGAACGGGCTGCATTTCAGGTGGAAGCCGACCGCTTACGTCACGCAGTCCAGCAGATTCAACAGGCTGTAACCGAACCGGAACGAAGACCACCAGTGCATCCAAATGTGCATCCGCCGTAAGGGGGGGGGAATTTCACGTGGCAACGACCGCAATCTGGGGGGTGACCGACAGGCTTAAGCGGGTGCTGGATTACGCCGCAAATCCTGACAAGACAGCAGAACGTAGCGAAGGTGGTTTGGAGCAGGTACTCGCTTATACACAGGCGGATGCCAAAACGGAGAAGCAACTATATGTCAGCGGTGTCAACTGCGATCCGTTAACGGCTTATGAGCAGATGCAGCGGACGAAGCGGCGGTTTTTTAAGACGGACGGCATTTTGGCCTTTCACGCCTATCAAGCGTTTGCGCCGGGGGAGACAACGCCGCAAATCGCTCATACCATCGGTGTTAAGTTAGCGCAGGAGTTGTGGGGGGAGCGCTTTGAAGTCGTCGTATCGACCCATTTGGATAAACTGCATGTGCACAATCACTTTGTGTTAAACTCGGTTTCCTTTGTGGATGGGAAACGGTATTACGACAACAAAGCTTCCTATGCTCTGCTGAGGCAGACATCCGACCGGCTTTGCCAGGAACATGCGCTATCGGTGATTGAGCATCCCGAACCGAGCAAAGCCAAGCATTATGGAGAATGGAAAGCGGAACGTGAGCGAAAGCCAACATGGAGAGGGCTAATCCGGCAGGACATCGATCAGGCTATTGCATCTTCCATGACGATGACACAGTTTTTTGCCCATTTACAAAAGCAAGGTTATGAGCTAAAAACGGCGGTTAAACATATGGCGATACGGCCGCCTGGAAAGACACGCTTTGTCCGTTTGCGCAGTCTAGGCGATGGCTATACCGAGGAAGCGATCAAGCAGCGAATATTGCGAAACCGAATACCTGAACGGGAAAGGCCATCCCATGTCCGCAGACGACGTGCCATGTGTAAGAGCCATGTTCGGTCTGGTCGCAAATTGCGCGGCTTGCAAGCTTTATATATCCGCTACTTGTTTGAAATGGGTGTGCTTCCTAGAAAACGAAAGCCTGTCAAAAAGCCATCCTTTAGACTTCGGGAGGATTTGAGACACTTGTCGGTATTGATGGAGCAAACCAAGCTGCTATGCAAGTATCGCCTCACCCATCAAGAGGAGCTTCTCGCTTTCCGTGACAGGTTGGAGGAACAGATCCAATCCCTGCACCTGAAGCGCAAGTCGTTGTACAACCGAATTCGCCGCTGCAAGGATGCTGGCCAGCGAGAACAATACAAAACGCAAATTGCTGTTTGTTCTAAACGGCTTGCCTCGCTTCGAAAGGAGGTGAAGCTGGTTCAAGGCATTTTGGAGCGATCAGGAGAATTACGAGAGACGTTAAACAGAAGTGGCGCACAGGATCGAAAGGAGGAAATTTTCGATGAGTACCGAAACGGAAGCCGCCAATCAGGTTGTCAACATGAGCTTGAAAAGCATCGAAGTCATGGCCAAGATTTCCGGCGAAGGCGCTAAGCATTTGGCGGTATATTTGTTTGCGGCCTTGCAAGGACAAAAACGAACAAAGGGCAGCATCCGGTTGGAGAGTTTGCTGCGCAGTGGGAAAGAATTAAAGGTATTTGCGGTCAAGAACGAAGACCTGGCAACCTTCTGCAAGGAAGCCAAGCGGTATGGCGTGTTGTACTGTGCTTTGCGCGACAAAAAGAACGTGGACGGGATGTGCGATGTGATGGTCCGGGCGGAGGATGCGTCCAAAATCAATCGGATCGTGGAGCGTTTCCACTTGGCCACTGTGGATACCGCCAAAATTAAGAGTGAAATTGAAAAATCCAATGGAATGTCCGAAGCTCCTGCTGTGGAACAAGGACATGAACCAGGTCACGAGCAAGTTCAGGAACAAGAGCTGTCGAAGGAAATCGCAGAAGAAAGGAATACGGACGACTTGTTGGATGAATTGATGGGAAAGTCCGAACTGCCGGAGCCGACTCCATCGGAGGACGACCATTCAACAGCGGAGAAGGAACCGGCGGAAACGTCCCATCCGTCCGAGAATACCTTCGAGCGCAACGAGGTTACCGCAAGGGATACTGATCCACCTTCTCGTCAAGAGCCGGAGCGAGTGTCCGTCCGTCAATTATTGCGGGAAATACGCGAAGAGAACCGGCAGCAAAGGATATGGGAGAAAGACAGACAGCCGCGGGAACAAGCGGAACCGTTGCCGTCTCGAAAGGAGCGGATAGCCGCCGATAAACAACAAGCCAACAAAGCAAAAGGACGAAAGCGAGGGAAAGCCAAATGAGCGAACTGGATGATTTATTCCGACAGGATGCTGCGGCTTCCTCTTCTTTCCGTACAACCGAACCATCCTTCGATAAAGAAGCATGGGTGCAAAAGAAACAGGAGCTGCGGCAATGGACATATGATACGATTGATGCCACCACCTTGTCGGTGATGCAGAACGGTGAGGCGTTCCAGCAATATTTGGATGTCCAGAGCCGCTTTGACCGCTATAGCGTGGCCAATGCGTTGCTGATTCTGGCGCAGCGGCCAAACGCGACTCGCATTGCCGATTTTGACACATGGAAGGAACAAGGGGTATTCATTCGTCGAAAGGAAACAGGGTTTTACATTCTGGAACCGGGCGAAACCTATCAAAAGCAGGATGGCAGCACCGGTATCAGCTACAATCCGAAAAAGATGTTTGATATTGCGCAAACGACCGCCGCGTTGAAACGGGAAGAACCGGCATTCCCGGATGATCGCGCCCGTATTAAAGCGTTAATTGACCTCGCCCCTGTTCCGATTGGCATTGGTGATGCGTTGCCATCGGTAAAGCACGCGTTCTATCAGCCAGATACAAAAAACATTACCATTCGTCGCGGGCTTGAGGCCGGCGATATTTTTCGAGCGCTTGCCCAAGAACTGACACATGCTGAACTGGATCGTGGCGATGGACGGTACAACCGCTCAGATAACGAGTTTGTTGCCTACTCCGCTTCTTATATGTTGTGCAGGCAATTTGGTGTTGCAACCGACACCTTCCGCTTTGATCGAGCGCCGGAGAAGTGGAACGGGTTGGAACCGCAGCAAGTTCGTGCCGAGTTGACGCTCATGAAGGAAGCTTTTCAACAAACATCCCAGAGAATGAACCGGAACCTGTCACAACAGCGCCAGCCTAAACGATACGATCCGGTTCGCTAAGTTTTGTCTGGAGGGAGTGCTATGAAAAAACAGGAACGAATCTTGTCTTTGAATCATTATGAGCACGGGATAGTCGTCCATGCGCTGAATGCGTTACGAAATGACTTAATCGGTGAGAAACGACCGACGGATGCCGTGGATGATTTATTGTTAAAAATGATTGATGCCCCACTTCTAAATAAAAAGCGCTGGAGGCATTATGAAACGCGATGAAGCCGCAAGGAGTAATTTGATACTCTTTGCGGCTTTTTTTATTCCCGTCATCTGGTTGGCACTGTTGGTTGCTCCCGCATGGTCAGAAGGATTGCCGAGTATGTTGGTCCATCTCAGCACGGCGATGCGCCAGCCGCTTAACATAGAGTGGGTGGACGATACGCCCCGCTGCTTGTTGATTTTTGCGCTGATCTATGGGCTTTGCGCTGGGGTTTATTTGGCGACACCACGGAATTATCGTCGGCGGGAAGAGCACGGCAGCGCCCGCTGGGGCCGAGCGAAAACCGTCAATGCCAAGTATCGAGACAGACGGACGGAACAAAACAAAATTTTGACGCAGCGGGTCAAAATCGGTCTGGATGGCCGCAAGCATCGCCGGAACCTGAACGTGTTGGTTGTCGGCGGCTCCGGCGCGGGCAAAACACGGTTCTATGCTAAGCCGAATGTGATGCAAGCCTCGACCTCTTATGTCGTTCTGGACCCAAAGGGGGAAATATTGCGGGACACCGGTCATCTGCTTAAAGCCAAAGGCTATGACATCAAAGTGCTGGACCTGATTCACCCGCATCGTTCGCATGGCTATAACCCGTTTGTCTATTTGCAGGACGACAAGGATGTCTTGAAATTGGTGACCAACCTGATTCGCAATACGACACCCAAAAACAGCAACACGAACGATCCCTTCTGGGAGCGTTCGGAAACAGCGCTGCTGGAGGCGCTTATGTTGTACTTGCTTTATGAAGCGCCGCCGGAGGAACAAAACTTTCCGATGATTATGGAAATGATCGCCGCGGCGGAAGTGCGGGAGGAAGATGAGACCTATCAGAGTCCGCTGGACGAGTTGTTCGAGCGGTTGGAGATGCGCGACCCGGAGCATTTGGCGGTCAAACAGTACAACATTTTCAAATTGGCTGCCGGAAAAACGGCCAAATCCATTTTGATCGGGCTTGGCGTACGGCTGGAGAAGTTTAATCTGACCAGCATCGCGGGCATGAGTACGGTGGATGAATTGGACTTGCCCCGCATGGGTACGAAAAAAACTGCCTTGTTTGCCGTCATCCCCGACAACGACAGCAGCTTTAACTTCATCGTCGGCATGCTGTACACGCAGCTTTTTCAATCGCTCATGTACGAAGCTGATTACCGGCATGGTGGGAGGCTGCCTACGCATGTTCATTTTGTAATGGACGAGTTTGCCAATGTGGCGTTGCCAGATGAATTTGACAAGCTGCTGTCGACCATGCGGAGTCGGGAAATTTCGGTGTCGATTATCCTTCAAAACCTGGCGCAACTTAAAGCGTTGTACAAGGATGCCTGGGAGTCGATTGTCGGCAACTGCGATGTGTTTTTGTACTTGGGAGGCAATGAACAATCCACACACAAATATGTGTCGGAACTGCTCGGCAAGGAAACGATTGACACCAACACCTATGGTGAGAGCAAGGGGCGCAGCGGTAACTATTCGATCAATTACCAGCATTCGGGAAGAGAATTGTTGACCCCGGACGAAGTGCGGATGTTGGATAACCGCTATGCCCTGCTCTTTATTCGTGGAGAACGACCGATACAGGATGACAAGTATGATTTGCTGCGGCATCCGAACATCGAGCTTACAACGGATGGCCAGGCTTCGCCGTTCCAGCATGGAGGTACGGATTATGCCATCGACTGGTTATCGGTGCAGCTTCATGAAGACGGAGATTACGAGCTGTTGGCAGAGGATGAAGTGGAGTCATTATTTTTAGGAAAGGAATGATGAACGTGAAACATCGATGGAAACGATGGATGACGCTGTACATGGTTTGCGTGCTGGTGGGGAGCTTTGCTACACCTGCATACGCGAATGATCCGATGACTACCGTGAATAATTTGTCTGATTTTATTTTTGGCCTGATCCGGGCTGTGGGCATGATTATTTTGGGTTTTGGCATTGTGCAGATTGGTTTGTCTTTCAAGTCTCACGACCCTACCCAAAGAGCTAACGGGTTCTTAACACTCGCCGGTGGCGTGGTCATTACCTTTACGAAGGAAATTCTCAACCTGATTGCCGGATAAGTACGGGTATTCGCATTCGGGGAATAAGCCAGCGGTTTGTTCCCCGAATCTGGGGGGAGGGTGAATGTGTCTAAGAACAGTTGGATCATCGACAATCTCGAAAATGCATTAGAGACCTGGAATGATAAAATGTCGGAGATTTGGGAGTTGGTCACCGAGTCGCCGGCGGATTTTAAAGGCGGTGGTATATGGCGCGTCATCTTAGATATTCACGGTGCGTTGCAAGCTACGGGATTGGCCTTGCTGGTATTGTTTTTTGTGATTGGCGTGATGAAAACGACCGGTAACTTTGCGGAAATGAAACGACCGGAGGTTGCCGTGAAGTTATTTGTTCGATTTATTTTGGCCAAGGCGGCGGTCACGTATGGTCTGGAATTGATGATGGCGCTATTTTCGATTGTACAGGGCATCATTGCCGCCATGATTGGCCGGTCGGGATTTGGTTCATCGGACATGATGACACTGCCGGATACGATTGTCCAAGCGATTCAAGATGTGGGCTTCTGGCAAAGCATTCCGCTGTGGGTGGTAACGCTGCTAGGCAGCATGTTCATCACCGTTTTATCGTTTATTATGATTCTCTCTGTTTACGGCCGTTTTTTTCGTCTCTATATTTACACAGCCATTGCTCCTGTCCCCCTCTCATCGTTTGCTGGGGAGCCGACCCAATCCATCGGCAGGTCCTTTTTAAAGGGATATGCCGCCGTTTGTTTAGAAGGGGCGATCATTGTGCTGGCTTGCATTGTTTTTTCGGCATTTGCTACCGCGCCATCGGTCGTGAACGAAGGCGCACAGGCGGTGACCATGGTCTGGACGTACATTGGCGAACTGATTTTCAACATGCTGGTTCTCGTCGGCATGGTGAAAATGGCGGATCGGATCGTGCGGGAGATGATGGGGCTGTAATCGAAGGCATGCTGACGGGAGGGAAGGCAGTTCGGGGAGTATTACCGGATGGCTGCCAAAAAGAGCCTCAAAAGCGCCAGGGCATCGTTTCGTTGCTTTTCAGTACATTGGTTTAGTGCAGCTAAAATCAGTTCGGTATCATTGCTTTTGCTATTTGTCTCTTGCTCCAGCAACAACTCATTTGGGGATAGTTTCAGCAGGGTACAAATACGAAGCATGGTTTCAATGGACATGCCGGCTTGTCCGCGTTCAATATCGGCACAGAATCTGGGGACTCTCCCAATATACTCGGCCATTTGTTCTCGCGAGATATCCAAAGCTTCTCGCTGTTTCCGAATGCGCTGTCCTACCTTCTTTCTATCGTACACACTCATCATTGGTCACCCCTTTACAATCAGGTTCAGTTTATAACTCCTATTATGGAGGAGCACATAATTGACTGAAATGAGTTTAAAAAGTACTATCAGGGTAGTTTTTCCGATGACAACATGCTAATGCTTCATGATAGAGTTGCAAACAGAATGAGGAAGAGGAGTGCAAATGAGTGGATGATCTAGTAAGAAAACTGGAGAAAGAGAGGCAAAAATTAAACGAGCTTGGCGAAAAGTCGTTGATGCAATCGATTCCTTTATCCGACAATCAAGAGGTTCAGGAACAGAGTAGGAGGGTAGACGAGTTGATGGTGCAATATCAACGAATGAAGGCCAAGGATAGGCAACCGATACGGTAAAAGAGGGATGAAAGGGGCAAGGTCATGGGATTTCCAACGTGGTTCCGAGGAGCCATTCAAAGGCGATTGGATGAGGTTTCGGCACAAATCGAACATCATCCAGAGCTGAAAAAAATTAGGGATGAAGAAGATGAGGCGTTTCACACTATATTTTCGGGGCTGATCATGGCTCAAACACCTGAGTTTGAAGACTGGGAGGACAAGTATATTCTCAAGCAAGCCATGATGAATGAACGGCTGTACATGCAGGGATTGACAGATGGCATACAACTTGCCACTGCTTTACTGAATCATTCCGCTTTGCCGCCACATGAAACGCCGGTTACATTCAGTCACGAAAAGGGCCAAGCGAAGGCGAAGCCGTAAGAACAGGAAGCAATTGGGAGGGATGACATGTGGAAGTGAAAATCAACCGGGAGATCCGGGAATATACGGAAAGCATCTTTTTTGGACTGTCCTTGCGACAGTTCTTTTTTTCTGTTTTGGCCGTAGGTGTGGCGATAGCGCTGTACTTTATGCTGCGCAGTCGTTTCGGCATTGAGACACTCAGTTGGGTATGCGTCTTAGGTGCGGCCCCCTTCGCCGCCCTGGGCTTTATCCGGTACCACGGTATGAATGCCGAGCAATTGCTATGGGCGTATATCAAATCGGAATTTTTAATGCCGCGGCGCTTGGTCTTCCACTCGACGAACACGTATGCGGCGGCGTTAAGCAAGACCATAGAGCAGTATGAAAAAGGAATGAAGCGCCATGATTAAGACGTTAAGTCGTATCATCAAGCAGGATAAGGAACGATTTGTTATACCGAAAGGCGTACAACAAGTGATCCCGATTCGCTCTATTTGGGCGGACGGGATTTTTTTAGTTGGCAACAAGTTTTCCAAGACGTATCGCTTCGAGGACATCAATTATTCCGTCGCCTCCCGCGAAGATAAGGAAGCGATGTTCCTGTCGTATTCCGAATTGCTCAATTCCTTTGATAGCGGGGCGACAACGAAAATCACCATCCATAACCGGAGGCTGAATCGAGCGGATTTTGAAAGTTCGGTCTTCATTCCGCTTCAGCAAGATGAGCTGGACGAATATCGACAAGAGTATAATCAGATGCTGCTGGAAAAATCCGTTGGGGCCAACGGTACGATTCAAGAGAAGTATATAACGATATCCATTGCCAAACCCAATATCGAAGAAGCCCGGCATTATTTTTCTCGAGTTGGGACCGATCTGATCGCCCATTTTTCTCGTCTCGGCTCCAAATGTACGGAACTGAACGCCACTGAGCGGCTGCGTATTTTTCACCATTTCTTCCGCCAGGGAGAGGAAACGGACTTTCGTTTCGACTTGTCGGAAACGATGCGCAAAGGACATGATTTCAAAGATTATATTTGTCCGAATACGTTTGAGTTTGAAAAGGATCATTTTCGGATGGGGAAGCTTTATGGCCGGGTCATCTTCCTGCGTGAGTATGCCAGCTATATCAAGGACAGTATGGTATCCGAGCTTTGCGACCTGCATCGCAACCTATTTCTGTCCCTTGACATCATTCCGATACCAACGGATGAGGCGGTTCGCGAAATCGAAAACCGTTTGTTGGGCGTAGAGACGAATATTACGAACTGGCAGCGGCGGCAAAACAATAACAACAACTTCTCCGCCGTTATCCCGTATGACATGGAGCAGCAGCGAAAAGAGAGCAAGGAATTTCTGGATGACCTGACGACTCGCGACCAACGCATGATGTTTGGCTTATTGACGATGGTGCATGTGGCCGAAAGCAAGGAGCAACTCGACAACGATACCGAAGCGATATTGACGACGGCCCGCAAACATCTGTGTCAATTCTCGCCTCTTATGTACCAGCAGATGGACGGTCTAAATACCGTGTTGCCTTATGGTTTACGGAAAGTACATGCTTTGAGAACGTTGACGACAGAAAGCACAGCGGTGTTTATCCCGTTTCGGGCGCAGGAAATCATGCATGAAGGCGGTATTTACTACGGACAAAACGTCATCAGTAAAAATATGCTCATTGCCAATCGCAAGCAGTTGCTCAATGGAAACAGCTTTATTTTGGGGGTATCGGGCTCCGGAAAAAGCTTTACGGCAAAAAGAGAAATCGTCAATCAAATACTGGCCAGCGGCGATGACATTATTCTGATTGACCCGGAACGTGAATATTCCGCCCTAGTAGAAGCGCTAGGCGGAGAGACCATTCATATCTCGGCCACGTCACCTAATCATATCAATGCGATGGATATAAACCGGCAATACGGTGACGGAGCAAATCCGATCATTTTAAAATCCGAATTTGTTCTTTCGTTATGCGAGCAACTGATCGGCGGTTATCAGTTGGGAGCGAAGGAAAAGTCGATTATTGACCGTTGCACGGCCAGTGTGTATCGAAAATATCTGCAAAGCAATTACAAAGGGCAACCGCCTACCTTACAGGATTTTCGAGCGGAACTGCTCAAGCAATCCGAGCCGGAGGCGCAGGACATCGCGCTGGCGATTGAACTGTTTACCGCTGGCAGCTTGAATACGTTCGCCCAGCCGACTAACGTCAACGTTCATAACCGGCTGATCTGCTATGATATTTTGGATTTGGGCAAGCAACTGTTGCCGATTGGCATGCTGGTTGTATTGGACAGCATTCTGAATCGAATTACACAAAATCGCGCCAAGGGGAAAAACACGTTTATCTTCATCGATGAAATTTATCTGCTTTTCCAACACGAGTACAGCGCCAACTTTTTGTTCACGTTATGGAAACGTGTCCGAAAGTATGGCGCTTTTTGTACGGGGATTACGCAAAACGTGGATGATTTGTTGCAAAGTCATACGGCCCGAACGATGCTGGCCAATAGCGAATTTATCGTGATGCTGAATCAGGCCAGTACGGATCGCAAGGAGTTGGCGGAACTGCTTAATATTTCGGATCTCCAGCTTTCTTATATTACAAACGTCGATGCCGGGAATGGGCTGTTAAAGGTCGGCAGTTCTCTCGTGCCATTTACAGATAGCTTTCCACGGCATACAAAACTTTACCGTTTGATGACCACGAAACCGGGAGAATCGCTGTAAACCCTCGGCAAGCGGCTGATGAGATGCTTCATCAGCTGCTTGCCAATGTATGTAGATTCGACTGGTTACAGCCGTCTGAGACAAGTGGTACTTGCTGGCTAATTGAGTGATGGTTAATTGGAGATGGAAGTCATTCCGGCGTGCAGAAAAAAAATTGACCAGGGCTTAATATGAAGAGTAAAGGTATATTTTACTATTCTATCGCTAGCGCACGACTACAAGACTATTTAAATTACTCTAGTCCTACGACTGTCGGGTTAGTCTGTTTCCCATTGAGAGGAGTTGTTTCATTATCGGTCTTTCAAAATACGGATGGTAGCACCTAATCTGCATACATAACTGAACAACAGGGCTTGCTTCTCATCATGGTGTTGCCATGAGAGCGGGAGTTGATATTGTTGGTTAATATCAAGTCGCGTGCAGCTCGTGCTGCCAGAGAACAGGCCCTAACTGAATTCGCTATCAGGCTCATTGAAGATGTGCCGCTGACGCGTTTGCCATGCTTGCAGAATGGTGTTACACGTTCAGTGGATCAAAGTTCGGACCCTTTGTGTGTACTCTCGGAGGGTCTTTTTTGTTTTTCTTTATTACGCATCAAGTTTAAAGGCGGCACAGGCTGCCGTTCACCTCCTCCTTGTTTTGGCTTGCTTGGCAATCAAAGCAAGGGAGAGGGATGAGAATGAAAAAAATCAATCTTCGCGATATGTATCCTTTCTATCAAACGGATGTCTGGATCGAGGTGGATGAGGAGATCGTACAGGAGATGCGACGTTTCGAATTGCTTGAAAGCGCTTATAAATTGCGCGCTTATCGCCATAGGGCATATTACTCTCTGGATCGAAACGATGGCATCGAAAACGATATTCTGTTTCCTTCTCGTTCTACTGAAACGGAGTATGAAGAAATGGCCTTTCGAAGAGAGCTTTATGCAGCGATGTGTCGATTGCCGAAAAAGTCGTTTCGACGTATTTACGCTCATTATTTCCTAGGAATGAGTAAGGTCGCTATCGCTCGTGTAGAGCAGGTGGATGAAAAGGCTGTGCGCAAGTCCATCGAAAGCGGGCTGAAAAAGTTGAAACAATTTCTCGGGAATAAGTGATTTTGAATCATAGGGTCCGATTTTATTCCCAAAATGAAAGGGCTATTAGAGGGTGATGTTCAAGGCGACGATTGCGGTTATATGACTAATCGTCGCCTACTATGAAAGGAGTGCTAGAGTTATGTTTCCCGGTATGTTTTGTGATGTGGAACACGAAAAGTTTTACAGTGAAATGCTGAGCCGTTTTCATCGCCAAGATGCCTATCATCGTGCGTTGTTTTACACGTTAGGCTTGACGCGAGAAACGAGGACGCATATTCAGGACCTGTTTGACTTTTCAAACGACAGCATCCGACCGAAAGGTTTAAAGGCCTTCTGGCAAACAGGTACTTCCCTTCGAGCAAGCCGCTTGGCCTTTAATCTGTGGAACGGATGGGCAGAAGAACAGCAGGAACGGGATTCCACGCCGCACGAGTTGTTTGATTGTCGTTTTGCGCCTTATTTCTTTGAGGCGTTACGCTTGCGTTATCCGGAATATTGCAGGAGTCACGACCGGGTTCCCCAACGAATGAACGGTCCAACCCGCTAGTGGATATGCCAGGAGGGCAACCTTGATGAAGGACATAAAGACAAGGACACGTGTGAAAACCATAAAAAAGCTGGATCGATTCTCCAACTTGATGGAAAAAGCAAAGCCTGTAGATTTGCGTTCTAAACATAGGTCATCTAATCGTCATGAATCGGAATCTACAGGTTCCTCTGTGGTACACGCGCAAAACCAATCCGTGAGGGCGGCAAAGACCACGCTGCGCAACGGGATGCGCATCAGTTCAGGTGTGAGCAAAGGAGCAATTCGTCTTCTTTGGAAAAAACGGGAGCGCTTGATAGGGACGGAGAAAGAGAAAGAAACCATGCCTCAGCAATCGGGGGAAACGTCAAGCGGTCGGCGTTCAGGTAAGCAAAGCGGCATTCAAGCAAGCAAACGTTCGGTTGTTTCTGATAAACAGCAAACGCTGTCCGCTCATTCAACAGGTGTCATACAAGGAAGAGATAATCGTCAGGCTATACATTCATCTTCCCAAACCAAGCGACCATTGCGTTTGCGGAAGCCTGTTGGCGGGAAATATCCTTTGTTTTCCATGACAGTGACAGGAAAACAGCGGCATATTCATCAAATGGTACGGGCCAGGATTGTTAGTCGGAGACTAGCTCAACAACCCCAGGCTCAAGCTAAAAGTGAAACACAGTTAAACCCGATGTCAAAACCTGTCGAGAAGCGTGTCACGACCACGAACACCCTATTCAAGACTACCGTGCGTTCTCGTGACAAACGTTCGAGTCTACAACCCCGTGAAATGACAATCGGGAGGAAACGAATTCCCGCCCCCGTTTGTTCTTCCGCTCATAAGCTGGTGAAGCCGCATGCAGGTGTATCCAGGCGTGTCAAAACGGGCGGTAAAGTCACCAAGGTGCTTTCCCATTCAGTAAAGCCGATTCATCAGTCTAACCAAGAAAAAGGACAGGTCCATAATCCAACAGATAGGATGAAACATAAAGCCAGGGAAGCGCAAAGAGCAGCCTTTCGATTGATGACCATGCACCGTTCAAAGCAGCGGCTGCAAGCTGTTGCCAGATGGAACATTCGCATGATTCGTGTAGCGGCCAAAATGACTGCGGTACTCGCCAAAGGCATGATCGCTCTTTTAGGTGTTAGCGGTACGGTGATCATCTTGCTATGCATCATGATGGCTGTTGCTGCGGTTGTATCATCTCCTTTTGGCATCTTTGTCTCCAGTGATAATACGGATAGCGATGTATTACCGCTTTCTGACATCGTACAAGACATGGACAACGAATTTGCTGTCCGACTGGAGGACATACGTCGGGATGCAGGCTCAGTGGATCGTGTAGAAATCCATTATCTCGGAAGCGCTGATAATACTCGCATCGATAACTGGATGGACGTCATCGCGGTCTTTGCGGTTCGTACCGTAATGGACAGCGAAAACGGCATGGACGTAGCCACACTGGACGCCACTCGGGTGGATGTGATTCGCTCCGTCTTTTGGGACATGAATGAACTGGACTCTTACGTGGAAACGATTGAACACAGGGAAACGATTACGGTGGAACATGAAGATGGGAGCACGAGTGAGGAAACGATTACCTGGTATGAGTCGGTGTTGCACATTACAGTTGCCAGTCACACTGCTGGGCAGCAGGCCGACATCTATGACTTTACAATCGAACAAAGAGAGATCATGCATGAAATGTTGTCGGCGGAGTTCCGCCCGCTCATGTTCGCGCTTCTCGGTAAAGATATGGATGTTGGGTTAACGACTGAGCAGCTTGAAATCGTTTATCACGATCTGCCGAAAGGGGAATGGGGCGGTGAAGCTGTCCGCTTGGCATTGACTCGCTTGGGCGATCCATACAGTCAAGTTTTGGCCGGGCAAGACCGCTATACAGATTGCAGTTATCTTGTTCAATGGGTGTACCGGCAGTTGAGCATTCAGTTGCCGCGGACGGCGGCTGAACAAGCCAGACATTGTGTCGATAACGGGTGGACAATCCGTTTTGAAGATTTGGCTCCGGGCGATTTGGTCTTTTGGAGCTATGCCAGCAATGGTCGGTTTATGGACATTACCCATGTTGGCATCTATGCCGGAAACGGCAAGGTCGTCGATGCTTCATCCACTCGCGGACAAGTGGTTTACCGGAATTTGTTTGACGCCGATCAGCAGGTGCTGTATGGGCGCCCGTTTCAAATGAACGTACAAAATGTTTATAGCTAAAAACAAAGTAACCCCGGGGAAAACTCTCCCGAGGTTACTTTGACCGATGCTTTCGGATTATGACTCCATTCTAAACGATTATTTGCTAAATCGCTACGCTTGTCTTTTTCTAAATGTTAGTTCAAATCATGAATTGTTAAATGTTTGTTCTGTAAATCGCTTCCGGAAAAAGCTAAGAATCAGAGCAGGTAGTGACATCATAAGTTTGATCTCTTCTGTTACATATTCTGATTTCAATCGTCATCATATAATAGACAACATGACTATAGCATTATTTCGGTTTAAGAAATTTGAATGAAATACGATGTAATCGTCTTTATTTTTGCATTTCTCCCAAAACCTCTGAAATTATATACATCACAAAAAGCAAACCTTTGCTGATCATGGAATGCTAAAATTCCATTTACTGAACCCGCGTTTCCGTGGGTGATGATGTTGTGGATGTGTAATTGTTGAACTTTTCGATTATTCATGTGATTCAGTGCTTTTTCAAAATCGGCTTTTCCTCGCTTGATGTGATCTCCGATGACTTCCCAAACGATATCATCCGTCACCCATGCCATACAAAAGTCTACTTCAAGTTTGGCAAAAGCGATGCTGAGATCTCTAAGAAGTTCTTTTTTCGGCGCATTCCCACAATTTTCGGCGCATTCTACTCTTAAGTTTTCAGAATGAGTATTCATCGTTACCTCCTAATGACCCCGACATATAATCAGGGTCATTATCGCGCATCTTATTGGAATATTCATTGTGAAATCAATGATAACGGGCTATTTTTGACTATTTAATCGGCACCCAAATTTCGGTTTTGGCTGCGGGGCTTGATGGGTCAGGTGCTCGATGAAAATAAAGCATTAGACTGAGATGCGTTGTTCTAGTTGTTTTAGCGAAGTATCACTTCCAACAAATTGCACAGCAACATACTTTTCTTCTGTCCCTACTATAACCAAAAAGAGGAAATCTATGCTCATCTTGGAATCACGTAGCATGTTAGTTATTAATTTTCGATCAACTGAAGATGGTCTAGGTACAGGCTCAGGGTGGGTATGCCATTCGCCTAAGTATATTACCTCTCCATTAGAAGATCTCCACGCTAAATCTACGAACCACTGGGCTCTTTTTACATTCCGTTCAAAAAAATACCGTCCTGATTTATCACCAGGACCCGGAGTCGTAATTTGTTGTATAATAATTTGATCGTCAAATATTCGGCCCAGAAGGATACCGCCTGCTTCGTGTTGCTTTTTCTTGACTTGTCTATACGAATTGAGTATGTCAACAACCTCATCCGTAAACTTTACCAATTTATCTCCAAATATATATTCCATTTAGTTCGAGCAACCTTTGCAATTTGTTCGTTCCCTGATTGTACGAATGCGAACGGAATAGCTGTCCGCCGCAACCCACATTGAAGATATTTTTCTCTTGTTTAGTCTTTGTTCCTTTAAGTTACCTAGCCAGGTAAATATAGTATTCTCCTGCACATTACCAGACAAAGCATCTCGAAGAAAAAGCATTAAATCGTTAATGAATCTTTTTAATTCTAGTGCGCCATACGGAACGAATGTGCTTTGGCAACCAGCTTCTCTTTTTGTAAATTCACCTGGATTAAAGAGTACGCTTTGAATGAAACGGTGTTGTTCATCAAACAAACATTGAAAACAGCCATTTTTAGTTGGGTCGACCCAAACTGCATGCGCCCCCGCCAGATAAGGTTCAACCCAAACGAATAATATAGGCTTTTCAATTATTCGCTCTTGAATTAGTTTATTAATGCGAAACTCTGTGGGGAGATGTCCTACCGCGACAACTGAAAAATCACAATTGTTCAGTATGGATTCATAACTGACAAGCAATTTTAATATATCTTCCGGGTAGCAAGCGACTTCACAATTTGGAAAATGTGACGTAATCATCTTTTGCAGAGCGTCAACTTTTTTCTTTCCAACATCACTTGCTCCGCAAACATGTCGAGCTATATTGTCAAAAGTTAATATATCCTTATCAACAAAAAGAAACTCTTCAACACCAATATCCGCTAAAGAACGTGCAATATGACTTCCAACTGACCCACATCCGACTATTCCGACTCTTAACCCACTCTCGACATTTCCGTCTCCGCCACGAATAAATAAATAATCTTTATCAACTCTTTTAATGGTATGCTTCAATAACTTAAGATCTCCGAAATCCCTCGTCAATTCAAGTAGTGCATTTTTTCTGCCAGGCCTGAACCCCTTCAATCCTGTCTTCTTTTTCTTCTTGCCTTTAAATGCTGAGGTAGAAATTAAAATATTCTCCCCATGTTCCCATACTCCAATAACTTTGCTGCTACCATAAGGGATGGAAAAAACAATTGTACTAGGCCTATTATCTCTATCCAAGAATTTCAAGAGTGTCTTTAGCGAATCACGAGAAAAGCTTCTGAGTCTCTGCAATAGTTCGCGGTTGTTCCTTGGAAATGGTGGAATTCCAATAGATTGTAATGGAAGGTAGAGAGCCTTTTTCCGCTTATCATATATTTTCCCGCCAACTTGCAGTATCCATCTTTGCCCATCGACTCTTGAATCGGCGAACAATAGTTGATTACCCCAAGAAGGATGGTGGAAGCTTATGGCTTCAATGATTTTGGGGTCATCAGTCAATTTAATAAGTGACAAATATTGATTAGTCGATTCCTGTCCCCAATAACTTTCGAATTCATCCATGTATTCCGTAATATTTAGTTTGTTCTTCCCGGTGTAGATGAGTTGTTGAGCCTTTTGAATAATTTCTTTTATCACACCTATTGGGTCAACCGCATTTGGATGAGCTTGATCGGAATCAAATGTGCATAGGACTTGTTCCGCATCTAAATGCGGAATTGGGTAAAGCTCTGAGAAATACGGTTCGGGAATAACTACTTTCGGAAAAGAGTCTGGATAATTATATGGGATCGCGATTATTATTTCTATACTTTCTTCATTCAATTTAATCCTAAATGCTTTAGGATAATTTCGATCATTAAATTCCTTGTCGGTTTCTTCTACAGCGCCGTATGAATTTATAAGATGGAGTGTTACTAGCTGTAACACTCCATCATAATATTCCTCAAGTTTACGCAGATCTTCCATGGTTACCTAAAACTGCTGCCGAATTGGTTTGAATGGCAGAATTACTCCCTTTATTCTCATCTTTGGGTGGTTGATATTCAGGGAATCGTGAACCGAAAATTTTTCTCCACTTCTTTGAAGCCTCGGTTTTATCCTGATTTTCTAAAGCTTCCCCACCTTTTTTGATAAGATCTTCAAGCTTGTTCAGGAAATTTGATCTTCTCGTTTCTGACCAGTTATCAAAGAGTTCCTCGCCAGGTACTACTGGCCTAACTAAAGAAAACGATTCAGAAAGCGTGTTATGAATTTCCTTTGCTGTTGCTACCAATGCTGCATCGTCTTCATCAGGATAATCGCTTACAAAATGATTGGCTGCAAGTATTGTCAGGATCATTCCACTTGGAAACTTGGTATCGCTCTCCTTATAATCCTTCCATGCTTTCAGATACCGAACCAGTCTCTTTAATTGGTCTCCTTTTATTTGAACTTCACCCTTAAACCAATCGGTTAAAGCCTTGGGGTCACTGGTAATCCATCCTTTAGATTTGTGTGCGAGCTTTGGACTTTGGTCGTCTTTTTTGATGTAAATCGGTAAATCGACGTGGTAATTTGCTTTATATATAACCCTGACACACGTATTTTTATCTACAGGTTCCTCACTGGTATGGCCTTTTGTGGCCTTAACAATCCAGCTATGAACAGTTGATGGGGTAGGCCAATCGCCCTCATCGGAGTTCTTTAAGTGTTCCAAATATATGCCGTCATCAATATCATATTCACCATCAATAGGAGTTACCGTAGTATTCATCATGTATGAGCCCTGGCCATAAAACTTGGGCTTTTTCACATCTAATTCTTCAGAAAAATACTTCTTAATTTTATCCCGCAACGCATTCCTGGATGTTCGTAAACTTTCTTTTTTGTCAGATTTAAGATAGATTTCATCATCATGAAATTTAATGAACAAGTCATGACAATTTGACATACTTCTCGTCCTCCTGATTATGATATTCAAAGATTTTTCTGACCGAATCTTCAAACAGCCATTTTTTACTCGCTTGAACACCTTTATCAAGCATAATGCTGATTGCGGCAGGACAAGCACGGTCTAACTCAATATACTTTTTTTCTTGATCCGATAATTCTATACTAGTTATTCGAACATAGTGACCCGGTAAGTATTTTGTTATAAATTTCATGTGATTGTCGACAGCGAAACTCTGTGTATCGATCATAGTGGAAATTAACTTATTCCCCCAACTACTGAACGATTTCGATTTCCACACCTTATGCGGCTCTGGAAATCTCGCGTGCTCATTTAAAGATGAAATTGATAATAGACAGTAGGAATCAAACCCCTTGTTAAGGTAGTATGTAAAATATTCTTGCATCCCCAATAAAGATGGGTTATTGGCCCAGAGTCCACCATCAACAAATTGTTGCGGACCCTCTTTTGTTTGCAGCTCTACAATCGGAAAGTAAGTGGGAGCAGCAGTAGTTGCAAGTGCGACTTCGGATAAGAGACGTTTACTATCCCTTGTTAAAGTTGGTTGGTGGTCTGATTTAAATACATAAGGTGACCCTGTGGTAACATTAACTGTTGGAATTAATACACTTGTCTTGCAATCTTCTATTTTTTTATCCTGGAATACTTCTTCGAGCGCCAATTTTAGTTGATTGCTCGAATACTTTGATTTGATCAATATTTGTTTAAAATAATGAATCTTTCGATAGAATGGATTTTGATATGGAAATATAGAAGGTCCTTTTTCTTTATAGAATCTCACAATGTCTGACGCTGGCATGCCAGATGCCAATGCAAGTGCAATAATTCCCCCAGTTGATGTGCCGCATATGAGATTGAAATTCTGATACACAGGTCCGTATACTTTTTCAATCTCTTCTAGAATTACAGCAGAATAAAGACCTTTAATACCTCCGCCGTCTATAGCTAATATCCGATAACATCCCGGCACATTCTCACCTCTCAAAAAATGGCGTAGAAACAGTCAAACTTGATGTCCTACGCCTTTGATGTCCGTTAATATTTAAACTCTTCCTTCTCCGCCTGTGCCATCAATTCAGCTTGCTGAAGCACCAGATCAATGGCCATCTTTTCCAGATCCGGCGGGTAACCGTATTTCTTCAACAGCCGCTTGACGGTAATTCGCATCTGAGCACGTACATTCTCACGAAGCGTCCAGTCGACCTTAATGTTGCTCTTGATCGCTTGGGTCAGCTCATGTGCAATCTGCTTCAGCATGAGATCGCCCATCAGTTCCTTGGCCGATTCATTCGAAGCGAGCGCATCATAGAAAGCCAGCTCTTCCTTGATCAGACCGAGATCTTCGCCGCGCTTGACGGCTGCGTTCATTTCTTTAGCCATCTGGATCAGTTCTTCGATAACCTGCGTCGTCTCGATTGTACGATTGTTGTATTTCCGAATGGCTTCCTCCAGCATCTCGGAAAATTTCTTCGATTGCACAATACTGGTTCGGGAAACGGCCTTCACTTTCCCCTGAAGCAGCCTGCGGAGAAGTTCCACAGCCAGATTTTTCTGCTTCAACCCGCGCACATGTTCGAGAAACTCATCCGAAAGTATCGCAATGTTCGGTTTCTGCAAGCCTACAGCTTCCAGAATATCGACAACTTCATCGGATACGACAGATTTCGAGATGAGCTGATTCAACTCGGTATCGAGTTCTTTCGTCGTTTTTCTCTTGTTTTCGTCTGTTATCAGCTTAATTATACCAGATTTAACCGCTTTGAAGAAACTGATTTCGACATTGACTTCCTCCGCGGCGGGAGTCGTCGCGCAGAGCGAGAAGGCTCTTGCCAATTCCGTCGTCCAATTCAGGAAGTTCCGCTTGCTCTCTTCACCTAATCCAAGTACGTAATCGACCGTCTCAACAATGGCCTTCATCCGTTCGGCTGCTTTCTCCGAAGCGAATTTACTGTAGTCATACCCATGAAGCAATTCGCGGATGAGCTGCAGCCTTTCCAGCATAAAGTCAACGGCTTGGTCTGTATCGATACCAGCAGTTTTTCGGTCATTTTCCGTATATTGTTGAAGCGCCGATTTCAGCAAGTCCGCAATTCCGATATAATCGACGATCAGACCGCCCGGCTTGTCGCGGAATACCCGATTCACGCGGGCGATCGCCTGCATCAGATTATGGCCTTTCATCGGCTTGTCGATGTACATCGTATTCATGCTCGGCACGTCAAAACCGGTCAGCCACATATCACGGACAATGACGATCTGAAGCGGATCGTTCACATCTTTCATCCGCTTCGCGAGATGTTCGCGTCGCCGCTTGTTGCCGATAAACGGTTGCCACTCCTCCGGATCGCTGGAACTTCCGGTCATGACGATTTTGATTTTGCCTTCGTTATCATCATCGCTGTGCCAATCCGGCCGGAGTGCAACAATCGCTCTGTACATATCGATGGCGATCCGCCGCGACATCACAACAATCATCGCTTTGCCGAAGCCGGCTTTCTGCCGTTGCTCGAAATGTTCGACGACATCCTGCGCGACTTTCCTGACCCGTTTCTCTGCACCGGCCAACGCTTCAAGCCTGGCCCAACGCGACTTCAGACGCTCCCGCTGCGTGTACTCCTGGTACTCCGTAATATCCTCATACTCGCTGTCAATGACCGGGAGCTCCGCCTCCGACAACTCCAGGCGGGCAATGCGGCTTTCATAATAAATTCTGACCGTGGTTCCGTCTTCTACGGCTCGGGTCATATCGTAAATATCGATGTAGTCACCGAAAACGGCAGGTGTATTTTTGTCTGTCAGTTCGACCGGCGTTCCGGTAAAGCCAATATAAGAAGCGTTCGGCAACGCATCGCGCATATACTTGGCATAGCCATACTTAATGGCCGCTTCGTCGTCCCCGGCGACCATATCCGCCTGAAACCCGTACTGGCTGCGATGCGCCTCGTCCGCAATCACAATCACATTGCGGCGTTCCGTAAGTACAGGATACTTGTCTTCATTTTCATCGGGGGTGAACTTGTGGACCGTTGTGAAAATGATCCCGCCCGACTCCACTGACAAAAGCTCACGCAAATGAGTCCGATTTTCCGCTTGCTGAGGCGTTTGCCTGAGCAAGTCCTTCGACTTGCTGAACGTGCTGAACAACTGATCGTCCAGATCGTTCCGGTCCGTCACCACGACGATCGTCGGGTTGTTCAGCGTCAGGACAAGTTTTCCCGCGTAGAAAACCATGGACAAGCTTTTGCCGGAGCCTTGCGTATGCCAGATAACGCCGATTTTGCGGTCTCCTTCGTCCATCGTCGCCCGTTCCGTACTTGCAATCGCCTTGTTGGTGGCGTGGTATTGGTGGTATCCCGCCAATATTTTGAACAGATGCTCCCCATCGGTTTGAAACAGCACGAAATGCCTGATAATATCAAGCAGTCGGCTTTTCTCGAACATTCCTTTCACAAGCACTTCAAGCTGGGGCAGGGAGGAGGGCGCCACGTCATCGCCATCAATCGTGCGCCACATCATAAACCGGTCTTCATTGGCTGTCAACGTGCCAACCCGCGCATTCACGCCGTCGCTGATGACCAGAAACGAGTTGTAGGTGAACAGGGACGGTATCGCGCCTTTGTACGTCTGCACCTGATGATAGGCATCGCTGATCCCGACTTCTTCGTTGGAGGCGCTTTTCAATTCAAATACGGCGATCGGCAAACCGTTTACGAACACGACGATATCCGGGCGCTTCTCTCCCTGATTTTCAACAACGGTAAACTGGTTGACGACCAGAAAATCGTTGTTGCCGATCCGGTCCGGGTCGGTGTCGAACAGCCATACTTTCTCTGTCGGATATTCGCCATTGGCGGCTTGATACTGCACGTCGATCCCATCGGTAATCATCTTCTGGAACGCCTTGTTATTGATCAGCAGGCTGGGACTGCGCGGCACTTCAACGACCTTGATCGCTTCCTCTATCGCTTCCCGCGGCACATGTTTGTTGATACGAATGAGCGAATCGCGCAACCTGTCTTTCAGGATGACGTCATGGTAAAATTGCCGTTCGGGATACTCGCCTTCGGGGGAAATCTCCGGGCCATAAGCTTTCTCGTAGTTCAGTTCCTCGAACCACTCCAGAGCGGCCTGCTCGAGGTCGCTTTCGGTAAAGGATGTCGTATAGTAGGCCATCACTTGCACCTCCTTTGGGTTAGCTTTGATATGTTGCAGCGCTCTCCGCAACCATTAGCAGCTCGGAAACATTATGATCCCGATCGACAGGGACACGGATCTCCCCGGACATGAGTTTGGGGAGAAGGGTATCGCGGATTTGTGCCAAATAGTCACATTCTGCACTTAAAACAGAAATCTGTTGATCTATATTTTTTACTATATTTTCAAATCGATGAATAATTGTTGAAGATGGGCTAATTACTTTTATTTCTTCTACTTCTTTTTTGGTTATTGAGTTAAAAATCGTACCGGAACCGTGCCGGTCTTCGACTGCAAAAATCCTCTTCAACAAATAGAATAAATAAGAATTACAATTAATTATTGAATTTATAGCCCCTAAACCACGGCCAATTACGATATCTCGATCAGCTATATTCAATCTACCAACAGGTGCTCTTACACTAATCAAAATACTATCTTTTTTCGCAACCCTTAGTAAATTGGTACAGAAAGTATTGTGTTTAGGGAATCGGTATCCATAGTCCGATACCCCTTGGTGAAATGGAAGGCCTTCACCCGTTGTATTATAGTACTCCGACTTTGGGGACTGACCCATCATTATAGTTGAAATATCCTTTAGACTGGAAATATTCCACCCCTTTGGAATCAACCCCAATTCGCTTTCCTCAAACTCACCGCCGCTAGATTTATACGGTTTTCCGTTTTCATTTGGAAACTCGAAGTCCACAAACCACCGCTTAAAGAGGGCTTGGGCCATTTCTTCAAGGTTTTTGTTGATAGCGTTATTGAGCTCGATTTTATCGTCCAATGCGTTTAAAATATCTACGATTCGCTGTTGTTCATCAAGAGCTGGAAGAGGTATTTCTATATTCTTTAAGGAAGTCACTGGACGTGAAATCGCAGGGACCCCCGTAGTTGAAGTGTTCATCAACAAAGCATGTTGACCTATGTTAGACTTAAAAAAATAATAAACAAAGAGAGGATTCACCTGCTTTGTATTACATGTCAGTTTCATTTGACTTTGGGAAACGACATACCTTCTATACTTTGAATTAAAAGGGATTATTCCAACCTGCCCTAAAGTACCTCTGTGAGTGAACACTAAGTCCCCAGGGAAAGCATTACTGGATTTAAGTTCATCCGCTTTTTCCTCAGTTATATATACATATTCCTCTTCATATAGCTTCCCTTTAGAAAGATTTATACCTCTGATAACAGGAACGCCCCTAGCTACAAAGTTTTCTGTTTTAATATTTGAACCGAATGGTCCCATTGCTATTGCATTAGAGATATCTGCCTTAATTTCGTCTACCTTCTTGATTTTCCACTCAAAACTCAAACCCAATCCCCCCAAGCCGCTTGCGAATTTCATCCTCTAGTTGCCGGGACTTGGCGAACTGTTCCGCTAGCTCCGATGTCAACCGCACCATTTTATCCTCGAACGGTTCGCTGTCTTCTTCTACTTCTTCAATGCCAACATAACGTCCTGGCGTCAGGATGTATTCATGCTCCTGAACCTCAGCAAGCTTCGCTGCTTTGCAGAAACCTTTCACATCTTCATACGTACCAGCTTCCGTCTGTCCGCGCCACGCATGGTACGTATCGGCGATCTTGTGAATATCTTCGGCACTCAACTCACGATGCGTCCGATCCACCATATGACCCATTTTGCGTGCATCGATAAACAGGATTTCGCCGCGGCGGTCCCGAAGGCCCTTTGGCGCTTTATTTTTGGCAATAAACCAAAGACAAACCGGAATTTGCGTAGAATAGAACAATTGACCCGGCAAGGTGACGATACAATCGACCAGATCGGCATTAACCAGCTTGCTGCGAATTTCAAACTCCGCCGTCGTACTTGTCGACATGGAGCCGTTCGCCAGTACGAAGCCGGCAACGCCGCTGGGCGCAAGCTTGTTCACGATATGCTGAATCCACGCATAGTTGGCATTCCCTGCGGGAGGCACCCCATATGCCCAACGGGTATCCTCCGTCAGCCGCTCGCCGCCCCAATCGCTGATATTGAACGGCGGATTGGCCAGGATGTAATCGGCCTTCAGATTTTTATGTAAATCATTGTGAAACGTGTCCGCGTGATGCTCCCCAAGGTTGCCGTCGATGCCGCGAATGGCGAGGTTCATTTTGCACAACTTCCACGTCGTCGGATTCGACTCCTGCCCGTACACCGCGATATCGCCAATGCGCCCCTGATGCTCCTCTACAAACTTCTCGCTCTGAACGAACATGCCGCCGGAACCACAGCAGGGGTCGTATACGCGGCCCTTGAAGGGCTGTATCATCTCGACGAGCAGGCGAACAACGCTGTTCGGGGTATAGAATTCCCCGCCGTTCTTGCCTTCCGCGCTTGCGAATTTGCTAAGGAAATACTCATATACCCGCCCCAGTACATCCTTCGAACGGCTTTCTTCATCGCCGACTTTGAACGAGAACAAATCGATCACTTCGCCAAGACGAGTTTTATCCAGCGCCGGCCTAGCGTAATCTTTCGGCAGCACGCCTTTCAGCGATGGATTTTCCTTCTCGATGGCAATCATCGCATTATCAATGATCTGCCCGATTTCCGGCTTCTTCGCGTTATCCTTGATATGGCTCCAGCGCGCTTCTTTCGGTACCCAGAATATATTTTCTGCCACGTATTCGTCCCGGTCCTCCGGATCGGCATACGGTTCATTTTTCAATGCTTCATATTTTTCTTCAAATGCATCCGACACATATTTCAGAAATAGAAGACCGAGAGCTACATGCTTATACTCCGCTGCATCCATACTGCCGCGCAGTTTATCGGCCATGCTCCATAATTTTTCCTCGAATCCAATGTTCGCTGTTGCCATGATCCTAAATTCCTCCTCAGTAGAGTTGCTCGTATAACTGGCTCTTCACTTGTTCCCAGCGGTTCGCCGCTTCTCGAATGACTTCTTTATAACGTTCCTTCTCACGAATATATTGCTCTATTAATTCTAACTGTGTGTCTTCAGGTATCAGCGGCAATTCCAATTCCGCCACATCCGCCGGGTTCAGATTCATTACAGTCGTCCCCCGCTGGAAGCTTTGAATAAGAGCCGTCCCGACCGGGCTTTCCAGAAACATTTTGGCAAAATGGCTCTTGATTACCGACTTGAATCGAATCACGATCATATTCGAGGAGGCGATGACTACCCCTTGGGTCTCCGGAAACACAGCCAGCTTGTTCACGGTGCCGCGGCACGTCATAACCAAGTCGCCTGGGAGAATCTCGTAACGCTTCACTTTCCGCTCTTCCTCGTCAATCGTTTCAAGCTGATCCAATAACACTTCGCCGTCATCCAGATTGGATATATTCAGCACCTTAATGTTCCCGGGCTTTAGATCCTGTTTAAGAATCGATTTTCCCCGAAAAATTTCTGCCACATCGCGCAGCTTCACTTTCGGGGTTGCCGCCTGTTGGAAGGAACGAAGTGTATCCTGATCTTCATCCAATAGTAGTTCAATTCGCCAATGATCCAGCTCTCGGAACCGGTCGGGATGGATGGCAATCTCCCGTTCCCCCACAAGCTTTGACTTCTCCATATGGAGCCTCCCGAGGATCACTTCTTCCACAGGCGCTTTGCAGAAGTCAACCTGATAGGTCTTGATGGAAGTGTAGGGACGAAACAAGCCGTCCGGAAGCGAATGGATCGTTTGCACCGGCGCCTGATCATTCATTTGCTTCCGCCAGCTGGCGATCGCGCCGGATTGAAACAGCATCCGTGCAGGAAAGGTCACGCTCAATCTCCCGCCGTCTTGCAAGAGTGGAAGGAGATAGCTGGCCGCTGCGCCTTCGGATTCCCGAACCGCAACCTCGTCATCGTTCATTTTCATACCGAAATTCGGCATCGCCAGGATCGCGTCGAGTTGATGTTCTGCAGGCAACGGCTGATAGATGGACCCTTGAACGATGCGGATATTGGAATAGGGCTCGAAATACGTTTTGAATAATCTGCCTATGATGTAGTTTTCCGTTAACAATGTGATTGTCCATGGTCGATGGTAACATTTCGTTTCGATGAGTCCTTTGATATACTTCTCAGCTTCTGCAAACAGAATGTTCTTGTAGCCATGTCGCTCACACTGATCGACAAACCGCTCGACGATTCCTGGATGGACGACAATGCTCCCTGTAACACGATCTTGTTGGATGGTGAGCAAGGCGTATTCCAACAAGTCCATATCCTTGCCTGCATGGTATAATTTATAAAATAAATCCCGATCGCCGGGAAAATGGCCTAATTCTTTGTCTAAGGCGCGTTCCTTCATCCACTGAAACAGCTTCTCAGGTTCTGTCATTAGCTCCGTTTCGGCCAACTGTTGCTGTTCCAGAAGTTGTTGCGTCCGCTTCACTCTAATGGCCTCGCGAAGCAACTGATCACGGGTTGATATATCGTGAAGCAGACAGATATTCCAAAACGACTCAATCAATTCATCACCTTCTTTCGCTGCCAAAAGCCAACTAAATTATACCATCAATGAATTGAGTATTACAATACCAAAAATAAATTCAAACATGTATAGCCGGATGTTTTCAGACTGTCGAAAAATCGGTAGAATGTGAATCCGGCTTTCTATATAACGCATTTTGATGTGGGTGGACTCAACTTTTATAAGAAAAATCGATTTAAACCGATCTGATCACCTTGTTTTTACTTTTGATTTCCTCGTGCCTATTCGAAAAGGACTTTCTCGACAGTCTGATATTTTCCCGTTATCCGATACGCCCAACCCCTAATTGAATCGCGTTGATAATGCTCAACCATATCGATAGTGAAGCCGTTTCATTGGTTTAAAATGTTCTGATCCCAGTGGCCGCCTTTTTGAACAAGCCCCTCAAGAAGCAACTTAATGTCACGCTTAACCGTCATTAGTGAAGTCTGCTGGGTTGGGTGGAGGAGCAATGTCGAAATGGACCAATCATCCGGCCGGGCAATTTCGATAACAAACTTAGTCGTGATACCATGATTCGCCTGTACGATCGCACAGGATCGCCTGGAGCCGTTTGGACATACAGGCTCCCGGAGGTGACGATCACGTCATTGCCGGTATGGGAATGCCGCACATCCTCTCGACGAGCAGTAACTCACGGAAAATTGGAGAATCGCATAAACGTAGGAGGGGCTCCAATACATCTTGACTTGCGGCTCGAATGAATTCGAAACACTGGAAAGCAATAAATCATCTCGTCAAACTGTTGAAGCCCAAGCTCCGGATTTTATATGGAAGTCAATCAAGCTCTTGGGCAATTTAAATCCATTGCTCATCAGATCTTGATTCATTCTGCTATTGTTATTCTATGTACAATACTTTCAAATGGCTTGATTTGATCAAATCCCGTTGGTGTAGATTTGTCCCATGCGCAAATGGGGGACTGTTCCCCAAGGGTAGGATATAACTTTCAAGTCCCCGGTTACCTCCGAAATGCGACTCGAATTCTCCAATTCCCTTTGTAGTCCGCGAAAGGGGATCCGAACCAAAATAACTCAACTTCCAGATTCTCGGGAAACGGCTAGATACGCAGTGTCAATGCAGCCATAATGGAGTCACCTCAGCAGATGCAATTCGGTTTATTACTGCCCCTTGTCAAATACAACGATTGATTTCATCCGATACCTCTTGGGCATATCCTGGTCGCAGTCAGGCTTTTTTCACAAGTTTCCACCGTTTTTGGGCATTCGCCGGCCATTTTCCCAGCAGCCCAGCGAACAGTTACTAGGTGAACAAGAAATAGAAATCATTGACCATGTTGCTACAGATGGTATCGCCCTCTTAATGGGTCATTCATAGACTGGACGATGACGAGTAGGAGATATGGCTGAAATATCATATGAGAACATGTAGAGAGCGGAGTATCTTGGGGATGAGCAATCATGGATTAGTCATTGTTAGGAAGAAAGAATTAAATAGTCCGTCAGGAATACAGGGTACCAAGAAAAAATGAAGGAGATGTTATAGGAAAGATAGATTGTCATACTGGTCAAGAAATAACTCCTTGGCAACCCCTGTCTCACAAGGTAATTGATACACCCCTAACAGCAATCGCCAAGGCAGGTAATCCCCATCCCTGGTGATACTTAACCGAGCTGAAGGCGTGACGGCAGTTGAAAGTATAAATCACATTTCATATAAATGGTTCGAGTTAGGGAAGTGAAGCGTAAGTGTCGTATAGCTTCCCTCTTCCGATTGGACGGACAATCGGTGTCCGAGTTTGACGGCCATGCGGTTAGCGAGATATAACCCCAATCCTGTCGATTTTGCAAGTTGCCTTCCGTTAGTGCCCGTAAACCCCTTCTCGAAAATACGACCAATATCTTCAGCTTTAATACCAATACCCGTATCCCTTATGGAAAGCCTCTTCTCTTCGTTATCTGCCTCGAAAGAGCAAACGATGCTTCCGCTGTCACCGACATATTTCAAGGCATTCGACATGATCTGATCTACGATATATCCGAGCCACTTAGCATCGGTATGCACCCATTCCTCTTTTTCCCACATTGTAAAATGAACTCGCTTGGCTACAAACATTTTTGCGTACTTTCTCACACTGTTTCGCACGATTCGGTTTAGAGAGACTTCCGCGATCAAGTAATCCTTGGAAAAGGAATCAATTCTTGCGTAAAACAGGGCTTGCTCGACATAATGGTCGATTTTGAACAATTCATCTTCGAATACATGGATCAGCTCCTCTACCGACTTACCTGACGCATTTCTAAACAGCAGGGTACATGCCGTAATCGGCAGCTTGACCTCATGAATCCAGGAAACAATAAAATCATGAAAATCTTTTTTCTCGTCTTGAAGCTTTCCGATGGCCTCAAGCTTATTGCTGTAGAGCTTCTTGATCAGTGCCGTATACTGACGCTGTTCATATGTTAGAGGTTCGGGCAAAGCTACGGTTAGTTCGTCCCATCTGTTGTTTACCAGGTCATGTAATATCCTGTTGCGGGTTCTCCAGCGCAAATAGCCTCCGACCACGTATACCGCGGCCAACAACACGCATCCGGATAGAGTATACATTATGTCTCCAACACGATACGTTCCCTCGGTGCTTACGAACATCATCAAAGCAACGAAGGATAGCATCCCAGCAAAGAAAATCAGAAAATGCCGTTTATCGTCCAAATAATGTAGAAAGCTCATTTGATTATATAACCTTCTCCCTTGATCGTCGTAATGAACCCATAACGTCCAATCTCATCCAATTTCTTTCGGATTCGGGTCAAGTTCACGGTCAGCGTATTGTCGTCGACGAAACTTTCGTCCTCCCATAGGCAGCGCATGATTTTGTCCCGGCTTACGATATGGCCCTTATTCTGCAACAATAGCCGTACGATGACGAATTCGTTCTTTGTCAGTTCAATCGATCGATCGCCGGAAGTAAGCTTCCGATCACCTAGGTTCAGCAGGACGCCTTCGTGCTCGATTATGTTGACTGGCGTTTCGGCATAAGAGTAAGTTCTACGCAACAATGCTTTAATCTTAGCGATAAGTACTTCGTCGTAGAACGGCTTCTGGATATAATCGTCACCGCCCATATTCATCGCCATAACCATATCCATCGGCGAATCCCGTGAGGAGAGAAAAATAATCGGCACGTTAGACAATTCCCGAATTCGGCTGCACCAATAATATCCATCGAATATGGGTAAATTAATATCCATTAACACGAGGTGCGGTTCGGTCTGAAGGAACAAGTCTTGAATCCTGTTGAACTCGTCACACAATACGGATTCGTATCCCCACTTCCCGACGGTCTCGCCGATTAACCCCCGAATAGTCGGGTCGTCTTCTACGATCATTATCTTCATCTTCATTCCATACGCCTCCATATCCTTAATCCTATTATATCTTAATTCGGCTAACACTACTGCAACTAGTACCGTGACAAAAATGTAAGCTCGCCAGTAGAAAAACGTAAGTTCAGCGTAAGGATAACTAGTCACCGGCATGGTACGATGGAAATTGAAAAAGGGAAAGCAGGGAGGAAAGATACAGTGGAAACGGTTATTGAAATAAAAGCGTTAACGAAAAGTTATGGGAATAAAGGGAACGTCGTGCCGGTGCTTCACGGGATCGATATGTGCATAGGCGAAGGAGAATTTGTCGGCATTATGGGGCCATCGGGCTCCGGGAAGACAACACTGCTTCATATGGCCGCCACCATCGATGAACCGACCTCCGGCAGCATCGTGATCGACGGGGAAAACGTTCTTCAAATGAACGAGGCGCAGTTATCGGCTTTTCGGCGATCCAAGCTAGGATTCATTTTTCAAGACTATAATTTGCTGGATACGTTGACGGTCAAGGAAAACATTCTGCTCCCCCTCGCGTTGTCCGGTATATCGGTCGACGAATTGGAGAACAGAGTGTCTGCCATTACGGAACGATTTAACATCAAGCATATTCTAGAAAAATACCCTTACCAAATCTCCGGAGGTCAGAAACAGCGAACTGCTGCCTGCCGCGCCATTGTGACGCGTCCGCGACTGATTCTGGCCGACGAACCGACGGGAGCGCTGGATTCTAGAGCTGCAGCCAGCCTGCTAGAGGCGCTAGATGAACTGAACGAACAAGAGCATGCGACCATTCTGATGGTGACTCATGATGCATTAGCGGCAAGCTACTGCAGTCGAGTTCTCTTTCTAAAAGACGGTGTCATTTTTGCCGAGATCGTCAAAGGAACGACACCGAGACAAGCATTCTTTAAAAAGATTCTGGATGTATTGACGGTGCTTGGAGGGCGTACGGATGACGTTATTTGAGTTGGCCAAGAAAAATATAAAAGGTAATCTTCGCAACTATTTCATATATTTATTTTCCATGTTCGCAAGCGTCGCCATATTTTATGTTTTTGCTTCACTACAATATAGTACGCAGGTAGTCGAGGCTGTCGAATCTTCAGATAGCATGCAATCTGTGTTCATGGTTGGATCAATCATCCTAGTATTGTTTGTATCCGTCTTTATGATGTACTCTGGCCAATTTTTTACCCACAAACGAAAAAAAGAAGCCGGGCTATA
The DNA here is from genome assembly GCF_030122845.1 of Paenibacillus woosongensis. Lineage (NCBI taxonomy): Bacteria > Bacillati > Bacillota > Bacilli > Caryophanales > Paenibacillaceae > Paenibacillus > Paenibacillus woosongensis. Next base: position 1,137,364 of record NZ_CP126084.1, read on the forward strand.
TGCTTTATTAGGTTTTCCAAAAAAAACAATCGGCCGGATGCTGTTCTATGAAAATATGATAATTGGAGCCGGCGTCCTGGTTCTCGGCATTGTGGCCGGTACGCTATTGTCGAAGCTGTTTGCCATGATTTTAATGCGCTTATTGGGAGTAGCTGTCGATGTCGGAATCACGTTCTCCCTTCCTGCGGTGCTTACCACTGTGGTTATATTTCTTATACTAATTACAATAACTTCTATACAAGCTTATCGATTGGTCTATCGATTCAAGCTTATCGAATTGTTCCGCGCAGAGCAGGAAGGGGAGCAGGAACCGAGGGCGTCGATCGTTCCCGCTGCCGCCGCGGTCGCGTTGCTCATCGTCGGCTACGGATTTGGACTTCGGAATTTTGAAAATAATGAACAGATCTTTACGAACCTGGGCGTCATGACCGTCGGCATCATCGCAGGAACTTTCTTGCTTTTTTCATCGCTCGTTATTTACCTGCTGAAATACGCCAAGAGGCGGAAGTCCCATTATTACAAGGGCATGAACCTAATCATGATTTCCAACCTGGTGTACCGAATGAAAGGGAATGCACGTACGCTAAGCGTCATTTCCATCTTGTCCGCTATCGCATTATGCGCCTTCAGTTTCGGTTTCAGCACTTACTACGCTTACGAGCACACGGCACGTGTAACGGCACCTTTCAGTTACATGCATATAGCGCAGGATGACGAAGTCGATCAAAAGATCGAGGAGATCATACGTGGCGACAATGCACATCCCGTGAAAGCCAAGATGTCGATTCCGGTCATCCATCTGAGCGGCGAAGCGTCAAGTGACGAAATCTTGTCTGATCGTGAGCGCAAGGCAGCCGAGCATCCGGTGAAAGTGATATCGGCCAGCGAATATAATCGCGTAGCGGAGGCACTGAGTCTTGACCGGTTAACGCTGAACGAATCAGATCAAGTGATCGCGATTCGCCCCATGTATACCGATTACGAATGGGCGGATTATGCAGGAGAAACCATCACCCTGGATTTGCCTAATGGGAACGTTAATTTAGCATTTGCAGGCATGACGATTGAACGTGTTCTCAATTGGCATTATCCGGATATTATGGTCGTCGTTGCGGACGATACATTTCGCATGCTGGAAGCGCAAGTTCCTACCGAGCAATATGTTGGTTACATCGTTCAGGACCAGAAGAATACGAAGGCGACCGCTGATGCGCTTGCAGCTATACAGACATCAGAAATGAAGCTATCGACCTATTATTCCGTGTATCGCCTCGGCATCGAGAATGCAGCTTTCAATGTTTTCATTCTAGGGTTTTTGGGTGTGATGTTCCTTCTCGCAACGGGCAGTATCCTATACTTTAAACAGTTGACGGAGGCGACGAACGATCGTTCTCGCTATGAGATATTGAAAAAAATCGGCGTGAGCCACAAGGAAATCGCCGCTACGATCCTGAAACAGAACGCACTGATCTTCTTGTTGCCGCTGTTGGTCGGCCTCGGTCATTATTTGATTATCTTTAACTGGCTGCGGAAGCTCTTCGGAGGAATGGGTGGTATAAATCTCCTGCTTCCAATATTGGTTTGCGTTGGATTGTTTATGGTGATCTATATGACATATTACATGATCACAGTAAATTCTATCATAAAGTTTATCAACGGGGAGTCTGCTCGTAAGGTTAGGTTCGCCATGTTCGCCTCAGCAGCCGTAATGGTTGCGGCCGTTAGCCTGTTCATCTTGGCGGAACCGCCAGTACAATACGACGAACCGCATACCGGTGAACGGATTCACATCACGTTACCTGAGCCGACTGGCGAGATGCCAGTGGGCGTGACGGAGCTCCACTTGACAGATATCGACCGAGCCGATCCTTGGGTAAAGGATCGAAAGCGGGAGCTTATGATCAGTATCTGGTACCCGGCCACCCGGGAGGTTGGCCAGAAAGCCAAATATATACCGCCAAACGCAGCTGCATTTTACGACGAAACCGTCATGCCGACAATCGGAGTAGAGCCCGGCCGAATCGATCTATCCAACATCGGCGTTCATGCTTCGCTGAACGCACCCGCAGAGCACGGAGAGAAGGGCTGGCCTGTCATCATATATTCTCCGGGCGGATCTGTTCCGAGAAGTCTAGGTACGATTAACGTTCAGGAATTGGCCAGTAATGGCTATGTCGTTGTGACCATTGACCACACATATGAGACAACGGTCGTCGAGTTTCCCGAAGGGAGAATAGAGACCGAGCAATTGCCTGATTTCGGGGCGGATACGGTACTGAAAATGATGAGCGTCAGGGTTGATGATGTCCGGTTTGTACTGGATCGACTGGAGGCGCTCAAGGAAGGGAACAATCCGGATCATGCGAAACGTGAGCTGCCTGAAGGGTTGGACCTTGCACTGGACTTATCTAGAATCGGCATTTTTGGTCATTCTGCTGGCGGCGCAACGGCTGCCCAAGCGATGTATGAAGATGAGCGAATCGGCGCCGGTATCGATATGGATGGCTCGATGGGCTATTTACCCAACCACCTGCTTCCGGTTGCTCAGCATGGACTTGACCGCCCGTTTTTACTAATGAATGCTGGTTTTACCGACGAGGGAGAGGTGGATTCCCATCTCACGGCGGAGGATAGGGCATCGTTCTGGAACGAGTCGAGCGGGTGGAAACTAGATGTAGCGATACCGAACGGGGCGCATTATACGTTCACCGATCAACAATATCTGCTGCCGCAAATAAGCAGTAAGCTGAGCCTTTCTCCTCAAGTCGTCCAGGGGAGTGTTGGAATCGTCGAGCCGGAACAGGCGCTTGCGGCACAACGCGATTACATTACCGCGTTTTTCGACATGCATCTGAAAGGGGTGTCGCAGCCCCTGTTAGAGTCATCAAAATCTCCTTATGCGAATGTGGAGGTGTTGGAATAACGGTCATAACTGAACCATCTAGAGGAAAAGTTGTAAAATCAAGCACTACGGGTTACTACTCTAATTTTAAGGGGCTGTCTCAAAGTCATAAATGACTAGGGACAGATCCCTCTTTTATAATCTTGCAGTTGTCGGGAGGGGGAACGAGTTCTGGTCGCTCTTGAACGTCGTGTTCTTGGAAAAGGTTAGAAGAGTACAACACGACGTTCAAAGGGCGGACGTAAACTCCTTCACCCATACCCACTCCCTCGCCCTTTTGTAACCTGAATGAGCCGCCTGCAGTCATTAAGCCCATGCGCGCTTCACTTCTGCGCGAGAGCATACAAAAAAATGAAAGCGTGTATGAAGTACAAATGCGTTACTACCGATGTGCAGACTTGAAGGTTGCCCACTTAAGGAGCGTTGCAGCAAAGCGCAAGGGAATCGCGAGATTAAAGTGAGAAATGACTTATCTTGGCTAAAAGGCAAAAGCACGTGAAGAACTTCAGAGCGAGGAAGGTCGTGAACTTTCCGTCCGGCGCATGATCGAGGTGGAAAGTGTAATTCGGTGAAATGAAGAACAACCGGGGATTCCGGCGTTTCTTGCTTCAAAATTTGCGGAAGTAAGCCAAGAGGTCGGATCAGACTTACCAAGAATACTAGAAGTTAATGGCCGCCCTGCTGGATGAAGCAAAAGCGAATAACACAATAAATCTGGAACATGATTTGCGAAGACCGACCGATCACATTCATGACTCGCCAAATACTTCAGAAACTAATCGCTGGGTGAAGATATTGCCTTGAATTCTACATGCCTTGCGATGCTTAGCTCTTGTGTGTAATGCGGACGTCTATAAGTCGGATCACCGGTTCAAACCCTGCATCAAGTAAGCATGAGCGGCGTGTATCATGCAGGGGAGCGGAAGTTTCCATTGTTCCGACCGATTGTTCCAATGATTTTGTTGTGATAAACGTATGAGACATATCATGTTCTCCTCTGCGTGGAGTGGTTGGTCAGAGAGTCAAGGGTGTCTCTTTTTACATTTCATAGAACTGAATTTGGGCAAGTAAAGTTAATCAAGCTAAGGGGTGGGGGTTTCATGAAACAGGCAAGTAGGTTATAGTGACAAGTGGAAAAATAGAGTGGAGGAGTTAAGCATGGTCAAACAACGCAAAATTTTACTAACCGCAACTATTGTCTATACCATTATTGTACTTTATTTTATGTTCTTCGCTTTCGGCAGAGGAGAGGCTTCGGAGCAAATTTCCAGCTACACCTTTATTTTCATGCCGGAGAACTTTATTAGTTTGCCGTCTCCAGCTGATCTCCTGCATCCCAACCTAATGAGTATGGTGGCTTTCGGGAACACTATTGCGTTTATTCCTTTCGGTATATTGATTCCATGGCTATACCGGGTCAGCTTTGTCCGGTTCATCATCTTATTCTTCATCGCGATTCTTGTGCTGGAAACGATCCAGGCCCTTACATTCCTGGGCAGCTTCGATATCAACGACGCTCTTCAGAATTCGATTGGAGCAGCCCTCGGTTTTGGGGCGTACAAGCTTGGTTTCCGTTACCGGAGCCTCGGGCGCAATCTGGTGGCAACGGCTATATCGGGTATGGTTCTTTTTATAGCTTTATGGGGATTAGGGGCGGCGGTAGACAAAATAACAACTAAAGTAGAGGGTCCGTTTGTGGCGATCACTGAATGGACGGACAACTCGGGCAATTCATCCACCGGAGACAAACCGGACAGTATTCAAATCAACGGACAGAAGATACCGCTCCGCTATAACCTATATGGCGCTGAAGGCGGAGATTCCAGAACGTTCACGTACAAGTCTGAGGGACAGACGATTTTCTCCTTCGATTACGGATGCCCCGAACCAACGGATTATTCCGGTAGTATCAGTGTTACTCGGGATGACAGGGAGATCATGAGCAATTCTGGAGAACTTCAGCGTACTCATCCTGATCTGTTCCCTTCGCTATTCAAGATTCCGCTTGAGCCGGGGGATGAGCTGAAGATCACGATTAAGGGCGACATGAAAGCATGGGATGTCGGGTATACGCGGATGCAGTATTTCTGGAACTAAGTGCTTAAAGGGATTTCGCCGCCATTTTATCATGAATAACACCTAGCGCTTGGGTTTTCAAGCGCTTTTTTTACTTTTGAGATCGGGATTTTCAGAAACCTGGTTATAACCTAGGCTGGTTGGTTGTCCAATTGGGTATTTTAAAGGAGCTGAAGGTCTGGAGAACGATCGGCTCCTCCGCTTACCGAGTATATCGCTATGAAGGGAAGCTCAATCTCTTGGAAAATGCCGCCCTGCTCCTATGTTGGAAAGAGGGAGATGGCTTTGAATCTAAGCTGATGAAGGCCTTTCTGAGCACGGATATTTCACTGAGCAATGAAGAGATTCTATGCTATTACAGCAAACGTTGGGACATTGAAACGTATTTTCGAACTGCGAAAGTACAACCGGCCATGGATCGTTACCAGGTTCGATCTACTCAGGCGATTGATCGTTACTTGACCCTGCTCATGTTTTCTACGTTATATTACCAGTATGACAGCCAAGGAAGTTTAAACGATGGGTTACATCACTACCGTATCCAGAAAAAGCACGACATGATTGAATATATTTACAACCAAGCCAAAAGTGAGGCAACATTAGACCAAATTAAAACATGGCTAAGCGTTGCATAGGGATACTGTCAGCTCTTAAAACTTACAAATTATTGAAGCGATTATTGGCAGGTACAGTTAAAGAAAATACAAGAGCGAAATCCCGTGTAAAAAAGAAAACGCTCTTTTTGTGTTAATGGCGATAAAAAATGGCTATTCAGACCTCGCTGCGGCATCTATTGATTTGAAAATCTCCGTTGTTATCTTATGGATCATCTTTACATCTTCGCTCTTCTTCCCTAATAGAAATTGATAGTGGACCTCAAGGACAGTTCTGGTCCCAAATTCCTGAGAATCTGGATCGATTTCTCGAAAATCTAAAAGATTTCCTGGCTTTATGTTAAGAGCGTCCATGATTTTTTCCAATGAATCAATGGATAGATTTCTTTTTCCAAGTTCAACTTCGGTTAAATATGAGGTTTGTTGCCCTGTTATTTGGCTTAATTGAAGTAAGGTCAGATTTTTTTTATTACGTATGCTACGAATTTTTTCACCGATCAGTTTTTTTAAATCAGACATCGATTTACAACCTCCCTGCTTATCCTAAGGGTAAGTGTTTCAATCGAAAAAATACATAACATTATAAGTTAAATATATTGACTCAATTGGGACTGCGTATTAGTGAGTTGATCACTATTTATAGCGCCTCAATCAAGCAAGTAGGCGGCGATACGATGCTAATTTATTCAACTGGAAAGTTGAGTCCCGAACCAGTAGAGGTTTCAAAGCCAGCGAATCAACTAGTAGTATACGCATTGGATAAAATCAAAGAATATGCAGTGCCGTTACAAAAGGAATCAGGGCTTCCATATTTGTTCCTGTCAAGAAATAGAAGCAAAAAAGGCTACCCGGTTGGATTGGCTTCGCATTCAAATTGGAATAAGAATCATTTGCGACCATGGATTAAACAGCATAATATCCGAGATAAGAACAACGAATTAATTGATTTTACTAGCCATACATTCCGTCATGTATTTGCAAGCTACGCATTAAAGGGTGGGGCATCGATAGAGGTGGCGTTACAGCATATTTGCCATCCTCCCACCTAAACCTTGTGGAACCTTTGTAACCGTCAAGTCCTTTTGATTTTCAAAAAAATTAATAGTAAACATTACGAAGTAGTTGACATATAAAAGTAGGCGCTGTTACAATATGCATGAGTTAATCGTAATGATTACGAATAATATTATTTTGAGTGAAGTGTTGTATGAATCAAAAGACAGGAGGTTCAAAGTGATGCATGCATACAAGCGGCAAAATTTACTTCGCCAATGGAGCGGAGGACTGCTAGCAGGAGTTATGTTCGTATCCGGTTGTGCAGCGCCGTCCAATCCTGCGAGCGACAATAATCGTGATGCATTGGAGTTATCGCCGTCAGCGGAGTCTAGACCTGTATCTGTTCATGATGCGGAGGAAAGGGAGTCGTTTCTCACGTTCGAAGACGACACTGGAAGGGAGATTCGGCTGCCTGAGCAACCACAGCGCATCATCGTCCTATCGCCGCAGCTATTGGATTTGCTTTATTCGGTTGACGGTCACGCCATTGCCCACGCCACATCACCGGGTGGAACGGTGCCGGATAAAGCGGAGCGAATCGAAGAAGTCGGGGGAATGACGACCGTCAATACGGAGAAGCTACTTGCTTTAAAGCCTGATCTCGTGATCGGCTCTGTGGTGTTTCACCGTGAGTTAACGGCGATTTTGGATGCGAGTAACGTGCCGTTCGCCCTGTTCAATCTGAGTACATATGCGGACTTGAAGCAAAAAGCGGTGTTGTTCGGTCAGCTCTCCGGGACGGAAAACAAAGCAAGGGAAGCACTTGCCGATTTGGATCAGGAAATTCGTGAATGGACTGCCCAGGTACCGGCCAGTGATGCACCAACTTACATCATGCTGAACGTGAGCCCAAACAGTCTTTCTGTGCAGCGGCAAGATACCGTCGGAATCGAGGTCGCAACTATGCTGCATATGCACAATTTGGCGGAAACATGGGAAGCAGCAAGCAACAGTCCGTCGACTGCACCATTTAGTCTGGAAAAAATCGTCGAGCTAAACCCGGATTATGTGTTTATCCTGATCCACGGGGCGCGAGAAGATGGGGAGAAGAAAATTCAATCCGATCTGGCCAGCCAACCTGCATGGACATCGCTGCGTGCGGTGAAGGAAAACCGTATGATCATCTTGCCGTCTGATCGGTTTCTCTCAAACCCGGGATTTCGATTAAGTGAATCGGTCGAATATTTGGCTAAGCTTGTTTATCCGGATACATATGAGAATGGTCATTAATGCTTTCCGTATTCCGATGTCCAAAGGCGTTCTTGTCATTGTCGCTTTGACGGCTGCGGCAATCCTCGCTACTGGATTCAGCATCGGTACCGGAGCAGTCCGCATTTCGTTGTCAGAGATTTGGTTATATGTCTTTCACGGTTATGACGGTCCAATGAAGGAAATTGTGTGGAACATTCGGCTGCCTCGCACGTTAGTGGGCATGCTCGTTGGCGCTAATCTGGCACTGTCCGGTGCGCTCTTGCAAGGCGTGATGCGGAACTCGCTGGCAGATCCGCACATCATCGGCGTGTCATCTGGAGCAGGATTATTCGGCATCATCGTTCTCATTTTATTTCCACATCTATGGTCGATGCTGACACCTATCGCTTTTCTTGGCGCTTCCGGAGCTGCCGCCATCATTTATTTGCTCGCCTGGAAGGACGGTGTACAGCCGGTGCGCCTCATACTTGCAGGCGTGGCCGTGTCCGCCTTTCTCGGCTCTGGCATCTCCGCATTGTTAATTTTCTTCAGCGATCGGGTGAACGGTGCCCTCGTGTTTATGGTTGGCGGCTTGTCCGCCAAAAGCTGGCCAGAGCTTGAAATCATTCTCCCTTATTCGCTCATTGGCATGAGCCTGGCGTTCATTGGCAGCTCGCATTTGAATATACTTGCCCTTGGCGATTCCAATGCACGCGGCCTCGGCTTGGCGGTGGAAGCAGCTCGCTTCTTCCTGACGGCGCTCGCTACCTTGCTTGCCGCAAGCGCGGTCAGCGTCGTCGGCCTGCTCGGCTTCGTCGGTCTGATCGTTCCGCATTCAGCCCGCTTGCTGATCGGCAGTGATTATCGGTTCTTACTTCCTGCATCCGTGCTGCTTGGAGCGGCCGTTGTGACATTTTGCGATACACTCGCCCGCTTGATGTTTGCTCCTTTGGAACTGCCGGTCGGCATTATGATGGGAGCTTTGGGGGCGCCGTTCTTTCTATATTTGCTAAGGAGGGAAGCGAGATGACGTTGTTACGCTTGGAAGACGTGTCTGTGAGGCTTCACAACCGTACGGTGCTGGATTCGCTGAATTGGCAGGTGGAGGCCGGAAAAATTTACAGCATTATCGGTCCGAATGGCAGCGGCAAAAGCACCTTGCTCAAAACTTGCGCCGGTCAATTAAAGCCTGCGCAAGGAAAGGTGCTCTTACAAGGCAGACTGCTCGACAGCTATCCCCGTCGGCAGTTGGCACGGCATATGGCAATGCTTCAGCAAAGTCAAGCATCTCTGCCGGACGTGTCCGTGCGTTCGCTGGTCAGTTACGGACGTTTTCCTCATCAGCCTGTATGGGGCGCAAAGCGCAAGGAAGACGAGGAGATTGTCGAATGGGCCATGGCTCAGACCGGAACGCTTCCCTTCGCGGAGCGAAAGCTGTCTAACTTATCCGGCGGAGAACGGCAACGCGTATGGATTGCCATGACCTTGGCACAGCAATCGGGGCTAATCTTATTAGATGAACCGACGACCTATCTCGATGTCAATCACCAGTGGGAGGTTATGGAGCTAGTCCACGATCTGAATCGCAAATATGGCATTACGATCGTCATGGTCCTGCATGACCTCAACCATGCTGCAGCTTGCTCCGATGAATTGTTGGTGATGCGAGCTGGCGAAATGTATGCCAGCGGACCGCCGGAGCAAGTCATCACCGATCGCATGCTGCGCGATGTGTTCGGTGTGAGAGGGAGCGTAGGAAGGGATGATCGAAGCGGTCGCATGCATTGCCATATCGAAGGGCTGCTTGAGGCGCTGGATTTCTCAGCTCAACCCGCAATCGCGGCAGTCAAATAACGAATGTCTTGATTTCGTGTATATGTGCAGATTTTGCCTTGCTCAGTTCACTTAATAGAAAACATTTACAAAGGAGAGGATCAACATGGAGGGGAAAGCAGACGTATATCCATTCGCGGCAATCGTCGGACAGGACTTGATGCGCAAAGGGCTGCTGCTTAATCTTGTCAATCGGAAGCTCGGCGGCATCTTGATCCGCGGGGAGAAAGGCACAGCCAAATCGACGGCCGTACGCGCAATCGCGGACTTAATGCCGGAGCTGAGCGTCGTGAATTTGCCCGTACATGCTACGGAGGATCGCGTCGTCGGCACATTGGATATCGAGCATGCGATTCGAGAAGGAGAGAAAAAGTTCGAGCCGGGACTGTTAGCGAAGGCGCATGGACATATTTTGTACGTGGATGAAATCAATCTACTCGATGATGCGATCGTCGATGCGCTGCTCGACGCAGCAGCCATGGGGGTGAACACCGTTGAGCGAGAAGGCGTCTCCTACTCGCATCCGAGCCGCTTTATCTTGATCGGTACGATGAACCCGGAGGAAGGGGAGCTGCGGCCGCAGCTGCTGGATCGCTTCGCGCTTTCAGTAGAGGTGAATGGGGAACGAGATGTGGAGAGCCGAATGGAGGTCATTCGCCGGCGCCTAGCATTCGAAGCAGATCCAGACGAATTCCGAAGACGTTATGAGCCGCAACAACTAGAGCTTCGGGAACGGATAGAACGAGCGCGTCAGCTGCTCGAGCAGATCAAACCGTCCGAGGAGTTACTGAAATGGACCGCCGCAGTCGGCATTCGGCTGAAGGTAGACGGACATCGTGCGGATATCATGTTAATGAAAACCGCCATGGCGATGGCTGCATTCCAGGGAAGAACGCAGATCGTGGCAGACGATATGGTAGAAGCGGCGATGATGGTGATGCCGCATCGCATGCGCAAGCGGCCGTTCGAAGAGGGAGCATATGACCACGAGACGATACGCGAGCTGCTCGGCGACCTTCTGTCCGAGGTCACCCATGCAAGTTAAGCCTCACTTGTATCCGTTCTGTGCTGTAGTCGGTCAAGAACGTGCGCAAAAGGCGCTGCTGCTTCATGCTGTAAATCCGGGATTAAAGGGGGTGCTGCTGGCAGGCCCACCAGGAACGGCGAAGTCCACGCTCATCCATGGTGTTACAGAGCTTCTGCCGGAACTTAACGTCATTAACATTCCTTTGAACGTGGATGAGGAACGGCTTTGGGGCGACTGGGATATGGCAGCTGCTGTCCGCAGCGGCAAACGAACGTTTGTACCCGGCTTGCTTGCAGCTGCGGATGGGCACATCGTCACGGTAGACAATGCACATATCATGCCCGAAAGGTTAATGAAAGCGGTCCTGACTGCTGGCGACAATGTGGCGGGCGAGCCCGCGCATGGGCATGTCCGCAAGAGCTCTGAGCGAAGAAGTGGCCTTGACAGTGCAGCATTCCGCCTGTTCGCAGCTATGAGTCCGGACGATAGGAAGCCGCTGCCGGCGATGTTTGATCGCTGCGGGCTATATGTGCGACTGGAAACCTCGGCGGACCTTGCGGAGCGAACGGAAATCGCAAGCCGCTTGCTCGCCTTCAAACAAGATCCTGAGTCGTTTCGCCTAGCTTATGAATCGGAAACGAAGGAATTGAGAGCACGTATCGCAGCGGCTAGGACTCGGCTGCCTGCTGTACATATTGATGGAGAGCTGCTACGTTTGGCTGCCGAAATCGCTGAGGAAGCTGGCTGTCTGGGACACCGCGCGGACATCCTGCTGATCGAAGCGGTCCGTACGATCACAGCTTGGGAGGGTCTTAGCGAGACGACACAGGAACATCTGCAAGAAGCGGCGGGCTTTGTGCTGCCGCACCGGATGCGTGCAGCATCTCAACCGGAAGTGTCGCGAGGGAAGTCGCCTGGAGACTTGCCGGATCAAGAGCAAACGAAGCATGATTCGAATGGCGATCATCCATCACCAGGATCGCATCGCGATAAGGAAAGCCAAAGAGAAAGCCAAGCGGAAGGAGAGAATAATGCGACAAACGGCGAGCAAGTTGACCGGTCACAATTCGCTTCGCCTGCACAACTTGGGGGCGACCACAACGGCGAAGCCGATAGTAGACAATCTCTTTCCTCAGAGGCGCGGGCTGTAGTGGAAGCCGTTGGACGGGAAATCGCTGTGCAGCCATTCGTCTTTACCTCGCCGCATCCAATGAAACAAGCGCAAACTGGGAAACGAAATCAAGCGTCAGTAGGAACGGTAAACGGTCGATATGTGCGGGCTGCGATGCCACGCGGCCCTCTAAGAGACATTGCGTTTGATGCCACGCTTCGTATGGCGGCTCCCTTTCAGCGGATACGTAAGCAACAATCAAGTTCATATAACACGAACTTAAAGCTATGGATTGAGCCGAGTGATGTGCGTGTGAAGGTTAGGGAAAACAAGACAGGAACTGCTTTGCTATTCGTCGTCGATGCCAGCGGTTCGATGAATGCAAATAAGAGAATGAAGGCTGTCAAAGGTGCGGTATTGTCTTTACTTCGTGATGCGTACCGGCAGCGTGACCATGTGGGCTTGATTGCCTTTCGCGATCAACAAGCTGAATTGCTGCTCGGGTTGACACGCAGTGTAGAGCTCGCGGAACGCAAATTGAGGACGCTGCCAGCTGGCGGGAAAACTCCGCTAGGTATTGGACTGGAAAAGGGACTTATGGCGATCCGCCCTTTGTTAAATAGAAGAAGTGGACTCATCCCCGCGATGATCGTCATGACCGATGGAAAGGCGAACGTCAGCGCAGAAGCGGCAGGTGATCCATGGCAGGAAAGCCTGCAAGCTGCACAACGCATCGCAGCGGCTGGCATACGCACACTTGTGATCGATACGGAGGATGGTGTAGTACGATTCGGCTATGCCCGCAAGCTGGCGGAAGCGATGCAAGCGCGGTATTACCGGTTAGAACAATTGGAGGCTGGGAGTATCGAACGAGCTGTACGGACGTTGATCTAAAAATAATGATTTATGGATTACGGAAAGGAGGATGGCGCGTTGAAGCTATCCATACTCACAAACGGGGAAACGACGTTGTCGCATTTGTCTGAAGCATATCAATTGCTTGATCAAAATCAGAAAAATCAGCTGCATCTGACCATCATCGATTTAGGGAATCGGAAGATCGACGAGCTTGAGGACGTGGAAGCCACGCTTGTTGGAGCTGACCTTGTCATCTTCGATGCACATGGCGTCCGCCAGGACGTTGTCGAATGGTTGAGTAGCCTGCTAAGCAAAGGGACGGCTCATATCGTTCCGCTTGGCGGCAACTCCGCTGAGATCGCTTCGCTGCTCAGGCTAGGCAGTCTGACCTTTGCAAATTTGCCTAGACAAGAAGGGCATACACATGCGGCAACGTCCTTGCCGCTAGAAGGAATGGATGAGGGTAAGGCGGATTATGAACACTACGTTCGATTTACCGAATATTGGCGGGGCGGAGGTACTGACAATTTGCTCGGTCTGCTTTGTCTGGCAGGCCGTGAATACGGCGGCTGCCATCTGTTGCCGGAGCCTAAGGAGCCGGTATATGTTCGGGAGTTAACGATTATGGAGCCGAGCAGTCGCACGGTTTACTCGTCTGCAGCCAGCTACCGGCAAAGCAATCGCTACGACGAAGGTCGGCCGAATGTCGCGATTTTATATCTTGGGAATAGCAATCCGCTCGATACCGCAGAATGTATTGCGCAGCTTAAGGAACAATTGGAGGCTTTCGTGAACGTCATGCCGATCGCGTTTCCTTCAGTGATGAACATTCCGCTCGACCGTCTGCGCGAGTTGCTACTTGGCGACGGTCACCAAGTCGACCTTATCGTGAACCTGCTGCCTTTCCGACTTGGGATTGGTCCCGGCGGAGGAAATCAGGACGGGGCTGTGCAGATGCTGGAACAGCTCGATGTGCCGATGCTGCATCCGCTATTGTTGAACAGTAGAACGGAACAAGAATGGAGACAGTCTGCGAGTGGACTTGAGCCTTCGTTGCTACTCGTTCAGGTCATGCTTCCGGAGCTTGACGGGAGCGTGGAGATGTTTCCGATAGCGGCACTGCAGGAAGAAGGAGAAGACGCCGAGCTAAACGTTCCGCTAAAGCGACTTGCACTTATCCCTGAACGGACAAAACGCTTGACAGATCGCATCCGCCGCTGGCTTGCCCTGCGGAGCAAGCCCAATGCAGAGAAGAAGCTGGCGCTCATTGGCTACAATTATCCGCCAGGCGAAGGAACGGTGTTCGGCGGTTCCTTCTTGGATACATTCGAATCGATAGCACGTTTATTGAGCTGGCTGAAGCAGCAAGGATATCATACCGAGGAACTGTCAGCGGCGGAGCTGCGTGCCAGATTTATAGAGGGCGGTCTAGTCAATTCCGCAAAATGGTCTGATCCTCAAGCTTCGAGTCAGTTGATCCGTTATGCGGATCCCCATTTCACACAGAAGCTATCCGGTCGTTCATGGGGAGAAGAAGCGATAAGCCGCTGGGGTCAGCCGCCTGGTGACATCATGACGGACAACGGCTCCTTTCTCATACCCGGTCTAATGATCGGCCAAGTGTTTATCGGCCTGCAACCTTCACGCGGTATCCATGAGGATCCAGAGAAGTCACTGCACGATCGTTCGTTACTACCTACGCATCAATATACTGCGTTTTATCAATGGATTCGTGAACAGTTTCAAGCGGATGCCATCGTCCATATCGGGACACACGGCACCTTAGAGTTTCAGCGGGGGAAAGAGGCCGCTCTGTCTGGGGACTGTGTACCGGATGACTTACTCGGGGATTTGCCAAATTTGTACTACTATTACGTAGGGAATCCGTCCGAAGCGATGATCGCCAAGCGGCGCAGCCATGCCGTATTGATCGGCTATCAGGCGCCGGCTTTTACTGAAGCTGAGCTGTATGGCGAATGGCGTGAGCTTGAAGCCTTGCTGCACGAATATCGTGAAGCGAAGCAGCTCGCGCCGGAACGATGTGAGGCGATTCTACAAGAGCTGCAGGCGGTAGCGAAGTCGCTTGACTTCTCCGCGGAGACCGTAGAACACATGGAGGAGGAGCTCTATCGCATGCAGCGTTCGCTCATCCCTAGTGGACTGCATGTGCTTGGCGACAGCTATTCTCCTGAAGTCGCTTTGAACCATATGCAATTCGTGCTTCGCCACGAGCGGGGAAATATTCGCTCAATTCGCGGACTGCTCGCTGAACGTCAAGGCGTTCGGGCGGATGCGCTAACTTCGGGCAAGCATGTGAGCTTGCTGCGCCAGCTCGATGAGGAAGCGAATGCGTTAGTGACCGCTTATGTGTCAAACAAGGCAATCCCGGACATGTATAAGAGTGAACATCCAGATTGGCTTAAGCAGTTGGAAGCTTCGCTCGAGTACGGTTACGAAGCTTACCTAAGATCATTGCAAAATGAGGAAGCAGAAGGGCTGATGCGGGCGTTGGAAGGCCGGTACGTTCCAGCTAAGCTCGCTGGTGACGTGCTGCGAACACCTGAAATATTGCCGACCGGACGCAATCTGTACCAATTCGATCCCCGCTTAGTGCCCAGCCGTACAGCTGCTGAACGGGGGGCGATTGTCGCCGAAAACTCCATACAGCAATATCGCGAGCAGCACGGGGACTACCCGCACACGACGGCGGTCATCCTCTGGGGGATTGAGACGTCGCGCACACAAGGGGAAACCATCGGGCAAATCCTGCATTATATGGGGGTTCGCATTGGCGGGGGAGTCGGAACGTTCCGTACAGAATATGAAGTGATCCCGCTTGCGGAATTAGGCCGACCGCGCTTGAACGTCATGGTGCATATTACTGGGGTTTTTCGCGATTTGTTTCCGAATTTGCTGGAAGAATTACATGACCTATTCCGCAAGGTTTCGGAGCTGGATGAACCTGATGAGCTCAATTGGTTCAAGGCTCATACACGAAGCATGGAGGAGGAGCTGCTTGCTGCTGGATATGAGGCAAGTCAAGCGCATGACTTAGCTTGCGCCCGCATCTTCGGCCCGGCAGAAGGAGAGTATGGCACGACGGTGACGCGGATGATCGAGACGAAGCTATGGAACGAGGAGTCTGAGCTCGGAGCGGCATACACGGACAGCCAGCAGCATGTATACAGCGCACTAGCGCGAGGACAGGCGGAGCCGGAATTGTACCGGTCACATATGCTGGAGGTGGATATTGTGTCGCAAATTCGCAGCAGTCATGAATGGGAAGTAACGGATTCTGACCACTATTATGAGTATTTTGGCGGCTTGGCAAAGTCTGTGGAAGTAATGAAAGGTCGTAAAGCAGACATTCATATTACGGATACGACAGGGGAGCAAATCAAGACAGAATCTGCCGAACATGCGATTGCACGCGGAGTACGGACTCGCTTAACAAACCCGAAATGGATCAACGATCTCTTGAAGCATCCTTATCATGGCGCAAAGGAAATGGCCAGCCGATTCGAGTATGTACTGGGACTTGCAGCCACGACTGGAAAAGTAGAACCTTGGGTATTCGATCGTCTGCATGACGTCTATATGGCTGATGAAGCACTTAGCCGGAAGCTGCAGGACAACAACCGTTGGGCTTACCATGCGATGATCGAAACATTGCTGGAAAGCGAGCAGCGAGGATACTGGACACCGGATGAACAAGTTTTGCATCAGCTGCGGCAGAAATACCTAGAGCTTGAAGGAGAGTTGGAAGGGGAATGAGAACAGCTTGAGGCATAAGCTGAAATCCATTTAAATTAAGAAATGAGGTGTTTACCTAGATGATCGAAATGTTACGCAACGAAGCTGCTTGGGAACAAGCTTGGAAGGACGACCAAACGACAGGTGTAAACTTGATGAAATCAGCAGGGATCGAGCCGAGATTCACTTTTGGCGCCATCGCGGCCCAAAACTACAATGAGCAATCGTTCAACGATGAAGGAAGAAGACGGTCAGCACGTATTATCGGCTGGTTGGAAAATCAAGGCGTAAATTTTAATGGCGCCTCTGTCCTCGACATCGGAGCGGCCTCTGGAATATTTTCTATTCCCTTTGCGCAAAGAGGAGCAGATGTGACCGCCGTTGAGCCGTCGCTTCCGTTCACAGAACTATTGGAGCACAACAATCAAAAATGGGCCGACGGTAAGGTAAAGATCGTGCGCGCAGCCTTTGAAGATATGGATACGAAGACATTAGGCTGGAACCAAGCTTTTGATTTTGTCTTTGTGTCAATGTGCCCGGCGATCACAGACTGGGAGATGGTGGAGAAAGTGATCAGCTGCGCTCGAAAATTTTGTTATATCAGCCTAGCGGCAGGTCCTAAAGAACACAGCCTCACCCTTGAAATATTGCCGCTGTTAAACCATTCATACAACAAGCATCAAAACTCCGAGATGATGTATTTGCTACAGCTGCTTTATCTAAAAGGGTACGCCTTTCATTCACTCGTCACACGAGAAATGAAAGTCAGGGTTGTGTCTCGTGCGGAAGCCATTCAAGAGGTTTTACATTGGCTTAACTTTTACAATTATCCAGTAGATGAGAATACGCAGGCCATCATTGAAGATTATCTGGATCAAACTTATCCTGGAAAAACGATCCCAATCAAACAAGGAGGGCGCTTCGGCAAAGTGCTCATTCAGTTAGAAGAGCAAAGCATGTTTACTTATTCATGAGGATGAATCAACCAAAGCGCCTACATCAGATGAGTTCCCGCATAAGGGACGCGTTGTACGAAACAATGGCGGTTCCGGAAGTGCGGGAATTTTTGATCCAGATGGGCATGATATTCAGGCGGATGAAGAAAGAGGCGTGTACTTTGATTGTATTTGCCTTTGAAAAACAACACTTATCATATTAAATGGAATGGTCATTGCGCTTGTTGGCATGTTAAGTGGTTTAGTCGCTTCTTATGAATTGGGTACACCACCCGGCGCTTCCATCACATTAATTTTAATGTTGATTTTTTCAGTCATAACACTTGCAAAGTACATGTTAGATTACTTGAAATTGGATAGACTATTTAATAAAAGTCAAGTCTAGAATGAAATATGCAGAA
This sequence comes from Paenibacillus woosongensis, assembly GCF_030122845.1. Classification (NCBI taxonomy): domain Bacteria; kingdom Bacillati; phylum Bacillota; class Bacilli; order Caryophanales; family Paenibacillaceae; genus Paenibacillus; species Paenibacillus woosongensis. The sequence continues at coordinate 1,155,142 of NZ_CP126084.1, forward strand.
AATGACAAATCGAGTTTACGCCGTAGATTTGCCATTTTGAAAATAAGCCCATGCATTATACTGAGTAATCACATCTCGTATGGAAAGTTAAACGAAGTGGGAGGGAGTTAATCATGAAGGAAGTTGATGTTGTTATTATTGGAGGAGGTCCTGCAGGTTTAAGTGCTGGACTTGTACTAGGACGTGCTAGAAAGAAGACATTGATTATTGATGAGGGCCAACCGCGTAATGCAGTGACTAGAGAGGCTCATGGCTTTTTAACACGTGATGGCGTTAGCCCACATGACTTTCGAAAAATTGCGAAAGAACAGCTTCGCACTTATCCATCGGTTTCACATCTGGAAGATATCGTCAGGTTGATAGAAGGGGAAGATGGACAATTTTTGTTGGAAACTGTTTCGGGGGTGAAGATAGCCGCTAGTAAACTGCTGTTTGCTATCGGAATGAAGGATCGTGATCTTGGCATACCAGGGTTGGCAGAGGTCTATGGTAAGAGTGCGTTTGTATGCCCGTATTGTGATGGCTGGGAACTAAGGGATCAGCAATTAGTTGTCATAAACAGAGGAGCGACATTAATGCATTTTGTCCCATTGCTTTCTGGATGGTCGAAGCAGTTAGTAGTTTGTACAAATGGTCCCGATGAATTGAGTGAAGCAGAACGTGAAGAATTGCGCGCACATAATATCCCGGTATTTAATGCACCAATACATTCAATCCAATCAAATCAAGGCATGGTAAGCCATATCAAGCTTGAGGATGGGACGGAAATTTCGTGCACAGGGATTTTCTTCAAGCCGGAATTGGAACTTGGATCGGATTTGCCAGTTGCCCTTGGTTGCCGGATGTTGGATACTGGAATCATTGAAGTCGATGAGTTTGGAAAAACTAGTGTACCTGGTGTTTATGCAGCAGGGGATGCAACTACACACTTACACCAATCTATTGTTGCTGCTGCTTCAGGTGCTGTATCCGCAGCTGCAATAAACGGGGAATTAAATCAAGAAGAATGGCGGAAGAGCAACGTTTGATTGAATAACCATGAACACTTTACGAGCCTTCCTCACCCAAGTATCATGCTCATAGAATAAACTTCAAGGGTGAGGAATAACTATGAGATCTTCAAGACATAATAGGTTAGTCAACTTTATCCTTTATTTTAAGAGAACCCACACCAATAATTGCTCCCAATATCACTAAAATTATACTGGCTATTATTTCATATCCTTGCAATGCATCGATGTAATTGACGAGAAACCAACTTGGTCCCCCGCCTGCCAATCGATTTATGATACCTCCAACTCCCTGAAGCAATAGAAGTAAACTTGCACCGCTTGCAATCTCTTTCATAACGCTACATCTCCTTTTTACATAACGAATATCAAGATAGAACTCCCCTGATGCCAATATTGAATAAAATCGCCCCAATAACTGCCACTCCGACTAATACAGAAGACAACGGAGCTTTTACTAATTTTGATCGCAGTTGTTCAAGCTGATTCATTATCCAGTTTTTACATAGTATAAACACGATCAATAGTAAGATTGAAGGAAGTACCATAATCGCGTTATAGCCAAGTAAAATGCCAATGGACAAACCCGTATGAAACGCTAAACCATCCATTAGTAATATCGAGTAAAAATACGGTAAAGCTGTGGTAAACTCAATCGCAAAGACAATAATACCGAGTATGATCATTCCTCTTATAGACACTTGCGTAGGTAACCATTCCAAAAATCGGGATTCCATCCCTTTTTTAGGCTTATAAAAACTAATGAGTACAAAGGCGACTCCAAGTATCGTATAAAACCAACTTGAAATTTGATTGTTCGCCATGCTTTCTATAATACCAAGAATCGGCCCAACTCCGAGATAAACCAAGATACCCATTATAAAATAGCAAAATTGTGTCGAAAATAAAAAAACGATCAATCGCGATGCTGTTTTTTCTTTTTGTATGAGAAGGATATAAGCTGTAATCGCCAATACCCCGGGGCTTAAAATATCAATGACAGCACAGAGCACAATAATGAGGAGTGCTGTTGTGAAATCTATGTTGGCAGGAATTAATGATTCAATGAATTCAATCACCTAAACATCCTCCTTATTTATTTATTTCGCGCACTGTGATAAAATAATAATAACACAGTGTGTTAAATAAGACAAGAGGTGATTTGAAGTGCCGAAAATTGTTGATCATGATCACAAAAGAAAGCTCATCGCTGAAACGGCCTGGAAAATTATTGAAACCGAAGGTATTGAAAAAGCATCTATCCGCAGAATCGCATCTGAGGCTGGAATGTCTGCCGGAGCATTGAGACATTATTTCTCAAACCAGGATGAGTTACTATTATTTATCATGGATTATTTTCTTGCTCGCGGGAAAGAACGGTCGAAGAATAAATCATGGTCACAAGACCCTTTCATTGCGGTACAGGAAACGTTGTTAGAATTGGTTCCTGTCGATCGGGATAAACAAGCTGAAGCTGGCGTATGGCTGGTTTTCGTCATTCGTTCACTTACAAGTGCAGCTTTGAACACGAAAAAAGCTGAACTCATCGAAGGAGAATACATTTTAATGGAGGCACTGCTTGAAATCTTGATAAAGGCAGGATATGTAAAAAAAGACATAGATATTGAATTAGAAAAATTAAGGCTTTCTGCAGTCATTGAAGGTTTATCCATACATGCTCTATTAAGACCGGATTTATTCACCATTGAAAAAACGGAACAAATTATTACTCACCACTTAAAAGAACTTTGCAACCAATAAATATTAAGTTAACATTTGATTCGAAATAAACCTTGTTGAAGAAATCGACAATGAAAAGAAGCAGGTCCCACTATAAAAGCCGAAGGAGTCAAAAAGTTTTTTGTCTTTTTCTAAAAGTCTTCCAACGAGTATCGAGTTAAGCGAACCAATAGCTGCTGACGCCGTTTAAAGGGTCGAGGGCAAGGTATATGCTTTGGCTTACATATACGCTTGTGGTATATTAGAGAGTTCTGCGATTCCATATCTTATCTGAAAGAAAGCGGTGTGGAATATTTGACACCGTATCGTGACCATTCGACAATGGCATCTGCCAGTGAGGAAAGGCTTCAGAAACGTTTCGAGCAAGAGGCCGAACGAATTCGTTCAATACTTGGCAACAAGGTTCTGCAATTAGAGCATGTTGGATATACTTCGGTGCCGGGCCAAGCCAATCATCGATATGTTGCTGGTAGTAGAGAATTCAGCTGACGAAACGGCCTACGTTTCCGACTTTGAGGAAGAAGGGTACACCCGTCAAAAACAAATGTAGCCTACTTTTTCAAATGGCCGATGACGTGACGGAGTCCCTCTAACAGCACTTCGTTTGTTGATTTGAATCCCTTCTCTGTGGAAGAATGGATCCGAGAGAAGAGGTTGACGGGTTGCTTCTGCGGGGCGTCAAACCGACTATTTCCGTGACCGAATAACCCTTTTCAATCTTGTAATCTTTACTCGAGCTGTCTCTGACCTGCCCCAACGCTTCGAATGCTCGACCATACGGTTTGATCACATCGGAGTCGTCCTCCAGAATTAACGCGTCCTCATCAAGTGCATTCACCATTTATTTCGCATAGCGGGTGGTGAGCGACGGAGACGGTCGTTGCAGATTCTGACTTAATCGATCACTTGTATTCTTTACCTGAATGAATTCATTCAAGGCGACTGCGATATTTCTAAGAATCACACTTTTGGACTTCAACAGACAGTAAATGGTTTGGGTAATAAATTTGGATTCGACTTGACCAGATTCGGATACCAGGTTTTTTGCAAAATGTATCGTTTCCCGTTTTGTTACATACACATCTGTGGTGGAATGGAACATGTTAAAAACCCCTAATAATTTACATTTTTGTTTAGATTAATTTTGGCGGTACTTAAATTATACCAATCAAAGGGAGGTTTTTTGCTGTTTTCAGGTAATATTTCTCACTTTTCATCTCTGTTTTGGGGGATTTTCTTAAGATACACACCTCCGTAATTACATGCCATCCATTTTTGCGGAAACTCAATTAATTAAATTGGTTTACAAGTAGATTTATGCATGATAAAATATATATTATTTAAAAATGAACGGAGGTTCACGAATGCAATATTTAAAAGAGGAAATTAAAAAACGAATCTTAATAGCTGCATTGGATGAATTTAAAGAGAAGGGTTATTTAAGTGCATCCGTTAGAAATATAGCCAGTAACGCAGATACTGCATTAGGTACAGTGTATAAATATTTTAGGAATAAGGAGGATTTGTTTAATTCTGTAGTAGAATCGGTTTATAGCGATTTGTTTGCTACGATCAATAAAATTATTGTTGCTGATGTTAACCCTAATGAAAAATTGATTGAAATTAAAAATAGGATTTTGGACATTTTTAAAGGAAACAGTAAAGAAGTCTTAATTCTTTTCGGTAAGAGTAAGGGATCTAAATATGAGAACTTTAAAAACGAGGTCGTGGATGTTCTTCATAATATTATTCAAAAAGAAGTATTCTCTCGTTTTGAAGATAAAAGCATTGTGAAAGAACCATTTATTTTCTATGTCCTATCAACAAACTTTGTAGAAGGATTATATACCATTTTAAAGACTCAAGAAGATGGGGAAAAAATTAGCATCCTCATTGACCAGTTGATGTTTTTCTCATTTCACGGTACTGAAAGCCGATTTAAAGAAATGTCTCACATTTAAATAATGTGGATATTTTTTTGAAACAAAAATGAACAATCGTTCATGGTGTTTATTTTATCAATTTTGGTTGTTTTAGCACATATACAGACAGGAAATACAGGAGGAGATTACATTGGCAAAGTATCTTTATAAATTAGGAAATTGGTCAGCAACACATAAAAAACGGTACTTTTTGGCACTGTAGGAATTTTGATGATATTAGCAGTATTAGTACTGAGTTTAAAACCATCTTTTCATGGAGAACTAACTATTCCCAATACACCTGCGGAAAAAGCAGCCAATTTGATTAAAGAAGAATTTGCAGGTACTTCCGAACAATCAACTGTAAACATCGTATTTAAAGCACCAGATAATAGAACGTTGGAATCAGAGGATGTCCAAAGCAAAATTACGGAAGTACTTAATGAAATAAGTAAAGATTCGAAAGTAGCAAGTGTTCAATCACCGATAGAACTGAACAACTTAAATGAAGATAAAACAATTGGTTACGCACAAGTTACGTTTGCGTTAGAAGCTGACAAAGTGCCAGAAAAATCGAAAGAATACATTTTGGATAGTATTGAAATAACAAGAGATGCAGGTATTCAGACAGAAATAATGGGAGGAGATATTACCTTCTCTAGCATACAGTTTGAAGGAATTTATGAAGTAATTGGAGTAGTGGTTGCATTTATTGTATTAGCAATTACTTTTGGTTCATTTATTGCAGCAGGCTTACCAATTCTTATAGCGGTATTAGGTTTAGGAATTAGCTTATTAGGTATTATGATTGGTGCCTACTTTATTGATTTGAATTCTATTTCTATAATTCTAGCAGCTATGTTGGGTTTAGCGGTAGGTATTGACTACTCACTATTTATTATTACACGATTCAGACAAGAATTGGCAAAGGGACATGCCATCAACAATTCAATTTCAATAGCCATAGGAACATCTGGAAGTGCTGTAGTATTTGCAGGTTTGACTGTTATTATTGGACTATTGGGTTTATCTGTAGCTCAAATTCCATTCTTAACCCTTATGGGTGTTTCAGCCGCTATTAGTATACTGGCAGCCGTGCTTATTTCGATTATTACTTTACCAGCAATTTTAGGTATGATAGGCCACCGATTGTCGCCTGCAAAGGAAAGTAGATTTTGGCAAAAAATCAATGGTCAGAATAGAACAGACGAAGAAAAAGCTAATAGATGGGGGAGATTGGTTACTAAACATCCTATCATTATATCGCTAGTATCCATTGCATTCCTTGCAATTCTTACAATTCCTTTCTTCCATATGAATTTGGGGCTACCATCTGATGGAACAGCTAAATCAACGGAAATGACGGAAAGAAGAGCATATGATTTACTAACGGAAGGGTATGGAGAAGGCTTTAATGCACAATTAGTTGTTGCTGCAAAAGTTAGTAAAGTAACAGAGGAAACACCTCAAGTTATTGGAGAAATAGTGAAAGAAATTAGTGATTTAAAAGATATTAAATCTGTATCACCACTTATACCTGGACCTTCCGGAGAAATTTTTATGATTCAAATTACACCAGAATCCGGACCGGATGATATAGAAACAAAGGATTTGGTAAATCTTATTAGAGACAAATCTAAAGAAACAGAAAAAGAACATGATATTGCATTAATGGTAACAGGTAGCACGGCTATGAACATTGACATATCACAGCAATTGAATGATGCTTTACCATTATTTGCATCCTTAATAATTGGTCTTGCTTATATACTCTTAGTAATGGTCTTTAGATCACTATTAGTACCGTTGAAAGCAGTAGTTGGATTCTTACTTTCATTAGGAGCAACATTAGGATTTATGGTATTTGTTGTTCAAGATGGGCATTTCATTAATTTCTTTGGATTTCCATCGGAATCTCCAATATTAGCCTTTTTACCTGTTATTACAATAGGGATATTGTTTGGACTAGCTATGGACTATGAAATATTCTTAGTTAGTAAAATGAGAGAGAGTTATATGCATACTGGAGATAGTCGTAAAGCTATTTTATATGGAATGAGAGACAGCGGTAGAGTAGTAACTGCTGCAGCTCTTATTATGATGGCAGTATTTTTCGGATTTATGATGAATCCTGATGCGATGATTAAATCAATTGGAATGGCACTACCTTTGGAGTATTCTTCGATGCGTTTATTGTCAGAATGACAATAGTACCTGCTGTAATGACTCTAATGGGAAAATCAGCTTGGTATATTCCGAAGTGGTTAGATAAAATTCTTCCTAATATAGATGTAGAAGGAGAGTCTATTACGCATAAAGAAAGAAATGAAGAATAAATCAAGAAAGTAGCATTCTGCAGCTTTCCAGAATGAAGACAAACTCCCGATGCGATGCATGTTGAATGTTGCTCACTGTTAATTAGTTACCCCTGAAAAAATCAGGGTTTTGATCAAAAATAAAAGGAATTCACTGCCTCAAAATGGAATTAGTTATTGTCCAGATAACCATCCAAAGGGGGGCCGAATTCCTATGCTTATGAATTCTTCATTGCCCCTCAAAATCCTTTTGAGGTGAGAAAAATGTTGAAACTTCGTGAAGAACAAATCACATTGTGGGATTCCATCATCTCTGAGAGCGTATGGTCGTTGCCTGAAGAACTGGCTAAAATAGATGCCTTGCTGGATGATGAACGTTTCATGCAGCCTTTTCTAGAGAAGCATCACACCCGAAGGGGCCGTCCGACCAAAGCGATTGAAACCTTCCTGCGTCTCATGTATCTGAAGCGCCGCTACAATTTCGGTTACGAATCCCTCGTGCAGGAAGTAGGCGACAGTCTGACGTGGCGGCGATTTTGCCGCATACCCATTGACGAAAAGATGCCTGATCCGACGACCTTGATCAAAGCGCGCCAGCGCTATGGCGAAGAATGGGTCGAACAACTCAATGAGCTTTTGCTTCAAAAACTGGATGAAGCGAAGGTGCTCAAACACCGGAAGCTGCGGACGGATACCACCGTAGTCGAATCGGATGTACATCATCCGACCGATGCGACCTTGCTGCAGGATGGCGTAAAGGTCATCACTCGCCTGGTAGGCAAGATCCGGAAAGTGGCGTCCGAAGCGACCCGGAACTTCGAGGATAAAAACAGTGAAGTGAAGCAACACATCCTTTCGATCGCCAAGTTGCTGCGCCGGCGCACGCAACAGTCATGGGACGAGCTCAATGCCATAACGGAGCAAGTCGTTGCGATGACGGAAGACGTATGTCAGAAATCAACAGCTGTTATGAATCTTACAAAGGATAAAGGTAAGGCGTCCGTCAAGGCGATGAAAGAGAAGTTAGGTGAAGCTATTACCTTGACCCAAAAGCTCGTCGATCAGGCCAAGCAAGTGGTATCCGGAAACCGCATTATTCCAGATCGGATCGTCAGCTTCTTTGATCCTGAAGCACGCCCGATCAAAAAAGGGAAGCTATCCAAGAGCGCGGAATTCGGATACAAAGCGCGAATCGATGAAACCGAAAATGGGTTTGTAACCGGCTATGAGTTATACAAAGGTAACCCCTCGGACGACGAAATGCTCGTTCCCGCCGTGGTACAACATAAAGAACGATTTGGCTCGGTGCCCCGTGCTGTGGCAACCGACCGCGGCTTCGGCAGCAAGAAAAATGAATCGACCCTTGCAGAACTGGGTGTAACACGAATCAGCACCCCATTCTGAGGGAAGAAGAGCAAGAAACGTGCGGAACTTGAGAAACAGTTATGGTATAAAGATTTGCAACGCTTCCGCGCTGCAGGTGAAGCCAAAATCATTTTACTGAAACGCAGGTACGGTTTAAACCGCAGCCGGTACAGGGGCTTTGTTGGCTCAAAAACCTGGATCGGCTTGGGAATTTGGGTTCATAACCTCAGAAAAGCCGCTCAGATGATCAAATAAGGCAAAGAAATGGAATACAAAGGAAATATGTCCACCTGAAAATTTCAAGGAGAGTAGAGCGAACTCTAAATTCGAATTTTTCAGGGGTAACTAATTAGAAACGAAAAGTAATCCTGAATTTCGAACGTACAGCTCCGTGGAAACGTGAAAAGGGATCCAAATCTTTGGTAGAATGGTGTTTGACTGAAACACATCACCCAAAGAGAGGAGCACCTTTTAGGTGAAGTCTACCACACCCGTCAGCAAGATCAAGACTGAATTTTCCTTGGAGAATGCCACCAGCTTCGGAGGCATCAAAATCTTTCTGGAATACCTTGAGAAAATAAAGCTCTCCGAAGCGTTACGTGACATCTCTTGCGGCAAAGGACGAAATTCTCTCTTTCCGATTTACCGCATTCTGCTTTATCTCATCGTGGGTTGGATGCTCGGCTGCGAGCGGCTCTTTCATTTTCGCAAACTATAGCGCGACTAGCTTCTGAAGCGATTTCTTGGCGGGCGATGCCCACACCATACCTTGCTGTACAAAGAACTGATTCGATTGAGAACATCTTGTCCTAACTTGCGGTTCGAACTGCGAACGCTCAATCAGACCGTCATTCGGCCCTGCCTGCCGTCTAAACTTGTCCTTGATCTGGATTCGACGGCGGAAACCGTATACGGCGATCAAGTCGGCGCAGAGAAAGGAAAGAACCCGCACAAGCCCGGCCGCAAAAGCTACCACCCGCTACTGACATTTGAGGGGCAGTCTCGCCTGTGCCTGAATGACTTCCTCCGATCTGGGAACACGCATGCCTCTACGGATGCTGCTTCATTCTTAGACAACACGTTCGAGCTCCTTGGCGGACGTTCGGTGAAATATGCCCGATTCGACAAGGGCTTCGGCGGCGAGGAGTTCTATAGCCTGTGGGAAGGCAAGAACATCGGCTACGTCGGCAAGCTGAAAAGGACGCAGCGCCTTGCGGCGCAGGTGCAGCCTGCCGGTACTGGAAACGATTTGTCGATGAAGACTGGATTATCGAAGGGATAACGCTCATTTACAAAGCGACATCCTGGAAAAAGCCCCGCCGCGTGGCGATCATTGTAGTAAAACCTATTGGTTTTATTGATAGAATACAATCCATACTTGAAAATAGGAGTATCGGGATCTGGAACTACAATGTAGATCCTTTTCGAAGTATCTCAAGTTATTTCCGTTTTAAAACGACTCCATTTGCCTTCATAAATATTTTGGGTAATATTGTTACGTTCTGTCCATTAGGATTCTTAATCCCTACTATTTTTACAAAGTACAGGAAACTTTCTAAGACTTTGTTGATTTGTTTAATCAGTATAATTGGGATCGAGAGTTTCCAATTTGTCACAATGTTAGGTTATTTTGATGTTGATGATATCATTTTGAATATGACAGGTTGTTTAATTGGATATTTTGTTTATAGTGGGTTTAGAATATTAGCCAGGAAAATAGCTAAACCTGAATTTCGAAAGTAACAACTCTATGAATACGTGAAAAGGGCTCAAAATCTTAGATAATGGTGCTGGATGCTGAACACATCACATAGAGTGCGATTACTTGACTTTCATAGAAAAAGGGGTTAAATAACTCAACTGGATATAAGGACCTGCAATCAGGTATTAAACTTTTATAGCCGTCAGCAAGTCTGACCGCTAATCCGCGTAGATTTTTGCCCTGGAAACTTTGCTTCCACCGGGTTAGCATCTAGGTAAAAGAAACAGTACGCGAGCTAGAGAACTGATCTTAGTACGCATTATTTCATGAATAAAAATTGTAAATAGACTGTTGTACGGTCTTTTTTCGTTTATAGCGATTTGAATTCAGATTTAGAAGTCTGTTTTCCTATTACAAGCGTTTATTATACGCACATGGAGTTTACTCAATAAAGAAAATAAGAAATGCTGATGATCTTGCAGCATAAGGTTATCGGCATTTCCCGACGGTGTTTCATACTCGTGGCTTACAATTTCGCGCATGAGTGCCATTTGCTCTCCGGGATCCAATTTGCGGCTAACCAGGGGCGCAATCAAGCCGTAACGGAAGTTAGCCTCTTGCTGCCTTGCTTGCTCATCCATGCAAAATCTCCTCTCCCTGTGGTCTATGAGAGTATCCCATAGACGCTAGAAACCAGGGAGGGCGCATATTTTGTGGGATCGGGAGGGCAACTTGCCGTCCAGGCGATTTTTAAAGCGATTTTGGAGGCGACTTTCGCTTGCCGTGCTCCTTGGCGGCGGATGCTGAAGGAATTTATAAGCGTGATGCTGCATGCAGGTAACCCTGCATTTAGAAAAGTCCAATAGCCCCGTCTAGATGCGCCAGCGGGGATGAATCGGGATAACAGTTTGTTCAGCCAATCCAGTGTGTCCATTGGCGTTGGATTCATCATGGTGGGGTAAAGGCGGAGCATATCTTCGTCTACTCCCCCGGCAATGAATTGCCCGGCAACCCAAAGTGCCGCATTTGCTGCGCGGTGCAAATGCCTTGCCCACCAGCGTTTCAACGTACGGAAGCTGTAACGTACGCTAGATGTTGTCGTGCTTTCTGCGATCTGCCGCCAAGAGAATCCCTTGCGCTTGCGCTTCAATGCCGCTTCTCGCACCCAAGTCGCATACCGGGCCCATGGAATCAGAAATTCCGGAAGAAGGGAAATCGTCTTATTACAAGCAGGACAGTACCAGCGGTAGATGGGGATCAGGATGACTTCGTGTTTCGTCACAACGCCTCGCCAATAACGACCGTGTTTATGGAGAAGCCGGCCGCAATCGTCACAGCAGATTTGGACGTCAGGAGATTGATTCTCGAAAGTGCGTAAATAAGCCTTGCAAGAAAGGCCGAAATAAAGTACTTTTGACATGATGAAGTGAATGCTCCCGGGGATCCTCTCCAAAGGTTCGGGAGCATTTTCCTATTTAATCGACAATAGCCTAATCCCCCGTCAATGTACAGAAGGGATTAGGCTATTGTCGGCTGTTTATTCGGTTTGGCTCCGCCAAACCGAATGGCGAATCCATGGTTTTTTTCCGCCAAATAATCAGGCGGCGAACAGCATATCATGATTTCAAACGTTTTTAATAATAGACAAACATGATATTGCTTTAGCAACTTTTCTGAAAGCTATGAAATAAAAAGAGGGAGGGAAGGGGGGCGAAATAACAAGAAAAAATGCCCGATGAAAAGAAGTTTTGAGCTGTGTTATTAAGGGAAGAAGAAAATTGAAAGGAGTATATCCGGGTTTGCTAAAGGACCTAAACCTAAGGTAAAGTATCCGGAATCACCAGTAAAATGAAAGAGCATAAGCTTACGCGTCCTTTTTGTCTCAAGAAGCATGCAAAATTGCAGTCTCTAGTTAGGTATCCTATCATGCCGCATATCTACTACGAGACCAGTTTGCCGCATAACCCTTGAACCAAGTAAAAAGGCCGTCGTTTCCGACGACCTCCCCCTGATATTTGATCATTGCTTGGTCTCCGATAAATTTAACCTATGATAATCTTCTGATGCCCAAGTTTACCACATATATTTATTTTTTATAAACATATTATACGAGGAGATACTGATATAAAAAAAACGGTAATTGGTATTCTAATAGTCTGTTTTGTTTATTTTTCAATGCACCAAGATTTTGAAAATAGTTTAATGCTTGGTTATTTAATTATGATTATAGTGACTTCACTTCTTGCTTTCCTCCGACAGAAGTATTATTTGATAGGGAAATCTATGAAATGGTTATTCCGCACGAGATCAACCCGTTCAAAATCAGTACCCTAGAATCTGGCTACAAGGCTGGTATGAAGGAACGGTTTATTATAAGCATTAATTTTGCCGCTAGTAATCATTCGTTTTCAGTCATCCTTCATATCTCCTGTTAAGGTTCTGTCACAAGGATTGGCGGATCATAGTGGTACTAAACTGGGAAGAACCCGCAAAACAATTCATTCTACGTTTATATCATCGTCGTTGAAATGGATTTTAACATTTCAATCATTCTTTCAATAAAAATCGTAATGATAAAAGGACGATGATTCACGATACAAATCCATAATCCGTATCCAATAACAGATACAGCCCCAAAAACTGCTGCATCCCGATAAAGTCTCTTTCGAAGCAATCCCAACATCGGTAAACCTATCAAAGGCGCCAGCAGGATGTGAAGCATCAACATGTTCAATTCATCCTCCTTTTCGCTTCTCGAACGTGCGTTTGACCCATGTTGTCACTAGCAACAAAAAGGGGATCAGTAGAACAAAGAAACTGTCATATATGAATGTATATTTTTCATCCCATTCCTCGTTTTGGATCGGGTTTTCATAGATGGACAAGGCGGTCGCCGACAACAAAATCGTCAAACCCAGAAAATGAGGCCACCGGGTTTTTGGACGAAATACTTGACGCAGCGTTTCGGAAGCTCCGTAAACGAGTACCAACAGCTTGATAAAAATCAGAATCAGTAAAATAACGGAGATAATGGAATGGATGTTGACGATCACCTCTCCGATGGAAATTTCCTGCACGGTCGTATACACTGGAAAGGTAAGTTGTGACGCCCTCTCCACTCCTAATAAACCGATAATCATAAACAAGGTCATGCTAAGAGAAAGGGAAGCGGTCATCAACCCAAGCAAAAAGGGGCGTGTTGCCCCCTGTTTGACCAGCGGAAAAAGCATCGTGAGCGCTATGGCTTCCATATAGGGAAAGCCCAAAAAGGAATGGTATTGCAAAATGGCACCCAGGCCGGAATGGAAAGCTGGCTGAAGTCTTCCCCAATCCCAGTTCACCATTGCCAGCAACAGAACAAACCAGAACGGGAAGAACAAAAACGGAGTGATGATTTGATTTAATCGTCCGATGGCTTCCGTCCCCTGAGCGACCGTGTAAAAGGCGACAAGCAAAAACATGACGTGAAAAACGGTTTTCGGCGTCTCCGGCATGATGGTTCCATTTAAAAAATCGCTTAAATTTCGAAGAGCCCATCCAGCCAAAATACAGAAATAAAGAAAATACAAGACGGAGACAAGCGTTCCCAGAGAACGTCCCCAAGCTTCCAGCGGGATTTGCACCAGACTTTTGCCCGGGTAGTATCGGAAAAGAAAAGTCCAGAACAGACCGACGAGTATGCCAAAACTTCCTGCCCACAAGGGCATGAGCCAGGCATCCTGTCCCGCCTGTACGACTAGCCGCCCGATCAGCACGAAAAGGGTGGTTCCGAGGATATAATTGATTGTCAGCAGATAAAACTGGAATCGGGAAATCATTGGCTTCATCCTGTTCCTCCATAAGGTTGACTCATGCTTCCCGTTCGGAGCAGCCGGGTATTTGCACGAATCTCAATTTGTACATTTTTCGCCGCTTGGTCGATATCCGGATGATTTGGCGTTTGTTTGCGCAACAAGTCGTTGATGCTTAACAGATCCCAGCCACGCTCCCTTATCATTTGATAGAAAGCAAGCGACTCGTCTGCTATGATCTGATTCAGTCTGTTTTCAAGTCTCTCCACCTCGTTCCGAGACTTCGGGACGGACTCGATTGTATAGGCAGTGGAAAGTTCGAGGTCCATGCGGATCCGAACGACAGGTTGGTCGGATTTCCAGAAGACCTCACGTTTTATGCGAACCAGTCTCAATTCCACGGATACCTGTTTTCCTTCCACCTGAAACTGTCGCACGTGGCGACCTCGATCGCCATTTAGCAAATGGTACCAGACCAGTTGCGTATCATTCAGTTTGCCCGCCATGCGATAATCACGGAAAACCGCCCCGCCTCGGATGATAAAGTTGTTTTGATTGGCGTCGATATCCGCCGACCTTTCCCCGCTGTTGGAAGAAGGTGCCTCTGTCATTCCGGTGATCAACGGTAATACGATCGTATCTGACTTTTCCATCCGTTCAATGACATCACTGACCTTGATCTGTTTTCCCACTAGGAGCGAATTCCGGATCAGCAGGTCGAGCCTGGAATCGATCGTGTCAGACGGCACCCGCTCCAGGGGAGTTAATGTTCTCATGACCTGAGATATCGATCCGTCGACAATCAGCATCGGGACCGACGAACGGCCATTAGGTTGCATTTCGATAAAGTTGACAATATCGCGTATGTTTTGTTTGGCCACCCGTCGAGAAACGAGCAGCACCTTGCAGTGGGCCATAAATAACTTGCGCGGCAACATTTTGTAAATCGTAGATTTGATTTCTCCAAAAGAGGATCCACTGATTTCGTAAGTGTATACAGGGGCTTGTTCGCCTCCCGACGTACCTTTGGCGGAAGTGCCGCTGAGCGGGTTGATGATCTGGTAATATACGGTTATTTTTCCGCTCTCAGGATCTCTGTCCACCCCCATCATACTGACCAGCGCCAGTTCGTTCATTTCCGTTCTGTCCCAGCAAGCCGTAAGCAGGGCGGTAAACATCATCAGGATGAACAGACCCGCTGCATACCGGTTGGTCATGTTTGATCCTCCAGATTACTTTTTCTCTTCATATTCCGAATATATCCGGGCAGACCGTTCGGATTCAGCCAGGGCCGGGGCAGCCGCACCAACACATCTTTCCAATCGGTTCCTATGGACGGGGAAGCGGGAGTGAAGTAAGGAACGCCAAAGGACTTAAGCGACACCAGATGGGCAACCAGAAACAGGGCACCGCATAAAATGCCGAAAAGGCCCATAAAGCCGGCCAACAGCACGAACGAAAAACGAAGCAGGCGTTGTGACATGCCAAAGCTGTAAACCGGAACGACAAAATTGGTGATGCCGGTTATGGCTACAACAATGACAATCGCGGCGGAAATGAGACCGGCTTCCACCGCCGCCTGCCCCAGTACAATCGCCCCCACGATCGAAAGCGCCTGTCCGACCGCCCGCGGCATGCGCAGCCCCGCCTCCCGGATAATTTCAAACACGACTTCCATTAACAACACTTCGAAGATGGCGGGAAAGGGGACCCCTTCCCGCTGGGCGGACAAACTGATCAGGAGTTGGGTCGGGATCAGTTCCTGTTGGAACGTCGTGGCCGCGACATACAAGGAAGGGACGAACACGGCCGTAAAAAAGGAAATCAACCGAATCCAGCGAATAAACGTGGCGATGTCCGCTCGCTGATAATAATCTTCAGGAGAACTGAAAAACTCGAAAAACGTCATGGGGGCAAGCAGGACGTTGGGCGTTCCGTCCACCATCACGGCCACTTTACCATCCAGCAACTGGGCAGCTACCATATCAGGGCGTTCGGTGTTGGTAAGCGTCGGAAAAGGAGACCAAATCCGGTCCTGGATGAATTCCTCCACATAAGCGCTTTCCAGCACACTGTCCGTCCGGATGGCTGACAATCTGCCGCGCACTTCCCGGACCAGCGATTCCGGGGCGAGGTTCTCCATGTACACCATAAGCAAAGTCGTCCCGGTTTGATTGCCGATGTTCATTTTATCAAACCGGAGGAATGGGTTGCGGATTCTTTTGCGGACAAGCCCCACATTGGTCAGAATGCTTTCCGTAAAGCCTTCGTGCGGCCCGCGAATGGTCGATTCCGACTTCGGTTCTTCAATGGAGCGTTGTTTGGATTCGGTCACATTGATGAGACAAACGCGCTCCCTTGCAAAATCGGTTAGTGCGCAATGGCCTGCAAGGAGTGCTTTTACGGCATGTTCCCGCAACTGTTCATATGGATCGGAAAAGGAAAATTCGCGCAAAAAACCGCTTTCGGCGGAACGAGGCGCTTCCCCTTCGGAAAACGTATTTTCCGTGAACGATTTCAAAATGTATTCGTCAATCGTTTTTTTATTGACCATCGATTCCAGATATACGCACTGCACGGTTTGTTCCCCTTGGACAAACAAGGATCGGCAGACCAAGTCCGGGGGTAACCCGAGGGCTGATTGAATGTCTCCGAAAAAATCATTCTTGATCGATTGATTTTGCTTTTTTCTTGCCATCGACGAACCTCCAGATTCTCACATCTCATCATTATCATTATTTCCTATTGGGTGGATTCTTATTCCATTGGCAGTTATGCTGTTGCAAATTATCGTGTGGTGAAATCAAGATTCGGTTACGACATTACTAAGTTATTCGATCAATGAGGATATCTAGTACATGACCGCAACTGCTGCAGTATTCTTGAACATACTTCCCGTACTTGCTGGCATGAAGGAAGAAGCAGGCTATTATAGATTCGCTCGCAGCATTCGCCAAAGTTGGATGATCTAACGTAAATACGACTCTCTTATTCATGATTTATAGATTATCGATTAGAAAAAAAGAGGGTCGCCCGTTGACCTCATATTTGTGCACCGTCTGCAAAAACAGGCAGAACAATTCGGCTTTGCGGATCGCGTGACTATTCTGTTTGTAAACGAACTCCCCTAGTCCGTCGAGAACGAAAATGGGGTCGTGGTACGGGGCCGATTTGAAGACAGGAAGGTGTGCGCATGGACAACCCGAGGCGGCTGTTTCCGTCGGTCTAACGCCCGCGGGCGCTCCGGCGTTAACAATCGGATCGGCAAGGCGAATTTGATCGTATCCCTCAACATGGGCGCACACTCGCGCGAATTTTATTTGGGCCTTGCGATCATGTACTGACTCTTCTCTATCTGCTTCCCCGCCATCTACGGCGGTGACTCTGTCAGATCGTCGTGGAT
Organism: Paenibacillus woosongensis; assembly: GCF_030122845.1. NCBI lineage: Bacteria > Bacillati > Bacillota > Bacilli > Caryophanales > Paenibacillaceae > Paenibacillus > Paenibacillus woosongensis. Next base: position 1,172,390 of record NZ_CP126084.1, read on the forward strand.
TTAACGGAACGACTGCCGATTGTCATCGGAAAAGCTACCGGTTTTACTGGCAGGTTTGGGTGGACAGTATCATGTTTGATGGGGCTCGTGACTGCCTCGATAACCGTAAGCATCGTTCTCGCCCCTGAAGTTCCTCAGCTGACTTCCTCTTTTTCTGAAATACAGCTGTCTTAACAAAAATTTAACAACAGATCAAATACACTGTGGTTAAGTAGTCGGGGAAAAGAAAAAATGAGGTGAAAAAAATGAGAATGAAACGTTTTTTAATTACGGCTGTTTTGTTGATAACCGTGTTGCCCATGACCGCATTTGCCTTGGCAAATGATGCGCTGCCAGTAACGATTCAAACGAGTGATGTTGTTTCGAAGTCAGAGGATATTTCGGGTCAGTCTTCTGGAGCTGTTACAGTAAATCAACAAGCAATTTCTCAAGTGAATGACACAAACCCAACTTCAAGTGATGTCACTGTGGACGGGCAGCCGGTACACAAAATTCAACTATCAGAGGAAAACATCATTGAATTGAATCTTGGGGATTCTGACGATGTTGGTGTACAGGCTACCTATCCGGTTAACTTCAACTTGCCGGGATCATCACTTGCCACAATAAGTGATGGGTCTGGAAACCCGTGGTATTTGACTCGGAACGAAGAGGTTACCATATCGTTGACATGGCTGCCTCGGGACGCTACACTTCGAGTTGGTTTAATCGACTCGGACAATACCTTTTTTTATGTGAACTTTACAGGCGGTGCCGATAGTCGAACTTTTGTTGTGAATGTCGCTGACAACTATCGAGTGGGGATTTACAATACGGATACCCATCAAGTGACAGTCACTGGAAATATCACGATCTAAACATAAACCATTCCCCGACTACGACGTTTTATTGAGAGGTGAGCTAAAGATGCGGATGTTGGTGATCGAAGATGAACAAGATTTGGCGAGTGCGATCAAAAAAGGATTGGAAATGGAAGGATTTGCGGTAGACATTGCATTAGATGGAGAAGAAGGCTGTCACCTGGCGGAAATCCATGCCTACGATATCATCATCTTGGATTTAAACTTGCCAGATAGGGATGGGCTAGATGTGCTGCAACACATACGACATCTTTCCAAACAAATCAGAGTGCTGATTCTAACAGCGCTTTCTGATACATCTTCTCGTGTGAAAGGATTGAATTTGGGAGCTGACGATTATCTTGGTAAACCATTTGATTTTGAAGAACTGAAAGCAAGAATACGCGCCTTATTGAGACGTGATCTTTTACGAGAAAGCCCGCTGCTCACCTATGGCCCTATCGAGTTGAATCCGATCACGATGACAGCAACTTGTGCTGGGCAACAGCTGACCCTTACTCGTAAGGAGTTTGCCTTATTACAGTATTTTTTATCTCATCCTGATCGAGTTGTCTCGTCCGAAGAATTGGTTGAACATGTGTGGGATCAGCATGCGGACCCTTTTTCCAATTCCGTCAGGGTACATATTACGACTTTGCGTAGTAAGATAAGATCCGTTATCCATGCAAACTTTTTGAATACGGTGCCAGGGTACGGCTATCGACTGAACAAACAAATTGAGAGGTTATCAAAATGATGAAAAGCAAGCGGCTCACATTGGCGGGAAGAATCGTGTTGTGGAACCTGGGTTTAATCATATTAACAGGCGTGTTTCTGTTGGTTTCGCTCAATGTTTTTGTTCAAATTATGCTTCCTGCTGTTCATGTGAAGCCCAATGATATGCTACTTCAACAAGATCATGAAGTGATCGTACCCACCATTGAAGTGAATCAGGTAAACGAAGAGGGGATGCTCAGATCGGATGTAAGCTTTTCATCTGAATTGATTGCATTTAAAGGACAAGTTCTCCTTTTTTCGCTGATCTGCCTGCTCATCATGATTATATTAGGTGGGGTCGGGGCGTTTTATCTCTCCAAAAGAAGTCTGTGGCCGGTGCGTTTATTGAGTGAACGACTTATGAAAATCAATGCCAATGATTTGTCCGTGCAGCTTCCTGTTAAGGAACTGCCCAATGATGAATTGAAAGAATTAACGGAATCGTTCAATACCATGCTGAAAAAATTAGAACATGCCTTCCAGCAGCAAGAACGTTTTATGGCCAATGCCGCTCATGAATTTAGAACTCCCTTGACGATTTTGAAGACGAATCTGGAAGTCTTGAGGAGTGATCCATCCGCAACTTTGGCAGATTATCGGCAGCTCTCGGACATTTTTGAAAAGACGTTAAAACGAATGAATCATATGGTCAATGAACTGCTCGTTCTGGCTAAAAATCAAGACCCGGATAAGGATGTGATTGAAGTGGGTTCACTGATCCGTAAAGTCGTGAGTGAATTAAACGATTTAGCTTTGGCACAAACAATTTCTATTGAAATCCACATCCATCCTGATGTTGAGATATACGGGAACGATATTTTAGTCCAGAGAGCCATTAGCAACCTGGTCGAGAACGCCATTATGTACAACAAGCCACAAGGAAAAGTGATCATCACATGTGCAAGTCAAGAAGGAGAGTGTTTCATTTCTATCATGGACACCGGAGATGGCATAGATGAAAAACACATTCCGTTTATCTTTGAACCGTTTTACAGAACTTCGGAAGGTAGAACGAAGAACAAGGCAGGTACAGGGCTAGGTCTATCCATAGCGTTATCCATTATTAAAAAGCATGAGGGAACGATTGAATACAGTCGTGAGCAAACGACGAAAGGCTTTATCGTCCGCCTTCCTGTCATCGACTAGCGGAAAGATGTACTCCATTATATTTCATGTTAATAGTACCCCCAGCATTGTCGATCGAAGATGCTCCGATAAGGCCCTACATAAATAAAAGTTTTTTGGTAAAATAATAGAAAAAATGTTCATATCTTATGACGGTTGCCAAATAAGGGAGGGGGGCAAGCCATGATCATAGCCACGAAACTGCATATTCCTCGATCGCGAAGCTCGCTTGTTGTGCGTTCCCGTCTCACCCGGCGTTTGCATGAAGGGTTAGATCGCACGCTTACTTTGATCTCAGCTCCAGCCGGGTATGGCAAAACGACATTGCTCGGCGAATGGGTGATGACGCTGGAAAATCCCGTCGCCTGGGTCTCGCTTGATCAAGGGGATAATGATCGCACGCGCTTCTGGGCACATACCATTGCAGCGTTAAAACAAGCTTATCCGTCTTTTGACCAACAGGACGTCCTTCGTCATGCCGCAGAAGATCCATCGGGTGTGTCACTGATTGCTGCGCTCATCAACGGGCTACATCGCATTTCACACACGATGGTGCTCGTATGGGATGACTTTCATCATATCGAAGAAACGTCCATCTTGCAGGGCGTCACTTATCTGCTGGAACGTTTACCACTACATGTCCATCTCTATCTTGCAAGCCGAAATTCTCCAGCGCTTCCTCTTTCCAGACTACGAGCAGAAAATAGGCTGATCTCGTTGGAGGCGAGCGATCTCCGGTTTGTGCCGGACGAAACGACTGAATTTTTTGCGAAGTGCGGTGGTATACAATTATCCAATGAAGATGTGGCGACCGTACAAAAAAAGACAGAGGGTTGGGCAGTGGCGATGCGACTGGCGGTCTTGTCAATGCACGAACATACCGATCCCGTATCTCTAATCCGGAAGATGGCGGGGACGGAACGTGATATATCGGATTACTTCTTTGATGAGGTGTTAGCCCGACAATCCGCAACGATGCAGCAATTTTTACTCTATACTTCCATTTTGGACCGGATGAAGGGCGAACTTTGTCAAGCGGTAACCGGTATAGCCGAAAGTCATGCGTATCTGCAACAATTAGACAAGGAAAGCTTGTTTCTTGTAGCTTTGGACGAGTGGCGGGAGTGGTACAGGTATCATCATTTATTCCGGCAATTTTTGACGGCGCAGTTGAAAATGCGCGAGCCGCGGCAATGGCAAACACTTCACATGACAGCGGGAAAATGGTTGGAAGAGAACGGTTATCCGCATGAAGCGGTAGATCATTACCTTGCGGCTGCCGATTATGAACATGCGCTATCATTGATAGAGGTGATGACACCGGAGCTGATGACCAATGAATGGACGACGCTTTGCAAGTGGTTAAACGCAATTCCCGACACGCTGTTATTTGCCAGACCGATGATGCTGTTGACAAAACTCGCTTCCCAGTACTTGTCCGGGCATGTCGAAGCGGCCACTGACGGGTATTGGCAAGCGGTTCGCAGGCTAGAAGAGGACACAGATCCCCTTCCTCCTGAAGAAGCCGAAACATTGCAAGCCGGACTCGCTTTTCTGGCTGCATTTCGCACGTTTTTGGATCGTGATTTTGAATATGCCGTTCAATTTTCACATGAATATGTCGAGAAGCATCCGGAAGGCGATTTCTTCATTGAGTTTGGGAGCGACGTGGATGGCTATCATCCGGTGTGGGATATCTACGTGTCGGATGACAGCCTTCGATTGGCGGAGCAGGTGTTAACGTCCTTGCTGTCGATTTGGTCTGAAACCCGAAATGTCTATTTTGTTGCTCATCTTTATATCGACTTAGGCAAAATGCAGTACGAACGAAATCGCTTGGTCGAAGCGGAAAAGCTGATGCGCCAAGCCTATGATATTGGAAGATTGCATGATCATCGAAGCTTGGCGACCATCGCAGCGCTCTGGCTTGCCCGCATTGCCACCGTACAAGGAGACGAGGCGACGTCAAAGCACATATTACGCGAGCTAACCCAACAAACATCCAAGATAGCGAATTCGCGTTTGTCCGGGAAAATCGCCTCGTTTCGCGCCATGCTGGGCAGGATGCATAGAGAAGAGAAACCGGTGAGACAATGGCTGAGAAAGAGCCGCTTGCGATTCCGTGATGAAATTCCGGTATCCATGATCAAGGAATACGATTTACTGGCCTCTATATTGGCGGAGCAAGGAAAAATGGAAGAAGCCGCAGCATTGACGGAGCGTCTACTCCAGCTGTCAATAGAAGAAGGACGGCAAAGCGACCGAATTCGTCTGCTCGTTCACAAGAGTATGATCCTATCCTTACAAGGAAAGATTTCGGACTCCATGGACGTACTGGAAGAAGCGCTGGCATTGGCGCGGCCGGAAGGGTATATCCGGACCTTTGTCGACGAAGGAGCATCACTTGGGCAATTGTTGGATCAATATATCCGATTGCGCCAAAATCAGCTTCGCCGCCCCAGCCATAAGGTGCCTTTATCCTATGTGAAACGGCTGCGGAGACTGATTCCGCTAGCCGAAAGGGAAGCCGGTACTCCCCATGATAGAACGTTGGCTGCTCTTACAGCCAGAGAACAAAGCGTGCTTCGGTTGATGGAAACGGGAATGTCTAATAAAGAAATCGCGCTTAAATTGAATGTTTCCCTGGCAACCGTAAAAACACATATTAACAATATCTACTGCAAATTGCAATCCAAAAATCGCTTACAAGCGTTGGAACGTGCCAGAACACTACAATTGTTCTGACCCGTTCTTTTTATTTTGTACAAATTATCTCAACCACCCTGCTCAACCTTTTTGATCTTTTGTGCCGGGCAGGGTTGATCACAATGGGATTGGAAGAATATACAATAGATGGGGTGAAGCTATGCAGAGATTAACTTGAAGGAGGATTTGTAAGAGATGAATCCATGGGGAAAAAGCTTGGAACAATCATACATATGCAACAGGAGGAGCGGCTTGGTGAAGCTGTGCATCGCTTTGCTGCTCATCCAGTCGTTTCTGATCACGGTACCCTATGACAACGTGTCTGCTCAAGGGAGTTTTCATCCAGCCTTGAGTGATCGTTGGGGCGGGGTCCAGCAGATTGCAGGAGGGCGTTACCATTCCCTCGCTTTAACAGCGGACGGGGAAGTGCTGGCTTGGGGATCGAATGGGTATGGCAAAACAACGGTGCCGCTTGAGGCACAGTCCAATATTGTTTCGGTGAGCGCAGGACAGGATCACTCCCTGGCTCTCACATCCGGCGGCGAGGTCATCGCCTGGGGTGGGGGAAGATTCGGCGAAGCCAATGTACCGGCAGAAGCGAAAAGCGATATTATAGCGATTGCATCGGGTCCTGCTGCCTTCCATTCGTTAGCCCTCACTTCCTCAGGGAAAGTCATTGCCTGGGGTTCCAATTCTTACGGTCAATCGGATGTGCCGGAAGAAGCGGAAAGCGGCGTTATCGCCATTGCGGCAGGGTATTGGCATTCTTTAGCGTTAACGGCTGCCGGAGAAGTGATTGCATGGGGAGATGGGCGCGAAGGAAAACTCGATGTGCCTGACGAGGTGCAGGGCCAGGTAGTAGCCATTAGTGCAGGATTTAAACATTCTTTGGCGTTAACGGCTTCGGGCAAGGTGGTTGCTTGGGGGAGCGACGATTACGGACAATCTTCTGTGCCGGAAGAAGCGGAAAGCGGCGTTATCGCCATTGCGGCAGGGGAAAAACATTCTCTGGCCTTGAAATCTGACGGCTCTGTCATTGCCTGGGGCATTTCAGACGGTTCGTGGGAAGACAACGGACAAACGGTTGTACCCGAAACTGCGAAAAGTGGTGTGATCGCGATTGCAGCGGGATACCGACATTCGCTTGCCTTGAAAGCGGATGGGACGATCATTGCCTGGGGGGATAATGGTCAAGGTCAGACTGACGTGCCGGAACATGTCCATGAACGTGTGAAAGCCAAACAATTGGCTGCCGGGAGAAACCATTCGCTTGCGTTAACCTCCGATGGCCAAGTACTCGGCTGGGGAAGCGATCTGTACAATCGCCTTGCGATTCCTGCCGATTTGCAAGATGTGCGCGCCATTGAGGTGGGGGAGGAGTTTTCTCTGGCATTAAAAGCCGATGGCACGATTGTGATCTGGGGAGACGGTTCTCATTATGCGGCGATTCCACCTGAAGTGCAAGGACAGACAGTGGCAATCAGCGTAGGCAGCTATCACGCTTTGGCGTTGCAAGCCGATGGCACAGTCGTTGCCTGGGGTAGAATTGAAGGGGGGGAGAATGATAAGCGGCTCGATGTGCCTGATGATTTGGATCAGGTGATTGCCGTTAGTGCAGGATTGTTTCACTCCCTTGCTCTGAAGGCTGACGGTACAGTAGTGATTTGGGGAGCGAATCAATGGAACCAGCTGGATATGCCAGGTGGTCTGCATGATGTAAAAGCGATTAGCGCAGGACATTACCATTCCTTGGCGCTTAAAACGGATGGTACGGTGGTCGCTTGGGGAGATAATACGTTTAAACAGTTAGAAGTGCCCGAAAACCTGCAGGATGTTGTGGCCATCAGTGCAGGTCGCCATCATTCCGTTGCTTTAAAGTCGGACGGCACGGTGGTTGCCTGGGGAAATAACACATTTAACCAACTCGAAGTTCCTTCTAATTTGCGTGAAGTTGTAGCGATTTCGGCAGGTACACCTCTCACGTTAGCCTTGCAAGCTGACGGAGCGATTGTCGGCTGGGGCGATAATGTCTCGGATCAACTCATCATTCCAACAAGCGATCTCGAAACGATTGAGCTAAGAGATCAGAGCGGTCGGGAATTGGGACTCTTGTTTGATCCATCGAAGCAGGAATACACCGTTCCGATTGACAATAGCATCACTTCAGTGAATGTGCTGGCTACACTGGAAAACCCGGAGTATGCCGATGTGTATGTGAATGGTAAGCGACAATCCGATCAGGTCGAAGGAGTCAATATACCAGTAACCGATGAGCAAACGGTCGTTACCGTGGAAGTCGTCCCTTATTTGCAAGAAAGTAAAACGTATACGATCACGCTCTCACAAGAAGCGGAGCCAGAGCAAGTATCGAAGCCAGTCGCCAGTCCTGCGGGCGGTGCGGTTCCGGCTGGGACAACGGTGACGTTGAGCACGTATACGAACGATGCAATGATCTACTACACAACTGACGGCAGCACGCCTACTAGCAGCAGCATCGAATATACCGCGCCCATCGAAGTGACTGGGGGAATGACGCTCAAGGCAATTGCCGTAAAGGACGGCATGCTAGACAGCGAAGTGCTGGAGGAGCATTACACGATCTTACCTCCTGATCAAGTCGCCAAGCCGATCGCAAGTCCTGCGGGAGGTGCAGTCCCGGCTGGTACAACGGTGACGTTGAGCACGTATACGAACGATGCAACAATCTACTACACGATGGACGGCAGCAAACCGACAAGCAGCAGCGCCGAATATACCGCACCCATCGAAGTGACGGAGGAAATGACGCTCAAAGCGATTGCGGTGAAGGAAGGCATGCTGGACAGCGAGGTAATGGAGGAACAGTATACAATCCTGCAACCGGGGCAGGTAGCTTCGCCGATCGCAAGTCCGTCCGGCGGAGCGGTTCCATCTGGCACGAAGGTAACATTGAGCACGACAACTGAAGGAGCAACAATCTACTACACAACGGACGGCAGCGAACCGACAAGCAGCAGTGCCGAATATACCACGCCCATCGAAGTGACGGAGGAAATGACGATCAAAGCGATTGCGGTGAAGGAAGGTATGCTCGACAGCGAAGTGATGGGGGAGCATTACACGATCCTATTACCTGATCAAGTAGCGAAACCTGTTGCAGATCCATCAGGTGGTGCGGTTCCATCTGGCACCAAGGTGAGGTTGAGCACGACAACTGAAGGAGCAACAATCTACTACACGACGGACGGCAGCAAACCGACAAGCAACAGTGCCGAATATACCGCACCCATCGAAGTGATTGGGGGAATGACGCTCAAGGCGATTGCGGTGAAGGCAGGTATGCTAGACAGCGAAGTGCTGGAGGAGCATTACACGATCCTATTACCTGATCAAGTAGCGAAACCTGTTGCAGATCCATCAGGTGGTGCGGTTCCATCTGGCACCAAGGTGACGTTGAGCACGACAACTGAAGGAGCAACAATCTACTACACGACGGACGGCAGTACGCCAACGAGCAACAGTGCCGAATATACCACGCCCATCGAAGTGACCGCAAAGATGACGATCAAGGCAATTGCAGTGAAGTCTGGCATGCTCGACAGCGAAGAGATGGAAGAACAATATACGATTCTATCACCTGATCAAGTAGCGAAACCTGTTGCAGATCCATCAGGCGGTACGGTTCCGTCTGGTACAAGGGTGACATTGAGTTCGTCGACCGAAGGAGCGACGATTTATTACACGACGGATGGCAGCACGCCGACAAGCAGCAGTATGGAATATACCACACCCATTGAAGTGACCTCGGAGATGACGCTCAAGGCAATTGCAGTAAAGGCTGGCATGCTTGACAGCGAAGAGATGGAGGAACAGTATACGATTGCAACGATACCTGCACCAGCGAATTTAACAGCTTCTGCGGCTGATCGTTCCGTTACATTAAAGTGGGATGCTGTCACGGGAACAGGCAGCGTGACTTACGCAGTTTACCAAGCGGAAGGCCCATCGGCTTCTGTCGATCCGGCGAACTGGAAGCTCATTCAATCGAATGTTACAGCGAACTCCTATATCGTCACAGGATTGACGAACGGAACAACGTATGCATTTGCAGTGAAGGCTATCTCTGAGGAAGGAGCCAGTGATATCTCCAACGTAGCGACAGCGACCCCAAGAGCACCAGGGGGGAACAGTGATTCAGGAGGCGGTTGGGGTGGATATGTATTATCTAGTAATGCTGACTTGGCAGATTTGCAAGTATGGGCAAACGAGAAATCGTTGAAACTAAGCCCTTCATTTACTTCTGGAACAACAGAATATACGGCCCGTACAGAAGGCGAACGAATTGAGATTGTGGTCAAAGAAGCTCACTCCGCGGCGAAAGTGATATGGAAGGGCAAGGTAATTACGGACAGTATTCAAGTCGATTTGGAGGAAGGCGACAATACGATTGAGCTAACGGTACAAGCGGAGAATGGCACGAAGAAAACCTATACGCTGACCATTTATCGTGAAATGCCAAAGCCAAATGAACCGGTTATTGCATTTACCGACATCGCTGGACACTGGGCGGAGGACTATATCATGCGTGCTGTAGAGAAAGGCTTTGTCAGCGGTTATCCGGACGGCACTTTTGAGCCAAACAATCCGGTTACTCGCGCCGAGTTTACTGTGATGCTGGCAGGTGCATTGAAACTGGAAGGCAACGGTTCTGAGCTAACTTTCACGGATCATGACCGGATCGGCGGATGGGCGAAGCAAGCCGTTGCGCAGGCCGTACAAGCGGGCATCGTGGATGGGTACAACGATGGCAGCTTCCGTCCAAACGCACAGATCACCCGCGTAGAAATGGCTGCGATGATCGCTCGGGCGTTACAACTACAGCTTAACGCTAACGCGTCAACCGGCTTTGCCGATGATGAAGCGATTCCGCAGTGGGCGAAAGGGGCGGTCGAAGCCATCCGCAAACTTGGCATTGTCGATGGCCGCGGCGGAAACCGTTTTGTGCCGAACGAAACGGCTACCCGTGCAGAAGCGACGGTGATGCTGCTAAGATTGTTGGATAGATGATAGAGCATCGTGCTGACAAGTATTTCCCTCATCGTCACGAAGTGAAATCAATGTCCGTCCTATATAGACTGGAAACGCACTTGTAATCTGTATGCTGCATGATGACGATCACCGGAAAGCCGTATGAGGGAAAACCTCACGTACGGTTTGATGAGGAGGGGCTGGCTCCGCCCAGCCTTTCACTCTAGCTTCAATGTTTTCAGTTTGAAATGAGTAAATCTTTTTATAATGGTTGCCAGGTTTTTAGCGTTTTCTTCATTGATACATTGATACAAAGGTGGGAAATATATGAAGATGAATAAAAAATTCAATCTGTTATTCGCTATTTTTTGTTATATGGCCATTATACTTGTCGATGGCAGCGTTGAAGCATCTGCTGCTGAGTCGTTTATACAAGGCTCTGGATATGAGCAAGGGAATTATGACCTGGAAGCGATTCAACCGACGGCGTTTAACTGGACGAGACAGTCGAGGTTTTCCGGCAGCGAAGCGTTTGATATGAAATGGTCATTTAAAACTGAAGGACGTGTACGTTCATCACCGGCGATAGCTGCAGACGGTACAATTTATGTCGGCTCAGACGACGGGCATTTGTATGCGTTGACGGCGAGTGGCGAGCAGAAATGGAAATTTGCGATCAATGGTAGTGATTTTGGCAACCCCGGCATTTATTCGTCGCCATCCATCGGAGCTGATGGGACGATCTACGTCGGGGGGGATGACAGTTATTTATATGCGATTCATCCAGACGGTACTTTGAAATGGGATTTGAAAATAGGGTCACTGGTTTTCGTGTCCCCTTCACCAGCCATCGGAGCGGACGGGACGATTTATGTCGCTACCGAGGACGGTACTTTTCATGCAATTTCCGACGATGGAGACACGGGAAGGGAAAAGTGGTCATACAAAATATCAGCATTTTGGCCGATGATTAAGTCGTCCCCGGTAATTGCAGCTGATGGTAAGATCTATGTGGGTGATTTCGAAGGTATTCTCTATGCATTTGAACCGGAGCAAGATGCGGATGATGTCAAGCCGAAATGGATCTTTGAAACTAAAACGGGTAGTGCGATCAGAGCGACACCGGCAATCGGGGATGATGGGACGATCTACTTGGGTTCAGAGGATGGTAATTTATATGTACTGGATTCGTCGGGTCAATTACAATGGAGGTTTGATGCAAAAGATCCGATCTCCAGCACTCCGGTTATCGGTTCTGACGGTACGATCTATATAAAGACTCATTCGAAACTCTATGCATTTGCGCCGCAACAAGCGGCGGATGACGTTAGCCCCAGATGGTCGGCGGAATTTGGATACGTTACTTATGCTACGCCGATTGTCGATGCCAATGGCATGCTTTATGTCGGAACTCACGACAGCAATTTGTACGCGATAGATTCAGCGGGCAATATGCGGTGGTCATTTCAGACAGGCGGTTCGATTACTTCATCAGCGGCCATCGGTGCCGATGGTACGATTTATGTGGGTTCTTACGATGGACATTTATATGCGATCGGGCAGGTTGATATAAATGCTCCGACTAACGTAACGGCAAAGGCTGGAGAAAGGTCTGTGCAGCTTGAATGGGAGGTGGTTTCTGATGCCTCCTCTTACGCAATCTATATGGCTACAGGATCAGAGCCGCCGGATACGCAGGATTTATCGAACTGGAAACCATTAAATGACGAGCCGCTTATGGACACATCATGGCTGGTTGATGAGTTAAAGGCAGGAACAAAATATTGGTTTGCTGTGCAAGCCGTTACTGAAGGGAATAGTAGAAGCCAGTTGTCAGCTCCGGTTAGCGCAACGCCGTATGCTGTGGTAAAAGCGGTGAATGATCTCAATACGCTTGAAATAAGCAAGCATATCACGAGCGATCAATTAGCGCAATATTTGCCAATCGAGGTTTCTATACAACTGCACAACGAGACGTTAGAGCCGGATGTGGGAGTCAATTGGGAAATAGTGAATTCTGATTACAATCCGGATCAATCTGGGACATATTGGATATCTGGAAGCTTGCAATTGCCCGAATATTATCTGAACCCGGATAAATTGAAGGCAAAGCTACAGGTTCGTGTTTTACCGGGGTCGAATGCCAAGTTGTCTGAGATTCGAATCAATGGTAAAATTTTAGAAAATTTCAATCCAGATCTGTTTACTTATTATTTGACGGTACCTTATTCAATGGATCGCGTGACAGTAACAGCTTCAACTTACGACTCATCGGCATCGTATGAGGTGATTGGTGGGCAAGAAGCGGTGCTCGAGATCGGTGACAATTCGATTTATATCCAAGTTATATCAGAAAATGAAAAGGAGGAGCGCACTTATTCTTTATACATTGAGCGCCAACTGCTAACGATTACGGAAATTCATAGGCCAGATACGATATATGTGCCTTATAACACGAAGTTGCAGGATGTTTCCGTACCCGATTCGGTGTATGTTACGTTGGACGATCTTCGCACGATTGAGGTGCAAGTGAGCTGGAATGAAGTTCACCCTGAATACAATGGCAAGGTGGCTGGTCGTTATGAATTTATAGGCACCTTGCAATTGCCTGAGTGGGTGAACAATCCGCTGAATATCAAGGCGAAGGTAAGTGTGATCGTGCTGGACGAGCGTAAGCGAAGCTCCTCGTCATCACCGTCTTCCCGTACGGATCGTGTTTCCAGCGATGCCAAGCTTTCATCACTGGAAATATGGGCAAACGGTCGGATGTTAACTTTACAACCTTCGTTTGCTCCTGATGTGCATGATTACACCGTATTTACAGATGCAGAGGAAATGGTATTTATTGCTCAAGCAGCGCACGATGCGGCCGAAGTGTACGTTGATGGTGTACTTTTGTCACGCTCGGTGCCGATCAGCAAGAAGCTGACAAGTGGCAACAATGAGTTCACGTTTGTCGTTCGTGCGGAAGACGGTACCGAGAAGCGATATACGCTGACCGTGATTCGAGAGACGGCTACTCATGAATCGTCGATGCCATTTTCTGATATTGCCGGACACTGGGCGGAGGACTATATCATGCGTGCTGTAGAGAAAGGCTTTGTCAGCGGTTATCCGGACGGCACTTTTGAGCCAAACAATCCGGTTACTCGCGCCGAGTTTACTGTGATGCTGGCAGGTGCATTGAAACTGGAAGGCAACGGTTCTGAGCTAACTTTCACGGATCATGACCGGATCGGCGGATGGGCGAAGCAAGCCGTTGCGCAGGCCGTACAAGCGGGCATCGTGGATGGGTACAACGATGGCAGCTTCCGTCCAAACGCACAGATCACCCGCGTAGAAATGGCTGCGATGATCGCTCGGGCGTTACAACTACAGCTTAACGCTAACGCGTCAACCGGCTTTGCCGATGATGAAGCGATTCCGCAGTGGGCGAAAGGGGCGGTCGAAGCCATCCGCAAACTTGGCATTGTCGATGGCCGCGGCGGAAACCGGTTTGTGCCGAACGAAACGGCTACCCGTGCAGAAGCGACGGTGATGCTGCTAAGATTGTTGGATAGATGATAGAGCATCGTGCTGACAAGTATTTCCCTCCGATTGGGAAGCGATCAGTTCCGACGAATCCGGGGAACAACAGCAGTGCGTGAACAAGGCCATGCTTGCGATGGAAAGAATTGATCTGGAAGCCTTGGAGAAGGCGAGGAGTGGACTTTATGACGGACAATGATGTGGAACTTGCGGTCTCCGCACATTAGAAAGGAAGTGAAAGGAAAATGAGACCGTTTAAATCATCCGTTCTGTTGGCGGCGTTAGTTCTTTTTTTCGGATGGACCTGGACACAACTGTTTGGGAATGTCGGCATATCGGTTCAGGCCGCCGATGACGGTGCATTCGCGCCGTTAAGCAGTGATTTTGCCGGCGGCTCAGGCACGGAAGAAGCCCCGTATATTATCGAAACCGCTGAACAGCTGAACAAAGTGAGAGATTATCTGGATGCCCATTTCAAATTGGGAGCCGATATTAATCTTTCAACTTACAGTTCCGGAGAAGGATGGTTGCCAATCGCAACGGAATACTCTTCTCCTTTTACCGGAACATTTGATGGCAACGGCTATCAAATTACAGGTTTAAAGATCAACCGTGAAGATGAGAACTACCAATCTTTGTTTGGAGTAACGTCAGAAACGGCTGTCATCCGGAATGTCCATCTCGAGGTCGTGGAGATCAAGGGGTATGATTACATCGGCGGGTTAGTAGGGTATAGCTACGGGATGATTGAAAACAGTACGGTAACGGGAACCCTTATTCGAGGAGAAATGAAGGTTGGCGGGTTAGCCGGTATTGTTAGAAATGACGTGATCGGGTCATCCGCCCATATCGAAGTTGTCGGAGAGCGTGAAGTCGGGGGTCTGGCAGGTCTATTTAGGGGTTCGACTGGTAAAAAGATTACGATTCGCGATTCATTTGCAACTGGTGACGTTGCGGGCATAAATAATCTTGTAGGTGGTTTAGTTGGCATAATTTCATCGGGAAATATAGGAAGTGTCAATGAAATCACGAATTCATATGCGACTGGGGAGGTTAATGGAGACCAGCTTGTAGGTGGATTTGTTGGTAAAGCTGAAGCCCTTCCATCTGGTGTGGTCAGAATTAAGAACTCCTATGCGACAGGGAATGTCAACGGTAAGCAATACGTGGGTGGTTTGATCGGATTTAATGTTACAAATGGTTACGATTCGCCAATAAGTTCAGTGATAGAAGTTGAGCATTGTTACGCGACAGGCAAGGTAACAGGTCATTCTGAGACTGGCGGGCTGGTCGGGGCGAATAATGAATATGAAGAAAGAGGAAATATCATTGAGGTCGCCGGCAGCTACTGGTTGACCGATAGCTATACGGATGGTGAACTCCCTGACAATGGAATCGGAATACCTGTGGAAGAGGCGGATCTCCGCGATCCGGAAACATTTAAGGATTGGGATCTCACAGAGGGCTGGTACCAGTACGACGGACATCGGCCATTTCTCCAATGGCAAAACCCGCTCATCTCCTGGGCTGCGTCCATTGCAAACGATCAGTTGAACCTTGACGACAAGACCCACATTACCGTGAATACGGAACATCAAAACGGGGATCGCTACAATGCGACAACAACCGCCAGGTATAGCGTTGATCCGGATGACCCCGAAATTGTGCGTGTTGATCCTAACGGGGAGGTCAGCACCGTCAAAGGCGGCAAAGCGACGATCACCGTCTCCTTATTCGACAAGTCCGAGACTCTCGACATCGTCGTGGACAGCGGAAATCCGGAACCGCCGACGATCACCCTTCATCCCGACGGCTGGACCAATGCTGCCAAAGTGGAAGTGGCGATCGACCACAGCGCCGCTAACCCAAGGCAGACAGATGTTCACACGATTCGTGTGAAAGTCGGCGACAAGGAGTGGGAGGATCGTGCATTTAACGGTACACCTATCCGCTTAGAGGTGACGGAAGAAGGGCAAACGAAGATCCAGGCGCAAGCGATGGATGACATCGGCAATAAGAGTACGATCGTTGAGCGGACCGTGAAGATCAGCAGAAGCGGCCTGAAGCTGGATGTGGATTTGTATTTTACCGATAATGACAGTAAAGCATATCCCAGCGGAACGTGGACGAACCAAAGTGTGACCGCAGCGGTTTATGCTTCTCATGACCACGGGATCGCGCTGCGGCCCATTGCATATTCGTTGGATGAAGGAGCGGCTTGGGAGATTTATCATGATCCGCTCGACTTCACAACAGAGGGGCAGTACTCGCTTTGGTTCAGAGTGGAAGATGTATTAGGCAATGAAATGAGCGAGCATGTACTCATCCGTATCGATCACACGAATCCGGAGATCGAATTGAAACCCGACGGCGATGAAACCCTTTCGCGGACCATATCCAGTCAAGTCAACGTGAAGGACGACGGCAGCGGGATCGATGCCGCTTCCCTCCGTTATGTTTGGTCAACGAGTTCAGACCCGTTGGATGAACATGCATATTGGCAACCTTTCATTAACCAAAGCACGTTGAGTCATGCAGACAAAAACGGCGGCGACTGGTATTTGCACATTTACGCCAAAGATCAGGTTGGTCAAGAGAGTTACCGAATATCCCGGCGCTTTCGTTTAGAGCGGGAGCCGGTTTCTTCAGAACCGCCGAGTCCGCCTGTCTATATCCGCTCCGGCAATGCAACACTGAGGGAGCTCATCTTGTCAGAAGGCGCGTTGATACCGGAATTTTCGGGGGACATTACGACGTACAAGGCTTTGATCCCGCATGATGCTGACAGCATCCAGCTCACGATCCGTGCTGCACATCATCAGGCTGGAATCAGCGTGAATGGTCGGCAAGTCCGGAGTGATCAGGGAAGCATTCGCATCCCCTTGCACACGGATACGGATATCATTGACATCGTGGTCACTGCAGAAGACGGAACGCGCAGAACGTATTCCATCACCGTGGAACGTATGCAAGAGGAGATGCCGGACCCGCCTTCCCCGGAGCCGTTATTTGCGGATATTGCGGGTCATTGGGCGGAGCCGTTCATTCAGGAAGCCTATGCAAAAGGCATCATTGCCGGATACCCTGACGGTACGTTTAGACCGGATCATGCCGTCACCCGCGCTGAATTTACGTTGATGCTCGTTCGTGCCTTGCGGCTGGAAGGAGAAGCGGGAGGCGATGCGCCTGCTTTTGCGGACGGGGAGCAAATTGGCGAATGGGCAAAGCAAGCGATTGATTTGGCGGCAAGGGCAGGCATTGTTTCAGGATATGAAGATGGAACATTTCGACCTGGTCGCCCGGTCACTCGTGTGGAAATGGCGGTGATGATCGCAAGAGCAACAGGAGCGGAGTTGACCGACCATACGCACACCCGATTTGCAGACGATGCCCGTATTCCGGCATGGGCGAAAAGTTACGTGGAAGAGGTTCGTATCATGGGCATCATTCACGGTCGCGATCGCAATCTCTTCGCGCCGAATGAGACTCTGACCCGCGCGGAAGCGGTCACCAGTATCCTGAGATTGTTGGAGCTGTTGTCACAATAAGGTTTGGTGCAGAAGCGCTTTTGCTTCTGCACCTTTTTTTTGCGGCGTGCCCAGCTAAGCACGCATCTTCTAGCCGGTGAAAGTCCGGTCGCGGGAAGGGCCAAGCCCCCGCGTAGCTAGGATACCTACGTATGGCGAAATCTGTACGTAGAAGCGTATCGACGAAAGTACCTGTCAGAGGCAGGGCGAGCAACATACCAGGCCGTAACATGAAAGTGAATCCTGCCGCGTCGTCAAAAAGGCCTCGCAAGAGGGAAAAGAGGAAGCCGAGTCCCGCGTACATGGACGAAGGCCATGGAAGCTGCCTAGAACTTGGAGCGGCAGTGAAGAATCCTCCGGCGTAGAGGGAACGGCATGGTATGAAAGAGGATGCAGTGAACTGGGGAGGCCCTCCCCTGCACGGTTGCAGAAACCGTAAAGAGGCCTTCTATAAGCCCCAGAGGTGAAGTGAACGGTCTGCAGGAAGGGAGTCCGAGGGGCTCATAGTGCGTGCGTGGCAGCACGCTCATCAGGTGGGTTAAAGTCCCACTGAGTCTCGGACTAGGAGACTTATATCCAAACCTGGGGGTAATTCCTCAGGGGCTAGTGTTACAAATACTAGAGGGCAGGGCGTTCACCGCGAGGTGAAGTCTGAAGGGCTTGAGGAGAAATACCAGGCCGTAGTAAAACGGGGCTACCCGCATTTGCGAACCGGTCGGCCAAAGATGGGGCAAGGTCGAGCCTGCACTATGGAGGCGAAGGCGTCACTAGTTCACCCATCGTACCAAGGTGTGTGCGGACGGCATGGTATGGAAGATGAGCGTAGTAACCCACGGAGATCTCGTAATGTCTGGATGCTAGCACCCTTAAGGACAGGTGGGTAAAGAAAGTCGGAATGGTCGCGTTGTGTCTGCCATTCTTTTCAGGGATACACAACTATCCAGTAATGTGGACTATAAGGAAACCCCGAAATGTACACAAACGCATTGCGAGAAGTCGGAGAGCTGAATAGTACTTCAACAAACGAACAACAGAAATGTTTGGACTACTATCTAAGTATAGTGGCGTCTATTTCATTCAAAAGATGAATGGACGGGGAAGGCGGCTCGCTTTATGGAACCAAAGTCTGAATTGGTGTTGTGAGTAAAGCATACAAGAACGGACAGTTCCCTATGTGAAAGACCCAAAACTTGTTGTGGAGGATACGAAGCCAATGAAAGACCAAGGTACAGTTAAGAAGATTCACTCACTAATAGATAAGGTTTATCATCCAACAAACCTAAGGAAAGCATGGGAAACAGTTAGAGCAAATAATGGGAGTGGAGGCATTGATAAAGTCAGTGTTTCAGAATTTGATCAGTTATCTAATGAAGAATTAGATAGATTGTATCAGCAATTAAAAGATGATTCCTATCAACCGATTCCGGTCAGAAGAGTAAACATCCCAAAGAGGAACAAACCAAATGAGAAAAGACCGTTAGGTATTCCAGCAATACGTGATCGAGTCTGTCAACAAGCTCTTAAGAATCGGCTAGAACCCATCTTCGAACCATGCTTTAGTGATTGCAGTTTTGGATACAGAACCGGTAGATCAACACATCAAGCAATGCGAAAAATCTATCGAGAAATACTAAATGGAAACGAATGGGTTCTAGATGCGGATTTAAAGGACTTCTTTGGAAGTGTTCATCATGAAAGACTAATTGATATGATCGCTGAAAAGGTTAGTGATGGGAGAGTCTTACGACTCATTAGACAAATGCTTCAGGCGGGATATATGGAGAAAGGAAAGAAATATTCTACTCATCAAGGTACACCGCAAGGTGGAGTAATCAGCCCACTCTTCAGTAACATCTACCTTACACCATTCGACCATGAAATGGTTAGAAAAGGGCATTGTCTAACAAGATTTGCTGATGATTGGGTAGTCCTTTGCAAAACTCGGACTGATGCTGTAAGAGCCTTTAACGATGCTAAGGCAATACTTGCTTCATTAGGGTTAACGCTTCACCCAGAAAAGACTCGAATCACCCATATCAAATGGGGTTTCGAATTCCTCGGCTACAAAGTAAAGCAAGGAAAAGGACTTAGACTCCCCAAAAGTAAAATCAAGAAGCAACCTAATCAGATGAATCTCTATGCTGTTCCAACTGAGAAGTCAGTTAAAAGGTTCATGGATACGATCAGAAATCGAACAAAGCGGAGGATTCCCAAGTCCTTATACGAATTGATCGAAAGCATCAATCCTGTAATTAGAGGGTGGGGCACCTACTATCGCAAAGCTCATATTCGAAAGTTGTTCAATAAATTGCAGCGTTGGATCATTAGACGTATTTGGTGGCGGAACACTGGATGGAAGCGAATTCCCGAACCAAGACTCTACGCAGAATATAAATTAGTAAACCTAATCTCTCTTATTCCAGACTTGAATCTGAAAACTGCATTCAAAGGATGACATAAAGGAAAGCGGATTACGGGAACACTGTACGATCCGTTTGATTGAGCGGACGGAGGAAGGCATTAGCCAACCTCCTTCGACTCTACACCGTGGAACGCAGGACAACACAACCTGCGGGAGGGAAGGAGCCCTGCTTTGTTCAAGTTTCTTGAGGAGGTACGAGTCAGTGAATGCCAAACGGCTAACAACACCAGAGGAAAACGTTCAACAACTCCAAGGGAAACTCGGTCATGCGGCCAAGGAGAACAAGAAGCGAAGATTTCACGCGCTGTACGACAAGGTCTATCGGGTAGACATCTTATGGGAAGCGTGGCGAAGGGTACGAGCCAACGAGGGCTCGGCAGGAGTGGATGGAGAGACGTTGGCAGACATCGAGAAACAGGGAGAAATGCGTTTTGTGCTTGAATGTCAACGGCTACTGAAAGAAGGGAAGTACCATCCACAACCCGTTAGACGCCACTACATCCCGAAGAAAGATGGCAAACTGCGACCGCTGGGGATCCCGACGGTGAGAGACCGCGTCATCCAGATGGCGACCAAACTCGTCATGGAACCCATTTTCGAGGCGGATTTTCAGGACACGTCTTTCGGTTTTCGGCCTAAGCGGAGCGCGAAACAGGCGTTGGAGCGAATCCGGAAAGCATGCAACCGCAAAGGAAATTGGGTGGTCGACGTCGACATCCAAGGCTACTTCGACAACATCAATCAGGAGAAACTGATGAAGCTGATCGAAATGCGGATCAGTGACAGGCGAATCTTGAAGTTGGTGAGGAAGTGGTTAGGTGCGGGAGTGATGGAAGAAGGAAACATCCGACGCTCAGACTTGGGTACACCGCAAGGGGGAGTGATCTCACCACTACTGGCGAACATCTACCTGAATTACTTTGATCTTCTGTGGGAACGACATGGCGGTAAGCTTGGGGAACTGACGCGTTATGCAGATGATCTGGTGATCATCTGCAAGACGAAGAAGGACGCACAGCGGGCCTATGAACTCATACGAGCGATTATGGAACGCCTGGAATTAACCCTGCACCCCACGAAAACGCGCATCGTTGGACTTTGGACTGGGGAAGAAGGCTTCGATTTTCTGGGCATGCATCATCGAAAGACGAAGGCCGAAACATCCAAAGGCCAAGTGTACTACACAACCCAGCAGTGGTTGTGCCGGAAGGCGGAAGAGCGAATACGGGAAGGGGTAAAAGAGCGATTAGCTCCGCCAGGTATGCGACGCCTGAGTTTCGAAGAGCACGTGGAGTACCTGAATCCAAAGATTCAAGGCTGGCGCAATTACTACTACACAGCTTACAGCCAGAGGAAGATGGCGAAGTTGGATTGGTATATCCGGCAGCGGTTTGCGAAGTGGTATGCTAAGAAACACAAACGCAGACGATGGTTGAGTTCGCTGCGCGAAGTGAAGTCTTTGTCTATTCAATATGGACTTAAAACGCTCTTGTAATCTGCATGCTCATGATGACGAACATCGGAAAGCCGTATGAGGGAAAACCTCACGTACGGTTTGATGAGGAGGGGCTGGGCCCCGCCCAGCCTTTCACTCTAGCCCGGCATGGGTGCCGTGCTTTAGGGGAAAGTCCCAAGCGGGGGCTGGCGAGCACCTACCGTTAGCCAAAAGTAAGGGTGTCCATCGTGAGGTGGAATCTGAAGGAAGCTGGAGGCAAACACTCGACCTGAGATACACGAATCCAATGTGAGGCTAGTACAGTCGGATGAGTCTGCGAAACAAGGCGAAGTCCTAAGCCGCCAAGGGCTGTATGAGTATATTGGACAGGTGCATGGATGAAAGTACGCATCCTTATCCGGGGAGGCCTGCATGGCACGCCATCTGAGGATGGTAACCAAGGCCGTAAGGTTTTGCTGAGCGTGCAGGAGTCAGCAGAGGTCATAGTGCGTGAGTAAGGGACGCCTGAAAAAGGGAAGGGCCAAACGTCAACTCAGGGATGGATCAGACGTTTTCGAGAACGACGCGTTGAAGCAGAATTCCTATGGAACTCCTTCAGGGAAGTACGGGTGAAGCCCAGAGGACCTTGAAGTGATGGTTAAGCGTCGTCCGGCAAACTCCGAGCCCCATGAGTACTGGCCGCTTATACGACAACAATTATTAGAAGGGGCCTATCAAACGGCACCAGTCCGAAGGGTCGAAATCCCGAAACCCGACGGCGTTGTCAGATTATTTGGCATTTCGACTGTGGTAGATCGCTTTATCCAACAGGCTCTTCTCCAAGTGCTTACTCCTATCTTTGAAGCACATTTTGTCAATGACAATTGAAACCGATCGGGAAGATATAAAGCGGCTTTTTGCTCCGGTTGCACCGGGAATTAAGCTGCGAATTCAAGCATTAAGAGAAGTACATGAGGTAGGGATAACTACACAAGCGTCAATTTCACCTGTACTGCCGTTCACTCCGGATTTCCCAAAGTTACTGGAAGGTATCGTAGATCGGATATGGATAGATACACTTAATATCGGGGATGGTTCGATGGGGAAACACTCTGAACGACTCGGCATGCACCAGTTGTTCAAAGCCTATGGACTTTCGGAATGGTATCAAAAAGATATCCATCTCAGAGTAGAAAAGTACTTTAAAAAACATTCCCTCAAGAAATGATTCATGTTTCCAAAGAAGAAGCTTTTCCGGTCTTTGAGAAAGGTACTTAGTTCAGATGAAACCATACCTGGATACTAATTCACAGGCTATATAGTTTGCCCCTTAAGGATAACTCTCAACATAACTGTCGCAATATAAGCACAAGATAAGACAAGGCTTTTCCAGAAAACCAACGAAATGGAGTTTATACATGTCAGTTTTACGCGATTTCGAAAATGCAGAGCACGCCTTAATTCGATTTCATTCCATCTACCATACTGGAGATGTTTTTGGCAGTAGGAGGGCAGAACAAGTGCAGCTTATTCATTCATTGCATGCAGGGTCGAGCGGTAGACAATGACCAGCACCTATATATATAATGAGTAATCTGAACAACCTGCAGCGCATTAAGCTCTTAACAAATAAAAGAAAGCGACCCGCCAAATTCGAGTCTCCTCCCATACCAATCATGTTCGTAACTTACAAAGTCACAATTATAGTTAAATAACTCAGGTCAGGATATAGCTTTAAAGTGAAGTAATACCGGACTGGAAAACAACATATCGAATTTGCAAACTAAGCAAAAAAATCAATGAATTTCCATAAAATCAAAGTATAATCGGAGAGAATTAATTCCACAGATATTTACATAAGATCAAAAAGCAGTAGAGCCTTTCTTGAAAAGCTTCCTGCTTCTTCTGAACTCTCTTGAATTATTCTTCGGGATCCACCAGTTCACTAGCTTCCACCCTCAACGGGATTTTCTTCACTTTGTTCAGTTTCCTTACATGTAAAGCTGGTTATTGACCGAGATGTAATCGCGACAGCATTAAGTGGCCATTTTTAATTTTTTTCGGCAACAGATACATCCCATCTTTTCTGTAACCGAGATTAAACTCTCGGCGCATGTGGATGATGATCTCGAAATACTCACATTATTTTCCCTCAAATTGATTCATCATTTTTTTGAGCTTTCTGACAAAGCTCAGAACCTCTCTTGTTGGGACCATTTCTTCCATACCTCGCCATTATTATAGCTCACGCTACCGGAGATTTCTAATCTCTGTACCAAGAGCTTTCTATCCTCTCCTATTTATTTTTTCGCAGAAAGGTCCGATTTTGGCTTCAAAATGAAAAGGATGATAGAGGGGCATGTCCTCTACTGTTTTTCCGTACCTTGAAAATTAAATACCATCCATTCCAGTACGTTCCCCGCATGCCTAGGAAAGCCAATTTGCAGGTGCGCCATGACCATTCTGTTTTTTTTTCGATCTATGTTTGAAGTAGCAGGGTGAGAGCGATTTTTGTCCATGCAATAATAAATGGTGGTTCCATTTAAGGCGATGACCCATGCGGGGGATAATGATACTTCCGTCCAGCCACAGCTCTGCTTTTAGGCAGATCACGCAATGGGGGCGGCTTGCAGCGATCCTGGGAGAGGTATTCGGACTATACCTATGAGGCCGTTAACCACCGGCCGCTGGAATTGGATTTATGCGATATAACCAAAACAAGGAAGAACAGAGATGCGTATAAGGTTATCGTCCTTTGTCGCATCTCTGTTTAAGATGTAATGAACCAAACGGGGGGCTTATGATGAGTCGAAAATTAATCAGATATAGCATGCAAATTGCCATGTTGAAACAATTATTTGCTCTGTCATTGATTTCGGAAAAAGAGTTTACTCTTATCAAAAACAAAACCATGAAGGAATACGATGTTGTTTCAGACCTGACTTCTTGATTCATACAATTGTTGGTCTGCTTAACTCTTATTACACTGATCGTGATAATAAGACGAAAGGAGCCTTAACAATGGGGTATGCAGTTGAAGTAATCAAAGCCAATCGGAAGCTATCAGATCGTGTTGGAGGAAGGCCAGACCGTCTGCGCGTTGCTCCTTATGCCAGAGTGAGTACCGACACGGAAGAACAGTTAAGCAGCTATAAGTCGCAAGTTGCTCACTATACAGATATGGTTAGCCAACGAAACGATTGGATATTGGTGGACATTTACGCGGATGAAGCCATCACTGGAACCCAAGTGAAGAAACGTGATGATTTTCAACGGCTGGGAGTTTGTTGTCCAATAGGATGAAATACATCAAAACTACGTGATCGGGTCTGTCGTAAGCGTCTAATAAGTAAGTGTATAGGAACTCTCTTATCGACTTTCCTTTGGGGATAAATCGACGGATCAACCCATTGCGTCGTTCATTCTTTTGAATCTTGGTTACCGCAAATTCAATGAATGCAGGGACCGTTGTAAGCGTGTATTTGGCTCCATAGCGAGCACGATTCTGTTCATAGACGGCTTGCAGGGTCAAGACAAACATAGTCCACCAGGCACCAATGCCAAGAACGGGAATATATACAGCGCTTAGCAGTTCATGTCCGAAGTAAGACGGATTGAATAAGGTTTGGGTGATCAAGCCTCCTCCACAATGGCATAGGCCAATCCGAGGAGAAGAATCGCAGGCCAGCACCGGCCGGACCGACGGGCCAATTCCCGTACAAGCAATGCTCCTCGGCCATATAAGGGTGCCAGAAAAATGTAGTTTTCGATTGCATCACGGGAGACTAGAGGCTAATGCCAACCTCTCTGAGTATTTATTTCACTAAGATGTATTACTGGAAGCTTTTTTATTGAGAGCAGAGAACCTGTATTATATAGACTTTACTGCTTTCATAATATAGACGACCATTCCTATCAAAATTTAACGATAAAATATCAACAAAATAAACTTGCGCACGGAACGCCTCACAGTTTTTTAGATCACGATTTCAACCCTTTACAATTGATATTTACAATATTATACATACCCTTTAGTACACCCATCTCGATTCATTTGCGTCTCCGCTACTCTAATCATTTTTTGGAGTTTATCAACATATAATGGTACAATGAACGAAAACTTATGTTTGGCGGTGAAACATAAACATATGAGGAAACCTTGGAAAATCGCGGTAATAATAGTGTTGGCTGCTATTGTCCTAATTTTAATCGGGGGTGGCTTGTATATTAATAACATTGGGTACAACAATGTAAAGAATATGTATAAGTTATATACCTCGGATCAGAAAGTAATTTTTGTAGAGAAAGATAACGATGGAAACAGGCAGTATCTTACCCGAGTAGCCGAGCCTGACGAACTTCTAAAGGAGCGAATGAAAAACGACGGCTGGAAATTCATTAGACAGGATGGTGCCGGATATTTTTTTGAAAAGGATAATCAAGAAGCAATTATTACTATCAAAAAATGGAATCATAAATATTTTATCTATAAGGTTCCGAACATAACTGTCAATATTGAGGGATAAAGAAACCCGCTCATACAAAGGCGGGTTTCTTTACCCATTCTAAATAAGCATTATTAATTGTCGGCTTTGTCTATTTCGTAACCATAGACTACAAAACCGCCTCCATACCAGTCTTGGAGGGTCGTCAACTCTTTTTTATCATCTGTATGTTGTGTAAGATATTTGTTGTTGTTATAATTTCCAGTATTCTTGGTAATTAACGCCGTGTGATCAATATCACCGTCACCAGTAAAATCGGCGCTTACAGCATCACCAGTTTGTAAGTCGGTAACACTTGGAGCAACCCCGGCTCTTCCTCTCCAATGCAAATAGAATTTATGCGCACCCCCCCATGTATAGGACGGAACCAATGGGCCAAAATGCCAAGATTCATTGCTTGTGTAGTGGGCTCCGTACTGGAAATTCATTCCTCCCGCGCGAAGGGACTGCGACACAAAGTTTGCGCAGTCGTTCCATTTGGTCCAACATTTTTTGTCTGTCACATCACACCCTGCTTTTTCAGCGTAGTAGGTAGAATATACCGGATTGCGACCATCCCACCATTCGTAGGCATAATCTCTGGCAGCAATGTTATCGTACCCGTTTGACGCTGCGGTTAAAGATATGTCCGTGGCGTTCTCTAACGCTTTTGCGGAATCCGGAGCCTCATTACCTGCCGTTGTTGGTGCATCGAAAACTGGCAGAAGGAGAGCCAATTCGTCAGTTTGGTCTTTAGAGGGCTGTACCCGTTGGTTCAGCAGGTTTTTGTACTCGTTCAATTGATCATTCTTTGCGTAGTTTTCATTCAAATCAATGAACTTAACGAAAGCTAATATTTTCTTCATGTCCTCCGCGTTAAACTCATCAAAGGCAGTTCCCAACGAAAGAACATACTGTTGATATTCAACATTGTCAAAATCTGCTGTCATTTGCACACCTTTTTTGAGCATGTGCTGATCCACAAGTTCAATAGCATCCCTGTGTTCAATCAATCCTTTTTCTGTTTCCTGATCGGGGTCACCTGGAAGTACCGGATATAAAAATTAGTTCTCCGTTCCTGTCGCCGCGCTGTTGCTTTTGGTCGCCACGATTTTGCAGACTTGTCAGCCATCATCCGCTTCCTTCTACCTCGAACACAATGCTTTAACCTATTGTCCTAGCGCTGGGAACAAATGTCGCAGGATCGAACGGAGCGCGTGCTGCTGATCTGTGATGAATCCTACCTTATGATCAAGCCGAACGTTCCGCAAAGCCTTGTCTTTCTGAGAAATGTCGAAAAGTGAGCCCGGAAATACGAACCAGCCTCGCTATTGTTTCACACACTGTCGTAGATTTTTTTAGTCCCCGAAGTCAAGATGTACGGTCAAGCGCTTCTTGATATTCCTTGCATTAAAATCTCGATGGGAACCGGCGGATGACGATGTCTTGAAATACTTCACGTTCTTTTCCCTCAAATTGATTCATCATTTTTTCGAGCTTTCTGACAAAGCTTAGAACCTCTCTTGTTGGGACCATTTCTTCCATAATGTGATCACCTCGCCATCATTATAGCTCACGATGCCGAAGATTTCTAATCTGTACAAAGAGCTTTCTATCCTCTCCGATTTATTTTTTTCGCAGAAAGGTCCGATTTTGGCTTCAAAATGAAACGGATGATAGAGGGGCATGTCCCCTGCTGTTTTTCTGTACCTTGAAAATCAAATACCATCCATTCCGGTACGTTCCTCGCATGTCTAGGAAGCCAAATTGCAGGTGCGCCATGACCACCCTGCCTTTTTTCGGAAAAGAAGACAACAAGGTGAGAGCGATTTTTGCCCGTGCAATAATAAATGGTGGTTCCATTTTTGGCGATGACCCATGCGGGGGATAATGATACTTCCGTCCAGCCACAGCTCTGCTTTTAGGCAGATCACGCAATGGGGGCGGCTTGCAGCGATCCTGGGAGAGGTATTCTGACAATACCTATGAGGCCGTTAACCACCGGCCGCTGGAATTGGATTTATGCGATACAACCAAAACAAGGAAGAACAGAGATGCGTATAAGGTGATCGTCCTTTGTCGCATCTCTGTTTTAGATGTAATGAACCAAACGGGGGGGTTATGATGAGTCGAAAATTAATCAGATATAGCATGCAAATTGCCATGTTGAAACAATTATTGGCTCTGTCACTGATTTCGGAAAAAGAGTTTACTCTTATCAAAAACAAAACCATGAAGGAATACGATGTTGTTTCAGACCTGACTTCTTGATTCGCACAATTGTTGGTCTGCTTAACTCTTATTACACTGATCGTGATAATAAGACGAAAGGAGCCTTAACAATGGGGTATACAGTTGAAGTAATCAAAGCCAATCGGAAGCTATCAGATCGTGTTGGAGGAAGGCCAGACCGTCTGCGCGTTGCTCCTTATGCCAGAGTGAGTACCGACACGGAAGAACAGTTAAGCAGCTATAAGTCGCAAGTTGCTCACTATACAGATATGGTTAGCCAACGAAACGATTGGATATTGGTGGACATTTACGCGGATGAAGCTATCACGGGAACCCAAGTGAAGAAACGTGATGATTTTCAACGGCTGATAAAGGATTGCATGGATGGCAAAATTGATATGGTTATTACCAAGTCCATTTCAAGGTTTGCCAGAAATACTGTGGACACTTTGAAATATGTTCGCATGTTGAAAGAAAGAAACGTCGCTGTATTTTTTGAGAAAGAGAATATCAACACGCTTACTATGGATGGGGAATTGTTACTAACCATTTTAAGTTCGGTTGCTCAACAAGAGGTTGAGAATATTTCTTCTATTGTAAAAATGGGCTTGAAAATGAAAATGCAACGTGGGGAACTGGTTGGATTTCAAAGCTGCCTTGGATATGACTATGATCCCGTTACCAAACAGATATCGGTAAACGAAGAAGAAGCTAAGATTGTACGCTACATCTTTGAGCGCTATATTTCTGGTGTTGGTGCATACGTGATTGCAAAAGAACTGATGGAATTCGGATATAAGACGAAAAGAGGGAATCCCGAATGGAATGATACAACTGTTCTAGGCATTATTAAGAATGAGAAATATAAAGGTGATCTCCTTCAGGGAAAGACGTTTACTCTCGATCCGATTTCCAAGCGCAGACTTGAAAATCATGGTGAGGAAGATCAATACTACATCAAAAATCATCATGAGCCAATTGTCAGCGAAGAAGTCTTTAACAAGGCACAGGATATATTGCACCGTAGAGGAAAAAATCGCGGGAAGCTTAAACAAGGCAGTAAACGGGAAAAATACAGTAGGAAATTCGCTTTTAGCAGCAAGTTGGAATGTGCGTTCTGTGGTTCCAACTTCTCTCGGCGGAGTTGGAATAGTGGTACATCGCATGAAAAGACAATTTGGCAGTGTACCACTAACACGAAGAAGGGAAAAAGATTTTGTCCGCACAGCAAAGGAATAGAAGAAAAAATTATTGAAGGTGCATTTATTGAAACGTACAAATTAGTTTGTAGTAATCATAAGGATGTGTTAGACGAATTATTAATCAGAATGGAATCCGTATTTAGTGACCAGAACAATCAAAAACAATTGAACAAAATTATAAATGAAATCCAGGCGATTGAACATAAGCGCTGTAAACTGATCGACTTGCATCTGGAAGAAAAAATAGACCGCCCAACATATGAGCGTAAGTTTGAGGAACTCGAATCCACGTTGACCGAACTGCTCGACGAAAGAGAGGGATTGGAGGAAGCGGCGCAAGAAGAAATCAATATCGAGAAAAGAATTGAACATTTCCGCAAAGTGCTTCAAACGAATGCCATCCTGTCTACATTTGACCGGAATGTGTTTGAGAGCGTCGTTGATAAAGTTATAATTGGAGAGAGCCTTAATGAAGGTAACCCTAATCCTTATAAGCTAACTTTTATCTATAAAACAGGCTTTACGAGCAGCGTTCAAGCCAAGATGGGCAGGCAAAATCGAAAAAAGCCCTCAGTAAATGAAAGGAGTGATTCATGTTCCTATTCCCAACTCAACACATGTGGAGTGCTGCTCACTGTTGGTTTGGAGCGGGACATAATTCGGAGATGTCTTGGCGAAAAATAGAGCATAACCAGTGAAAGCCTGTGGTCTAATTCTCCACAGGCTTTTTTGAGTTAAGTTTTGCTAACATTTAGTGTTGACTTTTCCGCTAAACTAACTGGCAGGATATTACAGTCGTTTCTCGAATACTTTCGGGGTTGGATAAATTTATAAACCCTGTGAATATAACGTTATCCGAAAGATGCGATAATTTTATAGGTGAGGGTGATTCGATTGGAGCAAGGACTTATTGTATTGTTGAACGGAACCTCAAGTTCAGGAAAGACTAGTATTTCTATGGAACTGATCAATCAGAAAGAGATTCTTTTTCATCATTTATCAATTGATGATTTTTTTCATAACTTCAATGATTTTATTGATAAAAAATTTCCGGATTTTAAACCTGCAAGAGAAGTAGATGATCAAGTTATTGCACAAATCATTTTTGATCCCATAGCCTCAATGTAATACCCCTGACATTTCCACGTCGGGAACTTTTTTATTATCATTAGTTAGCAGGATTTAGTTGGATATTGACGAAGACACAGGAAGTGGGGACTATTTTCGAGATTAAAAAATTCATTACAAAGAACATATTGGAGCGACGGAATTTTTTTAAAGGAGCAGATAATGAAAAGCGTATTTTCACGACTATTTCAGGTGTTAAATAGCAGCAGCGGCCAACCCCACGAGGACTTTTTGACTGAAGTGTTCGCCGAACTTCTCTGTGATCAGGAGACGATGATCGATTTTCTTGGAAAAGTATTAGAAATACCGGTGCAGGAAGCGGAGCATTCATCTATTACAACACAAGTTACTTTTCCGGCTTTGCCCCATCATCAAATGGATAGCCGCCCGGATATGGTGATACGATTTTACGAAGGACAGAAACCATATGTTTTGTTCATCGAAAGCAAGCTAGGCTCTCCGGAAGGAACAGATCAACTGTCTAGATATGCGGACCACCTCGGTGTACTCACTAATCAAGGAACGAAATGTTATTTAATTTACTTAACTCAATATTCTGATGAAAAGGATGCTTCGCTCGTTTTAGCGAATCACAACAACATAGTTTTCAGGCAGCTGCGGTGGTTTCAAATTTTCAAGTGGATGAAGCAGTTGGAATCGAAGAATATCTATGCGTCCAAAGTATTGGATTATATGGAGGAGATCGGATTGAAAGATAATCGGCAGTTCACACCAGTTGACGTATATGCTATTCAAAATATGAATCGGCTACAACGCATGATGGACGAGTGTATGGATGGAGTAGTAGACGGTGTGATGACCAAACATTTCGGTAAGGCAATTCAGCAAAGCAACCGTCATACTCAGTTAAAGTACATGGAACGGTACGTTAAAGCTAGCGAGCAGGAGGGTCGAGCCACCGAGGTGGTTGTTGGTTTTTACTTAACAGATGACGATTACCCCATTGTTTCCGTTGCTTATGAATTCTGTGAAGGACGCTGCCCAAACTTTCCTAAAGTTGTGGCAGCCATGCAGAACTTTATTGCTACACATTCGGGCTGGGAAACTTTCGATCTAAACACTGATGCAGAATGGCAAGGGATTTCTTGTGATCGTAGTTTAGTCGATTTTCTTCATTACGAAGATCACATCAACGAAATTCAAAAGTTTTTCCTGGAGAAATTAAATGAGCTTCATGATATCAAAGTTAAAAATCCAGACTTACACTGGAAATAACTATTTAAAAAAGAAGGGTAAAAGGACTTGGAGGAAAATATGAACATTACCCAAATTGAAGAAGCCTTGAATATTCCCGAAACATCGCTGCGTTGTCAACGTGTGCTTGATGAAGTCCAACCCGTGCTTCGTCAACTTATGCATGAGTTCAAAAACAAATATGCTAACGCCGCCCCGGAATTGCTCAATTACCATGTGCACACCTATGAAGCTACGCTTCGTACAACGATGCATGATGCTCGGAATCCGAAATATGCGAATAAGAAGCAAAATTCACAGTCAGGGCTTTAAATAGGTAGGGGTTTATCGTAGTATCTCTACCTGCAATCGTAGTCAAAATATCTTGAATTTTGACTTCCTTTATGTTGATAATATCGAAGATGTCCATGTGATTGTTTTCTTTCTTATAAATAGCAATAGCGTTCTCCTTTTCCAAGTAATAAATATCATTACAAAAAACGTTCAGGCAATAATACATTAAAATTCCTTGAGTGTAATCAGTTCCAAAACGTTGAGAAACGGGCATTCTTTCTGATGCAAATTTGTAAATAAAACGAAAATCATCTGCTTGACTTACATTGAGTTTTCTAATGCCTGTATGCTCAAATTGGCTTGGTGTAAAGTCCATTGAGAATAGATGCTCTTCTACTGCTTTAAATCCAAACTTGGGATAAAAGTCAAGAACCGTATTGTTGGCAAAGAGGTACATGAAATCATACTTGTTCTCATATTCCTCTAAAACCTTGTTTGCATTCTCCCCCTTAATCCTCAAAAGTGACTGTCTGTATATTAATGGTATTATCCCGTATTTACTAGGTAGAATATGATTATATTCAACAATTCTGCTCATAAGTAAGTTAACTCACATACTCCCATAGCCTCAATGTACTATGCGACAATTAAATTGTTTTCGGAAATGGGTTTGAATGTGATAGTAGATACTGTAATCGACAATGACAAGCGGTTTAATGAGTGTCTTGATATATTTTTTGATCAGCCTACATTGTTTGTAGGTGTCATATGCTCGAAAGAAGAACTCATAAGAAGAGAGCAAATCAGAGGAGATCGACAGATTGGACTAGCAAGTTCCCAATTCGACAAAGTATATTGCTTTAATGAATATGACCTTGAAGTAAATACGGAAGAGTTGAATCCAATAGAATGCGCCGAAAAGATATTAAACTTTTTAAGTCCAATAAGGATTACTCCGTATTTAAGAACTTAAGTAAAAGAAATGTTAGTGTTTCATAGAAGGGGTATCCATCATTCGGCATTGTGTTGTAACCAAATCATATTATCATTAGCTTAATTGCATCTACAGCCACCGCCGCTGTAGATGCTTTTTTCATGCTAATTTGCATTTCCTTCATCTGTATATTCCAGTTTGATGATATGCAATATTTGCTTTACGTAATCTTCTGGTTTTGTCGTGCGATTTTGCATCCAATACATTGCAGCCCCATAGAGTGACCAGCTTAACATCACCGCAAAAGTCTCTATTTCTAATCGATTTTGATTAGACCATTGTCTTTGTGCACACTCTGAAAAAAAGGCTTGGAGTTCCTTTTTAAAGATCGTTTCTATTTGGGGTGTAAAAGCTTCATAACTTCGCTGACACTGGTTACCAACCGATGTGTGGAACTTAATAATCGAGATAAAGATCGACTTAATCGTCTCTTCGTTAATGACCTCATGCATACTAACTTCTTGAAGGACCTCTCTCATCACGCTTTCACTTAGCACTTTTTCAAGCAAGTCATATTTGTCCATGAAATGATTATAAAAGGTTGCGCGATTAACCGTTGCGGCAGATGTAATATCCCCGATTGTGATGTCATTAAAATCTGTTTTCTTTGTTAACTCAATAAATGCGTCCATAATGAGCTTACGAGTGCGAAGAATACGGGGATCGATCTGTTTTTCCATAGCATTCCCACCTACTTTTTAGACATTTTTGCCATTATGTTGGTTAAGCGATAGATCTGAAATACTGTCGATTGCTTACAGTTATTCAAGTTGTTATATTGATTTTACTACAAGTGTTGTATAAGCGAAAGTTGTTGGGCGGGAAAAGTCATGATTCGGGAGCACATGATTTAAAATTGACTAGGAGGTAAGAGAATGGTCGAATTTGAGTTCGGAGTGTATTCATTAGGAGAACGAATATCTGATGCAAGTGGAAATATCCCTAACGCACATTCCAGAGTCGAGGCTATTATTCAAATGGCCAAAATGGCGGATGAAGCAGGCCTCGATATATTTGGTGTTGGCGAACATCATCGTCTGGATTTTGTAACATCTTCTTATGCCATGCTGCTCGCAGCGATTGCACGCGAAACGAAAAATATTAAACTAACCAGTACCCTATCCGTGATTAGCACAGCGGATCCAGTACGTGTCTATGAAGATTTTGCAACGCTTGATTTATTATCTAACGGACGAACTGAAATTATTGTAGGACGTGGGGCATTTTTAGAATCATTCTCTCTCTTTGGAGAAAGTCTGGATGACTATGATGAATTGTTTGATGAAAAGCTGCATCTGTTTATGAAATTGCAAGAAGAGGAAGTGGTTAGCTGGCAAGGAAAGTTTCGTTCTTCTCTTCAAAATGCACAAATAGCACCTAGACCCGTTCAGAAGAAACTTCCCCTTTGGATTGGGGTGGGAGGTACACCTGCAAGTGCCGTTCGTGCAGGAAGACTTGGAGTAAATATGGCACTTGGCTTGCTAAGCGGTCGTCCAGAATCCAGCAAGCCATTAGTAGACCTTTATTGGCAAGCTGCAAGAGAAGCAGGTCATGATCTAAGCAAGCTAAGGGTTTCAGTGTCGGGGCATTCGTATATCGCGCAAACTGGAGAACAAGCGATTACCGAATTTGTTTCGCACTACAATCAATATTTCGGATACTTTTTAAAGGAGCGTGGTCAACACTTTCGAACGACGGAAGAGGAATTGACGCCTCAGAGAGCAGCAGGACAAATATTGGCAGTCGGTAGTGCAGAAGAATTAGCAGAGAAAATCTTGCATCAGCATGAGCTATTCGGGCATTCACGCTTCATGGGACAATTCGATCTGGGGGGTCAGCCATTATCTCGGGTAGAAAAAGCAATGGATCTACTGGCGAACAAAGTAGCACCAATGGTACGCAGGGCTTTATCGAAGTAACGTATAGTAACACGAAATCGAAGAAGGAAGTGAGACGTGTCGTGGAAATATTAACTTATATCTTACAAGGAATCCTTGCAATCATGTTTCTATTTGCAGGATTCGGAAAAGTTACGGGGATCAAGATGCATGTGGAAGCATTTAATCATTTGAGATTGCCCCAATGGTTTCGATTTGTAACTGGGATTGTTGAATTAGCAGGGGCAGCACTTTTAATTGTTGGATATTGGGCTTCAACCTTTGCAACGGCAGGTGCGCTTATATTTGCTATTACAGGTGTAGGCGGCATCCTTTCACATATTCGCGTTAAGGATTCTTTTAAAGATACAGCAATGATTATTTTCTTAACGATTCTATCGTTTGTTGTATTTATTCATTATGTTTCGAAAACAGATATAATAATGTCAGTATTATGAGTAAAAGTTGGAGGTATGGGGTTCGATCCCCCACTCGGCTCCATAGCAAATGTAACAGAACTTCTATTGAGCGGATATAGATCCTAGCCTAAAGACTAGGTTCAGACACTCCCTAAGACGGTTATGACAGCCGAATAAGGCGGTTATAATAGGATTCATAACTTAGAACGTGAACTTATGAATCAAAGGAAGTGTTTGATATGAAGGCAACAGAAGTGAATGCCAAAACGCCGACAGGTAAAGTGAACTGGGTGCTTTTCAATCCAAAAACCTATGCAACGATCCTCTATTTATTGCTATCTCTCCCGTTAGGAATTATTTATTTTACAGTAGCGATAACGGGGCTCGCTCTTTCCATTGCTTTAACTCCCATATTTATCGGAATACCCTTGTTTTTTGGAGTAGCTAAGCTGTTGGATGGGATTGTGAAATTTGAACAAAGCATGATTAGACAAATTTTAGGTTTACCGGCTGCTCCTGCTTCGTATACCTACAATCCACAGTCTAATGCCGGGCAGAACTGGTTTATGCGAATGGTGAGAGGTTTTGACGGTGGGCTATTTATTCGAAATCTGCTGCTCGTCATCATGAGATTTGTAACAGGCATTGTATTCTTTGTTATTATGGTAACGGTGATTTCACTAGGACTAGGATTGATTACCCTTCCTGTCGTGCATATTATATTGATGAATGAAATGCAGCTGGATATTTTGGAACATAGTTTGTTCAGTTATTTTCACATCGATTGGACCTATAATCAGCAATATATGTTTTACGTAGGCGTGGGAGTTGTACTTTTTTGGATCGCGCTTCGCATTGTGAATGGGCTCATGCAAGTTCAGCGCAGAATTATGTTTGTAGATGAGCCCTATCCGCAAGCACCGCCGACAATGCCATTGCAAGATCAAATCCAAGCGTCAGTTCAGTCGCCATATGTTGAACACCCGGTGGGTCAATCCGCTCCAGAGTTCATGCAGCCAGCCTATAGAGAGCTTTAAATCGCATTGCTCAAATAAACCAACCCATATGCCTAAAAGTAGCTTACTGAGATCCAATAAGCTGCTTTTTATTTTTTATCATTTGTAATATCCCTGAGCACATCTGGTTGATCATAAGTGATCAGGCATGTTATAAGTGTTAAAGATGTGGAACCGTTGACTTAAGAATAATGGACGAGAGTTTGATGTCGTTTCTATATAATGAAAGGATTTGAGTTTGATTTGATGAATAATTTTTGGAGGGATCTGCCGCGGCCCTTTTTTGTGCTTGCTCCCATGGAAGATGTGACCGATGTTGTGTTTCGTCATGTGGTGAGCAAAGCGGGCAGACCTGATGTATTTTTTACAGAGTTCGCAAACACGGAGAGTTATTGTCACCCCGATGGGCACAAAAGTGTGCGTGGACGTTTGATGTTTACAGAAGATGAACAGCCTATGGTTGCCCATATTTGGGGAGATAAGCCCGAATATTTCCGGCAAATGAGTATCGGGATGGCAGAAATGGGGTTTAAAGGCGTAGATATTAATATGGGCTGTCCTGTTCCAAATGTGGCATCGAGAGGGAAGGGGAGCGGCCTGATTCTTCGCCCTGATGTCGCAGCAGAAATTATTCAAGCCGCCAAAGCGGGAGGACTGCCTGTAAGTGTAAAAACAAGACTTGGATACGAGGAGATCGACGAGTGGCAGGGGTGGCTAACGCATGTATTAAAACAGGATATTGCGAACCTTTCTATTCATTTGCGAACAAGGAAGGAAATGAGCCAAGTGGATGCGCATTGGGAACTGATTCCGGAAATTAAGACATTACGTGATGAAGTGGCGCCAAATACTCTTCTAACCATTAACGGAGATATTCCTGACCGTGAAACAGGGCTAAAGCTTGCGGAGCAATACGGTGTAGATGGCATTATGATTGGGCGGGGAATATTCAGCAATCCGTTCGCTTTTGAACAAGAACCCAAAGAGCATAGCCCGAAAGAATACCTGGACCTTCTAAAGCTGCATCTGGATCTTCATGATCAATATATCGAAGAGCTGCCACGTGCCATGTCAGGGCTTCAGCGTTTCTTCAAGGTGTATGTCAAAGGCTTCCGCGGGGCTAGTGAATTAAGACATCAAATGATGAGCACCAAGTCAACGGATGAAGTGCGTGCACTGCTCGATAATTTTGAAAAGAATGTTGAAGTGTGATCAGAAGGACAATGGGTGAAATATATTCGGCATAGAAGGGATGGTACAATGTCAGAAATAAAAGATGAGATCATTTTAAGAGGGCTTAAAGAAAATAATCTGA
This sequence comes from Paenibacillus woosongensis, assembly GCF_030122845.1. Lineage (NCBI taxonomy): Bacteria > Bacillati > Bacillota > Bacilli > Caryophanales > Paenibacillaceae > Paenibacillus > Paenibacillus woosongensis. The sequence goes on from NZ_CP126084.1 coordinate 1,209,911, forward strand.
AAAATATAGATTTAAACATACCCAAAGAAAAAATCATCGTATTTACGGGTCTTTCAGGCTCAGGCAAGAGCTCCGTTGTATTCGATACATTAGCAACGGAAAGCCGAAGACAAATGACCTTGAACTATCCCCTCTATGTCAGGAATCAAATGCCAAGATATGAAAGACCTCAAGCCGATCTGATGCAAAATTTAAGCCCGGTTGTCGTTGTCGAACAAAGGCCTATAGGGGGCAATTCCCGCTCAACCGTCGGCACTTTTATGGATATCCATCCATTGATTAGACTTTTGTTCTCCAGAATAGGAGAGCCAGCCATAGGTTCTGCTAGTGATTTCTCAAGTCAAAGCTCCTTTGGCAGATGCTCGCAATGTGGTGGATTTGGGGAGGTTATCACACCCGATGTAAATAAGATGATCGATTACGATAAGTCGCTTCGAGATTATGCCGTGAAATTTAAGCCATTATCACCGTCCGGTTGGCAAGGCAGATGGATGATGACCGGCGGATTATTCGATCCGGATAAACCCATTAAGGACTACTCCGAAGAAGAGCGTCGCCTGCTGCTGTATGGACCCCCGGAAGGGGAAAAAGTCTTTGCGCCGTTTCACACGAAGAACGGGCCTCAACCCCATGAGTGGGACGGGTTATTGCCCAGGTTTACACGTCTTTATATCCATAGAGATGTCACTAAGCTCAAAGAAGTATCCCAAGATGACGTCCTGGCTGTATCCACACATGCATTGTGCCCAACCTGCCAAGGTTCCGGCCTGAACCCCAAGGTGTTGGAATGTAAAATAAACGGTTTAAATATAGCAGAATACGATCAATTAGAGCTGACAGAATTACTCGGGGAACTAAAGAACATCAATGGCCCAATGGGGGAATCGATTGCGCTCCAAGCGATTCCACTGATCCAACAACTAGTGGACATGGGATTAGGTTATTTGAGCCTTTCCAGAAAAATGGGCACGCTGTCCGGCGGCGAGGCGCAAAGAGTAAAAATCGCTCGTCATTTAGGGAGCAGTCTGAACAATATCACATACATATTCGACGAACCGAGTGCAGGACTTCATCCAGAAGAAGTGGACATGTTAATACAGATGCTGCAAAGTATCAAAGAACAACATAATACGGTCATCGTCATTGAGCACGATCTGTCCGTCATTAAAGCAGCGGATGAAATCATTGAGATGGGGCCAGGAGCAGGTGTACATGGAGGAGAAGTGGTCTATCAAGGAAAATTGGAAGGACTAGAAAACTCTTCTGCTGCAACCAACCTAAACTACAGCCTCAACATAAACAAAAATCCAAGAGATATCAAAGGTCATTTTACAATAAAAAATGCAAGTCACAATAACTTAAAAAATATAAGCGTAAACATTCCTAAAAATGTCCTGGTCGCTATATGTGGAGTATCTGGATCAGGTAAAAGCTCCTTAATGCTGGAAGCATTCGCGGAAAGTTATCCAGAAACGATCATGGTAGGGCAAGGCAGTATAGGAGTTTCGAGCCGTTCGACACTAGCTACCTATATGGGAATCATGGATGATATTCGCTCCATATTTTCGAAAGAAACAGGACAACCAGCAGGTTTGTTCAGCTTTAATTCCTTAGGAGCATGTCCTGTCTGCGAAGGAAAAGGAGTGATCACGCCAGACGTTGCATTTGCAGATCCGGTGACTATCCCCTGTGAAGCATGTGCGGGTACGAGATATTCAGATGAGGCGCTGTCATACCGGTATCAAGATAAAAATATTGTAGAAATTTTAGGTTTAACGATCGATGAGGCTATGACCTATTTTCGAATGCCAAAGATCATCAAAAGAGTGAACACGTTAAAAGACGTAGGATTAGGGTATCTAACCTTAGGACAGACGACAAGCTCACTGAGCGGAGGAGAAATTCAGCGTCTAAAACTTGCAAGCCACTTGCAAAAAGAAGGCCAAATCTACCTATTGGACGAGCCATCCTTAGGACTGCATACGAAAGATAATGGAAAACTGCTAGACGTATTTCAAACGCTTGTAAACAGAGGCAATTCCGTGATCATCATCGAACATAATTTAGACTTTATAGCAGTGAGCGACTGGGTCATCGAACTCGGTCCAGAAGGAGGAAAACAAGGAGGACATATTGTATTCGAAGGCAGACCAGAAGAGATGCTGCGTGCAGAGACATGGACAGCGAAATGGTTAAAGTTGACCTCCAATTAGTTATCGTATTAGCAATATCGGCTGTAAAAGTAGGAAGTCGTTTATACAGGAAGAGAAAATCTGTAAATATATATGAAAATTCATATATATTTGATCGTTTAGTGGTAATTAGGCTTATTATGTTCGAAATATCGAATACATTTTAATGGGTTGTGGGAAGGGGAGTACAACCGAACACGGTGCGTGATATCCTCGCTGGGAGAAGAGGGGCCTAAACTCACCCCCTCTTTTTGTGTCGCCTAATTTAGCTCTGTAAAGTACCTTACTTCTTCTTTATCCACGCAGAACCCAACCGATTCGTATAGAGCCAAAGCGGATTTATTCGTAGTTAGTACCATGAGGCTAACGGATTGCAACTGATTAGCTTTGAGATACTTCAGAGCTTGTGTAAGCAAGTACTTGGCAATGCCACGCTTTCTCCAGGGCTCGCGGACGAAAACATCCTCTATTACACCGTGGTCTGCTTCCTGCCATGCCATCAGCCCGCCAACAATTGTGCCTCTTTGACGTATGACCATAGATGTCCATAGTTTGTTATTTTTGTTTTCAGATAGCCGATGAAGACCTATTGGCGTGTCAGGCCAAATTTCAGCATCTAGATCAAGGTATTCTTTTTCTTCATCAGATGTCTCCATCTTCCAGTGTGAGAATTGAAACTCTTCTTGCAGCTTTAACTCAGGAATCGGTTCATTCAAATCTCGATTCATGCCATATAAACTATTCAGACGTTGATATCCTTTTTGGATAAAATACTGATTGTTTGCTGTTTCGGTTGAATCATTACCAACACAAAGTATTGTTCCATATTCTTCAGGCAATGTTTCCTTTAATTGATTTGCTCTTATGTAAAGATACTGATAGACGTTGTCGAGCAAATCCATGTCATGTTCTCTTTCGGGAATGGTTTTCAGATTAATATATATGGAGTGATTATTTTCTTTTGAACGACCGGGAGGTATAACGTTAATAATGCCAACTTGCCCCTTAGCAACCATTTTCCCATCTTCAAATGCACAGTAAACATTTCCCCAATGATCTTCGTCCCCAACCCACCAAAATATTGCGTTTTCTTTTGCTATTACGGATTGGTACAACTCGCCAAGCAAAGGCATATCTCTATGTTCGAAATTACGTATGAATGTTCCGGTTGATGACTGGTTCAAAATAATCCCCCTTTCAGGTAAGGGATTTCGCAGTTTAGTGGGCTAGATATGCGAGTTCCCCCTTGGTTTTTATTACCACTTACAGTAACATCCCTTCAATAATTATCAAAGATAATTTACAACTATAATTATTTTTTCCAGGAGTCTGTTATTTCTCAAAAATATCATTCCCCGACAAGAAGTGAAATTTGTAGCATATACCATGAGGTTTATAGTTCAGCTCATTCTACTCGAATATTCATATATAAACTTGCTCATTCGGCTTATTATATTCGAAATATCGAATACATTTTAAGAATATCAATGAGAACAACGCAGAATCAGCAGAATGATCTATTTGGACGTGAACGAAGGTTTGGAAGACGTGTGATGCTTGCTGAAATTCTACTTTCATGTTGAGTGATTGCATCTACCCATTCCCGAGTCTGTCCAATCAACGATTATTTATTGCATTTTTGATTTGATAGTCTAGGAACTGGGCGGACTATGAAGTTCCACTTAAGATTGTTGCGCAAGCGGATGTCTCGTTGAACATTCTCTTCTTGCTGTAAACTTGGGTTTGTATGTTAATGAACCGTCCGGGGGTGGACGGTTTTTCTTACGTTCAAAAAAGGACCTCATCGTGATGTTCGTGTTCAACGCCTCGCAGATAATTGTAGGGTACATTTTCCTATTATGATGATATTATTTAGATAATCAACTTACTTATCGCGCATCCTGTAGATTGGAGTCGGTTTCATAATGAGGGGTATTCTCCGATTCGGTTCTCGTACGATCTTGCTTCATATAGCTGCTGCCGTTGTTATTGGTTTGGTTGCAAGCTATGCTGTCATCTCTGCACCGGACTCCCCTAAGTTTCGAAGTGAAAAAGGCATTCTGGATTTAACGCAGGTTCATGTCAGTGAGAATCCGCTAAAGTTAAAAGGGGAGTGGGAGTTCTACTGGCAAGAGCTGCTGTCGCCTGAGGACATACAGATTCGTTCTACAAGAGATGGAAATAATGACCGCTGGATCAACATCCCGGGCTCCTGGCTAGGTTATCGGTTAGATGGTCAGCAACTGAACGGTACAGGCTTTGCAACCTTTCGGGTGGTCATAGAGCTTAGCGAGCAGGATAGGAATGAGCGGCTTGCTCTGCGGCTGCCTACTATCTTTCATGCGTATAAATTATGGGTTAATGGCGAGCTGCTGGCAGAAGTTGGTGTGGTTGGTCAGGACAAGAGTGGCGTGACCCCGCATTTGGCAACGAAGCTGGTGTTCTTTCAGCCCGAGAATGACAGGGTGGAGCTGGTTATGCAAGTAGCCAACTTCCATCATAAGCGAGGCGGCATCACCAAGTATATAGAGTTAGGCGGCAGTGATGTGTTAACGGTCAGGACAAATCTGAAAATCGCCGCTGAAATGTTCATCACCGCTAGCCTGCTGGTGATTGGCGTGTATCACTTGCTGTTGTTCGTCCTGCGACGCAAAGACAGGGCTACATTGTATTTTGGTCTGTTCACCATGTTGTTCGGTATCCGATCCTTGCTGGTCGGTGAACTCTTGCTCACACAATTGTGGCCAGCTTTTCCATGGGGCTTGCAGTTCAAGATCGAGTACCTGATTCTTTGCAGCAGTGGATACATCATCACGATGTACTCTGATTGCATCTTTCCAAATTCTGTGTCGCGTTGGTTTCATCTTGGCACGCGGATCGTAACCGGCGCATTCTGTATCATTGTTGTGGTGACCCCTGCACTCATATATACAAAATTATTACTGATGATCGGTGTGATGGTTGTTTTCCATATGGTTTATCTGATGGTTGGACTGGTCCAAGCAGCTTTGCGGCGTATGGAGGGAGCGCTGATCTTTCTGCTGGTATCTGTGGTTGCTTTAGTGACGGTCATCAACGATTTTTTATATTACAACGAATGGTCACGAATCGGCAGTACTTCACCTCTTGGTCTGTTGGTGTTTACGATCGCACAGATGATGCTGCTTTCTTCGAGATTTACGAGGGCGGCGGCGAACGAGGAGAGAATTGCACGCGAGCTGCAGGACGCTAACAACAAGCTGACCCAAATGAATATGAATTTGGAGCGGACCGTGCAGGAGCGTACACAGGCCTTATCCGCAGCTCATGATGATCTCCGCACTTCGTATGACCGGTTGCTTCACTCCGAGCAAGGGAGGAAGAAGCTCCTTGCCTATATTACGCATGATCTGCGTATGCCGCTGTCCAGCATGCTTGGTTATGTAGAAGCTGTGCAGGACAGGGTCAAGCCGGAACGCAATGAACAGTACCTGAAGTATATCCGGGATAACACGATAAGGATTAACCGCATGATCGAGGAGTTGTCCTTCTTGTCGCATTTGGAGACGGGACAAGTCTCGTACCGAATGGAGCCGGTTCATGTGATTCACTTCTTGCGTCGTTTTTTTGAACAATATGAGCTGGTTGTGCGTGACGCAGGGCTCAATTTCATACTGGATATCGGAGATGCGGAAGATCAACGATCGAACTTGCCTGTTGTCGAGATGGATGCGCAAAGACTAGAGCAGGCGTTGTTTAATCTGGTGTTGAACGCAATGAAGTTCACCCCTAGGGGGGGACTGGTGCGTATTGCGCTAGCTGTTTACGAGGTGAATTCTACCCGCTATGCGATCATTAGCGTACAAGATTCTGGCATGGGTATTCCTCCAGATCAGCTCGAGCAAATCTTCGATCGCAATTACAGGTATGATCGACCGGGCGTGGAAAAGGGAGTAGAGGGCAGCGGGCTCGGGCTGGCGATTTGCAGGGAAATCGTACAAGCGCATGGAGGGACGGTTCGAGCGGAGAGCGACGGCAAGACGGGTTCGATATTCTATGTATCGCTTCCTTGTATTATAAATGAAGGAAGGTGACGGTGTGATGGACACGCACAAAATAATGATCGTCGATGATGATCCCCATATCTGCGAGATTGTTCAGGCGTATTGCGAGCGTGAGGGCTTTATATCCTCCTACAGTCATAGCGGGACAGAAGCTATAAAACAGCTTACATCGTTTGAGCCGGATTTGATTGTACTGGATGTACTGCTGGCTAATGAAAACGGCATTGATTGGTGCAGGAACGCACGTAGCTACACGAATGCGCCGATCGTGTTTCTGAGCAGCTGTGAGGAAGACGAGGTGAAAATCAGCGCATTATCCTATGGCGGCGACGATTATGTGACCAAGCCGTTTAGTCCAGGAGTACTCATGGCCAAGATCAAGGCGCATCTTCGCAGAGTGTCGACGGGCAGAAGGGAACAACTGCTGGAGTTGCCGGGATTGACGCTGGATTTCTACGCACAGTCCGTCATCATGGGGAGTGAAACGATCTTTTTATCGAAAAAAGAGTTCGGTCTGCTGTCCTATTTGGCACAACATGTTAATCGTGTCGTCAGCGTCGATGCGTTGTTTCAGCTCATCTGGGGAACGGAGAGTCTGGAGGATACGAGAACGGTCGCTGTACACATCAGTAATTTACGCAGGAAAATCGAGGCTGACCCTGCCCACCCGGAGAGAATCGTTACGGTTCGGGGGGCCGGTTATATGCTGGTTGCCAGAGGTGCGTTGCAAGCACGAACTTAAAGTTTCCTTTAGGTTTCATAAATGGGCTAATCCACCATGAATGGCTACAAGGACGGTACGTTCAAGCCGGATCAAACGATTACACGTGAAGAAATGGTTGTCATGCTGTCCCGCATTGTAAACCTTAACGACTTGGCGAATGACACAACAAAAGGCAATTTCAATGATCTGAATGGTTCTTATGCAGCTAGCGAGATCAAAGTAGCAGCGCAAGCAGGTATCGTTAGCGGTAAAGGGGATGGAAGATTCGATCCCAAGGGCAATGCCACACGTGCAGAAGCGTTGCAGATCATCTTGAATGTGCTGGAGCTTAACCCACAGTTGAAGAAGTTGTTGGATTCACTTAGCTAGTATCTGGAAGGACGCCCGATCGGAGCGTCCTTCATTTCGTTGGAAACGTCATGCACTTGCATGTAGTGAATTTAATCATCGTGACATTGATAATAATTATGAACAACAAGCAATGCAATATTATAGAGCATATCGAAGGATCCAGATGTTATAGAGCCGAATGATGTTCAGAGATATTCCTGAACGTCACTCGGCCTTTTCTATTTTTTCCATCCGTTTCACTGCTTGACTAATCGCTTCGTATCATGAAGTATAAGAATTAAATAAAAATTTTAGGTGTTCTTATGATGAATGACAATCGACAGAAATTAAAAAATTACATAGCGGATTCTCCTATGGAACTAGCGGAGTTTATACAACTCTCGATCCTGGTAACGGAGATGGTTTGTAGTGCACATCATCAGACTGCAATGATTGGGAACTTGAACCCTTCGAATATCAGCATCCAATGTGAGCCTAAGGAAGCTATTCTGGGTGAAAGCATAGAATGGGATGCAGCCTATCGTGCTCCAGAGCAGACGGGGCGGATCAATCGTGTGCCAGATCAGCGAAGTGATCTTTATGCTTTGGGGGTCATTTTCTATGAGATGTTGACGGGACAAATGCCGTTTCGACCTGAACATCACGAGGATTGGGACGATGTACATATTTATAAGGTGCCGCAGCCGCTGTCCGAGATTCGGCAGGAATGGGATGGACCTTTACAATCGATCATTCTGAAGCTGCTGGCTAAGTCACCTGAAGAACGCTACCAGAGCGCTTACGGAATGCTCGACGATCTTAAGCAATGCGAGAGCATGCTGGAGAGCAGCGGAATGCTAGTTCCTTTTGAGCTAGGCTCAATGGACAAGCTCCGTTCGTTTCGTCTATCAGATGCTTTGTACGGTCGCAGCTTTGCTATGAAGCAGTTGGAAGATGGGCTGGAACAGGCACTACAGGGCTTGCAAGTGTTTCGCTGGGTGACGGGTGATGAGGGAAGCGGCAAGACCACTCTAATTCACAGGTTTCAGCAGGATATTGCGTACAGAGGCGGAAGGTTCGTTACAGGGAGCATCGAATATGATCGACAGAAATATGCCGAGCCGTATGAGCCCCTTCTGCAAGCCTTGCGGGAATGGATTCATCAGTTGTGGAGCGATCCGCAAGAGGTAATAGAGAGTTTAAAGGATAGGCTGTATACCGAATGCGGTCGCGACTCAAGGGTGCTTGTCTCGTTACTGCCTGAGATTAAGCCGTTAATTGGAGAAAAGTCGGATGAGAAATCGACCTCGGAAGCAGTTGATCAGAATCAATGTGAGGAGCTGCTGCTCGCCGTGATTCGTTGCTTTGCTGAAGGTAAATCTCCATTCGTTCTGTTTATGGATAACCTGCAATGGGTGGATGAAGGAACGGGTTCTGTCATTCGCAAGCTTACGCTGGAGGAAACGATAACGATTCCTGGGCTCGTCTTGATCGGGGCTTGGCGCACGGAGCTGAATCGTGATTTGGATGAAGAGAGTCGGAGGCCCGAAATTAAGCTTGCTTGGTTATCAGAGAGATTGCGTGTTCATCCTGCCGAACAAATTGCGCTTTCCCACCTGCAATATGAAGACATTAGGCAATATTTATCCGATGTGATGGTTGAAGACTCGGCTCGAATCCGATTGCTGGCACGATTTGTGTATGATCATACTGGAGGTTATCCTGGGGCCATACGACAATTGCTGGAAGGCTGGTTAAGAGAGCAGAAGCTCAGCTTCGACGAGCAGCGGCGCCAATGGACATGGGATACTGAGATTATAGGAACCATGAGCAGTCTGGAGCCTAATCTTTCATTGATGGAGGCGAGCTTTGCCAATCTCTCCGATGAAACGAAGATGCTGTTGTCCATGGCTGCTGTTATTGGACCGGGGTTTCGTTTATCGCTCCTGTCGGAAGCGTGTGACTATTCGCCACAAGAAACATTTCGCTTGCTGCAGGAAGCAGAGGCAGCAGGAATTGTATGCCGTGAGGATGATACGGAGCCTAGATATAAAGATGATAGGTTGCTTTATCTGTTCCTGGATGATCATATGCGTCAGATGGCGTATGTATTTGATGAGCAACAGAACGCGCTTAGGCATCTGAAGATTGGGAGGCTGCTGCTGCGGCACCGTCAGCTCGAATGGAATGACGAGACTCTGTTAGCTCCGACCGATCATCTGAATCTTGGTGCTGCCTATATGGAAGCGGAGGAGATGGCGCAGCTTCCTGAGTATAATCTTCATGCAGCGCGGAATGCTCTCGACAGCGGGAAATATGCCATGGGGAAACGATATGCCGAAGCGGGGCTGAAGCTTGTAAGTGGAGACCCGGAAAGTGATTCAAGTTCGCTTTATGTTCAGTTGAAGCTGGCATTGGCTTGGAATGAATATATGAGCAGCAATATTGAACAGGCGAGAGAGCTATTACTGGAGTTGACGAAGCATGATCGGGAAATGACTCTGGCAGAACGTTCACAGATCTGGACGCCCTTGATTCAGATGCATACCTTTGTTGAGGACGAGATTGCGATCAAGTATGGGAGGGAGGCATTGGCAGCTTATGGATGGAACTTGCGTACTAAAGCATCTAATGTGTCAATTCTTAAGGAAGTAGCGCATACCCAACTGCTCTTGTCTAGAGTACATAATAAGCTTCATCAATTACCTGTTAATCACGAAGAAGATTATAAGACGTTATGCTGGTTCATTCAAATGGTTTCTTTACCGCTGCTCATGTACAATGCAAAGGCTTTAATCGATCTGTTGGCCAGATTTATTCGCTATGGGATCAAGATGGGAATCAATGAGAACCTGGCCTATATTATCATGACGTATGAAATTCTGATACAGAGAGCGCTTCCGCACTATACCCGAGCTATTCCAATTCCCAGCTTGAGCGCTGCAACCAACCAAGATTTTTTTCGTACGTGGTCGAATCATCGCTTCGATTATATTATTGCGTTATCTATTCAATTGGATTCTCCTGCAGAGGCATCAGCTTATCTGAACAAGGCGATGCGTCGCGGGGTGAAGTTGGGGGATAAGGACTTTGCTAATCTGGCTGTGATCACATGTCTTATTACGCATCATGGAAGCTTGTTTGTTTTATCTGATTTGTTGGATTACTTTGAGGATCATCAACGGTTGAACGCAAATGATAAGACGCTGGAAATCGTACAGATTGCAAGAAGCTATGTAGCAGCTCTGCAAGATGAGACTTTGCAGAGCAGCTTCGTCGCTATCCCGGAGTCGTTAGATGCTTCAGAACACGATAGTGAGGATAATTACAGCTATGTCTGCAAGCTGGAAGCCGCTTATTTATCCGGCTATTACAGGGAAGCTATGTACTGGGCTGGGCGAGCAAAGGAGAATGAGTTTGCGTCCGATTGGGTGCGAATCCGTAAACAGCGCTTGTATGAAACGTTGACGCTGGCTGCATTATACCCTGAAGTGAATGACCATGAACGTAAGCGCATTCGACGAGCAATCCGCACACAACTAGGAAAAATGCAAAGATGGAAGGGAGTTCTTGGATCAGACACCTCTGCACATCTGCTTTTGAAAGCGGAATGGGAACGAATCAAAGGGAATCAGTTGGATGTGCTGCAGAAGTATTCAGCTGCGGTTAATCGAGCGAGAGCAGAGCAGTATGCTTTAATGGAAGGCATTGCTTGTGAACGGCTGGCTGTGTATTATCATACGATCGTAAAGAGCCGTGCAGGAGCGACAATCGCCATGATGGATGCATGTACCGCTTATTCTGTATGGGGCCTCACCTCCAAGGTGACGCAGATCCGAGATGACTATGATGATCTGTTAAATGATGCATTGAAGCCAAGAGAAGATCAGATCTTGGAGATCGAAAATAAGGATACAGATGTAGAAATGCTGGAGCATCACGCATCTGAAGAGCGCAGAAATTTGATAACTGGAGACGAACTTATGCAGCAGATTGTCACGTTGTCTTCCAAGCTGAATAAGGACAAGTGGCAGGAGGGCTTCCTTGAGGCAGCACTTCGGCAAGCGGGCGCGGATCACGGATACGTACTGAGCTGCCGAGACGACTGCTATCAGATCGAAGCCAAGTCAGAACAAGCGCCGATCCAGGAGATTTCCCACGCATATTCGGAAAGCATCTTGCGACATGTGCTAATGACCAATGAACCGGTTGTGCTGCAAGATGCACTCCAAAGTTACTATGTGAAGGACTCTTATATACAGAGCGAGCGCCCGAAATCGATCCTCTGCATGCCGATTAGGGTTCCGAAGAAGCGGTCGCCTCTGTTGCTGTATTTGGAAAATCGGCATGTGTCGTGTGTGTTTACGGATCGTGATTTGCATGTACTGGAGCTTATCGCCACACGAATGATCTATTCGAGTCTGCTGCAGGAGGAGACGGCAGCTGCAGAAGACCGTGCTCCATCTGTTCCAGAACTGGCGAATCAGAATTTGATTGAACCGTTAACAAACAGGGAATTTGAAGTATTAACTGCTGTTGCAGAGGGATTATCCAACAAGGATATTGCGGAACGATTAGGCATATCGGAAACGACGGTCAAGACGCATACCTCTAATATCTTTGGAAAGCTTGGTGTGAAGCGGCGGGGACAAGCCGTTGTGCGAGCGAAAGAATTAAATATTATTAAAAATTAAGGATAGTTTTTTGCACTCTACTACTTTCGTAGGATACGTTCCCTTATCATTCGATCTATGCTGTCATTTAGGCTCGAAAGATAGGGGGGTTCCTCGAAGAGTAGTTTTTTTGTGATGTGTGCATTCATTGTATACGATAATAATCACATTGAAAAATTTAGGGACAGAAGGTGGGACAATATGAGAGTAATAGGACGTAAATTGATAATGGCTTTCATGATTTTGACATTGATTGGAAACACGATTGCAGGAGCAGTTGGAGCTGCAGGAGCAGCTGCTATACAAAATGAGCTGCCTTCGAGCGGTAACCATGAAGCTCTGACAAGCGTATCCGTGTTAGCAGGCAATGGTGATTTTGATGATTGGGACGGAGCAGCGTTGGAAGCGTCTTTCCGTATGCCGCAGGGAATGGCTGTATTGAAGGATGGCTCTGTGCTTGTTGCAGACAGCAGGAACCATCTGATTCGACAGATTAAGAATGGTCAGGTTTCCACTTATGCGGGCTTTATACTAGACGTAGATGCCAGTGGAATTCCGAGTGGAGGCTGGAACGACGGTACGAAGCAAACGGCTGTATTCAACGGTCCTTCGGGCATGGATACGGATTCGGAAGGCAATGTATATATCGCGGATACAGAAAATCATCTGATTCGTAAAATTTCAAAAGATGGAATGGTATCAACAATTGCTGGAGACGGCATTCTCGGTCATGAAGACGGGAAAGGTAAAGAAGCGAGATTCTATCAACCTCAGGATATTGCTGTTGCTAAGGATGGAACTCTATATGTTGCGGATACACTGAATCATTTAATTCGACAAATTACACCTGATGGACAGGTCACTACGCTGAACGCTGCATCTGATCGTGTCATCGAGGTTATTGGCGGTTATGCGGTTCTTGCGGGCGATTATGCGGACGGTGAATTGTCAGCAGCCAAGTTTAATGAGCCTACCAGCGTTGCAATAGATAATAAAGGAAATTTATATGTAAGCGATACAGGCAATCATGTTATCCGTTATATAGATTTGGCGGAAGGTACTGTTTCAACGGCGGCAGGCTTGTCTCAAGGGGAGATGCCTGTGTATGCGAAGGGCGCTCTGTATGCTGGAGGCGGCTATGCGGATGGGTCCAGCTCAGAAGCTCGCTTTCGTTTTCCTAGAGGAATTGCTGTCACGGAGGAGCAAGGGCTGATTATTGCTGACAGCTTAAACCATACGATTCGTTATCTTGTGAATGGACAAGTGAGTACAATTGCTGGAGTACCTGCACAATTTGGTCATGTAGACGGCATTAACGGTCACAACCTGCTTCATCATCCGACAGATGTAGCCGCTTTGCCAAATGGCAACTTGCTCATTGCGGACAGCTATAACAACAAAATTCGCGAGCTTGAATTTTACGAGCTTCCGAGCAATTTGCCGCAAAATGATCAAGTGAAGGTTGTGTATGAGGATCAAATCATTAGCTTTGATACGCAGCCCGAGATTGCAAAGGGAAACACGATGGTTCCTGTTAGAGCGTTAAGTGAAGCGATGGGCTATGAGGTTCGATTTAATGATAACGAGCGCGCAATTGAATTAACAAAGGGCGATGTGAGAATCAAGCTGCAGGTAGGAAGTCATGTGATTTCTATCAAGAATGCAGCAGCTGATGTGGAAGAGCGGCAAGAGATGGATACAGCGCCTTATATCAAAGCTAGCGAAACCTATATCCCAGTTAAATATTTCAGTGAGGCGTTTGGAGCAGATGTAGAATGGGATCAGAATACAAGGACGGTTATTTTGAGAGGAATAGCAGAAGCCGTCGATAAGCTGCCTGTAGCTGATCGTAATTCGAGAGCAGCGAAACTGGATCAGATTAAAGGAACGGTATGGGTAAAGCAGGCGGGCGGCTCATTGGCCTTTAGAGCTTATGACGGCATAAGCCTTCATCACGGTGATCAAATCGCTACTGAATTTAATTCAAGCGCGATTTTGAGAACGGTTGATCGCAAGGATGAAATAACGATAAGCGAAAACTCGGAGCTGTATATTTCAAATTTAAGCAATGCGTCGAATGTCAATCACACAAGCTTTGTCCTTTGGAGCGGACAGGTTGGGGCTAGCGTAACCTCTCTCGTTAACGCAAAGGATACATTCAAAATGTTGACTCCGACGGCTGTGAACGACGTTCGCGGAACCCAATTTTTTGTGGGTATCGATCCTATTACAGGAGAGTCGAGTCTCTTTGTAGGCAGTGGTCTTGTTCAGTCAAGCGGTAATGGAACGAACCAGAGTCCGAGCCCTGTGTATCCTTCGCAGCAAATGATCCCAGGATCAGGCGCTAATCAGTCTGCTAACCCTTATCCGGTTGATCCAGCCGATTTCGTTAATCAAGCTTCGCCTGCTGTCATCGAAGCGCTGTTGAAGCAAAAGCAGCGGATCGACCAAGAAAATGCGGAGATGCTGGAGAGAATGAAGAACGGAGCTTCCGGGTCTAACCCTAGTGACCTTCCGTTAGGAATGTCTCAAGTCGATCTTGAACAATATCAGAATAATTTAGAGAACCTGTTAGCTAATATTGCGAGGCAGGCTCTTGATCAAAAGAAAATGAATGAAGACCAATTAAAAGCACTTATCGATGAGATCAATAAGAACACTACTAATAGAATCGATCTCGATAATGTCCCACCGCTTCAATTATCAGAGCAGCAGAAGCAGCAGCAGGAAAGACAGAAGCAATTGGAAGACCAAATGAAGAGGCGGCAGGAGGAACAAGACAAGCTCCGTGAGCAGCAGCGTCAACAAGCGGAACAAGGCTCATCTTCCTTATTGAAAAAATTGTTAGCAGAAAAAGAACGGCAGGAGCAAGAGAACAAGCAGAAACAAGAAGAAGCCGCAAAGCTAGCGGAGGAGTTATTAAAGCAGAAACTTTCGGAAGCAGAAAGACAGAGCTTCGAGGAGCAGCAGCAAGCATTGGAGCGACTAAAACAACTGCAGGAGGCAGCACAGCGGCCACAGGCTCCAACGCCGCCGCCAGCATCAGCACCAGCACCATTGCCATCACCAACGCCATCACCAACGCCAACGCCATCACCAGAACCAGAACCAGAACCAGAACCAGAACCAGAACCAGAACCAGAACCAGAACCGACCAATACCGCACCTACGGTCATCAACCCGATCTCAGATCGGATGGTAAACACAGAGATGCGATTTGAAATAGATGCGAGCGAGGTTTTCCATGATGCCGATGGCGATACGCTAACGTATACAGTCAGTTCGGATGATGACACTATTGCACAGGTTGAAGCAGAAGGAGTTATTATAACTATTATTCCATATGGTATGGGTTCAACTATAATCACGATTATTGCTGATGATGGCAATGGCGGAGTAGCCGAAGCATCCTTTCAATTCGGACTCTATTCTGTCATAGCTAATATGATGACTGAAGAATCGGTGGATGTTATTAACCTGTATTGGGATGATTTTGGGGTTGAAGACTTGAACTATCACATCTATATTGATGATGAGCTGTTCGGATCAACCCGTGAAAAAACTATATCGCTTACTGAGCTTAAGCCCGATACGGCTTATATGCTGCGCGTAGTAGCTGTTAATGATGGTGGAGAGATTGTGGCATTTGCAGACCTTTTGGTCACTACGAGTCCTTAGGCTCTAGGAGTGTCGATCACCGTCGGCGAAGAAATGAAAACGGAGAGCCAGCTAGACTTGGGCTCTCCGCTTTCTATTGTCACAGGCTATCTATAAATTATTGCAAAGCCTATTGATGACAACGCTGTACAATAGAAAGCTCTTCTAGCGAAGGGTTTTTATATCGTCTATACTGATAAGATCAATTTACTTCTTAGGGAGTTGTCTAACGAACCATGAATAAGAAAGAAATCGCGCATATACGCAAGCAATTTAAGCTGGATCACGATTTGCTGAACATTTACGACATTCTCAACGTGTATATTATGAAGGAAAGCAACGAAATCTATCATTGGGAGCGGCAGGCGTTTGCCTTACTGGACAGAGAGAAGCAAGAGTTGTATATGGGTAATTTCAAGAAACTGCTGACGGGTGAATTGGATCAAAAGTTGTTCGAGTTGAAGTTTCAGGAGGAAGAAGTGGAGGAGCCGACGCGGGTGCTGCTTCACCAGGCTTTGGTGACTGGTGATCCGGAGGAATGGCAGGACCTGCTGCTGCTGCTGGTGGACAAAATGCTAGTGGATGTCAAATATGAACGGGATACGGTGGTCACGTTCGTTCGCGGACAATACTATCAGCCGACCAAGGGCAGAAATGAAGAGACCGAGGAGAGCGAGAAAAATGAAGTGTTCGCGCATCCGTTCATTCTGTGCAGCGTGAATTCCACGGAGCAGCAACGGAAAACTCTTTTGTTTGATTATGTAGAAAGAGAATTTAAATACAACGTCAATGTAGACCCGATCATCAAGCTCAGTTCGCCGGAGCAAGGGTTCTTCTATCCCAGTGTGACGGACAATTATTCCGATGTAAACCGTATTCTGTATTGTACGGGGAAAGCGAATGAACCGAGTTCGCATTTCATCGAACAGGTCTTGAATGCCGAAAGATCCGTGACGGCACGGGAAGAGAGAGCCATCTTCGAAGATATCGTGAAGGAAGTGGCGGGTGAACAACTGGACGCGACTACCCTTGCAAATGTGTATGAGGAAATTCATCGAGTGATTGAAACCAACGAGGAGGAGGAAGAGCCTCCGAGGCTGGATTATAAAGATGTGGAGCAAGTGCTAACGGTAAGTGGTGTAGAGAACGTGACGACTGAAAAAGTGGAACGGGCGTTTGAAACGATCGTCGATGATAGGAACTACGAACTGAAGGCGAGCAGCGTTATGCCGAAGTTTACGTCAAAGTCGATTAAGATCGATACGAAGGTTGCCACAATTTCGGTTAGCCCACAGGATTTAAAGTATGTGAAGCAGGTAAATTATCAAGGAAGACGATGTATCCTGATTGAGGTTGACGAAGATGCCGTCATCGAAGGATTTACGCTCAGTACAGAGACGATATAAAATCGTTTGCCAGATTGCAGGCGCAGGAATGAACAAATGACAAATATATTCAAACTCTAAATATAGAATTAGCGAAAAAGGTCATGAACGTCTAGGCTCTCCTATTGACAGTAGGAGGGCTTTTCTTTTTGTGGCGGTAAAATTTTCATGCAACCCGTTAGAATCTCGGTTACTAGACAGTTTCTATATATTTAAAATATGTAAAAAAAGTAAGGATAAACCTTTAATTTCATGGTAGTTATGTATACGCTTACATTCTATAATTTACTAAGTTGGGAGGTGATAGTAAGAAGTTTAGCAGAATTGGGGACACAGACAAGTGATGTTCGGCAAGGAGAAACAACGGACAAGTAGTGTGTAGGTAAGTAGTGACAAAAAATATTTTGGGAGGTAGGTATGATGTTTAAGTTCAAGAAGAAAATGTTGACGGCTATTCTTGCAGCATCTATGAGCTTTGGGATGTTTGCAGCAATCTCGAACGCAGCGACGGACTATTGGCAAAATTGGACCGATGGCGGCGGAACAGTAAATGCGGTCAATGGTTCTGGCGGAAATTACAGTGTCACATGGTATAACACCGGGAATTTTGTTGTCGGCAAAGGCTGGAATACGGGATCGCCGAACAGGGTAATCAACTACAATGCCGGTGTCTGGGCACCTTCTGGCAATGGCTATTTGACGCTGTATGGATGGACAAGAAACGCGCTCATCGAATACTACGTTGTGGATAGCTGGGGAACTTATCGGCCTACCGGAACGTATAAAGGCACTGTGACTAGCGATGGGGGCACATATGATGTATACACGACTATGCGATACAATGCACCTTCCATTGACGGCACGCAGACCTTCCAGCAATTCTGGAGCGTCAGACAGTCGAAGAGACCAACCGGAAGCAACGTCGCTATCACTTTCAGCAACCATGTTAACGCATGGAAGAGATACGGAATGAATCTGGGAAGCAACTGGTCTTACCAGGTGCTAGCGACGGAAGGATATCAAAGCAGTGGAAGCTCTAACGTAACAGTGTGGTAATACCGGTATAGTAACCAATTAAAAAACAAGTAAGCGCCTAATTTCCAGAATATTGAGAAAGTCTTCTTATCATTGATATTGTTAAGGACCGCCGGACCCTCAACCGGCGGCCTTATATATTTCAACACAGGATACTTACCTACGTACTGCTGAAATATGACCTTTCTAGAACTAACATACGTACTTTGAAGGAGATATATTCATGAGAAAACTATTAATATTTCTATTCATGGCCAATATATTTGTTGTCAGCGCATGTTCACAGGAAAAATCAGTACAAAGCGGAACGCCCATAAAGAATGATAATCTTGTGTTCGTCCAGGGTGGAACGATCATGAATAAAAAATCCAACTATTACGGAAAAAGTATCACCCTCTCGAACTTTTATATTAGTAAATATGAGGTAACTCAGAAAGAGTGGATGGAGGTTATGGGAAGCAATCCCTCAGGATTCCAGGGCGATGATTTGCCGGTAGAGACCGTAAGCTGGTACGACGCTGTCGAGTACTGCAATCAGCGTAGTATCAAAGAAGGCTTAAAGCCATACTACAATATCAACAAGAATAAAAAAGATCGGAATAATGAGAGCGAGCACGATAATTTAAAATGGACAGTAACAATCAATGAGGGAGCCAATGGATACCGATTGCCGACAGAAGCTGAGTGGGAATACGCAGCAAGCGGGGGCCAGGAAAGCAAGGGCTACACCTATAGCGGAAACAATGATGCAGATGAAGTAGCATGGTATTGGAAAAACGCCGGGGATGAATACTTAACCGGAGATTGGAACTGGCCTAAGATCGAGAGTAACCGTAATACAACAAAGTCCGTCGGTGCCAAGAAACCCAACGAGCTAGGGCTTTTTGATATGTCAGGTAATGTAAGGGAATGGTGCTGGGACTGGTACGGCGAAGAGTTGGATAGTAAAAGCGGCGCTTTTCGGGTCGTGAAGGGCGGCGGCTGGATCGGCGACGTCAGGAACAATGAGATATCTTTCCGGGGCAAATTTGAGGCCAATGGCATCGGCCCGGATCAGGGCTTCCGCGTAGTCCGCAGCGAGTAAGCGAGAAAACAATATATGGTTGATATCCAATAAAACAATAAAGGCGCTCGGCAGCGAATCTGAGCGTCTTTAGATCGTTTTTTACTCAGAGTCCTACAGAATATACCCTTAAACTCCTTCATAATAGGAACTAAGAGTTTACACAAATTGCTCAACTATAATCATCGTCTTGATTTTAATAAGGAGATGAATGGATGAAAGAGTGGACTGAATTATTTGAAGTGGAAAAGCAGAAATTAAATCAGCTAGGGAACGAATCTTTGGCGGATGGAATTCCGCTCCACGATAACGACGCGCTGCAAGATCAGAGCAGAAGAGTGGATGAGCTGATTATCCAGTTGCACAAACGGGCTGGATTCAAACGGCGTTCAAGATAAGCTCAATATTTAGAGGGGGCACGACAAACCGAAGACCATGAAAGTACTTATATATAGTGCATTTAGGGACGCCTTTAGCTTGGCGTTCTTTTTATTTTTTGAGTGAAGGAAATCAATGTATTATCCAGTCTATATTTTGACATATTAACTATCTGAGTAGGTGCGGGAAGGGTAATGGTTTTTATATTTGTGGTGGGGATTATTTTGGGAAAATCCACATAAGATTATTAAAATGAATCATCGCATTTCGGTAGGAGCGGGGGGAGAAATGGATGAACGGCTATAGGTCTGGGCGAATTTGACTGATCGAATATGGATAAAATGGACAAGCTAATAATAACGGTGGAGAACATCGCAGAATATTGCTGCCGCCCCATGGCACTAGCAGCCTTAATATGCTGTAAGCGTATTTGATACGGGCATCTTTCAATGAGTTAGTAAGCATACGAAAGGGCTCAGAAGCAGAGCAAGGAGGACTTGAAATGAAATATATAATTGCTATTGCCGGTCTGGTGGCTGTATTCGCAATGACCTATTTTGCGAGTAATGACCGGAGCCGTATCCGCTATCGGCCGCTAGCACAAATGATTATTTTACAGATTGTCCTGGCGTTTTTATTGTTGAACACGACGCTGGGCGAGACTTTGATCCGGGGATTTACTGCTGTGTTCGAAGCGCTGCTGGCCTACGCGGCAGAAGGGGTTAATTTTGTGTTCGGCGGAATCATGAATGAGGGCCAGACCTCACAGTTTTTTCTGATGGTTCTGATGCCGATTGTGGTTATTTCAGCGCTGATAGGCATTTTGCAATATCTGAAGATCTTACCGTTTATTATCAGATATATCGGACTTGCGCTTAGCAAGGTAAACGGCATGGGCAAGCTGGAATCGTATAATGCGGTTGCTTCCGCGATTTTGGGGCAATCTGAAGTATTTATTTCTGTGAAAAAACAGATTGGAATGCTGCCGGAGCGTCGTCTGTATACGCTGTGCGCTTCTGCTATGTCGACGGTTTCCATGTCCATCGTCGGGGCGTACATGACGATGATCGAGCCGAGATATGTCGTCACGGCGCTTGTACTGAACCTGTTTGGCGGTTTTATTATCGCATCGATTCTGAATCCGTATAGGGTATCGAAGGAAGAGGACATTCTTGAGGTTCAGAAAGAGCGTAAGCAATCGTTCTTCGAGATGTTGGGCGAATATATTATGGATGGGTTCAGGGTGGCGATTACGGTCGCCGCGATGCTAATCGGCTTTGTCGCCCTGATTGCCTTGATAAACGGCTTGTTCGGGAGTTTGTTCGGTATTACGTTCCAGCAAATTTTGGGTTATATTTTTTCACCGTTTGCCTTCCTTATGGGCGTGCCTTGGAAGGAAGCCGTCGAAGCCGGCAACATTATGGCAACGAAAATGGTGGCCAATGAATTCGTGGCGATGCTTGATCTGTCGACCATGACAAAGGAAGGCGTATTATCTGCACGGACGATTGGTATCGTATCCGTCTTCTTGGTCTCGTTCGCGAACTTTTCGTCGATCGGCATCATTTCCGGGGCTGTGAAGGGGCTGCATGAAGAGCAGGGGAATACGGTCGCCCGCTTCGGTCTCCGCTTGCTGTATGGGGCCACGTTGGTTAGCGTACTGTCGGCTACGGTCGCTGGTCTGTTCCTGTAAGGAACCGCACTTCAAGGAAAAGAGTTCAATTTGGATCTCAAGTTTAACCCAAAAAGATGCCACTAGGCATCTTTTTTTAATTTTCCGCCTTCAACGATTAAATTATCCAGGTAACCGACTAAGCGCCATTTCCGTTTCATCTATCCGCCAAATTCAACCCGATCCCTAGCGACTGTGCTTTCTCCACCCAGTAGGCTGCTGTTGCTATATCGAACACGGCCATTCCCATCGGGCAAAATAAAATAGACTCACCCTCTGTAAACCTCCCCAGAGCGTCCCGGCAGACGACATCAGCCAGCGAACATGTATCGTCCTTCGCAAGTCCCCGCTCCAGATGCAGCAGCTCGATATCGGTGTTTTCACGGCATACCTCATCCCAATCATCGACGACGATGGCCTGTATTTGCTCCAGAGCCGATACTTTATAGTCGCGCAGGGACACATCAAGCAGCAGGCTGCCGGCAAGCGGCGGCTGGTCGATGTAACGATGATCGCTCACGGTACACGTTATGATGACATTGCAGCTGCTGTACAGCTCCTGCCAGCTCTCAGCGAATCGTGTACGGCCGCGATAGTCTGCATCTGCTTCGTCAATAACATGCATCCCCAGCTTGGCTCCTCTAATATCGTAGATAAGAACCTCGTCAATACATTCCCCGAATAGCTTGCCGCACATGTCATAATGATGCTGTCCAACCGGTCCAAAACCAATGATGCCAGCCCGTATCCGCTCTGCGGCAGGGCGCGCCTGCATATAATGGCGCAGCATGACCGCACTCACGGCAACCGTCCTGGCCACACTCGGCAGTGGCGAGTTCAGAATGGCGTAAGGCACGCCTGTATCGACCTTATTAAGCAATAGCACGCTATGCGCTCTCGGCAGTCCACTTAACGTATTGCCGGGAAAACTGGCGATCCATTTCAGGCCCGCCGCTTGCACGGTACCTCCGACATAAGCGGGCATCGCGATAATCCGGTTAGCCGGATTGCCGTAGCGGAGGTAAGGCTTGATGGGCTGCGCATAATCGCCTGAATCTATGAGCCGCAGCGCCTCTGCGATGCGGCTCTCCAGCTCCTTCCAGCACAACCCGATAGTCTGCAGATGATTATTGTCCAAATAAAGCATGGACCTGCCCCTTTCTATTTTCAGAGATCACTTTACAGAGAACCGGTGTTCAGATGTTGCGCCACCCATTCATCGTTGTACACCGTATCCATATAACGCTCACCGCGATCATGGAGGATCACGACGCATACCGAATTATCCGGTATTTCATGGAACAAAGCTTCTTTAAGGGCATAAACGACGGCGCCTGAAGAAGGACCGGCGAGGATGGCTTCATGCTGTACAAGCATGCGGCAGCCCGTTACCATATCGGCTTCTTTGACCTGAATGGCGTAGTCCGTAAATTTGCTTTGGTTAAATGGGGGAACGATGCCGGCGCCAAGGCCGGGGAAGAAGCGCTTGCCTTTCGTTCCGCCAAGGATGACGCTGCCAACGGCGTCGACAGCGACGATTGCAGTATCCAGCTGCTGCTCCTTGACAAAGGTGGCGCAGCCCAGCATCGTCCCGCAGGTGCTGACGCCGCCAATAACGTAGTCGACTTGGCCCAACTCGGCGATGATTTCCCGCATTGTCCCGTCTTTATGAGACAAGTAGTTGTTTTCATTCTCATACTGGTTGGGCCAGAAGCTGTTCGGGATACTCTGAACGAGCTGTCTGACCCTGTTCAACCTGGCCGGAAGGAACTCGCCGGTTTCAGGGTCGGGCTGCTCTACAAGCTCGACATCGGCCCCATAAGCACGTATGATGCGGATATTTTGGGGCGCTGTTTTTGGATCGACAACGCTAATGAAGCGCATACCCAGTCGGGAGCAGATGGCAGCCAGACTGATCGCCATATTGCCCGAGCTGGATTCGACAATGACCGAGCCGGGACCGATTAAGCCTTGCTCCAGCGCTGCCGAAATAATACGCACAGCGGGGCGATCCTTGGCGCTTCCGTTCGGATTCAGCATTTCAAGCTTGGCGTGGACGGCAATACCGCGATCGTTGGCGAAGAGGCGGGAGAGCCGAACAAGCGGGGTGTTACCGATACAAGAAAGCCAATCTTTGGTCATGGATGTCATTACGCCTCCTAGTTATACAGTTTTTTGGACTTCACGGAGCCTTGCCCTTGGTGAAAAGGCTCACTTTCTTTCACATGAATAACCTCAATACGATCGAGCATACGGCTGTCAATCATCTGTCCGATCGCTTCAATCGTATGCTCAATCGCATACCGGATGGAGCTCAGCAGCTCGTTATTGAGCGACTGGCTGCGAATGCGGACGGTTAGCTTGTTGTCGTCTACGCTGACGCGCAGCTCGGCATCCTTGACGAAGGTATGCACGACGTTCTCGATGTCGTACAAGCTGATTTTCTCGCCATGCTTGAGCTCGCTGCCGATTCGCTTGGAGATGCAAGTGAACGCCTGCCGCATCGTCCCGTCAATCTCTACGGTGCGGAAATCTCGCACAACATCGTAGGTGACATAACGGATGACAGGGAACAAGCTGCGTTCGCTGGAGGTTAGTACGAGAACTCCCTCGTTGTCTGCCAGCGGCTCGAAGCGAGGGTCAAGCTGCTCGGCGCGGACCGTCTCTGCATGGATCCCGTCAGCGAACAGATAGACGCCATGCTGGTGGGAATAGGAGGCAATCGCACCTATCTCGATGGAGCCAACCGTATCGAGAATATCCTGTGCATCTATGCCGAATCGCGCTGCCATATTGGCCTGCCAGGCGGGTGAAGCCAATTCTCCGACTAGAATAATTCTACGGATCCCAAGTGACGCAGGATCCCCGGCGGCTCGGGCAATAGCTTCCAGAATGGAAGGCATCGTGTATAGCAGCTCGGGCTTGAATGCGTTAATTCGGGCGATATGCTCTTCAATGGGTCTGGCGAAGGAAATCGACTCTGTCTGCAGGCCAAGCTCGTGAAAAATCGTATTGGCCGTGCTTGCCGCATGACCGGTGCCTACATCAGAGAAAGCTCTTTGAATCTGCAAAGGGCTGGATGCTAGCCACGTACGGTAGCAAGTCATTTTGGCAATCCGATAATGCTCTTCGTCTTCTGGTGAATAATAGATCGATTTACGTATGCCGGTTGAGGTTCCAGATGTCCGGTAGACGGTAAGGCCAGTCTCTGTTCGCGGCTTCTGCTTGTAATAGATTGTATTCAGAAGTTCCTCGGTAAGGAGCGGGAGTTCGGACAAAACTGCAGTATGAGGCTGGATGCCCAGCTCTGCAAGCAGATCGCCATAGGCGGGATGCAACTGAATGATGCGAGCCAGATGCTGTTGAAGCGAAGGGATAGGCGCCATATCGTTATTAAGCCTCCTAAACATAGATAGTGGACGCAGCTCTTCCAACTGCTAGTCAATTAAGCATATGGCAAATCCTTTCGTCCCGTGCCGACAGCGGCCTACACCATTTTTTTTGTTTCGAACGTATGCTGGAGTAAAAGGGAAAAGGAGGGATAGCATGAGGTTTCGTAAGAAGGATAAATGGACCAAGGACGTGATTATGCGAAAGGAACAAATGCTGCGGAAGCATATGCCACCGACAAGAATCGCCACGAAGAAGCAACTGCATAGCATGCTTTTGAAGCACGGAATGGTCTACGTGAAGCCAGATGGCGGGACGCAGGGAAAGGGCGTCATGAGGGTGGAGTTGAGAAAATTCGGAAAGCGGAGATATGTATACCAGGTTGGCGAACGCAGGCGGGAATTCGCAACCTATAACAGGGCCTATGAAGCTATAAGCAAGGAGATGAAGGGCAAGCGGCATGTCGTTCAGAAGGGGGTTTGGCTGCTTAAGCATAAAGGGCGTCCATTCGATATCAGGCTCATGATTCAACGGCGGCCTAGGGGCGGCTTTGAAACGACCGGTACATTTACCAGAGTGGCACATCCCCGCAAAATCGTGACGAATGGAAGCCAGGGTGGCACGATTTATGCAACCGATGACGTATTGCGCCAGTATGCCGGAACCGCTAAGCGTAAGGAATTGTATCGCCGCATGGACGATCTTGCGCAACGGACCATGAGGCGGCTGCGGGGCGCATTCCCTAGCATTAAGGAGCTTGGTCTCGATTATGCCATCGACAGCAGACTGAAGCCATGGATTCTTGAGGTGAACACGAAGCCGGATGCGGCTCCGTTTACGCTGCTGAAGGATCGGAGCATCGTCCGGCGGATCGTCCGATATGGCAAAGCGTATGGCAAAACTTATAAGCTAGTTTGCAAAAAAGCCAAGCGCGGCGTATAAAGTCGTAACTTGCGCCAGAACTAAAGATCATGGCAACCGCTAACCTCGCCATCGGCGAGGTTTTGTATGTTGTATAGTCATCTATTTTTTTACCAAGTGGAACGAAATGTATCGCATATTCCATTTTCATTGACGTTAAATTCGATCAGAAACTGGGCATCGTTTTGTTCGTCGACTACTTTAAAGATGTTCTGATTATAGTGATATATCGGCAACTCGGCATCTTTATAATTTAAGAATAATGAGCCTTCCTTCTCGCAAATCACGGCACTTCCGTAGGCTGGATGGTTAAACTCCCCTAAGTAACAGGATATGGGATGTGAAGGTTCCGGATCATCCATATCGGTGATGGAGTAATCGGAATTGCGCATACTGGCCAGAGCTTGGTGGAGCTGCTCGTTTTTAACCTTAAATCTTGTATTCCAGTCAATCGGTCCTAGGCCTAAAATTTGATCATACATATGATAGGCGATGCATTCCGGAAGCTGGGTTACTTCCTTATTAGTTAGAATAACGATACCGATATCGTTGTCTGGCATAAATGAAATATGAGTACTGTAACCGGCTGTATTCCCTCCATGACTAATCAGTTTGCGGCCACGGTATACTTCGACGAACCATCCTAAGCCGTAAAAAGTATACGGAATGTCCGGGAAATCCC
The DNA here is from genome assembly GCF_030122845.1 of Paenibacillus woosongensis. NCBI lineage: Bacteria > Bacillati > Bacillota > Bacilli > Caryophanales > Paenibacillaceae > Paenibacillus > Paenibacillus woosongensis. Next base: position 1,236,056 of record NZ_CP126084.1, read on the forward strand.
CAGGGCCGACCACAATTTGAGGAAATAGCATTTCATTGAGCTGCGCTTCTGAAATAATAGATTTTCCATGTATCTCTCCATGATTTAATAGTAGAGATAGCCAGGCAGATAAATCAGTTACATTGGAAATAATAGACCCGGCAGGACCTTGGATATCTAGATTGGTGAGTGGGATCTCGATGATTTCATCATCAACGGCAGTGTAGGGCAACGCGTAATTGTTCACATGCTGCAAATCCTCGACGGAGAAGAGAGTGGAGGACATTTCAAGCGGCTCAAAGATCTTGTTCTTTACCCATGCTTCCCATGTCATCCCTGTTTGCTGTTCGATAAAAAAGCCTATGAATATATACATGATGTTGGAATACTGCCACACATAACGGACGGGGAGATTGGGATCGAGAAATCGAAGACTTTCGGCAATTTCCGCTCGCGTGAGGGTTGTATTGTGAAGAACCATATCATGCCTCGGCAGTCCGGATCGATGACAGGCAATATTATAAAAATATACATCCATTTATAAAATGTCAAAATATGATAGTTAAGGTTAGTTTCACCCCTAACGCGAATGCACCCTCTCACCCTGCACCCACACCTCGCGGATATGCTCAGGCCTAACCAGATACATCATTTTCTGAAACACGTCGTCCATGTTTTCATTTTCATTAAAAATCGGCAATTTGGCGGATGGCAGCTTTGTATCGATGATCTGAGAATTTAGACTCCAGCGGGAAGGTATACGTATTAAGCCAGTCATAGAGCGGGATGTCCAGCGCAGTTCCGGACTGGGCCCATTGCGGGGCATGGACATGCAAATCGATAAAACGAGGGAGGAAATACTGGCCGTCAGCCAGCCGATGGAAATTACGCTTCCCTTGGTAACGATCCAGCAGAGGCTGATAGCCGGAATCCTCAGGTGAAACGATTTTTGCTATAACACCGTCTGCATGGATACAAAACAGATAATCCTTAAGGATGTGAATTTCTTTAGGGGATTTGCTGGAAAAAGCAGTGCCTTGAAATACTTGCAATTATCCATAAATACCGCCTTAATGTACGTATTTTAAATGTATTTTGTATTATAATTCGTGGAAAAGGAGAAGTCTATGATCAAAAAACGGATAGTTTCGGCGCGCTCTCCATAGGTACGGAACTTTTCCACAAATCATGGTTCATATCTATTCTATTTATGATAACCTTTTATTAATGGCAAGCATCCTGCAAGAGGATGAAGATCTGGGAAGATGAGTTGAAGTCAAAAAGGAGCAAACAAACATGCAGTTCGCAAAAAGAATGGATCGGTTTGGTGAAGGCATTTTTACTAAATTATCGGATATCAAACGCAGCAGATTGGATCGTGGCGAAACGGTGATCGACCTGAGCATCGGCACGCCGAATATTCCGCCGGGCAAGCATATTATCGAAGCCTTATGTACAGCCGCTGCCGATGAAAGAAACTACGTCTACGCTCTCAGCGATCAAAGCGCTTTATTGGAGGCGGTTAGCGGCTGGTATAAGGAGCGATATCAGGTGGCTCTGGATCCGAAGACGGAAGTTTGCTCGCTGTTAGGCTCGCAGGAAGGGCTGGCGCATATTTCATTGTCCATCGTGGATGAGGGAGACGTCGTGCTGGTGCCGGACCCTTGCTACCCAGTGTTTGCAGATGGCCCGCTGCTGGCCGGAGCGAAGCTTCACTATATGCCGCAGAAAAAAGAAAACGGCTATGTGATCAACTTGCAGGATATTCCCGAACAAGTAGCGCGGCAGGCCAAGCTGATGCTGGTTTCCTATCCGAACAACCCGACTACCGCCATGGCGCCGGATAGCTTCTATGTTGATCTGGTCGCCTTTGCGAAGAAATATGATATCATCGTTCTTCATGACAATGCCTACAGCGAATTGGTGTTTGATGGCAAAAGCTGCGGGAGCTTTCTAGCTTTCCCTGGCGCGAAAGACGTCGGCGTTGAGTTTAATTCCTTGTCCAAAACCTATGGGTTGGCTGGGGCAAGAATCGGCTTTTGCGTAGGAAATAAGGAGGTTGTCTCCCGCCTGAAGATACTGAAATCGAACATGGACTATGGCATGTTTCTGCCGATCCAGCAAGCCGCCATTGCCGCGATAACGGGGGATCAAAGCGGTGTAGCGGCGACACGCATAGCTTATGAGCACCGAAGAGATATTCTGTGCGATGGCTTGAGTGCGCTGGGATGGGAGATAGATAAGCCAGAGGCAACGATGTTCGTCTGGGCGGCGATTCCTGCCCATTATGAGACATCCGAGGACTTTGTCATGGACATGGTCACCAAAGCCGGAGTTATCGTTACCCCGGGCAGCGCCTTTGGCCCTGCGGGCGAAGGTTATGTAAGAATGGCTTTAGTTCAGGAGGAAGAGAACCTGAAGCAGGCGGTCGAGGCAATTCGCCTGAGCGGGATTTTAAATGTGTAATGTACAAAAAAACAACCCGCCTAGGTACAAAACCTGGTGCGGGTTATTTTTTAGTCTTATTAACACTCACTCCCCAAACTCCCGGCTCACCTCCGTTAGAGCCGCGCCGATGACTTGGTGCATATCGTAGTATTTGTAAGTAGCGAGGCGTCCCCCGAAGATGATGCGTTGCTCGCTGTCGGCAAGCGCTTTGTATTTCTTGTAAATTTCATTGTTTTTATCGTCGTTGATCGGATAATAGGGCTCGTCGCCCGGCTTCCATTCTGTCGGGTATTCCTCCGTGATAACCGTTTTCTCCTGCGTACCGAAATCGAAATGCTTGTGCTCGATGATCCGCGTATATGGCGTTTCCGGGTCCGTGTAATTGACGACGGCATTGCCTTGGTAGTTGGCCGTATCGTGCAGCACCTTCGTTTCGAACTGCAGGCTGCGGTATTCGAGCACGCCATATGCGTAATCGTAATATTGGTCGATCATTCCGGTGTACACGACTTTTTGGGCTGAGCGGAGCCATTCTTCTTTACGGTCAAAGAAATCGACATTCAGCTTGACCTCGATGCCTTCCAGCATCTTCTCGATGATCGCCCCATAACCGCCGATCGGAATGCCCTGGTAACGGTCATTGAAATAGTTATTGTCATAGGTGAAGCGGACGGGGAGCCGTTTGATGATGAAGGAAGGCAGGTCTTTGGCCGATCTTCCCCACTGCTTCTCGGTATAGCCTTGGATCAGTTTCTCGTAGATATCGGTTCCGACAAGCGAAATCGCTTGTTCCTCCAGATTTCTTGGCTCGATGATGCCGGCGGCCTGCCTTTGCTCCTCAATTTTGAGCTTGGCTTCGTCCGGGGTGACGACGCCCCACAGTTTATTGAAGGTGTTCATGTTGAAGGGCAGATTATATAATTCCCCTTTATAATTGGCGATCGGTGAATTGGTGAACCGGTTGAATTCGGCGAATTGATTCACATAATCCCAAATGGCCTTGCTGTTCGTGTGGAAAATATGAGCCCCGTACTTGTGCACATGGATGCCCTCGATTTCTTCGGTATATACGTTTCCGCCAATATGGTCTCTTTTGTCGATGACAAGGCATTTCTTGCCCCTCTTGTTCGCTTCATAGGCGAAGACCGCTCCGAACAGACCTGCGCCCACCACTAAATAATCATACATGTCCATACTCCCTTGATCGATCGTTATTTCACATCTTAGCATAAATCGCAGGCTGTGAACTACAGCTTGGCCAAAGGGGAGGGATTGCTATAAAGTAAAGTATGCTATACTATCAATGCAATTGGGTCTGGTAGAATGACCCTGATCTAAGGCGTAAATTCAGCACAGCTACCTTTGGCTAAGGGGTGTCCGGAAATAGGGGGTTAGCCGATTGAACACAGAGGCATTGGAATATTTCATCAAGGTATATGAGAAAAATAGTGTTACTGCGGCGGCGAAAGACCTGTTTATTACCCCTCAGGGTGTAAGCAAGACCATCAGGCAGCTGGAGATGGAGCTGGAAGCTGAATTATTCTACAGAAGCTCTCGCGGCATGGAGGCCACCAAAGCGGGCGAGCTCCTATATGCCAGGGCTAAACATATTCATTATTTGATTGAGGATATCAAGAAGGAAATCAGCATTATCAGCGGAAAAAAGGGCAGCCTGAACGTAGTAATTACATATTCCATAACATCGATCCTACCGGTGGATTTTTTATATGATTTCTCTAAACAATATCCAGATATTCAAATCAAGCTGAAAGAGTATCCCGACGAGTATCCGTTAACCCAAATATTCCAGGAGGAAGTGGACGTCGGCTTGGTCATTGGGACGGAAGAGATCGAGAATTGCGAATTTGAATTGATTGCCGAAGGCCAAGTCGTGGTCATCGTCTCGAAGAGCCATCCGTTAGCCAGCAAACAAGAAATTTCAGTCACCGATCTGGATAACGAAACTTTGGTCATAAAGACGGCAGGTGAAGGGAAGGAAAACGGTTTTATCGAGAAATGCCTTGAACAGGGCTTCTCGCCCCATGTCATGCATGAATTCGGCAATATTATCTCCGCCCATCGATTATGCGAGAGAAATGGAGCCGTGGCCGTTTCTATTGATTTTGTGGAGGAGTCGCTCAAGAATGATAACTTAAAGCTGATTAGACTGAAGGAGAAGATTCCTCAGGATATTTATCTGGTTTCTAGAAAGAGAGGTATCCAGTCTAAAGCAGTGGCCTTATTTCAAAGATACGTCAAGGATCGATGCAAGTCGTTTTGATGGGAGAAGTCTTCCGTCAGGACGGCTTTTTTTAGTAGTCAACTAAAAGTTGCCGCCCCTTAACGTTTGGTTGATTCTATATTCATTCTGTTTACGTTAAGCTTACATTGCAGTCAACATGAACGCTCATCCATGATTTGCTGCTCATGAAAGCGTTTCAAACTAACTGGATAATGGGGGCAAGAAAGTTTATGTCTGGTAAATCGAAAAAAAGGTTTCGTGTGATTATGAGTTCTCTGCTGGTACTCGTACTGCTTATCGGCACAGGGGCTAACATTGCACTAGCCTACTACTCGGATGTCATTACAGCATATTTCTCCAAAATCGACATCACGACGCCGGAGGCGCAAAAAGCGCGGGCTAACTCAGAAGTGGTGTCGGAGCTGATCACGGATGAAGGGATTGTTCTTCTCCAGAATCATGACAACATGCTGCCGATGACGACGAACAAAAAAGTCAATGTGTTTGGATGGAGTTTTACGGCGCCTGTATACCTGGGCTCTGGTTCCGGTGCAGCAGACTCGTCCACGGCTGTAACGCCAAAGGCGGGTCTGGAAGCAGCCGGTTTTGAGATCAACGAGCAATTATATAACGATTACGTAGCAACAGGCCTCGAAAGACCAGTATCGGGAATTGAGGGATATGACTGGACGATTCCAGAACCCGTAGCTTCCGAGTTCTATACCGAGGAAAGAATGAAGCAAGCCACCGAGTTCTCGGATACGGCGATCATCTTCCTTGCCCGTGCGGGTGGAGAAGGGACGGATCTTCCGGCGGTATTGGACGGTCCGGATACCTATGATCCGAATGGAACGACGATGGGACCTAGCGGTGAACGTTTCGGGAATCCTGACGATCTGGATCCTAATAAGCATTACCTGGAGCTGTCCAATCGGGAGCTTGGCATGATCGATGCGGTTACGAAGCATTTTGACAAAATCATCGTCATCGTGAACGGCTCAAATACGTTTGAACTGGATTGGGTCAAGAAATACGACCAAATCAAGAGCATTGTGACGGTCGCTGGACCGGGACAAAAAGGTTTTGCTTCACTTGGCAAAATTCTAGCGGGACAGCTCAATCCGTCAGGCAAGACGGTGGACTTGTTCGCGACAGATATGCTTGATGCGCCGGCAATGAAGAATTTTGGCGATTTGCGCTATGTCCTGGATAACGGTGACGGTACATATGCTTTGGCCGTAGATAAAAACAACGTTCCGCTGACTTACGTCAACTACACCGAGGGGATTTATGTAGGCTATCGCTACTACGAGACTGCAGCGGCTGAAGGTGCGATCAACTATGACGAGAAGGTCATGTTCCCGTTCGGACATGGTTTAAGCTACACGACATTCGAACAAGAGGTTGTTCCGGACAGCTTAAAGTGGAATGATACGGACATTTCGGTTGACATCAAAGTGACGAATACAGGCTCCATGGAAGGAAAGGAAGTTGTACAGCTCTACTATTCCGCACCTTACACTGGAAAAATTGAAAAGTCTTCTGTCGAGCTGGCTGCTTTTGCCAAAACAGGTGTAATTCATCCAGGAGATTCGGAGACGTTGACCCTGACTTTTAAAGTAGAAGATATGGCTTCCTATGATTATGCCAAAGTCTTCAGCCCAACCGGTTCTTATGTTCTTGAAGCAGGCGAATATAAGCTCATGCTGATGAAGAACTCGCATGACAAAATCGCTGATGTAGGTTCGAAGAACTTGACGGAAGTGGTGTTTGACCAGAACGGCCGTTCTTCGGATCAGCAAATAGCGGTCAATCAGTTTGATGATCTGGTCACCGGGGAGGGCAGCATTCCAGCATACCTATCCCGGGCAAATGGTTTTGCGAATATGGATGTCCTGAACACCAATGAAGTCCTTCAAGCGAAGAATGCTGATGGTGCTGTAGAGGAAGTAAAGGGTACGGTCGTGAACGCTGCATTCGTCGACTATGTGAACAGCAAGCGTTATGACATTCCTGCGGACGAGCAGCAGAGTGCGCCGACGACGGGAGCGGATCATGGAAAGACATTAAAGGATTACGTCGGTGTCGATTATGAGGATGCCAGCTGGAACGAGCTGCTGGATCAGTTGTCAGTCCATGACCTGGTTTCGATCGGGACGCTTGGCGGTTATCGTACCGTCGAAGTGGCATCTGTCGGCAAACCGGCAACGACAGACTATGATGGACCAGCGGGCATCAGCGCTCTGTTGTCCAAGAATCCGATGTCGGGAATCGCCTTCCCTTCAGAGACGATGCTTGGACAAACATGGAACCTGGAGCTTGTCGAGAAGATGGGCGATGCCGTAGGCGCAGAAGCGAAAGCATACGGAGTAAGCGGCTGGTATGCACCAGGTGTTAACATCCATCGCACCGCATTCTCCGGCAGAAACTTCGAATATTATTCCGAGGACGCTCTTCTTTCCGGCAAGATGGCTGCCGCTGTGACTAAGGGCTACCAAAGCCATGGCGGATTCGTCTACATGAAGCACTTTGCGCTAAATGATCAGGAGAAAAACCGTACACTAGGCGTTCTAACCTGGAGCAACGAACAAGCGATCCGCGAAATCTACCTGAAGGCATTTGAATATGCGGTGAAGGAAGGGGGCGCGAAAGGGGCAATGTCCGCATTCAACAGCATTGGACATACATGGGCAGGTGCGAGCCCGGCCCTGATGAAAGAAGTGCTTCGCAACGAATGGGGCTTCAAGGGGATCGTCAATACAGACTTCTTTATTGGTCCTTCTTATCCCTATATGACCGCTGAGCTTGCTTTCCGTGCAGGCAACGATATCCTTCTTACCGGGGTTGCACCTTACGGCGTACCGGAAGTCAATGCAAAGAGTAATGATACATTATGGGCCATGAGAGACAACGCACACAACGTGCTGTACACCGTAGCGAACAGCAACGGAATGGAGAACGGGATGAGCACGGATTTGGCGGACTGGGTGAAGATTACGATTGCAGTAGATATCCTTATCGTGATTGGTGTTGCCGCCGGCTTCTACTTCTTATTCCGCAAACGGAAACCGGCCGCTGCGGCAACAGCTTAAATTATTGAACAAATTGATAAAACACTTTGGCGGTACTCTTCAGGGTACCGCCAAAAACAAAAGGAAGAGACGATGAAACATACTGAACTTATAAAGAAAATGACGCTGGAAGAAAAAGCATCTTTGATGTCGGGAAAAGACTTCTGGCAGACGCAGAATATTGATCGACTCGGCATTCCTAGTATATTCCTTGCAGATGGCCCGCACGGCATTCGCAAGCAGCAGGCCGCAGCCGATCATTTAGGGTTGAATGAGAGTATTCCTGCGACATGTTTCCCAACGGCGGCTGCAGTGGCAAATAGCTGGAACGTGGAGTTAGGAGAACGAATCGGAAATTACCTTGGCAAAGAAGCCGTTGCCCAGAAAGTCAACGTGCTGCTCGGCCCGGGGGTCAATATGAAGCGCAGCCCCCTATGCGGAAGAAACTTTGAGTATTTTAGTGAGGATCCCTATCATGCCGGCAAAATGGCTGCAGGGTATATCCGGGGAATTCAATCGCAGGGCATTTCGGCTTGCGTAAAGCATTTTGCCGCGAACAACCAGGAAGAAAGACGGATGTCGATCGATACGATCGTAGATGAGAGAACGCTAAGGGAAATCTATCTGACGGCTTTTGAGATTGCGGTTGCGGAAGGCAATACGAAGACCGTCATGTCTTCTTACAATAAGCTGAACGGCGAATATACGAATGAGAATTTGCACTTGATGCGGAAAATCCTCCGCGATGAATGGAATTTCGAAGGAGTGGTCGTCACCGATTGGGGCGGCAGCAATGACCGTGTGGCCGGATTGATCGCCGGCAATGAGCTTGAAATGCCAACGACGGCGGGAGAGACGAATGAAGACATTATTCGAGCCGTACGCAGCGGTTTGCTGAAAGAGGAAGTATTGGACGAATGCGTGGACCGGCTGCTGGAGCTTATTTTTACGACAGAAGCAGTTTATGAGAAATCCCCGAGCAAAGGGTTCAATATGAAAGAGCATCACAGGGCAGCCCAGGAAGCGGCTGAGGAATCGATTGTACTGCTGAAAAACGAAGGGGATATATTGCCGCTGCAGGCTGGTGTGAAAGTAGCGGTCATTGGGGATTTTGCGCAGCAAGCCAGATATCAGGGAGCAGGGTCATCGATCGTCAATCCGACGATACTGGATCACACCCTGAATTGCATTGAGGAATCGGGCATCGTTAGCATTGGATTTGAGCCTGGATTCGAGCGTTACGGAAAGAGAAACCAGCGGAAGATCGATAAGGCGTGCGCTCTTGCCGAGAAGGCGGAAGTCGTTCTGCTGTATATGGGCTTGGATGAAGTGACGGAGGCGGAGGGACTGGACAGGCAGAACATGAAAATCCCTCAGAACCAGATCGATCTGCTTCACGCCCTGCATAAAGTGAATTCGAATATTGTGGTCGTTCTCTCCTGCGGCTCTGCGGTAGAGATGCCATGGATTGATAAAGTGAAGGGACTGATCCACGGTTATTTGAGCGGTCAGGCAGGAGCAAAAGCCATTCTTCGTGTATTAACCGGCGAGGTGAACCCATCCGGTAAACTGGCGGAAACATATCCTCTCCGTTATGAAGATACACCGACCTACCGTCATTTCCCGGGCAAAGAAGTGAGCGTGGAGTACAGGGAAGGACTGTATATTGGCTATCGATATTATGATACGGCGAATGTGAAGGTTCTTTTCCCGTTTGGCTATGGTCTCAGTTACACCACCTTTGAATACTCCGATATTCAGATTATCCCTGAAGGCGTGGCCTTCAAAATAACGAACACGGGAACCAGAGCCGGAGCAGAGGTAGCGCAGCTTTACGTCGGCTGCAATTCAGCTGATATATTCAGACCAAGGAAAGAATTAAAGGGATTCGCCAAAGTATCATTGCAAGCGGGCGAGTCCAGAACCGTACTGATCCCTTTTGACGATAAAACATTCCGTTATTTCAACGTAAAGACAAATCAATGGGAAATCGAAGAAGCTCAGTATGAGATCATGATTGGCGCATCCAGCGCGGATATCCGGTTAAAGGGCATTCATGCCGTTAAAGGAACGAACGCTCCGCTGCCGTATGACAAGGAGAAGCTGCCATCGTATTACTCCGGACAGGTTGGCCAAGTGAGCCAGGAGGAATTCGAGAGCCTGCTTGGGCACAAGGTTCCCGCAGCGTCCTGGGACCGTACGAAGCCGCTCGGCTACAACGATACGATTGCCCAATGCCAGTATGCCAGAAGCGCCTTTGCTAGATTCGCATTTCACGTCATCGCGTTTGCCCATAGGTTCTTGTGGAAGATAGGCAAGCGGAGTACCGCCAATCTGATCATGATGTCTGTCTATCATATGCCGTTCAGGGGAATTGCGAGAATGACGGGCGGTATCGTGAATATGCCGATGCTGGACGGGCTGCTGATGGTAGTCAACGGCCAGTTCTTCAAAGGCTTCCGGCATTTCTTCAGAGAGAGGGGCAAAATGCTGAAGGTCGCTAAACAGAACAATTAAGTCTTGCATCAGCGACAGAGGAGTGGGAAAATGAGTTCTAAAAAAAATATAGCCGGCCCGCTGGGGCTATGGGCCAGATACAAGGAGAAACACCCCAATATTGCGCAATTTCTTGTATTCTTTATACTAAGTAATGGAATCACTGTTCTGCAGCTTGTATTAATGCCTGTATTCAAGAGTCTGTTCGCCAAGACAGCGCTAGTAAACACCAGCTTCCAGGTGCTGCAGTTCGGGCATAACTTTGACGGAAGTGCCTATTATGTGTTCGATTATGCCGCAGGCTCCCTTACCACGGGCGGAGGAGGAGGCCTGGCCTACTTCCTCGCGGTGCAAATCACCCTGGCTATCGCCCAGATTATCAATTTCTTCGCTCAGCGGAGCATTACGTTCAAATCGAACAGCAACATCTGGCAGGCGGCCTTCTGGTATGTCGTGGCTTATATTGTCATAACGATTGGAGCGGCAGCGGCTCAGGGCTTCTACAAGGCACCTATTTACAACTTGTTCATAAATACCTGGGAAATGGGCGCGGTAGGGGAAACGACGGCAGACGTCATTACGATGATTATTAACAGTGCGATTTCGTTTTGGGTATTCTTCCCGATTTTCAAAGTTATTTTCAAACAAAAATCATAGGGTAGTGTTAGCATGAAATTATTATCCGTAGCGATCCCTTGCTATAATTCGCAGGATTATATGAGATATTGCATTGAATCCCTTCTGCCAGGGGGGGAGGATGTCGAGCTGCTTATCGTCAATGATGGATCATCTGATCGCACGGCGATGATTGCCGATGAGTACGCCAGGCGTTATCCAACGATCGTTAAAGCGATCCACCAGGAGAACGGCGGACACGGAGAGGCGGTCAATGCCGGGCTCCGGAATGCAACGGGATTGTATTTCAAGGTCGTGGACAGCGATGATTGGGTAGACGTTAGGGCTTATCTGAAAATTTTGCAAACCTTGCAGGAGTTACAGAATGAAGACAAAATCGTAGATATGGCAATCAGCAATTTTGTCTATGAAAAGGAAGAAAACAGCTACAGAAAGATCATGAAGTATAGCGGAGTGCTTCCGGAAGGCAAAATTTTCACCTGGGATGACGTGAAGCCTTTTCGCAAAGGCCAATATCTCCTGATGCATTCCATCATATACCGGACGCAGATGCTCAAGGATTGCGGTCTGGAGCTGCCTAAGCATACCTTCTATGTCGATAATTTATTCGTATATGTGCCGCTCGTACATGTGAAGAAGATGATTTATATGAATGTCGATTTCTACAGATATTTCATCGGCCGGGAAGATCAGTCCGTGCAGGAGAGCATCATGATCAAGAGGATTGATCAGCAGCTCAAAGTGAACAAATTGATGGTCAGGCAGGTAGACATGGACAGCATTCCCCATCCTAATCTCCGCCGCTATATGTTCGCTCATCTTGAGATTGTAACGGTAGTCTCGGCGATTCTGTTGATCCGTTCCGGGACAGCCGAGAACCTAATGAAGAAAAAAGAGCTGTGGAAGTTCATTAAGGATACGGATATCAAGCTGTATCAAGAGCTTAAGTACGGATTTATGGGCAGGCTGATCCATTTGCCGGGACGAGCCGGCCGTCTGATTTCCGTAGGAGCATACAAAATATCGCAAAGACTAGTTGGGTTTAACTAACAGACAAAGCAGGAGCCTGAAGAGGCGTCCTGCTTTTTTAAGATACTAGTAATAGAGTCTTTCGCTATTTCCCGCACTTGGTGTGCTATAGAATGTGTATAGATAATATAGTAGAATATTTTACAGTACGTCATACCGTCCAATACACTGAAGAGGAATAGAGATGAAGTATAGAGAATTGATTGCGCAAATGACGTTGGAAGAGAAAGCTTCCTTAATGTCAGGCAAGGATTTCTGGCAAACGCAGGACATTAGCCGGCTGGGCATACCCAGCATATTTCTTGCCGATGGACCTCATGGCATCCGAAAACAGGCCGTGGCCGCGGATAAGCTGGGCCTGAATGCCGGGGTTCCCGCAACCTGTTATCCGACGGCAGCGACGGTAGCTAACAGCTGGAATGTGGAGTTGGGGGAGAAGGTCGGAGAGTACTTGGGGGAAGAGGCGATTTCCCAGAAGGTCAACGTCCTGCTCGGCCCTGGCGTGAACATGAAGCGTAATCCCTTATGCGGAAGAAACTTCGAATACTTCAGCGAGGACCCTTATCTGGCCGGCAAGATGGCCGCCAGTTATATTAGAGGCATCCAGTCGCAGGGAATTTCCGCCTGCGTCAAGCATTTTGCCGTGAACAATCAAGAAGAGAGACGGATGTCCATCGACACGATCGTCGACGAAAGAACCCTGAGGGAAATTTATTTGACCGCCTTTGAAATTGCGGTAAAGGAAGGCCGGACGAAGTCAATCATGTCTTCCTACAATAAAATAAACGGTACATATGCAAATGAGAACATGCATGTAATGCAGGATATTTTACGCGGCGAATGGGGCTACCAGGGCGTCGTCGTCACGGATTGGGGCGGCAGCAACGACCGGGTGTCAGGGCTTCTGGCCGGCAATGAACTGGAGATGCCGACGACGTCGGGGGAGACGGATCAAGAAATCATCGAAGCCGTTCAAAGCGGGAGAATTCCTGAAGAGGTGCTGGACGAATGCGTGGACCGGCTCCTTGACCTTATTTTTTCAACGGAGGCCGTATATCAGCGGCCCCGGCTGGAGTTCAATGTGGAGCAGCACCACCGGGTATCGCAGAAGGTCGCGGAGGAGTCCATCGTCCTGCTCAAGAACGAGGGGAACATCCTGCCGCTCAAATTCGGCAAGAAGGTAGCTGTTATCGGTGATTTTGCCAAGGATGCGCGATATCAAGGGGCGGGGTCGTCGATCGTTAACCCGACGATTCTGGATCATACCTTGGACTGCTTCGAGGAGTCGGGTATCGTGAGCATCGGCTATGAGCCGGGCTTTGAGCGCTACGGCAGGAGGAATCCGCGCAAAATCGCCAAAGCCTGCGCGCTAGCAGAGAAAGCCGACGCCGTGCTGCTGTATCTCGGTCTGGATGAAGTGACGGAGGCCGATGGTCTGGATAGAAAGAGCATGCAAATTCCAGAGAACCAGATCGACTTGCTTCACGCCTTGCATGAGGTGAATCCGAATATAATTGTGATTCTTTCCAGCGGCTCCGCGGTGGAAATGCCATGGATTGGCAAAGTGAGAGGATTGCTGCATGGTTACTTGGGAGGCCAGGCAGGAGCGAGAGCTATCCTTCGGGTATTATCCGGCGATGTTAATCCTTCGGGCAAGCTGGCCGAGACGTATCCGCTTCGTTATGAGGATACTCCCTCGTTTCGCTATTTTCCGGGGAACGAATTGACGGTTGAATATCGGGAGAGCATGTATATCGGTTATCGTTACTACGATACGGCGGATGTGGATGTGCTGTTCCCCTTCGGATACGGCCTCAGCTATACTACCTTCGACTATTCGGATATCAAGGTCGGCAAGTCGGGGGTTACCTTCACATTAACCAACTCGGGTGACCGGGCCGGCATGGAGGTTGCGCAGCTGTATGTCGGTTGTAAGTCCAGCGATATATTTAGGCCGCGCAAAGAGCTGAAGGGCTTTGTTAAAGTATTTATCAATGCCGGCGAGTCCAAGACAGTGACGATTCCTTTTGACGATAAGACGTTTCGTTATTTCAATGTGAAGACCAATGCGTGGGAAATTGAAGAAGCGGAATACACGATTATGGTTGGAGCCTCCAGTGCAGATATCCGGTTGGCCGGTTACCTTCATGTGATGGGTACGGGGGCGCCCGCTCCTTATGAGAAGGACAAGCTGCCGTCCTATTACTCTGGCCGGATCAGCGATGTCGGCGTTGACGAATTTGAGCATCTGATCGGCCGGAAGGTGCCGGTGGCTACGTGGGACAGATCCAAGCCGCTGGGCTATAATGATACGATCGAACAATGCCAGTATGCGAAGGGCGCTGTTGCCAGACTGGCCTATCATTTGATTGTGTTCGCCTATTGGTTCCTGAGAAAAATCGGTAAACGAAGCACAGCGAATCTGATCATGATGTCCGTCTACCATACCCCGTTCAGGGGAATCGCCAGAATGACGGGCGGCGTGGTGAACATGGCTATGGTGGATGGCCTTCTGTTGATCGTCAACGGCCGTTTCTTCAAGGGCTTGCGTCATTTTTTGAAGGAGCGAAGCCGTAAAGTGAAGGCAGAGAAGATGCGCTGGCAGAAGAATGGGCAATAATTCAGATCCTAGCAGCGGGCTATAGCCATAGCCCGTTGTTTTTTTATTTATAAAAGAAATCCCATAGAGCTGGAAGTATTTCCGGTCGCATTTGTCCTTGCCGCCAGTTCATAGATAATAATGCTGCATAATTTCTAAGTTGGTGCTTTGTTTGAGCCGATAATAAATATGAAGCAAAAGTAAAACATCATGAAGGGAATCATTTACTTGAAGACTACGGTTCGGAACGTCCTTAAGCTTGTTCTCCCATTTCTATTAATGGCTGCGGCCTATTATTTCTATAAGGAAACCCGTACGCTGGCACGGGCGCAGCTGGATATTATCGAGCTGTCCCCCTATGTGATCTTCGCCGTGGGGGCCGTCATCTCGTGGAAATTCAATCGGAGCAGGGAATTTTTTAACTTCGTCGTCCTTGCCCTTGCTTTGGCGTCCATCGAATATTTGCCCGGTATGGCGAAGCCTTCTTTCCCGATCGCTGCGAACGATATTTATACGCTGATCTCCTTATTGATTCCGCTAAACATCGGTCTGTTCTCTTTATTTAGGGAGCGGGGAATACTGAGCCTATGGGGAGTGCTCCGCATCGGAATGATCCTCTCCCAGGTGTTGATTGCGATATGGCTGCTGCGTCCCGAGCAGGGCGTTTTCCTTTCTTTGATCACAAAAGACATGCTTCCTGTCAGCCTTACTTCTATTACACCAATAAGTCAGCTGTCCGTCAGCATCTTCCTGATCGCTCTAGTCCTGCTCATCACGAGGCAGGTCAAATACAAGACGTCCCAGGATATCGCGTTTATTGCCGTGTTGTGCGCTTTGTTCTATGTGCTGCACGAGAATCGAGACCCGATGATGTATGTGGTGTTTTTTGCCGTTTCCGGCATGGTTCTGGTGACTTCGATCATCCAGGATTCGTATTCGATGGCATTTACGGATGAGCTCACAGGTCTGCCCTCGCGGCGGGCTCTGAAGCAGGATATGATGAAGCTGGGCATGAACTATGTCATCGCCATGCTGGATATCGACCATTTCAAGAAGTTTAATGATACCTATGGTCATGATACGGGTGACGAGGCGCTAAAGCTGGTGGCTTCGGTCATTAAGGATGTGACAGGCGGGGGGAAATCCTACCGCTACGGCGGTGAGGAGTTCACGATTCTCTTTCCGGGGAAAAGCGTACAGGATGCGCTGCCGCATCTGGAGCAGCTGAGGGAGCAAATAGCCAAACGGCCGTTCACGCTGCGTAATCGCAAAGGGAGGGGCAAGAGCAAGTCCCGGCGCAAAACTCGAAATAGCAGAGCCGGGAAACAAATTTACATCACCGTGAGCATCGGTTTAGCTCAAAAAAGCGAGAAGCACAAGAAGCCGGATGCCGTCATGAAGTCGGCGGACACGGCCTTGTACCGGGCCAAGAAAAAAGGCCGGAACTGCGTGAGCAAATAGCGGAGAGAAGTACGGCTTATAAATTGTAGCGCTTTGTTTTATTCACTAAGCACGGTAATTGTTAGGGCCACGGTTAGTTAAAGAGGGTTAGATCGATGGTGGCGGCCATCCAGCCCCTGGTTTTACCAGGTGTTTAAAGCGGAATGTATTTTATCCAGCTAGTTAAGCCACTTTTGTTAAGAAGCCATGCGCTAAATGGAAAACATGCAGTTAGTTTGCCTGAATGGAGCTCATTCGCCGAAATAGCTTAAAACTAAATGTAGGTTTTGCGGTTAGTTCTCTCTAACTCGCCCAGAACCGCTGAACTAACTGCATGTAATACATCTAGTTGCCTGATCCTAACCATCTAGAAGGGAAACGTGAGGAAAGTGCCTTTTTTATTATCGATCATAGCTCTGGTTCAAAGATAAAACTGCGGCTATGCAGGATTTTTCCGTATTTTGAAGGGGCGAGCCTTTTTCTACGAGAATGCATTGGCATCAATAGAGCCACAAACTTATCTTCTAGAGGAAAATCCTTCATTTTTGCACCTTCCCTGGCCGATTTAGGTTAGAAGGCTATCTATCCGCAACATCAGCAAATCATAGGAGGTTAACCAGGCCCATGAAACCCAAAACAAAAAAACGGCTCAAAATCACGGCTATTAGCGTCCTCGCGTTGTTGCTCCTTGCCGTAGGCGCTTTTTACATATACACACTCAATGATTACCGGGCGGATGAAGCGGCGGTGCAAGCTATGGCTGGCGAAGAGAACCGTGTCGTTAGCAAAGATAAGATGTGGATCTTCTACCCGGAGCATCAGCAAGCCAGCGACACAGCTCTAATCTTCTACCCTGGCGGGAAGGTAGAGGCAACCGCATACGCCCCGCTGTTAAAGCAGTTGTCTCAGCAAGGGATAACCTGCGTTCTATTAAAAATGCCTTTTAATCTGGCGGTATTTGATATCCATGCAGCCGATCGCGTGTTCGAGCAGCTTCCGGAGGTGAAGCATTGGTATATTGGCGGGCATTCCTTGGGCGGGGCAATGGCGAGCAGCTACGCCGGCAAAAATAGCGGCAGAGTAGAAGGGATGATCCTGCTTGGAGCTTATTCCGTAGGCCCTACTGAGCTTCCGGCGCTTGCCATCTATGGCAGCGAGGATATGATCCTGGATACGTCCAAACTGGAGGCCACACCAAATCAGTATGTTATCGAGGGAGGTAACCACGCCTACTTCGGCAATTACGGAGAGCAGGATGGAGACGGAAAGGCAGAGATCACGAGGGAAGAGCAGCAGCGGCAGACCGTGGAGGAAATCATTGCATTCATTCTGGATGAAGAGAAGTAAAGGATTGCCGGGCAAAAACATGGTATTCTATTTGCACAAACTATTAGATAGAGCCTATTAGCGAAACTAACGTATTCAAGGCATCAAAGGAGGCCAACCCTTGTCATATAGCGTAAGTGATCAGCTGAAAATCACGTTGTTCGATGTGAAGAAAATCCAATACAAGTCCAGAGTCATCTTCGATTACGTCCAGTCCTGCTGCACGGTCGCCTATATCAAAAAAGGGGAGGTCAGCACGACCTTTGAGGGGAAGGAGTATATCGCCAAAACGGGGGACGTGATGATTCACCGGCCGGATCTCCCGTTTAACGTCATTTCGAAGACGGATGGAATCCACTACCTGTTCAATATCGATTTGAAGGTGATGGAGGAAGTGGATTTTTTCAGCTTCTACCCGATGGGCAAGGTGGTAACCATTAGGGACCCGGAGCTGTACGAGAAAAAATTCGACGAGCTAAGGAGCCTATGGCTGCAGGAGGGCAACGACTACCGGTCGGCGCAGTGCAGCTTCCTGGCCTTCTCCCTGCTTCATGAGATTATTGAGAGTTCCAAGCTGGGCGGGAAGCGGTCACCGAACGAATTTTACATTACCGACCGCTTCAACAATGTGCTGCATTATATCGAGAACCGGCTGGCCGAGAATATTACCCGCAACGAGCTGGCGCAAATTTATCATATGAACCCTGTCTATTTCAGCCGGGCCTTTAAAGAAATTTATGGGCTTACCCCCATGAAAATGGTGAAAAAACTGCGGCTGATGCATGCAAAAAGACTGCTGGAAACGACGGATGACACGATTGAGCAAATTGCCCAAAAATGCGGATTTTGCGATTCTCCGCATTTAAATCATACTTTTCGCAGCGCGTTCAAAGCTTCGCCTAGTGAATACCGCAAAAGTATCAAAAGTACAAAAAGGGGCGTCATCCCTACATTGTTAGATCATTCATAATTGATTACGATGGTTAGTAGAATAGGATGGATAGCCTGTAGCGATGTCATATGACGCTGCAGGTTTCTTCTGTTAGGAGGCGTAGTCAATGAAGCTGAAAGTGACAGGTTTAAATGAAACGCAGCTTGAGGGCGTCAAGGAAATATTGCCTTTATTGGGGGCAGAGCTGGGGGACGAAGGAGTAGCCGTCCTTTTTTCCAGAACCGAGGGGGAGGCCATCCATATTCGCTTTGATGGCACAGCAGGGATGATTGCTTACGAGCACGATTCCCAAATCTGCCGGGCGCTCGGCTTAATGACCGAAGGGTTAAAGAAGAACGAACCGTTTGAAATGGCGGAACGTCCAGTTTATGAACAGCTAGGGGTCATGCTCGATTGTTCGAGAAACGCGGTGCTGAAGGTGGAAACCTTCCAAAGGCTGATCAGAAGCCTGGCTCTGATGGGCTATACGACGGTGCAACTGTACACTGAGGATACTTATGAAATCAAGGAGTATCCTTATTTCGGCTATATGCGCGGCAGATATACCCGGGAACAAATGCAGGCGATGGACCAGTATGCAAGCCTGTTTGGCATCGAGCTTGTGCCCTGCATTCAGACGCTGGCTCATTTGGGGACAGCGCTGAAGTGGAGCGCTTTTGCGGAAATCGTGGATTGCAACGACATTTTGCTGATTGACGAAGAGAAGACTTATGCGCTCATTGATGCGATGTTTCGGACGATGTCAGAGAATTTAACGAGCCGCAGAATCAATATCGGCATGGATGAAGCTCATATGATGGGACTCGGCAAATATCTCGACAAGCATGGGTATCAGGAAAGATCGACGCTGATGCTGAAGCATTTCAATAAAGTGATGGAGATTGCTCGGAAATACGGCTATAAGCCGATGATGTGGAGCGATATGTTCTTTCGCCTGGCCAGTGCGGGAGAATATTATGACGTGGACAGTCCCATCCGGCAGGATGTCATCGAGATGATCCCGGACGATATCACGCTCGTGTACTGGGATTATTATTCGGTTGAGCCGGAGAAATACGAAGGCATGCTGGAGAAGCATAAGCAGCTCAGCGATCGGATTATTTTTGCAGGCGGGGCCTGGAAGTGGATGGGGTTCTCGCCGAACAACCATTTTAGCCAATATATCGGCGAAATGGCGCATGCGAGCTGCGTGAAGCACGGCATACAGGAAGTGTTGATCACAGCGTGGGGAGACAATGGAGCCGAGGCTTCGGTCTATTCGGTTCTGCCGGCGCTGCAGCTATGGGCGGAGTTAGGCTATGCGAACCGTGCGGATACGGAGCATTTACAGGAGCGGTTCTGCACTTGCACGGGCGGCAGCTTCGGCGATTTCATGAACTTGGACATGACGATGCGGGTACCGGACCTTACCACGCACGATACGCATTCGATCAACCCTCCTAAATATTTGTTGTACCAGGATGTCCTGTGCGGATTGTTTGATAAGCATGTCATTCCTCAGACTTATGCTGATCATTTCCGGCGCTGTGCGGAATTTTTCGCGGAGTGCGTGTCCAGAAATCCGCAGTGGCAGGTAATGTTCCAGACGCAGGTTACCTTAAGCAGACTTCTGGAATTGAAATGCGAAGCAGGGATAAATATCCGCAGCGCCTATTTGAACAAAGATCACGAGCTTCTCGCGCAATACGGCCAAGTGATATTGCCTGAATTGAAGCAACGAGCCCAGCAGTTTATTAGCGACTACCATGCACAGTGGCTGGATGAGAACAAAATCTTTGGGCTTGATGTGTTCGACCTGCGTATGGGCGGTTTGCTGAGGCGGATCGAGACGGCAACCTACCGCATCAATAGCTATCTTTCGGGCGAGCTGACACAACTGGAGGAACTGGAGCAGGAAATCCTTTATTTTGATGGACGTGAGAATGAGCGAGACCGAAAAGCAATGAGCGCCAATTTGCGGCATACGATTGCGACGCCTTCGGTTATAGCCGGAGTTTAGCGAAGAGAACGTTCTAAATACAAGCTCGAAATATAAGCTCGAAGGGGGGCTGCCAGAAGGTCAGTAAAAGCTGACTTTTTGGCAGCCCTCTTGATCTTCAGCGGAAGGTTTGGCGATTAGTGGAATTGATGAGATGGATGGATTGGTAAGACTGATGTGACTGATGGACTGATGGGCTGATGATACCGATGATATCGATGATACTGACGATACTGATGGGAACGATGATACTGATGGGAACGATGATACTGATGGGAACGATGATACTGATGATACTGATGAGACTAATGGGATTGGTTGAACTCGTTGGATGGGTCACCCGCTAACGGACAGGAGATCCGCTATTTGTTAAAGTACCCCTCCTTTACTATGCTTACGGACACTGGTTCCGTTATTCGACCAAATCGACGGCAATAAGCAGGTTTTAGGAAGCAATAGCGGAACGTAGGTCCGTTAGCTCTCAAGATTCCTCGTTAATTCACAAATAGCGTCCCCTGTGTCCGTCCAACTTTTAATATCTTATTGGAACAGCCCATTTTTTTGCTGTGGTTGAGAAGAACAGAAGATGGACCGCGCTTCAAATGTGGCCATGATCACTAACGTAAAAGTATCAAAAATACAAAAACAAGATGCTTCCCTACATTGTCGAACAATGCAAAAATTAGATAATATAAAAACAAATCATAAAACGAATGCACTTGTAATCGCATTCAAAGTCAGTATTTATGGGGAATTTTGGATTTGACAACCGAAGAGAATTACAGAATCAGAAGGGGGATTTTGTGTGAACAAGAAATTTAAAACGGTTAGTATTTTGCTGATGTTGGTACTAATTGTACAAATCTTTGCAGGCTGCTCAAGCTCCAATTCTGCAACAGAGAACAGCGGGCAGAATTCAGCAGGACAAGCTGCGGAAGAGCAGAAGTCGGGAGAGAAGATCACGCTGCGCGTCATGGACTGGGCGGATAGCGAGAAGCCGTACCGCGAGCAGTTCATTAAAGACTTCGAAGCGAGACACCCGGATATTAAGATCGAATATACGCTCTTAACAAGCGATCAATTCCAAAACACAATTACGACGGCCATTAAATCGGGAGATGCTCCAGACTTGTTCCCGATCCCGCCAGGCATGAAGCTGAGCACCGCGGTTGCCGGAGACTGGTTCCAGCCGCTCGATCAGTATTTGGACGATGAGTTCAAGAGCCGCTTCGTGGATGGAGTTTTCGTAGAAGGCGCAACGATGCAGGACGGCAAAATCTATACGATTCCGGCCTACCTGCCGCTACCCAATACGCTCGTATTTTATAACAAAACATTGTTCAAAGAAGCCGGCCTAGACCCGGAGAATCCGCCGAAGACCTACAGCGAATTCCGTGCTGCGGCCAAAGCGATCACGGAAGTATCCAAGGGTAAGGCTTACGGCATCATCGAAGGCGGCAAAACGATTGTCCGCTGGAAGAATCCAGTGATCGACTGGTCGGCACTGGGTGGAAGCGGACTCAACCCGCACTCCCCGTTATCTCTCGTAACGAATGATGCGAATTATGATTCCGACGCCGTTATAAATGTCATGAATTTGTTCAAAGGCCTGAAGGACGATGGCAGCTACCATCCAAAGACGCTTAGCATTTCCGCACCGGAAGCACGCGCTTTGTTCGGCCAAGGACAAGCAGGCTTCATCATCCAAGGCGAATGGTGCATTGGTGTATGGACGAAGGACAATCCCGATCTGGACTTCGGTGTAATGGCTCCTCCTGTTCCAGACGAAGGACAGAAAGGCTATCTGCCAAGACCGAACTTCCAGCCTTGGCTCGGGATGTCCTCACAAACGAAGCATCCGGAAGCGGCCGCATTGTATTTGAAGGAGTATTTCAGCAAGGATTACCAATCGGTATTGGTTAAAGCCGGAGACCGATTCTCGATGCTGAAAGACGTAAACGAAGCTGCGGCCGAAATTCCACAATTCAAGCAATACTTCCAAGTAGCTATGGACAATTCCCGTCTAGCTCCTAGCGTGGAAATCAGAAACCCGGAAACATCCGCCGTTTTCGCGAATTACAAAGATCCGCAGCCAGGACTGGGTGATATCGTGCAAGGTTTGGTCTCCGGCGCGATCAAAGATCCGAAGGACGCTTTGAAATTCCTGTCGAGCAGTGTGAATACTGCGATGGATAAGGCGATTAAGGAAGCGCAGGCAAACGGTGCGAAGGTCGATAAAGAAGACTTCGTATTCTCCAACTGGAACGCGGATAAGGACTATACGAACGAGGACTACGCGGCAATTAAAAAATAGGGAGTAATATCAATGAAGAATTCGAAAAACGTAGTTTGGTATTGGGTGTTCCTGTTCCCTACGTTGTCATTATTCGCGATGTTTCAAGGCTGGCCCATTGTGGCCAGCTGGTATTATTCTACGCTGGACTGGTCGGGCTTGACCTCGGACGCCAAGTTTGTAGGCATGCAGAATTTTATTAAAGTGGCACAGGACCCTTACTTCTGGAATGCGTTCAAGAACAGCTTCAAATTCATGGCGGGCACGGTGCCCTTCCATTTGATCTTCGCTTTGATCCTGGCGGTGCTGCTGCACCGTCCGGGACTTAAAGCAGCAAACTTGTTTCGTACGTTCATCTTCCTGCCGGTCGTAACGACCACTTCGATCGTCGGGATTATCATGGTATTCATTTGGGGAAGCGACGGCGCCGTCAACGGGGCGCTGATGAACATGGGCCTGCTGGATCAGCCGATCAATTGGCTGGGCGATGCGAACTGGGCGATGTTTACGGTCGTATTAATCTCCGTATGGAAGAACCTTGGCGTCAATCTGGTCTACTGGCTGGCCGGCCTGCAATCGATCTCGCAGGAGCTGTATGAAGCGGCTGAGGTGGACGGCGCCACAGGAATCCGGAAGTTCACGCATATTACGGTGCCCCTCTTGATTCCGATCGGAACGATCATTCTGCTGCTCAATGTGGTCAACTCGCTGAAGGCCTTCGATTTGGTTAAAACGATGACAAACGGCGGGCCGTTCTTTGCTACGGATGTCGTATCGACTTATATTTATCGTTACGCTTTTACAAGCGAAATGGGACTGCCGCAATTGGGCTACGCTTCGGCGGCCGGATTGTTCTTCGCCTTGACTATTATACTCTTGGCTATCTTTCAGTCCTTCGTGCAAAAGAGAATCAAAGGTGGTAGTAAGTAATGGGGACGATTAAGCGCTCGATATTCTATGTTGTCATGACCGCCTTTTGCTTGATTTGGATTTATCCGTTCCTGTGGATGGTGACGGCCTCGTTCAAAACGCAAAATGAGTTTTTCACGAATGGTCTTTCATTGATCCCGAAGCATTTGACTTTCGACAATATTACGCGAGCTTGGAACCAAGCGAATTTTGAGCAATATTTCTTTAACAGTGTCATTATTACGGTGGGCACGATTGCTATTGTCTTCTTTACGACGGCTACTTGCGGTTATGTACTCGGAAGGTATTCATTTAAAGGGAAGAAAATCATTTATGCGCTGTTAATCTCCAGCATGTTCGTACCGATGGAGTTCGCCATCATCCCGATATACGATCTGATCCGGAAGCTGGGCCTGGTGAATACGCAAATGGGCGTTATTCTAGCTGAAGCGGGCGGGAATCATTTGATTTTCATCTTACTGTTCGCCACGTTCTTCGCGAAAATTCCCAACGAGCTTGAGGAAGCGTCCATCGTGGATGGGAGCGGATTTTTCCGGACCTTTATCAGGGTCATGCTGCCGCTATCCAAGCCAGTCATCGGCAGCGTGATGATCATGCAATTCATCTGGTCGTGGAACTCCTTCCTGCTTCCGCTGATCCTGACGCTGAGCGCACCGAATGCGCGTCCGCTTTCCGTCGGTCTGTATGCGCTCCAAGGAGAGAACATCGTCGACTGGACAGGGATTGCCGCGGGAGGCACCATCGCCATTGTGCCGATCATCGTAATCTTCTTGTTCTTGCAGCGTTTCTTCGTTGATGGCATTGCGGGCTCGGTCAAAGGCTAGTACCTAAGTTATACTCAAATTTTCGATTAAAAGGCAGGTTACTTGCTCATGAGAATTCTGTATTTGGATTTAGATTCTCTGCGTCCGGATCATTTAGGCTGTTATGGTTATCATCGCACGACTTCGCCGAATATTGACGAAATTGCCAAGGAAGGCGTTATGTTTACGAATTATTACTGTACGGACGCGCCTTGTCTGCCATCCAGATCCGCTCTGATGTCTGGTAGATTCGGCATTCATAACGGTATCGTCGGCCATGGGGGAACCGCGGCGGATATGAGGCGTGAAGGGCCAAGCCGCGACTTCAACGACAAGCTGGTCCATGAGAGCCTTCCGGGCTCGCTTCGCCAGCTGGGATATAAGACAGCGACGATCAGTACTTTTGCGGAGAGACATTCTGCCTGGACCTTCAACGCTGGCTTCAATGAAGTGTTCAACATCGGGGCCAAAGGCCATGAATCCGCGGAGCAGGTGCTCCCGGTAGCTCTCAAATGGCTGGAGGATAACGGCAGCGCGGATAATTGGTTCCTGCATCTTAATTTCTGGGACCCCCATACCCCTTACAGAACACCGGAGGAGTTCGGCCAGCCCTTTGCCGAAGACCCGATGCCGGAATGGCTTACGGAAGAGGTATTCAACCAGCATAAGCAAAAGGTCGGGCAGCACAGCATCGATCACATGAACGAGCTAGCTAAGACCCATTATTTCAGATGGCCTCGCCACGGCAAGCCGATTGAAGAATACGAGGATTTAAGGACGATCATCGATAACTACGATTGCGCGATCCGTTACATGGATGCACATGTCGGCCAAGTGCTTCGCAAGCTGAAGCAAATGGGCGTCCTGGAGGACACGGCGATTCTGATTAGTGCGGATCACGGCGAGAACATGGGTGAGCTTGGTATTTACTCCGAGCATGGCACCGCGGATCGGGGCACCTGCCAAATCCCGATGATCATCCGCTGGCCGGACGGCGCAAAGGGCATCGTGGACGAGGGGCTGCACTATCATCTTGACCTTGCCCCTACGTTAGCCAGCCTGCTCGGCGGTCAAAAGGCTTCTTCCTGGGATGGGCAAAGCTATGCCGATAGCGTGTTAAGCGGAGCGGATACGGGTAGAGATTATTTGGTGTTCTCTCAATGCGCCCATGTCTGCCAGCGAAGCGTAAGATTCGGCGATTGGCTCTATATTCGTACTTATCATGACGGTCATCACGGATTTCCGAAGGAGATGCTGTTTAATCTGACGGAAGATCCTTACGAACAGCATAATCTTGCTGAGGAAAGACGCGATCTTTGCAAAGAGGCTGTATATTACTTGAACGAGTGGCATGACGAAATGATGTCCACGATGGAGCATGATGTTGATCCGCTGTGGACGGTCATGAAGGAAGGCGGGCCGTTCCACGCCAAGGAATTTAAAATCTAATTGTCGATAAGCAGAGCCAAGCCCTGATGATGCGTGATTCATCGGGGCTTTCTAAGTCAGTTCTGAACTTAAGGAGGGAAAATTATGAGCGGCGGATGTTCGGCGGTGGAACATCGGAACATCAGCGTGATGTGGAAGACGGTGTCGGAGGACTGCAATTTAGCCTGCGATTATTGCTATTACAGCACCTGCGGCGGTAAGCCAGGAAGAAAGATCAATCGGATCGATCCAGTCCTCCTGGAGAAATTCATGAAGGAATACATGGAGAGATCGAGAGGCTCGGCCACCTTTGCCTGGCAGGGAGGGGAGCCACTGCTGGCCGGACTGGGCTTCTTCGAGGAAGTGGTTCGGCTGCAGGCCAAGCATGCACCCAGAAATACAATGATCAGCAACTCTTTGCAGACGAACGGGACGCTGATTACGGAGAAGTGGGCATCGTTTTTTAAGCAATATAACTTCCTGGTCGGCGTCAGCCTCGATGGCCCTAAAGAGATTCATGATGCAAGAAGAGTCGACTCCCGGGGACTGGGCAGTTTTGACCGGGTGATGAAGGGAATAGAGCATCTGCGCAAGCATCGCGTAGATTTTAACATATTGACTGTAGTTCATAAGGGAAACGTCGGCAAGGCAGCCGAAATGATGCGTTTCTTTGAATCAGAGGGCTTCGCTTTTGTGCAATTTATTCCGTGCATGGATTTTCGGGCGCAGGAAATTAACCGCCCTGGGGTGTACGATATTACGCCGGAGGAGTATGGCAATTTCCTCTGCGAAGCGTTCGATTATTGGTATAACGGCGGAGACCCTCGAACCTCAATCCGCTTTTTCGACGAAATGCTGAACGTGTATGTGCATCGGGAACCGGGTTTGTGCATTCACCGCGCCGCCTGTCCGCAGACGATCATCCTGGAGCAGAACGGCGATGCGTTCCCTTGTGACTTTTTCATCAACCCCGATTGGAAAGTGGGCAATGTGGGTGCGGATTCCATCGATGAAATATTGGCGCATCCGTTGTATGATAAATTTCTCAAGATGAAGCCGAATCTGCCTGAGTCATGCAAAACATGCGAGTGGAAGAAGCTCTGCCACGGCGGCTGTCCGCGCAATCGGGAATGGAGCGCTGACCTGCAGTCGTCCGGTGTCGATTACTTCTGCTCCAGCTACAAGCAGGTGTACAGCTATGCGAATGAACGGATGAAGCAGTTGGGTGACAAGGTAAGGGCACGGCTGTTTGCACAGAACGTCGCCAGGTACTTTAAGGGGAAGCTGCCTGAACGCAACGATCCATGCCCGTGCGGCAGCGGGAGGAAGTATAAGCAGTGCTGCGCGGATCTGGGATTATCAGTTTAACAAGCGCGAATGCAGGGAAATCCCTGTGTTCGCGCTTTATTTGCTATGTTCATCCGCCCTGATTTCAGGCATGCTAGGAGTATATAGAATTCCTGTCAATGGTATGTGCTTGGAAAGGAGCGAAACAAATGTCTGAGCAGCGGCAGCAAATATTGGCCCAATTACGGCAAATCGAGCGGGAGGAGCAGGTGCGGATTATATATGCCTGCGAATCGGGGAGCCGGGCGTGGGGATTTCCTTCAAAGGACAGCGATTATGATGTAAGATTCATATATGTCAGACCGGTGGACTGGTATTTATCGATTTTTGAAAAAAGGGATGTCATCGAGCGCCCGATCAGCGAGCTGCTTGATATTAACGGCTGGGATCTGAAGAAGGCGCTGAATCTGTTCCGCAAATCGAATCCGCCCTTGCTAGAATGGCTGCAATCGCCCATTGTATATATGGAGGAGGGTTTGGCGGCAGAGCAAATCCGTGAGCTCTCAGCGCTAACCTTCTCGCCTAAGGCCTGCATGTATCACTATTTGCATATGGCGGAGGGGAACTATCGCGAGTATTTGCAGGGAGAACGGGTGAAAATCAAGAAGTATTTTTATGTGCTTCGGCCGGTGCTGGCCTGCGAGTGGATTGAGAAATACGGTACGATGCCGCCGATCGAATTCACGGCGCTTACGGATGAGTTATTACCAGCAAAAAGCGAGTTGAAGGCGGCCGTCGACAGTCTGCTGATTCGAAAAAAAGCAGGCGATGAAATGGACTATGAGCCGCAAATCGGTCCGATCAACGCGTTTTTGGATGGGAAGATACAGTATTACAAGGAAGTTGCCAAAGGCATGCCTTCCTCCGCAGACGGACAGGATAACCAGCTTGACGAGTTGTTCCGGATGTCATTAAAGGAAGCTTGGGGTTAAGGACAGGGGTAAACAGATAGGCAAATAAGTAAATAAGCAAAGCTATAGACAATAAAAACAATAGAATCATGGAATAGAGGAGAGAGCATCATGGCATATCAGAACATCGATGGGGTCCGCGTCTGGGGCAAGCCGGACGAGGGAGCGGTAGCTCAAGCCAAAATGTGCGCGAAGACGGGGAATGTCGTGCAGTCCCTGCTGATGGCGGATCATCACAAAGGCTATAGCCAGCCGATTGGCGGTGTTGTCGTATATGACGGACAAATCTCGCCGTCTGGCGTTGGATACGATATCGGCTGCGGAAACAAGGCAGTGCGCACGAATCTGTACGTTCGGGATATCCGGCAAGGACTAGGGAAGATCATGGACGAAATCGCGAGAAACATATCGTTTGGGATCGGCCGCGTCAACAATGACAGGGTGGATCATGAGTTATTCGACGATCCCGATTGGGATGTATACCGGGCATTCGGCCAGCAGGAGCATGACAAGCTAAAAGCGTTAGCCCGCAACCAGCTCGGTACCGTAGGCAGCGGCAATCATTATGTCGATCTGTTCGAAGAGCCGGAAACGGGACGGTTGTGGATTGGAAACCATTTCGGGAGCCGCGGCTTCGGGCATAAGACGGCCAGCGGATTTATGAATCTCGCTGCAGGCCGGCGGTTTGCGGACAAGGCGCCGGGCGAATCGATGGACCAGCCGCCGCTATTGCTGGATTTAAACAGCGAGGTTGGCGACATGTACTACCGGGCGATGAAGCTTGCTGGACGTTATGCATATGCAGGCCGGGACTACGTGATTCGAGAGGTGCTGTCCATTCTCGGAGCCGAAGCGGACTTTGAAGTGCATAATCATCATAACTATGCTTGGAAAGAAACGCATAACGGGAAGGAAGTCGTTGTCGTCCGCAAGGGGGCAACACCGTCGGCTCCAGGCCAGCTTGGCTTTATCGGCGGGAGCATGGGCGATATCTCTGTCATCGTCCGGGGAAAGGACACAGAAGAGAACATGGACGCTTATTACAGCACAGTACATGGAGCGGGACGCATTATGAGCCGGACTCAAGCGGCGGGCAAAATGAACTGGAAGACACGCACCCGCAGCGGCGGACAGATCACCCCGAAGCAGATGATGGATGCCGTCCGGGAATTCGGGGTAGAATTGCGCGGCGCGGGTACGGACGAGAGTCCATTCGTCTACCGCAAGCTGCAGGAGGTTCTGGATGCGCACAGCGACACGCTTGAGGTGCTGAATGTGCTTAAGCCGATTGGCGTATGCATGGCGGGAGCGGACGAATTCGACCCCTATAAGGATTAGCGAATGGGGTCTGCGATGGTCCGCGATACGATGACCGTTACTGAGAAAGGAGGGGCTTTGCCCCTCCTTTTGCGTGCTGTTTTATCGAATAGGCCAGACAGACTTAAAACTCGACTCCGCGAATTTTGGAGAAGACCATCGTGCTTCTTAATGTGCCATCTGTGCCAGAATCATCGTTCCGCAGCACCCCTTCCAGCGTGTAGCCCAGACGCTTCGCCACATTCGCGCTTTGCGTGTTGCGTGCATCGCACCGGATCTCGATACGGTTGGCCTGCAGCTCTTGAATGGCGTAATTTGTAATGGCCTCTGCAGCTTCTGTAATGAAGCCTTGTTTGCTGAAGGAAGTACGCACCCAATAACCGATCTCGAATTTTCGCGCTTCCCAATTGATCCGGTGCAGGCCGCTGTTGCCGACGAGTTGGCCTGTTTCTTTGAGAACAAGAAGCAGCATCAGATCCGTCCGTTCGATAAAGCTCAGGTGGGCGCGCCGGATGACCGTCTCCGAGTCTTCGGGTGTGGGCACCTCTTGCGCCCAAGGCATCCATGGACGCAACTGTTCGATGCTCTCCACAGTGGCTTCGTTTAACGCCGCCCCGTCTCCTGGTTTGGGAGCCCGGATCAACAATCGCTCACTTTCGAAACAATCAGGTATATCTAACAAAATAGGATTCGTTTTGTTCATGTTCGTATGCCTGCCTCCCCGAAAATATTTTTCCAGTAAACATAGCATAGGACGCGTTTATGGGCAAGATGGGAGGAAGGAAACGCAATTAAGCGGTGATTGTCCCCCTCCAATTTAATCATTCAATTGATAATAAATGGGTTTATAGTAGTTAGTTTTTGCGGCAAGGTAGATGAAATAGATATACATGGATTTCATGTCGTTAGAAGAAGGGAAGTTGCCATTGATGGGCAGGAACCTTGGTTCTAGCTGCATAAAATCCATTTAATCCTCTAAAATCTTCGTTTAGGGGATAATTAGATGCATGAATTCCATTAGTGTACGACACAGCTTGGTGTACGACACAGCTTGGTGTACGACACAGCTTAGCGTACGATCCAGCCTAGTGTTTACAACAACTCATATTACATACTTGCCTCACATTGATTTCAATAGTTCATCTTATATAGAATGTGCGGAATTAAATCAACATATCTGCTGTGTTTGCTATAATCATAGTCATAGATACAAGAGTGAATCGAATGCCTGAAGAGAGGAACAACAATGAACAAGACGATTGGAGTATTAGCGCATGTCGACGCCGGGAAAACGACATTCTCGGAGCAGCTTCTATATTATACAAAGAGTATTAAGCAGCGGGGCCGCGTCGATCACCAGGACGCCTTTCTGGACAGTCATCAAATTGAGCGGCAGCGGGGAATTACGGTATTTTCGGACCAAGGGATGTTCAGTTACCGGGGCTCCCGCTATTTCCTCATCGATACACCGGGCCATGCCGACTTCTCTCCCGAAATGGAGCGGGGGATCCAGGCGATGGACTATGCGGTGATTATTGTCAGCGCCGTCGAAGGAATCGAAGGGCAGACGGAGATTGTCTGGGAGCTTCTGCGCAAGCACCGCGTCCCTTGCTTCTTTTTTATCAATAAAATAGATCGGGTAGGGGCTGATGTCCAGCGGGTAGTACGTGATATTCAAAGCAATTTTGCTGTGGACGTATGCGACATTTCGGAAGCTTTGGCGGAGGACGGCGAAATGAGCGAGGTACTGGCGGAGTTTCTAGCCGAACGGGACGAGGCTCTCCTGGAGCGATATATGGACGCTGGTTATGACAAGGGATCTTGGCTTGCCGCGATGCAGCGCCTGATCCGGGATAATGCCGTGTATCCTTATGCCTGCGGCTCGGCGCTGCAAGGGGCCGGAATTGAGAGCTTCCTGCAGAAGCTGGATCTGCTGACGGTAACCGACTATTCCAGTGAAGAGCCGTTTGCAGGCCGTGTTTATCGGATTCGCCATGACGAGCAGGGGACGAGAATTACGTTTATTAAAGCGCTTAGCGGGACACTGCAAGTCAGGGAGACTCTCAATTATGGGGATGAGGAGAACCCGGTGAGCGAAAAAATAACCCAGATCCGCGTGTACAATGGCCGGGAATTTCATGCGGTGGAACGGGTAGAGGCTGGAGAGCTGTTTGCCGTTACCGGTCTGTCTATGGCTGCCGTGGGCGACGGTTTAGGAACTTTACGGGAAAAATCCATCTACGACATGGTGCCGACCTTGAAGTCGAAGGTGATCCTTGAACCGGCCGTGAATAAGAAGGAGGTTTTGCGGTATTTCAAAATTTTGAATGCGGAGGATCCTTCCTTGAATGTGCTTTGGGAGGAGAGTCTGCAGGAAATTCATATTCACGTCATGGGAAGAATTCAGCTTGAAGTGCTCGAGCAGCTGGTCAAAGAGCGGTTCAACATCAACGTATCCTTCGATAAGCCGGAAATTTTGTATAAGGAAACGATCGAGACGGAGACAGTTGGTTATGGTCATTTTGAACCGTTAAAGCATTATGCCGAGGTTCATCTGCGCATACAGCCGGGCGAGCGGAACAGCGGAATCCGCTTCGAGAATGCCTGCCATGCCGATGATTTATCGGTCGGCAACCAGAACCTCGTTCGCCATCACTTGTATGAACGGGATCATCATGGCTTGTTAACGGGCTCGCCGCTAACAGATGTCGCCGTAACTTTACTGACGGGAAGGGCGCATAATAAGCACACGTCCGGCGGTGATTTCAGAGAGGCGACTTATCGCGCGTTGAGGCAAGGGTTGGAAAAAGCAAAGAATGTGCTGTTGGAGCCTTACTATCAATTCAAAATCAAAGTTGAGCTTGACCAGATCGGCCGAGTTATATCGGATGTCCAGCAAGCTCACGGCAATTATGATGCGCCCGATACAGAAGGAGACAAGGCCATTTTAACGGGAACCGTACCGGTTGCTACCTTCATGGATTACGGCAGTGAGCTGGCTTCCTTTACGCAAGGAAGGGGAACGCTAAGCCTCGCATTTGCGGGCTATGACCGATGCCATAATGAGAAGGAGGTCATTGCGAAAATCGGCTACAATAAGGATGCAGACCCGGAATATACTTCTTCGTCGATATTTTGCGCCAAAGGCCAGGGGTACACTGTGCCGTGGGATGAGGCGGAGAGCAAAATGCACTGTTTATAGTGTGGTGTTCTCTTCAAACGTTTGGAAAGTCCTGTTCTGCTGATGATCTTTCAATCCCTTCTCGTAGAAGAGTGCTATAATAGTATGAAGCAGCGCTAATTTTGAATAGAGGAAGCTGCACAATCCAGCCAAAGAAGTGATGACACAGGTGAATCGTATAAGGCCGAGAATACAACATGGCGCTGTTTCCGTGTTGAATCGTTTTTTTACCGGAACATCGATGGATTATAAGCAAATCATCGCGATTATTATTCCTATTTTTGTCGATCAGGGCTGTATAGTTTTGATGAGCCTGCTGAATACAGCTATGATCAGCTCGTCAGGAGTAGCTGCCGTCAGTGCGGTAAGTATGGTGGACTCGCTCAACATCTTCTTGATCAATGTGTTCGTAGCTGTAGCTACTGGAGGTACGGTCATCGTCGCGCAGTATAAAGGCAGTGGGAACCAGCAAATGGTGTCCAAAGCGGCTACGCAGGCCCTGTCCGCCGTGGCGGTCATCTCTGTGCTGCTCAGTGTCCTGATTATTGCCTTTCATACGCCAACGCTGAATCTGCTGTTTGGCAAGGCGGATGCCGACGTCTTCCAGAACGCCAGATTGTATCTTATCGGCAGCTGTGTATCCTATCCGTTCATCGCGATATTCCAGGCGGTTAACGGCGTGCTAAGAGGCGTGGCGGAGACGAAAGCCAGCTTGAGCCTGTCTTTGATTATGAATATCACTTTCCTTTGCTTAAACGTGCTATTGATTACGATTCTGGATTTAGGCGTGATCGGCCTTATTATATCTTTACTGCTTGCCCGGATTCTGGGCATGATCAGCTCGTTGGTTTACTTGTTAAAATATAATCAGACCCTGCGTGTGCAGTTGAAAAATACGCTGAAGCTGGACTTCTCGATTCAGAAGAAGATCATGTTCATCGGTCTTCCATTTGCGGCGGAGCAGATGTTCTTCAATGGCGGCAAGCTGTTGACGCAGACTTTTATCGTACAGCTGGGGACCCTGGCGATGACGGCAAATGCCATTAGCGGGTCGATATCGCTCGTCTTTCAAATCGGCGGCAGCGCGCTGAGCATCGCAATCGTTACCGTTGTCGGCCAATGCATCGGCCAGCGGAATATCGAGGATGCGCGAAAATTCATTAAATCGTTCCTGGGATTATCCACGGTGCTGTTCGTGATTGCATCGCTTATACTGCTCCCATTGTTTCCGTTGATGGTGCGAATGTTCTCGCCGCCGGTAGAGATTATACCTACCATTTTCGGATTGATTCTGCTTATTGCTATTGCGCAGCCATTCTTATGGTCGCTCAGCTTTGTACTGCCAGCGGCATTGCGTGCTGCGGGGGATTCCAATTTTACATCCATCTCCTCCTTGCTGTCGATGTGGCTGTTCCGCGTCATTCTGGGGTATATTTTAGGCATTACGCTTGGCTTGGGCATTATGGGCGTATGGGTGGCGATGGTCGCTGAATGGGGCATCCGCGGGCTGGTTTTTGCCTGGAGGTTCAAAGGGGAGAAATGGTACGCGCATAAATTGATATAACAGGGGCTTTAGGGTAATAACCCGAGGCTCCATTTTTTTTGCGATTTCGTAGTGTTTCATTATTTCTAGACTGGAAGGGGAGAAATCCCCTTCTATTTGTCTGCTATGATAGGGGATGGGGGAGGGAGGTTGCGATATGAAGCAGCATGATTTTACGAAGGGGAATATTTGGAGGCAGCTTGTCACGTTTTCCGCGCCGCTGCTGCTTACGAATTTACTCCAGGTATCTTATCAATTCATCGACAGTTTGTGGGTCGGTAATCTGCTGGGAACCAATGCGTTAGGAGCTGTGGCAATATCCAGCACGGTATTATTTACGATCCTATCCTTCATCATCGGGATCAATAATGCGGCACTCACCATTTTGTCGCAGATCAAAGGCAAACAAGACGAGTCGGGGTTAAAAAGTTATGTGAATGCCTTTTCCGTTATTCTTGGCATAATTGCTATTGTGCTAGGTGTGATTGGATTTGTATTTTCGGAGAAAATACTGCTCCTGCTGGGAACGCCAAGTGAAATGGTACCTCTGGCTTTAACTTATTTGCAAATCAATTTTCTAGGCATTCTATTCTTATTCGGCTATAACTTTATTAGTACGGTGTACCGGGCGCTGGGCAATAGTCAAACGCCGCTGTGGTTCGTGATGATGGCGGTTGTCTTGAATGCGGTACTCGATCCCTTGTTTATTTATGTATTTCAATGGGGGATTCAAGGCGCGGCTTACGCTACAGTGATTGCCCAAGGAGCGGCATTCTTCTACGGACTTGTACTCAGCCTGCGCCGCAAGTTCATTCCGTTCTCGATGCCAAGGTGGCCCAAGAAAGCGGAAGTTACGCTTATATTAACGCAAGGCATTCCTTCCGGTCTGCAAATGATGGCCATCTCTGCGGGATCAGCTGCGATTATGAGCGTTGTCGCATCGTTCGGGAAGGATACGCTGGCTGGCTTTGGCGCGGCACAGCGTTTGGATAGCCTAATCATGCTTCCAGCTCAAGCGCTTGGTGTGGCTGTGACAAGTATGACGGGTCAAAATATTGCAGTGAAGCAGTGGCAGCGGGTGCGAAAAATAACGGGGTATGCGATTTTGCTTAATTTAGCGATCATGCTATTGATTTCGTCGATCATTTTTATTTTGGCTAAGCCGGGAATTGCAATGTTTATCTCTGAGCCGGGAGCCGTGTCCTTTGGAGCCTCTTATGTGCAAATGATTGCTTTTTTCTATCCCTTTTTGGGCTTGAATTTTATCTTTAACGGTGTAGTGCGCGCTTCGGGAGCAATGCTGCAGGTGCTTGTCCTGAATATCATCTCGTTCTGGATTTTACGGTATCCGTTGACTTACGTGTTTGCCGCTCTGCTTGGCGAGAAGGGAATTGCGTTAGGTTTCAGCTTAAGCTTCATAATGAGCAGTGTAATCTCCTATGCCTATTACCGATTCGGACGCTGGCGGACGAAGAATCTGTTCGCAAAGACCGAGACTTGAGACTTATAAACTTGTCATATAGTGCCAATATACTATACCTCTTAAAGTACTGTGATGCTATAATATCTTAAAATTTACCTAAAAGGTGGAAGGAGAATCTGATGAAAAAGAAGAAATTAGCCCTTATCCTCGGTGGAGCAGTGCTGTTATTCGGCGGAATGAGCTTAGGGGCCGCAGCTAGCTCTCAGCTTCAAGAAATCAAGGCATTTCTGAATGGAGGCATTAAAGTTAGAGTCGATGGGAATATCGCTCAGCTTAAGGATGCAAACGGTAAAGCCGTGCTGCCGATTACGTATGATGGGACTACATATCTCCCTGTAAGGGCTGTAGCGGATGTACTGGGTGTAGCTGTGAAATATGATGCCCAGGCCAACGAGGTGCTCTTGGGAGAACAATCGGAAGGTGTTCCGATCAAGCGGGAGGATTTTAATAATACGTTGTATTCCAAGGATCCGAGCCACACCACGCTTAATGGGCAGGATTATAAAGAGGTGCTTTACAGTGCCCCTGGGAACAATATAAACTACACGGCCTTAACTCCGAATGGAAAGTACACGAAGCTGTATCTACAATTCGCGGCAATCGACAAGGACGTGGAATACATAGAAATTAAAGACCTCGACAAAAATGCTCTGCTGAAAAAGGTGGAAGGGATTACACCAGAAAGCGGGATGCAAACGATCGAAGTCGACATCACTGGTGTGAAGAACATTACAATTGATATTAGGAAGGATAGGGATGCGGGCTATATGATTCCTTTGACAACTTCCTACTATAAATAAGTAGATGAAGTGCACCGTATTTACAGGGAGCTTCGATAAATATCTCCTGCTAGCTTTGGCAGGGGGTATTTTTTTATGGTCTCCTTTGTATATGTTTCTCGAGGGGTGCCAATTGAATGGTTTTTGTGTGACTTTTGTAATTGACAAGCGAAGGGATGTGGGAGTTATTTCCCTGGACATTGGTTTGGTTGACAATGAAGGGTATAGTCGTAAAGCGCTGATTTTCGACAAATTTAGAGGTTTTTCAGCGATTTTGGCGAAACCCCTTAGACGTTAAAATTAATAACTTATGAAGAAGGAGAAGGCAGAATGAAAATTTTAAAAAGTAAATATTACATACTCTTCATCGTTCTGGCTATGCTTACGGGTGTATTTGCTTGGCCGCAGGGGAATCTGCAAGCCGCAAAGGCTAGCGATTCATTTATTCAAGAAATAGAAAAGCAGTACACGACAATTCGCGATGAGTTCAGAGGCCAGTACGATGCCGACTTGAAACAGATTCAGGGTGATTTTGAGCAATTCTTGCAGAAATCCAGGGAGGATCAAAGTACGCTGGAGAAGCTCCTGGATGATGATCTGGCTTACCTGACACAGCTGCTGAAGGAGGATCATAAACAGCTGCAAGCGGCTTATGGCAAGCAATCCGGCTACCAGAGCAAATTGCAGCAATACGAACGGGCGATTAATCCGCATTACTCTTCTGGCCCGTTATGGAAATATAACAAGGAAAGCGACAAGAGCTATTCCTCGAGCATCCACTGGAAATTCAACAATGAAATTAACCCTAACTATTCTAGCAGCCTGATGTGGAAATACAGCAACAATGTCAATCCATCCTATTCCTCAAGCATCATGTGGAAATATGCGAATACAATGAATCCGAGTTACAGCAGCAGCCTGATGTGGAAGCTGAAAAATGAGAGCAATCCCTCCTATTCTTCAAGTACGATGTGGAAGTATGAGCGAGGGGGCATGAGTCTGACCGCGGCCAAGGAGCAGATGGCCACGATTTTTGCCAATGCGAGAAAGGATCTTCAGGCATCTCGGGATCAATCCGTAGGCGAGATGAATAAGCTTAAGGCTAGTACGGAATCCTCCATTATTGCTTTGCGAAACAGCAGCGCAGAGAAATTGCTGCAGCAGCGGGCCAGCAGTCTTGCAGAGATTTCGTCGATCAGAGAACGCAATTTCGGAAAAGGTATTACGACGGATAAGCTGCAAATCAGTTTTGATAAGATCAGAGTTATTGTTGATGGGGAATTGATGTCTTTCGAACAGCCGCCGGTGATGAAAAATGGCAGTACGCTGGTTCCGATGCGGGCTATATTCGAACGTCTGGGTGCTACTTTGAAATGGAACGCTCAGACACAATCCGTTGCTGCAACGAAAGACGATACGAGAATCGAGCTTACCTTGGGCAGCAAAGCTGCGAAGAAGAACGGACAGGTAATGAACCTGGATGTTCCCGGGCAGCTGGTCGGCTCGCATACGATGGTGCCGATCCGCTTCATTAGCGAGTCGCTAGGAGCTGCTGTGAAATGGGATAATGCAACGCAGACCGTCTATATTACAACAACAGCCGCAGAGTCTGGAGACATTATGCCTTCCGAAACGGAGGAAGCGGTACCTGGAACCGGAAGTGACAGTACAACAACAGAATAAAATAGCTAAAAACAGCCCCTGAGCAGAATCGTTGATCCTTGCTCGGGGGCTGTTTGTTTCTAACATTAATGAATCTGATCCAGAAGCGCGTAAGCCTCCTGTTTCGTGTGTACCTTCAATAGCTGATCCCGGAAATCATCATCCATCAATTTGCGGGAGAGCATTTGTAGTATTTTTAGATGCTCGTTACCCGGGTTCTCCGCAGGGATCGCAATCATGAAGATTAGTTTGGCCTCTGTTCCGTCCACGCTGTTCCAATCGACGCCGACTTGCTTCATTCCAAATACGACGCGCGGTTTGATGACGGCAGTTGATTTCCCGTGAGGAATGGCGATATTCATGCCAATTCCGGTCGAGCTTTCCTGCTCGCGGCGAAGGATCGCCTGTTTGAACTCGGAGGCGGAGCTAATT
Organism: Paenibacillus woosongensis; assembly: GCF_030122845.1. Lineage (NCBI taxonomy): Bacteria > Bacillati > Bacillota > Bacilli > Caryophanales > Paenibacillaceae > Paenibacillus > Paenibacillus woosongensis. Next base: position 1,274,361 of record NZ_CP126084.1, read on the forward strand.
GCGCCATCCGCTTCAAGTTTTCCGATCAGCTCATCGATAACATCGTCCCGAGAAGCTGCTTGAAGTTCAGTCTCAATTAGATCAAGGCTGATAATATCCGTTAATTTACTCACCGGTTTATGCTGAATTACGGCATTGGCGGATGAGGTCACGTTAGTATCAGCTTGAGCGTTATTATCCTTAACCTCAGATTTATCGTTAACGCTCTCCTCAGCTTTGCCGTTTACGGATGCTCTACTCGCAACAGAACCACCTGCGATAGTACCTGCTGAAACAGTGCCGTCTGCGATCATTGGTTGAGTCTGAGCGACGTCCTTTTTGAGTAGCTTGATCATTAGTGCTGTTACGAGCGAGCCGACAATAACAGCAACAAAGAACATAACGACATTATCTACCGCACCTAGTACGGCAACGATAGGGCCGCCGTGTGCTACCCGGTCGCCAACCTGGCCGATCATGGCGATGACTGATCCGGTCATGGAGCCGATCATGATGCTGGGAATGACACGCAGCGGATCTTGGGAGGCGAAGGGAATCGCCCCTTCCGTGATGCCGAACAATCCCATGGTGAACGATGCCTTGCCGGACTCCCGTTCCGCATCATGGAACTTCCGTTTGAACAGGAACGTCGCAAGTCCGAGCCCGATCGGCGGAATACAGATTGCAACGGCAATCGGTCCCATAATTTCATAGTTGCCTTCCCCGATCATCGCCGAGCCGAACAAGAAAGCAACCTTGTTCACTGGGCCGCCCATATCAAAGGAAATCATCGCCCCGAGAATTAAGGCCAACAGGATTGAACTGGTTCCCTGCATGCTGGCCAGCCAGGAGGTCAAGAATTCAAAAAACTTCGCAATCGGTCCGCCAAGAAGAAGAATAAAAGCGAGACCGACGATCAGCGACGCCAATACCGGGATGATGATAATCGGCATGATAGGAGCAATCGCTTTGGGCACCTTCCATTTCTTGATCCACAGCGCCACATAACCTGCCAGAAAGCCGGCGATAATTCCGCCGATAAATCCGGCGCCTGCCTCACTGCCGTAGAAGCTGCCGTTCGCGGCGATGAAGCCGCCGATCATCCCCGGAGCAAGGCCAGGCCGGTCAGCGATACTAAAAGCGATAAACCCGGCCAGGATCGGCACCATAAAGGTAAAAGCAGCCCCGCCCAGACTTTCGACGATTTTCCAGAAGGAGCCTTCCGGAATTTGCAGTCCGCCTGGCGTCGGTTCTCCGCCTATGGACAGGGCAATCGCGATCAGCAGCCCGCCTACGACGATAAACGGTACCATGTAGGATACACCGCTCATCAGATGGCGGTAAATTTGGTTTTGCTTGGCTGCCTGCTGCCTGCCGCTGCCGCCGGAAGGCTCTTGCCCCGGACGGGCCTGATAGACAGGTACATCACCGCGAACGAGCTTTTCGATCAAAGCCTCCGGATTTCGAATCCCATCCTGAACCCCAGCGACCAACAGCTTTTTGCCGACAAAGCGGCTTTTGTCTACATGCTTGTCAGCGGCAATAATGATGCCGTCCGCTTGGGCAATGTCCTCTTCTGAAAACTCATTCTCTACGCCGATAGAGCCTTGGGTTTCCACTTTCATGCCGACTCCTAGCTTGTCGGCCGCCTTCTGCAAATTTTCAGCGGCCATGTAAGTATGCGCAATGCCGTTAGGGCATGAGGTAATGGCTAAAAATTTCATTTGGAGAACCTCCCCTTTGTTTAAATCGTTTACATCTAGATATTAACCTAATCAAACAGGGGAAAAAGTTATTATTTTTACCGCAGCTTCCGGCAAAATACGTTTTATAGGAGTGAAAAGATCTCCTCGGGCTGTTCGGCCCGGATCAGCTTCTCCACCAGGGAGGGCTGCTCGCTAAGCAGCGAAAGCCGGTGGAACAGCTTCTTCGTATTCTCCTGCTCCTGACTCCGCAGCGCCAGCATGAATACGATAGAGACCTTGTCCTGCTCCCAATCCAGCGGTTCCTTTAAGGTAGCAATGGCAATTTGCGATTGCTTCACCAGCTTGGGATCGCCGTGCGGGATAGCAATTCCGCCGCCGATGGCCGTCGAGGAGGCTCTTTCCCTCAGGAGTGCCTGATGAGCATAGTCTTGCTCTACATAGCCTTTGGCATACAGGAGGTTGGCCATTTGCTCGATAATTTCGAACCGATGGGACACTTCGACCTGAGTAAGAATCAGAGCTGGCTCCGTGTGCATTTGCAAGAAAGAAGCCGAGGCATCCGGCGAATGCTCCTCCAATTGTTCAAGAAAACTGGCGATTTTCTTTATGTCCGCAGCCTCCAGCAGAGGAGATACCTCGACATGAGGAACATCAATGCCGTCCAGCGGAATAGTCGTTACGATAAAATCCACCGGATGACGATCCAGGTATGCCTTCAGATCCGCCTTTCGAACGGAGTCGAGTACTTGGATGGCGCTGAATTTGCGCTCCAGCTTCGAGCGCAGAATTTGCGAGATGCCTATCCCCATGTGGCATACGGTGACGATATTCCTGATGAGCTTCGTCTGTTTGTTTAACCGTTCGATGGCTGCCTGAAAATGCAGGGTAAGATAAGCGGCCTCATCTTCCGGGATTGCAAAATTGAAATTGCGGTTCAGCTCGTTAGCCGCATAAATCACCATGCTGAACATATAGGGATACATTTTCTTAATATCGTGCAGCAGCGGGTTCGTTACACTCAGCCCGTAGCTCAAACGATGGATCGTTGAACTTAAATGGATGCCGAGTCCTTCCTTGAGTGCGGCATCCTGCCCAAAATCAATAAATGTCAGGCTGGACATTTTCCGCAATAGAGATTCCAGAATTTCGGTCACTTCTGCGGTAATTTTCAGCGGTTGTTCGGGCAGATCGGCTGTCTCTATCCGGCTGTGCGAACGGATTTTTGCGCCTAATAAATGCGCCGTTAAATAAACGAGCTCATCCGCAGAGAAATGGACCGAGAAGGAGCGCTCCAGCGGTTGAGTAAAGGCGAGCGTCCACTGGTACTCTCTTTTATTGCGAATAAAGGCTTGTTCCTGCTTGGAAAAGGAAATCGGTTGATTCAGCTTCGTACGTCTTATCATGAGGAGGGTATGGACGAGCAAATTATCAAAGGCTTCATCCGTAAAATGAACGGATTGCTCCTCCTCCAGCCGTTTCAACTCCCGGGTTACGATATCCACCTCATAGGCTTCAAACTGCCTTTTGATGAAGTGGTTGGTCGTAGTCCCGATTAATTGGGACACTTTGGAGAGGGCGGCTCGCTTGTCTTTCTCGGCACCCTCGATTGTAATTCCGACTTTCTGTTTGGAGACGACGGCAAGCTTTCTTTTTTCCAGCCACGGATGCAGTGAATCCAAATCCTTTTTAATGACGGAACGATTGACGTAATATTTATCTGCCAATTCCTGAAGCGTTGTAGGCTTGGTATTCATGAGAAGCTCGTAGGCGAGCGCGGCCATCCGGTTATCGTCCCGTTCATATCCGCTATCTTGAACAGAGCGGAATAATTGGTGGAACAGCCTGGCCCGCTCTTGTTCTTCGATGTCGAGCTTCACGCCGATCCCTGGCTTGCGCAGCAGTCTGGCACTTCCGTGTTGAGCCAGGTAAACGTCAATGGCATCGAAATCATTTCGAATCGTTTTCTCCGAACAGCTTAAATTCATCGCCAAGTTGCGCACTATAAAATACCGGCCAGCATCGCTTAACAGCATTCGCAATATTTCCTGTTGACGCGTATTCATCGTTCATTCCACACCTTGCCTAAAATTCTAAGTAATTTCCATGCATAAATCGCTCCCATTATAGCCTAGCCCAGGCAGTTATCCAAACCCAATTCACTAGCACACATGCTGGCTGACCGAATAAAGATGGTGAATCCGCCCGGAAATTGGTAGTATGAGGGAATAGGAGCAAACCATTAAGGCTATCTCCAGCAAATAGCGACTGGGAGGAAGGATATGAAGGAGAACACGAGAAAGACAATCCGCTGGGGCATCATGGGGACGGGCTGGATTGCCGAGAAATTTGCCGCAGATTTAACGCATGTCAGCAATGGGGAAGGAATGGCGGTCGGCTCGCGAACTCTGAATAGCGCGAACCAGTTTGCCGCGAAATTCAATATCCCTCGGGCGTATGGAAGCTATGAGGAGTTGGTGAGCGACCCGGAGATCGATGCGATTTATGTGGCGACTCCGCATCCTTTTCACCGGGATAATGTCATCACCGCTCTAAGTGGCGGGAAAGCCGTTTTGTGCGAGAAGCCCTTCACGGTGAACAGCAGGGAGCTTGAAGAGATTATCGCGTTGGCCAAGGAGAAACGGCTGTTTTTGATGGAGGCGATGTGGACGAGGTTTCTGCCGCCGATCATTCAGGTCAGACAATGGCTGGAGGAAGGAAGAATCGGTGAGATCAAGCTGCTCAAGGCGGAATTCGGCTTCCGCAGCGACTGGAATCCAAGCGGCAGATTGCTGAATCCGGAGCTTGGAGGCGGTGCATTGCTGGATGCAGGGATTTATCCGGTATCGTTCGCATCCATGATTTTTGGCCCAAATCCGGAGCAGGTATGGAGCACGGCCCATATCGGCGAGACGGGAGTCGACGAGCACTTCTCCATATTGCTGGATTATGGGCAAGGGCGCTCAGCTTCTCTTCACGGTGCGGTCAGGCTCGCTCTTACGAACGAAGCTTATATTTACGGGACGGAAGGTTCGATTCATATCCCTTCATTCCTGAACGCCACGAAGGCTGTTCTTCACGTGAACGGGCAGGAACCGGTTGAGGTAAAGGATGACCGGACTGCTGTGGGGTATGCATTTGAAGCCGAGGAGGTAGGCAGATGCCTGCTGGCCGGAGAAACCGAAAGCAGCGCAATCACATTGGCGGAATCGCTCGGAATCATGCAGCTGCTTGATCAGTTAAGAGCCCAGTGGGGCTTGAAATATCCATTTGAATAGCCAGCCGGCATAATATCTATTTTTGCAGGTTAGAGCCTTGAATGACTATATGTCTTCAAGGTTTTTTTATGGGAAATATATCTGATAACCTCCCCCAAAAAGGCATATTGACTATAATATGTAAAAATGATTATTGATGTAACCGCTTTAAAAATTTAGCATAACAATTAGCGCGCAAACATTCGCATCCAGATATAATCCTTATTTCTTAGAGGAGGTGAGCCTGCTTACTGCTCCAGGAGTTTTAAGGAAAGGTGCAATATATCCTTTATAATGGAGGTATGATCATGAATTCCCAATCATCCGTTATTCCGTTTAACATCCGCACTTATAAAATCATCGCCGCTGCCCTATGCCTGGCGCTTATTCTTCCATGGCTGCCAAGCGGACAGGCAAATGCGGCTGCGCTCTTTAGCGACAATTTTGAAAGCGGTAACAGTAATAATTGGACGTCGACGACCGGTACTTGGGCTGTAGTGAAGGACGGAAATTCTTATGTATACTCCCAGACGAGCACAAGCGAAGGGCGCACTTCGGCCGGAAACGCCGCATGGACAAACTATGCTGCACAGGCCGATGTCAAAGTGGAAGATTTCAATGGAACTAATCGCACCTATGTGGCAGGCCGTTATAAGGACGGCAACAACTATTATGCAGCATCACTCTATAATAGCGGAGGAGGCAAGCTGGAAATCCGCAAGAAAGTGGGCGGCTCCTCCTCGACGCTCGTGACCAAAAATTATCCGCTGTCAACAGGCGTATGGTATAACGTCAAGCTGGAGCTGTCGGGTTCTACCATCAAAATGTATGTGAACAATACGTTGGAGCTGACGGCCACCGATTCCAGCCTGACCGCCGGAGCCGTCGGCTTCTTGACAGGTAAAACATTGGCTAAATTCGATAACGTCTCCGTAACAGAGCTTGAAGAGGGCACGACGCCAACGGATCCGCCGCCGAATCCTGATCCGGATTCAGGCATCCCGGCTCCTGCAGATGGGGATCTCTACGTAGCTGCTAACGGTTCTGCCAGCAACCCGGGAACGCTGGACAAGCCGACCACGCTTGCTGCGGCCATCACAAGAATAGCTCCAGGCAAAACAATCTATATGCGCGGAGGGACCTACAGCTTCGATTCCACCATTACGATCGAACGCGGCAATAACGGCACCTCCAGCGCCCGCAAAAACCTGGTTGCTTATGCCAATGAGAAGCCGGTTCTAGATTTCTCGGCCCAGGCATTTGCCTCTACGAACCGCGGCATTCAATTATATGGGCATTATTGGGTAATTAAAGGCCTTGAAATCAAAGGCGCAGGTGATAACGGGCTGTACATTGGCGGAAATTACAACCGGATCGATCAGGTCGAGGCGCATCATAACCGGGATACAGGCATTCAAATTGGGCGCTATGCCTCAAGCGCGCAGTTTGATGAATGGCCAAGCTATAATCTGGTCATCAATTCGTATTCCCATGACAACTATGACCCGGATAACGGGGAGGATGCGGACGGTTTTGCTGCCAAGCTGACTGTCGGCCCGGGCAACGTATTTGACGGTTGTATCGCAGCCTACAACGTCGATGACGGCTGGGATTTGTACACCAAGTCCGATACTGGCCCGATTGGAGCGGTGACGATCCGCAACAGCATTGCCCATCATAATGGTCAGACCTCGGATGGCACCTCAACGACGGATAGTGACGGGAATGGCTTCAAGCTGGGCGGAGAGAAAATCGGGGTCAACCACATTGTCGAGAACAGCATCGCCTTCCAGAACAAGAAGCATGGCTTTACTTACAACAGCAATCCTGGCTCGATCCAAATGAAGAACAATACATCCTGGGCGAATGGGCAGAGCAATTTCGCCTTCGATGTCGGCACGCATATTTTCACGAACAACTTATCCTTTCAAGGCGGCGCTAGCGATAAGACTAGCGGCACCGATGTGTCCAGCACGAACGTGTGGTGGAAGAACAAAAAAAGTGAAAACGCCAAAGGACTTCTCGCCAGCGCTGAGGACTTCGTCAGCCTGACCCCAACATTAACGCGCAATAGCGACGGTTCTCCGAATCTGGGCAATTTCCTGAAGCTTGCTTCTGGGAGTGATTTAATTGGCTCGGGTACACCAAGCGGAACGAATATCGGGGCACGCTAGGCTCGATTCCGGAGGCAATTAATGAATGGGGCTGTCCAGAAGTCAGTAAACCCTGACCTTTTGGACGCCCCCATCATCTTTAGAGGGGGGCTTGGGGGTTAGTGGAATGGATGGGATTGATGGAACGGATAGGATTGGTGGGAATGGTGGGAATGATGGGAATGATGGGAATGATAGGAATGATAGGAATGATGGGACTTATGACGACTGGTGCGACTGGTGAGACTGATGGGGCGGGCGGGATTGATGAGATTGATGAGACGGTGAACTCGTAGGGCGGGTCACCTGCCAACGGACAGGAGATCCGCTATTTGTTAAAGTAGGCCCTCTTTTGCTATGCTTGCGGACCCTGGTTCCGTTATTTGGCCAAATGGACTGTCAAAAACATGATTTTGGGAGCAATAGCGGAACACAGGTCCGTTAGCTCTTCAGATTCCTCGTTATTTCACAAATAGCGTCCTCTGTGTCCGTTCAGGGTTGCAGATATCCAGTTGCCCCGCCAGCCATGCCACATAGCCAACACCACACCCACACCCACACCCACACCCACATCCACATCCACATCCACATCCACATCCACATCCACATCCACATCCACATTCACATCCACATTCAACCGCCAACACCCAACTACCTCACAACAGCAAACATCAAAAACAGACGTGTAAAAAAAGACGGTGAAACTTGATGTTTTCCGTCTAACTTTTATTTTAAGGACTTGTTATCCAGTCCTTTTATAGCTGCTGAACAACCAATCCTGCATAGATAGCTATGGCCGCTGCCGACAGGAATGGAGCAAATGGAATGGACGATGCTTGTCCGCGGCGCAAGCAGCCGACTATCCCCGCATATACCAGTGCAAGAACACCGCCCGCTAGTAGCACATAAATATTGGCATGCCAGCCCACCCAGATCCCGATGGCCGATAGCAGTTTAATATCCCCTGCGCCTATGTAGAAATTCCATTTGGATTTGGCCAGGAACAGGAGGAGGGAAGGAAAGAGTAAGCCTAGCAGGGCATCTGCCAGGTAGAAATACAGCCAGCTTTGAAGCAAGCCCAATGCGAGAAGCAGGATGACAAGCTGATTAGGAATGATGCGTTTTTTTATATCACTGATGCTGCATAATAGCAGGAGCAGGACGAAGGCAGATGCCAACCATATATTCATAGAGAAACCCTCCGTATTGTTCGTTCAAATACGCCAGTATTTTCAACCATTTCCCGAAATTTGTCAAAAAATCTGTACCTACTACTTTATTCCTGTTTTCGAAAACTCGTAAAACTTAAGACCTCTAGAGGTAGGAAAGAAGTCTATATTAAGGATTATTTATACAAATAAGGTATTGTACGACCTATAGGTTACTTGTATAATGATCAGCATTAGCGAGGTAAATATTACTAATTAATATGATTTTTGCTTTAGTAGGTGAACACATGAAGCTGCTTATTGTAAGTGGTGGGTTTCATAGAATCGTGACGCAGTATCTGCCTAAAAAGACAACAGTCATTCATCCCCATGCTCTTGAACTGCGAAATTTGTCGGATTATCTGAATGGCGGAAATCCTGCAGGCGACGGAATCCTCATAACGGATCAGGCCTTTACACAAAAGCCGGGCCTTGACCGGGAGCAGTTGAACGAGCTGCTGGAATGGATCGAGATTAACAGAGCCTCAAGGGTTCCTGTGGTCCTCGTCACGCGAGATTTCATGAAGCCTTTTGAGCTGGGCATGCTGACGCAGCGATTTGACCACTTGAAGATCGTTGTCAGCGATACGGCGAGAATTCCGGCAGAAGTATTCCAGCGCGCCATTGAAGAAATGAGCCGGAATGGCACTGCCCCTATACATAATGATTTTAAGACAGAAGCCAAGTTTATGCACGAACCGCAAGCACGGCCGGGCCAAACTGAGAAGAAGCGCTCATTCTTCGACCGTTTCCGCCCAAAGTCAGAGGCATCCGCTGAGCGGACGGCCACAGACCGTCTAACGAGGGACATTGCCAATATTAGCCGCGGGATCAGCAGAGTCGTTGCGGTTACCGGCCATCGCGGCAACGGGTTGACCAGCACCGCCGTCAATTTGGCGCATGAAGCCAGCAAGCGGGGGCTGAGCAGCATCATTGTTGACATGGATGCGGAATACCGCAGCATGAATATGTATTTTAGCCGTTTTCATGATATGACGAACAAGGATGAGCAGATGAGCGCATCGCTGATCCGCACACTCGCCAGGCCTCAGGATTACATGACGACGGCTTTTAATATCCAAGACCAGCTCTGGCTAACCTCGCTTGGGTACTCCTTCAATGACCGCAAGCTAATGGAGCAATTCTATAACAGCGAGAAACTGGTAGGCTTGATTTCCGTGCTTCGAACCAAGTTCAATCTTGTATTGCTAGATATGCCGCTTGATTTGCTGCGGAGCTTTCAGGAGACGATGATCCATATCGACGTATTCGGCTTATGTATACCGAACAACTTGCATGCGGTCCTTAGTACGGCCCGAAATGTAGAGGTGGTGCTCGATCGGGAGAAGGCGTCTTATTTTAATGCCAAATCGAAGGTCATCGTGACGAAATACAACGACCGTTCCCGGTTCCAAGGCGCGCTATTTGCACCCGAAAAGGTGAGCGAAATACTCGCCTCGGGCATCAGCGATTCCTTTCAGTACGAAATGAAAACGGCCGGGGTTGTTCCTTACAGCGACGCCTTCGACGCGCAGATCGAGACGGATATTCCTGTGACGAACACGGGAGCCGAGTTTGAGAAGGCTTTTGGACAAATGCTTCTAAGATTAATGGAGGGTGCGTAGGCTCATGGACTTAAGTACGGTAAAAAGCGTCTCCCCTAACAAAAAACTGTTCAAAAAGATTTTGGCCCTACTGTTCAGTATTCTCGTAATCGTCGTGTCTTTTATCGTATTAAACAATGCCAACGAGGCGGCCAAGGACACGGTAGAGGTGCTGAAGGTCAGTCAAAGCGGGGGGATTCCGGCATATGTCGCTTTAACGGACAAACAAATTAAGAAATACGCCATTATCCGGAAGGAGTACACCGAGGATATGATTCTGGCTGAGGATCTGCCTTCCGTGACGGATAAATTTACGAAATACTATTTGCGGGACGGCAGCATTTTGTACAAGGATCAGCTCATGGAAGAGAAGCCTTTGCAAAATGAATGGCTGTACGAGCTCGGTGAGGAGCATGAGGTGCTTACATTGCCGTACAACTTCCTTGAGGCGGGCGGGGACATTCTCATGCCGGGCGATAAAGTGAGGATTCGCGTATCGTTCGAGCAGGAAGTGCCGGATAGCTCCGGCAATCCGAATGCATTTGTCTCTACGCGAACCCAAATGAAGACGGAGGTGCTGTTTGACAGCATCGAAGTCCGGGACATGCTCAATTCCAGCAGCCATTCGATTTATGAGGTATACAAAGAAGTGCTCAAGCTGAGCGAAGACAAGCGGCAGGAGGTCATGAAGAGCAACGACTTCTTGAAGAGCATTCAGCCGAGATCACTGCTCCTCGAAGGAACGAGGGAGCAAATCGATAAATTCGCCAAATATAACGGCTACGACGGGAAGAAATATTTGATTACGATACTGAGCCGCAAGAATAGCCAGGTTATTCTGGATCAGCTGCCTACTTTGCAAAGAGAGGTGGAGTCATGGATCAACACGACAAACTGAAGCTCGATGACGTGCTGAGCAAAATTTCGGCGAAGGAGTTAATGGGGACGGAGCTGCAGGACAGCAAGCTAATCTACAGCGTCGTCGGCTTTATCCCTGCGTGCGATATGGTGGACAACGCCCTGGTCATCAGCAATCTCGGTTATTTGCTGGCCCAGAAAGGCCTGAATACCTGCATCGTCGATTTGAAGGTGTTCAATCCGAACATTTACCACTACCTGGATGTGAAGCCCAGCAAGAGGGGGAACGGGCTGATAAGGGTGCTAAAAAGCGACAAGGTCGATTTCCGGGAGGAAATTCAGGCCACGAAATATGAACGCTTGTACGTGCTGTCGCCAAGCCCGCATGACTTGCTTGAAGAATATTTCGATTTCGAATTCGAGCATTTGGAGCGGGTCATCGATACGCTCAAAGGGATGTTCGACATCATCCTGCTCGATATTCCGAACAATCCCCCGCTCGAGTTCTGTCTGGGAGCGATGAAATCCTCGCATGTCGGCTTTTTTACGGCTACGGAACGTATCGAGGCTCCCAGCAACATGACCCGCATGCTTGATTTTGCCGCTTCCGTCGGCATCAGCACGGCGAAATTCACGAGCGTCATTCTCATGAACGTTCAGGATATCAACTATGACTACAAAGGGTTCAAGGAGTTCGGCTTCAATATTGTGGCGTCCCTGCCGCTGATCAAAGCGGCCTATGCCTACTCGCTCGAGGGAAAGCTGTATGTCAGGGATAATCCTTTGGTGAACAAATATTTTCTGCGGGAAATGCGCAAATTGGCAGACATTCTCGGCAACCAGTAAGGGAGGGATCAGATCGAATGCTCACCCGTGCAAAAATCAGCGATATGCAGCAAAAAGTAGCGCACCAGATCAGCAAGCCTGAAGATATGGAGGAACTGAAAAATAAGTACACGACCATTCAGTTTGAGGAAGCGCTGGAGCTGTGCCAGAAATACATAACGAAAGTAGCAACCCACGCATTTCGCCGGGAGAACGATCCTGCCCGCAAGCGCGAAATGACGAAAGCATATATCAATGAATTCGTGGATTCGCAGAAGCCGGTCGTCGAAGGATATTTTGAGCTGGTGGAATTGAAGCAGGCGCTGATCAATGAAATTACCCACTACGGACCGATCACGAAGGCGATGGAGGACCCAACGATTGATGAAATACGGATCAACGGCACCGATCAAATCTTCGTGGAGAGCGGCGGGAAGACGATTCCCTGGGATCAGCATTTTATCGACCGCGAGCATTTGGAGCGGATCATATCCAAGCTGCTCGGCGTTTCCAAGGTTCGGCTCACGCCGAAGATTCCGATGGTTAACGCCCGTACGATCGAAGGATACCGTGTGAATGCCACTCATGCCGACATCTCGCCTTATGACATGCCGGCAGTGGTGATCCGGAAATTTAGCAAGAAGAGTATTACCCCGGAAATGATGCTGCGAAATGAATCATTCTCCGTCAATATGTTCAAGCTGCTGTCTCTACTGCCCAAAGCCGATCTTTCCTGGATTACGGTGGGGCCGACAGGCAGCGGGAAGACAACGCTGAACGAGATGATGGTCAAGGAGATCAATCCGCTATCCCGGATCATTACGATCGAGAATCCTTCGGAGATGCGGCTGCTGCAGCGGGAGGGGAACAGCGAGCACGGGAGAATCATCAACGACGTGCTGCAATACGAATCGGTGCCGGATGACGATGACGCGAGCCCGGCGACGATGGAGAACTTGCTGATTAATGCCATGAGGCAGTCGCCCCATTGGATTGGCCCGGGCGAGCTGAGAACGCCTGGGGAATTTGCGACCGCGCTGCGGGCGGCCCAGACCGGCCACTTCTTCTTCACGACACTGCATGCCGAGGGCGACCGGGAGGCGATTTACCGTTTCCTGACCGCCTATCTGATGGCCTCCAATGAGCCGGCGGAGCTGGCGCTTCGCAACATTTGCAGTGCCGTCAAGTTCATCGTGTTCCAGGAGAAGCTGGCCGACGGGACAAGGAAGGTCACTTCGATTTCCGAGGTGCTGGGCTCCGAGGGACTGGAGCCGATCGTTAATCCCATTTACAAATTCGTATCGGAGGACGTTTTGGAGGAGGAAGGAACTCACCGCGTGCTCAAAATCATCGGCAAACACAAACGCGTCGGCATGCTGTCCGAGAAAGTGCAGCAGACGATGATCAAAGCCGGCATCAAACGCAGCCGCTTCGAGTTTCTGACACAGCCGCCGGGGAAAGACGAAATAGAGGAGTACGGATTCGATGGATACCAATTCAATCATTAGTTTATCTTTGGGGATTGCCGCATTCATCGTGTTTAACGCCATATTCGAGGTCCGCTTCTTCGAAGGCACCGGACGGTTCTTTCTCGGCATGCTCGATACGCTGGCCGAGCATCTCGGCAGATACAATACGAAGCGCTATGTAGAGCGGGTCAAGAAGGAACGCATTGTTAAGCAGAAGGAAAATGTTTACGCCAAATACAACCGGCTTGTCGAGGGACTGATTCTTGACTTCAATCTGCCGCTGACGCTGGAGAGCTTCACTTCGCTATTGTGCATCGCTTTTGCCATTGTGGTGCTGATCGTCGTCATCTTCATGAAGAACGTCACTCTGGCTGTAGTCGTGACCGTAGCGATATTCATCGGGCTGCTGACCTATTTCGTCATGCAGTCCAAAGCGATTAAAGCCGAGAAGCTGGAGAGCATCATGGATGCCGAGGACATCATTTGCCCTTTGGCGCGGGAAGGGGTGCTGGTCGCGATTAAAAAGGTAATGGAAAGCGACGAATACATCAAGCCGTCCATCCGCCCTTACTTCCAGCAGTTCATCGATAACTGCGAGAATAACGGATACTCGTTCAAGCAGGCCATTCTGCTGCTGAACCGTCAGCTCGGTCCCAAGTTCGACAACTTTGCCAAGAAGGCAATTGTGTTCGAATACAACGAACGGAAGGGCATGGCCGATATCTTTCTCGACATCGTGGATGAGAATGCGGTGCTGCGCGAAATCAATGCGCGGAAGGATCGGATTTTCCGGAAGATGAACCGGGACTTCTTGTTGAAGACCGTCATTATCGTGCTGTTCTTTCTATACGCCCTGTCGGTAGATGATTTCAGAGAATTCATGCTGTACAGCACCTTCGGCAAAATGATCAACACGGTCATGATTAGCATCATATGTCTCAGTTTTGCCCGCACGCAGGCGCTCCAGGGCAATCTGGGGCCGGGGAGTGACAGAAAATGACGATGCTTGCCAAACTCAGCGCGCTGGCCGCCATACTCTACTTGGTGAAGGTGTTCATTTATCCTTTTTTCAAGCCGGTGCAGGGAAAGCAGAAGAAGCGCAACCGCAGATATTTGAAGGAACGCAAGAATGCCCAATTTAATGACAAGTTCAAAGGCTTCAAGCGAAAATTTGCCGCCAAGTACGTCAGCAGGCTGCTTGGGAATGCAGAGCGCATCCGGTACCAGAAAATGATCGACCGGCTCGACCTGCCGATGAAACCCGAGGAGCTGCGGGCGGAGCAGATATTTTATGCCGCGGCTGGGGTCGTTGTTACGGCCATATTTATGAGCGCCAACCTGCTGCTAGGTTACGTCACGGCGATATTCATCATTCTCGGCTGGCTGTACCCCATCTCCGAAATGGAGCAGAAGATCGAGCGCAAGAACAAGAATATCGCTTTCGATTTTCCGGCCTTTTACAGCATGGTGTACTACCAGTATTCGAAGTCGGTCAATATTTACCTTGCGGACGTCATCCGGGATTACCTGCCAAACGCCAATCATGATATGGCGGAGGAGCTTGGCGTCATGCTCGACAACATCGAATACGGCGAGGAATATGCGCTCAAGCAGCTGAAGAAACGGGTGCCGATCCATTACATCATTAAATTTTGCGACTTAATGGAGACCCGGCTCAAAGGCTATGACAATATATCGCAGATGGTATATCTCAAGAATGAAGTAGACAGCTACCGGATTCTAGCGTTAGAAGAAGATTTGGAGAAAAGGCAGCGAACGAATTCGCGGATTCAGCTGGTTCTTATCCTCGTTCTGGTCGTTTACATCGCCATCTATTATTTATTCACTATTTTGGATTCTATCAAAATGTTTCAATAAACCGGAAGATTTCAAACAAAGATAAAAACCATGGGAGGGCATTGGTTATGGAATATCAAAATCGCAAGCGGCGCAGCAAGCGGGAGGACGAGAAGAAACTCTCCTTCTGGAAGGAGGAGCGCGGAGATATTGGCGTGAAGCAAATCGCTGTCACCGTTGGCGTGATCGTCATCATCGCCGTAGCTGTTACTTTAATCCGGAACACCTTCTTAGAGCAATGGATTAAAGAGGTGTGGGAGATGTTCATGAAAGCGATCGAGGACATGATGGCTTAATGCAGGCGACTACATAAGGCACAGGTGAAATAAAATGCGCGCATTCGCAAAATCGATTCTCGTCTCTATTCTCGTTTCGATCGCCATTTTGTTGTTTACGAACTTTATTTATTTTTTTCCCTGGTACATGACACTAGTGGTGGAAACCTTCCATTTGTCTCAGGTCGTGGCCAGCGATAATTACCTGAAGAACGAATACAAGGAAGATACGCTCAGGAAGCTGAGCGACCGCCCGGTGTACCGGGACAAGGCCGATCAAATCGTCATTTCCGCCGAAAAGGAAGGGGGAGGCGAGCATTCCGCTGAAGGCGGCGACGCCTCTTTATATGAAAACGCCTCGGATATCGAGAAGCCCTACAAGCAGCGCGGGCATCCTGTCACGGTAACGATCAAGGCGGTATACCCGCTAAGCATCAAGCTGTGGGGGGAGAAATACGAACGGGAGATTCCGGTTTCGTTCACCCTGACAACGACGGGACTCAAGCATTATAAAGACTTGATTTACTATGAAGAGGACTACTGGTAAAAGAGACTATGAAAAATATAGCTATAGCCATGCTGCTTCTTTTGCTGCTATCGGTTTTACTGGAGCCGATGGTGGAGCTCATGTATTTGGGAAAAGAGAAGATCGTGCTGGGAACGGCCCTTGGCAATGCTGCGCGTTCAGCGAAGGATCGCAGTCTGATTTATAAGTCTCATAGAGACTTGGATGCGAGCGTCGACGAGGAGAAATTTGTGGCTTATTTTGCGGAGGCGTTCGGCGATGCTTTGAAGCTGACCTGGACGAACCAAGGGCTGAGCACGCGTGAGCTCACCTTTGCCTCCGCGAACGGCAAATACAATGATTTCACGGTAACCGTCGAGTTCAAGGAAGAAATAAATGAAGCGACAGGGCAGCTGGTGACGGAGGTCGAGCTGAAGGCGCAATCGGAGTACAAGTTCCAGACCAAATATTTGCAGCTGGCCGAAGATGCCGGACAGGATGTCGCTTATCAGCTCGAATCCGAGCGGATGCTCATATTGTCGGTCAAGAACTGAGGGAGGGGAAAAAGCAGATGGACTATGTCGTAGTAACGTTTCAGGCTGGCGAGGGCTTCGCGAAGGAATTGAAGGTGCCTGCCTTTGTAACTTCCGGGGAACTGCTGGCGATGCTGTCCGACGCGCTGGGCCTGTCCATCACTCCGGAGCATCGGCTGCAGGCCGAGCCGCTGGGGCGCATACTTGACCCCGCCCGGACGCTGGAGGAAGAAGGCGTGGCCTTCGGAGCACTGCTGACTCTCATTTAGAAGGAGGTGGACCCGCGTGAATGTCAACATCAGCACCGGAGGCTTGATCTGCGGGGCTCAGGACAAGCTGCTGCTTGCCGATATCCGCCATTATTCCGGCACGCATATGCAGAGCCGGTTCTCCGGCGATAGTACCCTCTTGGAAGGCGTGTTCTGGTTCATGAATCCTAGGGGAGATCTCGTTTATTACAGTGACCAAAGCCGGGGGAACCGATTGTATCTCCTGGATCTATTATCAGGAAGTACTCAGCTGCTCATCGACCGTCCTTGCTGCGGCCTTGTCCTAAGCGGTGACTGGCTCTATTACAAGAGCGAGACCGATCATAAGCTGTATCGCTGCCTGACCGACGGGACGAAGGAATCACGGGTGACCGATGAACCAGTCGAATGCTTTGTCGTGGAAGGAGAGCAGGTGTATTACGGAACTCAGCAAGGAATCCGGTCGTGTCACGTTAGCGGGAGCAGCCGCGAGCAGCTCTCGGAATCCGTACCAGCCCATTTGTTGAAAATCGGCGACGACTTGCTATTCGCCGACACGAAGAACCAGTACTTGCTGACTGCTCTGCATCTGCACACAGGGGAAGCGCAGGTCTATGCGGATGTGTCGCCGAATAGCCTGAATAGCGACGGACGTTACATTTATTGCGCCAACCGCAGCAATGACAGCTCGGTGTATCGCATCGATCCGGACACGGGCAGCAAAATCCGCATTTGCGGGGACAGCGCCGACCATATTCATATTCTGGGCGATACGATCTATTTCAGCCACCGGTTCGAATGGTACAAGATGTCGCTGACCGGCGGCCAAGCGGAGAAAGTCATTACGGAGTCGTGAGGTAAATATGATTAACGAAAAATATGAATTTAGCCGTCAGCCCCGTTTCTTGCCGGAAATGCCCAGCGGAGAAATCGAAATTCCCAATCCGCCTCATGCGTACGAGAAGCCGGAAATATCCTGGTTCACGTTATTGGCTCCGCCGGTCGTGATGCTGGTCATTACATTACTGCTCGCCTTGACTTACCAGTCGATGTTCATGATGCTGTCCATCGCGATGACCGTCATGACGCTGATCGTGTCGCTTGCTACCGCTGCTTCGCAAATCAAGAAGTACCGAAAGAAGAAAAAAGAGCGCGAGCAGAAGTATTTGCAATTTATCGCAGATACCCGCAGCGAGCTGATGTTGGCCAGAGAACAGCAAATCAAAGCCATGAACGAGATGAATCCGGAGCCTGCGGCCTGTCTGCAGCGCATTCAGGACATCGATAACCGGCTGTGGGAGCGAACGCCATCTTCACCGGACTTCCTGTCGCTTCGTCTTGGGGTAGGTAGCGTCCCTGCGGCGCTGCACATCAAATATACGAAGCAGGCGATCATCATGGAGAGCGACCCGCTCATCATGGAGCCGCAGAGGCTGGCCCTCGAATTTGAGCGGGTTCAGGATGTGCCGGTGTCGATCAATCTGATGGCTTCGGAAATTTGCGGCATCGCCGGAGAGGAAGAGAAGACGTTCGCGATGGTCACTCAGATGCTGCTGCAGCTCGTTACGCATCACGGATACGACGATGTGCGCATCGTCGTGCTGGCTGCAGAGGAAGGGCTGGAGAAGTGGAGCTGGCTCCGGCAGCTGCCGCATCTGTGGACGGACGGCTTCGATGCAAGGTTCCTCCTCTGCGGCAAGGCGATTGCGCATCAGGTGCTCGGCGGGCTGCACGAAGTGCTGAAGGAACGGGAGCGTAAAGAGGTAGCCGGGAGTCCGCTGCCGCATTTCGTCTTCATCGTGGAGGATCCTACGCTTCTGGAAGAGGAGCCGATCAATAAATACTTGTACAACAAATGCGCTTCGCTTGGGGTGTCATCGGTATATATCGCCAAGAATCAGGCTTATCTGCCGATGAACTGCAAGCAGGTCATCGTCCTGCAGGGCAAGAACGGCGAGCTGGCTGACCGGGAGTCCGGCGAGAAATCGACATTCATCCCGGATCAGGTTCCCATGCGGCAGCTGGAGGAGGCCGTGCGCCGGATGGCCCCGCTGCGGATCAAAAATTCGAGCGCGAGCTTTGCGCTGCCGACCTCGCTGACGCTGCTGGATCTGCTGCAGGCCAAGACGACCGGGGAAGTCGATCTGCTGTCCCGCTGGACGAGAAACAAGCCGTTCAAGGGCATGAGCGTGCCGATCGGGATCAAAGCCGGAGGCAGCCTGTTCCATCTTGATATGCACGAGACCGGCCACGGTCCGCATGGCCTGGTAGCCGGGACGACGGGCTCCGGGAAAAGTGAGCTCCTGCAGAGCATCATCATTTCCCTGGCGATCAACTATCATCCGCATGATGTCGTGTTCGTGCTGATCGACTATAAGGGCGGCGGCATGGCTGATATTTTCAAGGGCATGCCGCATCTGGTCGGGACGATTACCAACCTGGGCGGGAATCAGACGACACGCGCCCTTTTGTCCATTAAGAGCGAGCTGATGCGGAGACAGCGTGTGTTCTCGGAATTTGGGGTAAATAACATAGACAGATACCAGAAGCTCTATTACAGCCAAAACGAGGATGGCCGCATGCCGGCGATTCCTCACTTGATCATGATTGCCGACGAGTTCGCCGAGCTGAAGCAGGATCAGCCGGAGTTCATGAAAGAGCTGGTCAGTACCGCGCGGGTCGGCCGAAGCCTCGGCGTCCATTTGATCCTGGCGACGCAGAAGCCGGCAGGCGTCGTGGACGACCAGATTTGGAGCAACTCCAAATTTAAAATCTGCCTGAAGGTTCAGGACGAGGCCGACAGCAAGGACGTGATCAAACGGCCGGATGCGGCGATGATCAAGGAGCCGGGCCGGGCGTATATCCAGGTGGGCAACGACGAGATTTTTGAGCTGTTTCAATCGGCGTATTCTGGGGCGGATTACGACCCGGAAGGAGAAATGCTCAAGAGCGAGAACCGCACGAAGCGCATTTACGAAATTTCGCTTCATGGGCGCGCCGAGCAAATCTATCCGCTGGAGGAGGAGAAGATTGCGCTGAAGGAAATGCCTTCTCAGTTGAAGTGCATGGTTGAGCACATTATCTCCTTCTCGGAACAGAGCGGAGTACAGGCGCTTAAAGGGCCTTGGCTCCCGCCGCTTCCAGATACGGTGTACCTGGACGATCTGTACGATCCGGGAACCGGGCTGAATATGGAGCTTGGCTGGCCTGGGGAAGAAGCGATCCTCAGCGCACCGATCGGTCTGGTGGATGATCCGCGGGGCCAGCTGCAGGAGCCGCTCATGATCGATTTTGCGGCTGAGGGCAATCTCTTCGTGTACGGTTCTCCGGGCACAGGCAAGACGTATCTCCTGAGGTCGCTGTGCATGTCGCTGGCCTATAAGTATTCGCCGTCCGACGTTCATTTGTATGTCATGGATTTCGGAGGTTCCTCCTTCAAGCTGTTCGAGCGCCTGCCGCATTGCGGAGGAGTTATGACGCTGGAGCAGGAGTCGACGATCCAGCAATTTGTCTTATTCCTGTTCAGGGTAATGGATGAGCGCAAGAGGCTGTTCGAGGAAAGCCAGAGCGATGGCTTTAACGATTACAGGCTTAACGGCGGGAAGCTCCCGGCCATCGTACTCGTCATCGACAACTATTTCGCGCTGTCGGAGACTTACGAGGAAATCGACGAGAAAATGGTTACCTTGGCCCGCGAAGGCTCCAAGTTCGGCATTTACATGGTCGTGACGGCGACGAACAGCTCCCTTGTCCGCTACAAGCTGTCCGTGAATTTCAAAATGGCGGTGGCGCTGCAGCTCACGGATAAAGGGGAATACGCCAATATCGTCGGGCGGACGGAAGGCCTGGAGCCGGCCAAGGTGCCTGGGAGAGGCCTGGTTAACGGCAAGCCGCCGCTCGAATTCCAGACGGCGATTCCGGAGTTCAGTGAGCGGAGCATGGAAGAGCTTATTCAGGACTTCGAGTTCTTCGCCAAGGAGAACCTGGTTGAACCGGCAACGCCGATCCCGATTATGCCTGCCAAAATAGACATGAGAGAGATCAATCAGGGCGGAGAGCTGCTGGCCATCGGACTTGGCGACCATGACCTGATGCCGGTCTATGTGGATCTGACAGTGACTCCGGTGATCATGATCGCCGGCGACGCGATGTCGGGCAAAAGCACGCAGCTTGTCTCATGGATCAGCATGCTGGACGAGAAGCTGGGTTCGGACCGGCTGGAGGTCTATGCGCTCGATTCCAGCTCGATGGGAATCTATGAATTGATGAAGCTGCCTTGCGTAACGGATTTGTCGCAGGTCGAGGATATGTACGACTTCATCGATGCGGTCAAGCAAGAGCTGGACGACCGGCGCGGCAAATTCCTGGCGGCAAGACAGGCGAACGGTGACCTGAACGCGCTTGTCCGTTCCTGGAAGCAGATGATTTTCGTCATCGATAACTTAAGCGAGCTAACCAACGGGGATCAATATTCGCTCAAAGAATTGATCGAGCGCATCGCCAAGCAGGAACGCGGCATGAAGGTAGCCGTCATCGCGGCGGACCAGACCTCGGAGCTCGCCAACAACTGGGATAGCCTCGGCAAGGTGCTGCGGGAGGAGCAAACCGGCCTCTTGCTCGGCAGCCTCAAGGAGCAAAGCCTGTTCAATACGAGGTTCCCGTACGGGAGCCAGGAGAAGGACATGGAGCTTGGGGACGGCTATTTCATTGTGAAGAACAAATTTACGGGTCTGCGTACGGCCACATTCTCGCGGCAGCAGGAGAAGGTCATGATCTAGGGCATCCGGGCAAGCCGATTCGTGGAGGAGGGGTGTAAATGCCTTCATCAGGAGAAATCCGCAGAAAAGCAGCTGGAGTACGTGTCATATCCGAAGATATCAGGCGCGAGTCATCGAAGTACCAAAGTGTTGTGGGCGATGTGAGCACCTGGTGGAAGGGAGAAGCGGGCACCAGCTTTAGAACCGGGTACCAGCAGATTCATCGCGAAATCAGCGATCTGCTCCGCAAGCTGGAAAGCCTGGAATCCAAGCTCGGCAGCAATTTGGCCCATGCGGTCGATCGGGCGGAAGAGGAGCGAAGGCGGAAAGCGATGGAGGAGCGGCAGCGTTTGGCGGCGCTGAAGCCATAGCTGATCCGGATGATGACGCTTGAAAGGAGGTGAGATAATGTCAAACTTAACGTTTAGTCCTGGGCAGGCCCGCAGTGTGGCCAAGTCTATTCTGAACAAAGGCAGAAATGCGAAGGATCTGGTAGAGCAGCTGCACAGAGAAATTAATTCCGTTGAGGGCTGGTGGCAAGGGGATTCCGCCAAGGCTTTCGTGGACGAGTTCAGACAGTTGAAGCCTAACCTTGATAAGTTGGTTGAATGCGTGGAGAACATCAGCAAGAACCTCGACAAAATCGCTGATATCAAGGAGCAAAGCGAGAAAGATATCGCTAGCGCGCTTCGTAAATAAGGAAGATCGGCGTGGTACACAGTTGGCTGCTGTTATCACGCCATTTTCTAAATTCATTCTCATGGAACGGGAGGTGGGGAGATGAGCACACCAAGTGCCATAAGCGGCACAGCTAGAAATATCCGCAATGAGCTGGGCGAGGTGAAGCGGGAGGAAGCCAGGCTGCAAGCCGAGCTTGCCGGGGTAGCGTCCTGGTGGAAGGGCAGCGCGGGTACAGCGCTGACGGACAGTTACCGGTCGCAAACGCGGAACGAGATTAACCGATTGTATTCGGACATCGAGACCTTGCAGACAGGCTTGGAGAGGCTGGCCGCCGAGGTACAGAGAGCCGACGAGCAAAGGCGTATCGAAGCCCGGCAGAAGGCGCTGAAGCTTGAGCAGCAGAGGAATGCTAAGAAATAAAGGGGTGTACCTGGCGTGTTGAGGGATAAGGATAAAATACTGTTATGCGAGCTGGTGAGCGCAGGGGACATATCCCCGTTCATCCATCGCCCCTTGGAGCATTTCTCCGAATGGGGGAAAGAGCTGAGCGGATACCCTGATCTGGAGCTGTTGACTCGCGAGATAGAGTCCAGCCCCGCATTGCTGCGCTTGTCTTTGCAGCAGCATAGGCAGCTGGAATATATGAGCTTGTACATATTTGCAGACGTTGAGGGCCGCAGCGTCATCGTGCCCCATGCGCATGAGCACCCGGAGCTGCAGCTGGACATTCATCACTTCCTGGATGATGTGACGGAGTGCGCCTCGCAGTGGAGAGATAAGGGCAGCTGCGTCTTGACTGGAATGAGGGCGGGCGGCTATTGCGCGGCTTTTCTTGCGGAGCGGCTGGGTCTGGAGGCCACCGTATTCGCGGTGCCTACGGGCGAGGAGCTTCCCGGAAGGGTGCGCAATCTCGTGGCCGAGCATGACCCGGTTGGGGAATGCTTGGATAAGGTTGTGTTTGTGAAGCAGCAGACGGAAGAAACGGATCTGGAAGAGGCTTACTTCAAGATTCTAGAATTTGATACGGAAGGCAATGCCATTCCGGCGCGGCAAAGCGAATATTCAAAATTTGTAAGCTGGTTTTATGATACGGTCGGGGCGATCCGGCCGGATGTATGGCATATTTTTTTCGGAGAGAGTACGGAAGAGGAGCCGGTCATGGATTATGGGCTATACTCTTTATTTTTAAAAATGGACGGCTTGACAGAAGAGAGCGTAGGGCGCTCCATTGAGCAAGTCATCAGATATACGGAGAAACAGCTGGAGAAGAACCGAAGCACACTGCAAAGCGAATTCAGTCATATCGAAATTGATCAAATCAAGAGTTTTATCCGCGAGTGCGGGGAGCAGCTGACGAACCAGGCTGTAGATATGGTGTATGACGTCTATCGGAGCGTGGAGACGATTCTGTCGGGCGCTGCTCTGTTTACGATGAATAAGAATACAATTGCGGTCATTCCTGTAATGGAGGGCTTTAACGCCCGAACCGGCGAGCTGCTGGACCGGGAGATCGTATTTATAACCGATACAATTGAGCAGGAATTTCAGAATTACATGGACAATATGCTGATGTTTCCCGAAATCTCGTTGGAATGGTAATCCACCTTTAAAGGAGAGGAAATTGTGAACCTGAGGACGACGAAATTCATCTTGAGCCTGTTAAGCATCATTATTTTATGGGGAGTGAGTGGATGTATGAGCAAGAAACCGAACCCGGAAGCGATCAAGGAGCAAATGTTGTCACATTTGGAGGAGAAGTATGGGGAAGAGTTCGTTCCGATTTCACTGAGCTTGAGCGATTGGGCATACAGCTATGACCGGTTGCAGGCTTATCCGAAACAAGGCTCCGAGCAGGATCATTTCGAGGTGTGGGGCACGAAAATGGAAGACGGCTCATATCGCATCAGCGACGGGTACTTCGGTATACTCATCAGACCTCAATATGAGGCGGCGCTTTCCGGCATTGTCCGTGGAACTTACGGTGAGTTCAAGCTATATGTGGATTTTGGCGAGGGGGTCTTGCCGGATCGTTTAAATAAGAACACGCCGGTAGAGCAGATTTATAGCCAGGATGAGAATTTCTCGTCGGATACGGTTATTTTTGTGAAGGAATCTTTGGTTCAGGATCAGGACATCGAGGCTGGCTTGCGCCAAATCGCCGGGAAAATGCGCGAGCAGCAAATGGTCGGATTCGTACGGCTGTATGTCGTGGTGGATGAGAAGTACGATTCTATTGGCTCAGGACCTCAGAATTTGAGCGCTTTGCAGGATGAGGGCTATTTCGTTGGGGATTATAAATCGGTCATGGTAACTCCGGATATGACGATCAGGCAGAACGGAGAGGAGGTCGTAGCGGATGGCTGAGCTGAAAGAGAATCAACTGCTGCTGCTGAACAACCTGATATACCTTCAAGAGGTAGCTGACAGCAACAATAAGAAGGTCGGAGATATCGTAGATTCCTTTCTATATGGCAACGGTCTGGACAAAAGCCGGAATCTGGGCAAAATCGGCACCGACGATGAGTATCCCTGTAAAATGTCCAAGGAAGAATGGCTTGTCATTTTGCGGGCGATCGAGAAGGATTCGCAGCTGCGTTCCTTAACCGTCGCGGACGGCCGTACCGGCGTCATGTTCGACAAGAACGGCAAAACGATTCGGGGCAGTGACGGCAAGCCGCTTGAGGCCGGGATGCGGGCAGCCACGTTCGTTGATCCGCAAGGGGAGGCGACCGTCGTATTTCGGGGAACCGGTGGCGATTATGAATGGCACGATAACGGGCAGGGCGGGTATTTGTCGGATACGCAGCAGCAGATCGCCGCTTTGGAATATATCGAGAGCTTGAAATACGAGAATATCACGGTTACGGGCCACTCGAAGGGCGGTAATAAAACGCAGTACGTAGCGATTCTGTCCGATAAGGTGGATCGGGCGCTTTCGTTCGACGGGCAGGGCTTCTCCAAGGAGTTCATCGAGAAGTATAAAGATCGGATCGAAGCGAATAAACACAAAATAACCTCGGTTTCAGCCAAGGACGATTTCGTCAATTGCTTGCTGAATCCCATTGCGGGGACGATTAAGTATATTGAAACGGACAAGCAGGAGCAATTCATTTACAATCACCGGCCTAACATCATCCTCGACGAGAACGGTCAAGTAAGGGAACTGGCCGAGCAGGGGGATATTCCGAAATTTATTAATGAATTCACCATCTATATCAATGAGACGATGGAGGAGCCTTACCGCAGCTATGCGCTCGACGGTGTGCTGGCCTTCATGGAAAGCGGGGCCGAAGGCTTCGAAAAAGAAGGCGACTTCCAGAAGTGGGTCGGGGCGGCGATGGTGCTTAGCCATCTGGACGATTATGCGTTCAGTAAAATTGCCGAGGAGTATGGGGATGAGGTGGAGTTAGTCGTTACATTTATCGCAGCTTATTTGTTCCCATATATCTTCGCTGATGATTTCCTGAAATCTCTGGGCAAGAACATCATGAACGGGATTAATTACGTCATGGACAAGCTCAATCAGTTTGGCGACTGGATCGTGAAGCAACTGACGATTGCCGCTGCCAAGCTCGTCAAAGCGGGGAAGATGGTCGGAGATGCTTTAACAAGGTTCGCGGAGCAGGTGAAAACGGAATGGGGGAAATTTAAGGAACGGGCTAAAGAACTAGCCAAGGATATCGCGGTGGCGGGAGTTCGTGCGGCACAGGCGATAGAGCGATTCAAAGAGAAGGTTAAAAATGCCGTGACGAGCTTCTTCAGAAGCATTGCCGAAAGAACGAAAAAGATTATTGCCGCCATTAAACAGGCCTGGGACAAAACCGTAAATGATGTCTCGAACAGCGTGAATACGGCCATTAACGAGGCCAAAGCCGGGCTGTCCAAGAGATATGACGCGTTTAAGTCCAATATCAAATTACTGGCGCAGCTGCCGAAGCGGGCGGCGGGCATGCTTACGGCCAGGAAGGCTCCTTCCTCCGGCAAGAACAAGAACTATACGGCCAAAATCATCAAAGGATACGGCTCGCATACCTCTGTGAAGCTAGCCGTGGACTTCAGCCGTTTAAACCATTTGAAATTGAAATTCAAAAATTTTGAGGATTACCTGGGCTCCCGGGTACAGCAGATGCTGTCCCAGGCGGAGCGGATCTCCTCCAGCACCGGTCGGTCTTACAGCGAGTCTAACGTGCAGCGGCAGGTGCACCAGGTCCACCGCGCCTGCGAACAAGTAAGACAGCGCCACAGGAAGGTGGCTGCCGAGCTGCAGAGCAAGGCGAAGTTCCTGACGCATGCCGAGGAGCAGTATCGAAAGATTGAGCGGATGATCTCCAAGGATATTTCAGTGGGCGTTTCTTTTTAAGAGAAATAGGGTTGAGAGGTCTACACCTATATTTCGTGCTTTAAATGGAATTTATGGCATTAAACAGGCTTCAAACAATGGTTTTAGGGGATTAGTTGGATTTTACGTACCTAAAATCAAGGATTCAGCCCATCGTTGGCATTTCCCTTCTTCTAACGACATGAAATCCATTTAAATCTATGATTACTTTCTTGCCGCAGAAACTAACTGCCATCGATCCATTTATTATAAGTTGAACGATACAAATGGATGGGAGGAAGTACATATATACCAAAAACCAGGAGGGGTAGGAATATGAAAAAAAGAATCGCAACTGCACTAGCCATGCTGCTGTTATTGATGGGACTAGTCCCGGTTTTGACCGCAGCTAAACCATTGCCGCTGCGTGTGGAGGTAAATACGAACCGCATTTACTTCCCGGATGAGCAGCCTTATGTAGATAAGGCTCAGCGGGTACAGGTGCCTGTACGTTTTGTTAGTGAGGCTTTGGGGGCAAAAGTAGGCTGGAACGCGGCCACCAAGACCGTTACGGTAGACCTGGATTCAAACCGCGTAGTCCTGGTGCTCGGCAGTAAGAAGTACACGGTGAATGGCGTGGAGAAACAAATGGATACGGCAGCAGAGCGAGTAGGCGGCAGAACCTTCGTTCCTCTTCGTTTTATAAGTGAGGGATTGGATGCGTCCGTAAAATGGGATTCCGCAGTGAGAACAGTCTATATTAATACGGCCGGATTTGATCCTAATGAGGTTAAAACTGATTCGGATCAAATTGTAGAGGAAACGCTGCACGGCTTCAAAATTAAGTACAATACTGGCTCAATGATGGATATCAAAAAAAGTAGCGGTGAAGGTACGCAAGCTCTCATGGCCATCCTGATAGACTTTGGCATGTGGGGGGGAGATTATGAAATGCAGCTGGAAGAGTTAGAAGAGATCCTGCTGCAAAGAGTGGAAGAAAAAACGGTGAAGTCTGTTATGAGCTATGTCAAAACTAAAAAAACGCCTGAACCAGAGCTGGAACCGAAAGAATTTTCTGATGATACGTTTAAGATTAGAGTGGCATCAAATATAAATTCAAATATTGCAGTAACTATATATTATAAGTAGGTGCAACCATGAAAAAATCAATAAGGATAATATTAACTGTGATTATGTTATGCGGTATATATCCTTATCAAACTATTTTTTCTGAAGAAGAACCCGTTAGCCAACTTCCCAAGACTGTGGATGAAGTCATTCAAAAGATAAACCACGATATGCGTGAATTATATGGCTTTAAGGAATCAGAATATTACAAAGATCATATTATGAAGAACAATCAGCGTTTAAATCTTAGAAAGGATTTAATCCGGGATAGATTAAATAGAGCATCTCAGCCTAGCGAAAAGTTAGAAGAAAAAGAAAAGATCAAGCTGCACACTTATGAAATAGTCTATGGGGAATCACATGGCCGAAAATTAAATCATAAAGGGAAGGAAATGATGGAGTACAGCGGGTATTCTAAAGACGGTCATGCAATCCCAACAGAGGATGTACCCTGGTTTGCTGGCTGGAGCGGGACCAAAATACAAAATTTCCCCCTCATTTCAAACCCATGGACAGATAATAGAGTAACATCCAAGTATAAGATATCGCCGAATAAATTTGATGCTTACAAAGATCCGCGCAATAAGTATCTCCCTGACGGAACCTTTGAAGCGGCTATTTTACAAGGATTAAATACTCATTACGCAGGAGTGCCGTATAAAGAGTTCATGTACAACAATCAAAACTCTACCTTGGCGGATAAAGTAGTCTATGACGAAAATGCCAAACCCAAAAACGGCAGATGGATCGACTACGTTCACGTACTTCAGCCGCCGACAGAGATCTCCTGGGGGTTCGGGACGGTATATATCGATAGCAGTATCGGTATTACTTATCTGGATATCCCGATCGCCCCGTTTAATTTAATGAGGGACGACGTCTCGGCACAGTTTGAGCAGCTGCCGGTTGAGGCGGTGCCAGGGGAAACAGTTCGGATTGGCGTGAAGGTGAATTCGACCTTTATTGATTCGGTGAACTCGAAATATGAATGGGCGATTACACGCGTGAGCGATGGAAGAAAAATAACCGCCGCGGATGGGCTGAAATTCAGCGGGCATGGAACAACGGAGTCAGGCACCGTCAAGCTCGACCGGAATCAAAGCCGGATTCTGTATGCCGATTTTACGATGCCGGATAACGAGGTTCGAATCCAATTCAACATCAACAAGGATGGCAAATCGCCGGAAGAGGCGGATTTAAGCAACAATGTCCTCGACTCCCATCCGAAGGCGGTCAAGGTTGTCGTCCCTGTCGGACTTGGACATGATGTGTTATCGAAAAGGGAACGGTTCCCGCTAAACCAGGGTAATCCGAATACGGCAACCCTTGTATTGCCTAGATCTGATGCATGGTGGACAAGCAATTCGACCGGTGAGCTCAACGTAACCAACGATACGCCTACTTTATTTAGAGCCCACCAGGTCTTGAACAATCCGCGCGTCAATGAGCCGAGTGAGACGGTGACCCGAAGCCCGATTTTCCTGACGACAATCAAAAGGGAGGACTTCGGCGACGATCCCCTGAACCGGAAATGGATGAAACCTGATCCTAATCCAAACACTCCGATTCAGAGAATTGGCACGGTATCGCAAGCAGGCAGTATTCAAAGAAATTATAGTTACAAAGAGACCACGTGCTGGAAAAACGAAAAAGGGAATAATGAATGCAGAACGGAAACGAAGAGCGGTACGGCTACGGCCTCCTTCCAGGATGGCCTGGATAAGAAGGCCTATCAATTCTACGTTTATAATGGAAAGAAGGATATCGCTAAGCCGTCCTTTCAGAATAAAATCGACAGTAACACGCCAGAGTCGCTGAAGAAGGATTTATTCTGGGAGAACGAGAGCTATACCTACAACGTCATTCGCTGGATGTACCATTTGGATGAGGAAGGGAAGCCTTACCAGCCTGACGGCGTGAAGGTCGATGCCCCTGATTATGGGGTAGCGGTGCCTGGCCAATATCCGCGGGTATTCACCCAGCAGGCGAGCGCCAATCTTGCATGGAAGCAGGAGAAGTCGATGGCTCAGGAGTACGCGACTGCGCGAGATGCAGCCAAGGATCGCAAGAACAACAAGTCCCTGTATGATAAAGCTGTGTTCCCTACTGACCGCGATTTGCAGAAATACGCCTATCCGATCAAATCGGGATATTATTTCAATCCGGCAGGGAGCTATACCTTTACCGTTAAGACGGTGACGTTCAAGCAGTCGGAAGCAGATACGGCCGATCACAGCGATCTGGTTCAGGCCCTGATTAATTCTTTCCGCTACGAGACGAACTTGATCTATATCAACGCCAAGAAAGAAGCGGTCAACATTAAAAATGAAGGGCTTGCCCGCCAAGGCGGCGGCTTCAAAGCTGTTCCAGGGATTTTGAAGGCCGAGGATCCGAAAGGTGTAGACGGTGCGGTATTGCTTGAAGTTAAGGACCGGAAGAGCGATCCCAAACGCTATACCAAGGTGGTCGAACCGATTTATTACTCCCAAGACCAGGATGAGAGCAAGACCCATGTATTCTGGAAAAAAGTGCTCGAGGGCTATAGCGAATCCTCCTCGGCTGGCAGCCATGCGGCCTATAAATACCGGGAATTCGTGAAAAAGGGCGAGCCTAAGATGTACAAAATTACGGAAACGACGGAGGTCACAATTCAAATTAACCCAGGCAATATTCCAGTGTATACGCATGCCAGCATGCCGAACGGCAAGTATTATGTAAGAGCATGGGTAGATAAAGCGGAGCTGTCCAAATTGCCTCATGCCTATAATAAACTCCCTGCTCTGCAAGGAGTTCATGTGCTTGATCAAATTGAAGTAACCGTTGCCGGTTCCATGTTTGATGATTTGAATAACTAACTTGTTCAGGTGCCCTTCATGGTATCCTGCTGTCTGATCTTACGATTTAAGAGAGAAGACAGAGGATGGTGAAGGGCATCCCTGCTTTAATCACAGTATGCCTATTATGCATGGTCAACTTGTTCATAAATTGGTAAGATGAGGATATACATAACGTTCGTTCACGGAGGTTGACAGTGAATAAAGGTTTATTGGGGAATGACGCAGGTGGTTTGCGCCGGAATGCGCGATTGCATAGCGCGGAGTCCGGCAAGGAGCAGCGGACCTACCGGGTCCGCAGCACAATTTCAACGAGCGAGCTGGCCATAGTATATGCGGCCAGAAGCGAAGAACAGGAAATGAAGTGCGTAATTAAAGAGTTCTTCCCGAAGGCGCTTGTGCGCAGAGGGAAGGATGGCAGCTCCGTACGCCGTTTATCCGGCGTGCCGCACGACAAGTATGAAGCGCTGAGGAATGCATTTATCAATGAAGCAGTCCTTCTTAAGGCCTGCGAGCATCCCGGCGTGGTCCGCTGTATCGATCAATTTGAACAAAATGGCACCGTCTATATCGTCATGGAGTTCATCGAAGGAATGACGCTGGCGGAAATGGTCGGCGGACGTCCAGACATGATAGAGCCCGGCTTCCTGTACAGGACGATGCTTCCGTTGATCGAGACGCTGGAGCATCTGCATCAGCAGGGAGTCATTCATCGTGACTTGAAGCCGGGCAATATTATGATCGACCAAGAGGGTCGCGCGAAGCTGCTAGATTTCGGCTCGGCCGTACGCTTTGCGGAAAGCGGCGCCCACCCGATCCTGACCACGGCAGGTTATTCGCCGCTGGAGCTCTATTCCGAGCAGTCCAAGCAAGGTCCGGTTAGCGATATTTACAGCCTGGCGGCTTTATTGTATTACTGCTGCCGCGGCACAGCGCCGACCGATGTCCGCAAGCGGCTGTTCGACGACCGCCTGGAGCCGGTCAGCGCCGGGCTGAAGCGCGGCTGGCCGTTCCTGTCCCGGGCGATCCAACGCGGGCTCATCGTGTCCCCGGACAAGCGCTGTTCATCCCTTAAATGGTTCAAGGCAGCGATTACGATGGAATACGTGACTAGCCCGTCTGTTCGCCGGAAGAGCCGCTCCGGATAAAGATATTCGTCGCAGGCTTAATCGCCTTATAACGCAGCTCGATTTCGGTAATGCCGTCCTCGAATGTAATGTACAGCTTGTCATTATATTCGAGGGCTTCTTTTTTGTCCTTCGGCAGCGGTGTACGGTTGCGGACAAGGGAAGAGCGCGATGTGTTCTTCACGATCAGCTTGCCGTCTTTTCCCGGCGTAAAGACGACGTGCTCGGCTTCCGGGAGCGGCTCATGGACGTCGAGGCTCACGAACAGCTCGAGCAGCGTGACCTTCCGCCCCTCAAACGAGGTGAGCGGCCAAGACTTGACCGGCACTTCGCTTCCGCTGGCTGTTGCAAGGAAATATCCTTCCAGCTTGCCGGTAAAGCCCGGTTTCGGCCGAAGCCATAAGAATAAACCGACAGCGGCGGCAAGCAGCAGAATGCCTCCAGCGATAGACCATTTCAGTACCGTATATTTCGATTTGACGTGAACGTTCAGAACAGCGGTGGCCGAGCCGCCCTCCGAATCGGTAGCCGTCAGCGTAATCTGGGTCTGTCCGGTTTTTAACGGCGACAAAGCGAGCATGCCGTTTTGAAGCTCGGGACTTACTGTTTTGTCCGGGGCGCCACGGTGCAGTTGATACGTTAATTCGTCCCCGTTCTCGTCGAGGAATAAGTCGCTTAATGCCAGCATGGCTTGCCCATCTTCTTTGATGACCTCCACGTGTTCGCTGCCATGGACAGTAGGTGCAAGATTGACGATCTTCTGTTCATGGACGGCGCTATGCCTGTAGAAGCTTGGCCCGTCCATTTTTACCTGCCATTTGTATTGGCCTGAAGAAGGAAACACGTACTCGGCATAGAAGCGTGTTCCTTCATTTTTCATATCCACCATTGTGTCTTTGTTCGTCTGCAGGTCGGTAACGATCAGTTGACCCTGCAGGGAGTCGTAAAGTTCCTGTTCCGTTAGCGGCTCATTCGCCGCCGGATGGACCAGCTTGGCCTCGATGCCAGTAGGCTGTCCCTTGATCGCATTTTTGCTGGTGATCGCGGCATGGGCCTCCATCTCGTAGCTGCCGAGCAGATTGATTTTGACGAGATCCCCAGGTGTCCCTCTGAATTTGAGCTTGGCCGTTCCTTTCTTTGGCTGTGATACCTTGATCAGCGTATAGCTTCCGGATTTGAACATGCGAATGTTCTCCGAGCTGTAGAACAGCTGCGTCTCTTTGAGCGAATGCTCGGAGAGCAGTATGATATTGGCTTCCCGCATGCTGGAATTAGGAATATCGACCTGCACCTCCTGCAGTTGTCCCGTAGCGGTGACGCCAGCCACCGGAAGCAGTACCGACCTCATTTCCGCCGCAAAAATCCGATTGAAAATCTCCGGCAGATCGTCCGCGCTGCTGGTAATATACGATGCGCCTCCCGTTTCCTTCGAGATTCGCTCCAGCTCATCGGGATTGACCGTCCCGTCATGGTTCAGTCCGATGGTGTAGATCGGATAACCGTCCTTCTGCGCCTTGGCGATTGCTTTATCTACATCCTTGGCCGAATCGGCAGCCGTCCGCTTGGAATATCCGGGTCCAAAGTCGGTTTCCCCATCCGAGAGCAGAATGACGAACGGCTTGCGTCCGCTTCCTTCACCTTCAGCTGCTTTTGAAGAAATTAAGTTCCCGCCCGTGTTCAAACCCAGTCCTAAATCGGTGTATCCGCTTCGGCGCAGTCCGGCAATTTTCTGCTTCAGCTCCGTTTTGTTCGCCGCAACGGAAATCGAAGTCAGCGGCTTGGAGGCCACAATCTGATGGTTGTATGCCACAAAGCCTACTCGCGTCCTGCTCGCTTCGCTCATATCCATGAACATATGAATGACCTCGCTGGCCGTTTTGTTTGGATCGGCATGATTCATGGAGTAGCTTGTATCCAAAACAAAGACCGCGTCAAAAGCGTCAGATTGGTATTCTTGTAAGGAATTTGCAGAAATGCTGGCCGAATTGTGAAAAATTGACGTAAAAAACGTAAAAACAAAAATCAGGATAAAAGTCCTACTCGTCAAAAGTTTGGTTGATGATTGTTTTTGCTTTTTTTGCCTCATTTACCGATACCCGCCTTATGTACTATATAGTGTTGAAATAGAGCGAAAATAGTCGCTCAAATATGTATATTTAAACTTATATCGGAATCAGAGCTTGAATATTGTATATAATTCCAGAAAATAGGTCTTTGATTGGATATAATTCCCTTGAAAATATGGGTATAAGGTTCTTTAGTCCCTGAATACCTCAACAATTCAATATATTGACAATTCGTATTGACGTGTCTGATAATACCCTCGAGACCCGGGTGGAGTGTATCGCCTCCCGGTCAAGCGACTCATGTATCCAGGTACGATAGTCGGATACTGTCGAAAAATCAGTAGTACAAGCGTCCGGCATGGGAATGAATCCGAGATTTCATCAGGCCGGCTGCGCTTTTGTAGAAACGGGAGGAGGAATTACGACAATGGATATTATCAATCAGACCAATCGAACGATGCTGTTCGAGGAGATCAATCCCGAGAAGCTGGACCTGATTACCATCGTGGGTGATGTCAAAGGCATTGACAGCCTAAGCGACGACAAAATCAAGGAGATTAACAGCCAGCTATTGGTGCGGAGCTTCGATGAGTTTCTGGACAAGTTCTCGCCGACGGTGTACTCATTCTTCAACGCGGCTAACCAAAAGGTCGTCTACATGCTGAAAAAGCCCGAAGGAATTGCCGAGGAAGCGATCTCCGAGATCCGGATCGATCAACACAACGATTTCCTGAAAATGCTGTTCACGCTGATCGACACGAAACGAAGCCAAGGGATGACCAACGTGGATTTCAGATTCGAGCATCTGCTCGACATGATCTCTCCGAAGAAAGTGATGGACGACATTCGCCAGGTTCGGAAGGAAATCCATTACATGTATGGTCAATACGAGAAGCTGGATGACGAAGATCCGAAGAAGCTGGATATGGGGGACAAACTGAACGCGATGTTCGAAGAGGCGAGCGCCAATTACAACAACGTAATGGCAATGCTTCCCCTCGCGATCGAGGATATCAAGACGCGGCTTCTGCTGGGCAGCTCAAACGAGGAACAGGATGCCGAAGCCGTACAAATCGGTATGCTGACGATCGGGGAGAGCGGCGAGCTGAAAATCATCGAGGCGCCGAAGGGCGAGAGCACGGAGCTCGTGCTGCTGGATGAGAGCAGCTCCAATGACCTGGCTCAAGTCTTCGAAGAAGACTATAACTCGATCACAGAGTCTCCATCCGGTTATGTGAAGGATCTGGTAGTTCGCACATTCAGCCCGCTGCCTGCTGTAAGTACAGATATTGATCTAGAGACAGAGGTACAGAACTACAACACGTATCTGGAATTCTACAAAACGGCAAAAGATGATTTCGTCAAAACAGTGAAGCCGCTGGTCGAGAAAATTCTCGGCGTGAAAATGTTCTTTGACCAATATGCGGTCAAGAACAAGGGCATGGCTCCTTCTCTGCTTGTGACAAATACGAAGCTCGATATGATCGTGAAGAGCGCGAACATTCCTCGTCTGGAGACCTACCTGAACACGGTGAACTCCAAGAATGATTTCAGCGATACGATCTGGTTCGGCATTGTGCCTTCCGTAGAGCTGGAGACAGCCGGCAAGGTGAAGGTTACCCGCGAGCGCTTCAAGGGCAACGAGAAAATTGCCAAGCAGGACGGCAACACGATGGAATCATTGTCGATGCTCATGCAGGTCGTCAAAGACTTCAAGGTGCAAATTTTCTTCAGCTTCGAGTCGGGTGAAGAGACGACATTTAACAACATGGCTACCGCAGGAATCGACAAATACATCGACAAATGCGCGCCGCTGATCCGCAAGGAATACAGCGAATATGCCATTCCGTGTATCCCGAATTTTACAGTCATTCCGAAGGAAAAGTCCGGGGTTGTCATCGACAGCCGCATGGTGCAGACCGAAAACGGCGCCCAGCTCTCCAAGGAGAAAGAGGACATCCTCAAGCTGTGGATCGAGGGCGTATACGTAGGCGCGTCCTATGTAGCTGCGGGAATCGTGGCGGCATATCAATGTCCGGAATACTTGAAGGAATCCTTCAAGAACACGAGCAAAGAATTCCCTGGCGTGCGCTTTGACATCGAAGCGGGCGAAAACAGCCTGCGGGCCGTAACGACGATGGCCAAGGAGATTACCGGCTTCACGAATACGATCAAGGATTCGATCAACCGGAAGAACTTCGGCTTTATTTTCTCGTCGGAGAATGCCCAGCTGCAAGGCAAAGACATTCGCCGGATTACGGTGTACAAGGCGAGAAGCCTGGCCGCGTCCGAGGACGGGTTCGACTCGATTTACAAAACCTTGGTTAGCACATACATAGAGCGGATTCTCCGCTTCCAGACCGCGGACTTCAAGCATGAGAACATTATTAAATTTTTCAGCAACAACCCGAGCAGCCAGAAGAGCATGTGGCTGGCCAAGCGCGGTTTCATAAATTCAATCATTCATGACGGCGATGACATGAACTATGTGATCGACGAGAAGAACAATCTGTGCCACATTGACCTGATCTATAACGGCAATGTGAAGAATTTGGAAGTGATGATCACCAAAGGCACCAGCCCAGTCAAAGTCTAGAGGGGAAATTCAAAAAACAACTTTTGATCACGAAGCGGGGACTGAAGGTAGCTCGGCGTCGAATCTTGAATTCACCCGGGCCTTCCGGTACTCACGTAGGTTTTGCCTACGCTCCGTTCCTCAGTCCCTAGCTTCATCCAATCTTCTCGGTGCTGAAAAGCCGTTTTTTGAATCTGATTAAAGTTCGAAAAACAACTTTTGATCACGAAGCGGGGACTGAAGGTAGCTCGGCGTCGAATCTTGAATTCAGCCGAAACTTCACGAAAACCGACTTTTGGATCAGGAAAAAGATGACGGAGACCTATTGAATTTGATAGGTGCCACTTTTATCAGGAAGTAATAACATAATTTGTATGTAGGAGGCGATCCTTCACCGGCTCGTCTCGTTACATAAATTTCGGGCAGGCTGTATCGCCCGGACCAATATCATTTTATTTTGAGGAGGATTTACTTATGGGATTCAGATTGAAAGTAGAAGGAGCCGAAACGATCGAGCTCGGAATGGACAACATTCAAAGAGTAATTTATGACACGGATACACCGGACGATTCCAACGCTAGATCCACCGATGTTGGCTCCACATTGAAAATCAGCGGCAAAATCATCACGGCTACCGACGGCGACAAAGCGGACGACACGCTGAAGCTGGCATTGTGGTCCCTGGTTCCTGCTGAGAAAGCAGACTGCTACCGCAAGCTGACGCTTGAGGTTATCGCAGCGGATCAAGTTGTTCGGGAGATCACTTTCCCTAACGCGTTCGTGGTGGATTACAAAGAAACATTTGGCGACACGGAAGGCGTAGGTACTTTCGAGCTGTACGTGAAGCAGAAAAAAGACAAAACGGAGCTGGCCAAACTGAACGGCGGCTACGACGCAAGCAACTAATTGCACTCATAGTACCAGGATAGCTAGCGATCTCAAGGGGCCAAGCCCCTTGAGATTTACTATACCTTCATGCAATCGCACGCTAGCACAAGTACAACCGAAAGCGGGGGAACGCGTTGAACGTGACCGACTATTATGCCCAGCTCGGAGTTTCCCGGCAGGCAACGGCGGCAGAGATCAGGCAGGCATACCGCAAGCTGGCCAAGCAATATCATCCGGACGTCAATCCAGGCAACGCGGAGGCGGAAGCCAAGTTCAAGCTAATTGTCGAGGCTTACGAGACTTTGAGCGATGAACAGCTTCGCGCGGCATACGATGAGAAGCTGGCTAACCCGAACCAGGGTTCGGGGCAGAGAAGCGGCAGGCCGCAGCAAGGGCAAGGCAAGCAGCGGACGTCTGGCGCGGCGTCCGGGAAGATGGAGGCGGAGGGTTTTGACCCGGCCGCGATGCGCAAGCAATTCGAGCAGTTTTTTGGGATGTCGCCCAAGGGGCAGACGGATGCCCAGAGCAAGGAAGCCAGCGAGAAAAATCCGTTGGATACGACAGGAATCTTCAATCAATTTTTTGGCTATCGAAAATAACGCATTTAGCATACATACAACATTGACGGGGGGAGCGCTTTGAAGCCGGACAACCACAAATGGATTACACTCATCGATCTGCTGCTATACGTAATATTAGCCGGTATGGTGCTGTATGCCCTGCTCCGTCCTTTGCATTATACATGGCAAATGTCCATCGTCGCGGGATCGGCTGTGATTGCCAGCGTAGTGATTTGGACCGGAGGCCGTCCCCATGCCAAGCCGTCCTTGGCGAGGGAAGCGGTCACAAAGATCGTGCTGCTCGATGATGACGGAGAGCGCGTAAAAGAATGGTACGTCAAGGGAGAGACCTCGGTTCTCATCGGAAAAAATACGCAGAGCGGCGAGGTTGACATAGATTTGTCGGACAGCGAGTATGCGTCGCTCGTCAGTTCCGAGCATGCCGTCTTGAATCGCGTCGGCGACCAGTGGTTCATTGAGGATGCGGAATCCCACAGCGGGACAGGCATTCGCAAAGCGGGACGCAGCGATGCGAAGCGGCTGATTGTCGAAGAGCCGGTGGAAATCGGCCCGGGAGATCTAATTTTTATCGCCAATACACGGCTGTTGGTCAAATAACGGGGAAATACACTTACTTACATATGGGGGAATGAATCGAAGATGAGCTTGACGAGATGCCTGAATGGACACATGTTCAGTACGCGGAAGCATGGCAACACTTGTCCATATTGCAACACGACGCTAGAGCAGCCTTCGCGGAACGAATCGCGCAGACCCCAGGTCGCGGAGGATATGGAAGAGAAGACGATGCCTTATCTGGGAGAGACAACAGGAATTCAGCCCGTAACCGGCTGGCTGGTCTGCGTCGAAGGCCCGCAAATGGGGCAGGATTACCGCATTCTGGCTGAGAAAAACTTTATCGGCCGTGCGGAGGAAATGCAAATCCGGATCATTGGGGATAACGCGGTATCCAGGCGCAATCATGCCGTCATCGTCTATGACCCGAAGAAGCGCAATTTCTATCTGCTTCCCGGTGATGCTTCGGGGCTGGCTTACCACAACAATGAAGCGGTATACACGCCGGTTGAGCTTAACGCCTATGATTTAATCCAGCTCGGCCGCAGCAAATTCGTATTCGTGCCTTTATGCGGTCCACATTTCGAGTGGGATAACAGTTAATCAAAGAACGGATGGTCATGATGGAGGATTGGAGTTTTATCGAATCATACGGAATCGTTGCGGCTGCGCTGATCGTAGTCGCCGTGCTGCTTGTGCTGCGGCAGAAGCTGCGGACGAGCCCTGTGTCGGAAATTCCCGGCGAAGATACCGAACCCATGTATATTCCAGACATCATTGAAACGGTCAAAATCGGGAATGCCCAGACGATCGGCAAGCGGGACGAGCAGGACGACTACTTCTCAAGCTCGACGACGCGCATCGGAACGATGGCGGCGATCGCCGACGGCATAAGCGGATTGTCGTATGGGCGAATGGCCAGCACGCTGGCCGTCACGATGTTCTCAAGGGAGTATTTGAAGGTGGATGATCCGGCGGATATTCCCGAGTATTTTCACAAAGCGGCTCTGATCAGCAACCGGGCAATCATGGAGCAGCTGGGCGGAGCGACCGGGGGAACCACGCTCGTCGTCGGAATTGTGTCTGGAGGATTATTGCATTGGGGAGCGGTTGGGGATAGCATGCTCATTCTGTTCCGAGACGGCGAATTCATGCCGATCAACTCCAAGCACACGCTGGAATCGGTGCTCGAAGCCAGGTATTTGGCAGGTGAAATCAGTAAAGAAGAAGCGAAGGAGAATCCGAACCGCAACCAGCTGATCAATTATTTGGGTTATGGCGGCTTCCAAAGCATGGAGGTCGGCGAACCGGTGCCCCTGCAGGCGAATGACACGATCATTCTGTGCAGCGACGGGGTATACGATGCGCTTACCGAGGTGGAGATGGAGCAGATTCTGATGCAGGGCCTGCACCCGCAGGATGCCGCGGAGGAAATGATCAGCCTCATCGAGCGCAAGAAATACAAGCATCAGGACAACGCTACGGTCATTATTTTGCAAGTGATCTAATCACATCATTATTCTCGCAGCAGGACGGGGGAAACGGAGGGACACATGAGAAAGGAGAACAGCGATTTCAAGACCGCATTTGTCTCGGAAGCGGGTTCGTTTATCGACAACAGAGATTATTTTGCCTTCGTGGAGCTCGAGGACATGGCTTGCTACGTAATTGCGGATGGCCTCGATACGGATCGAGAGGTGCATAGCGCGAAAATGGCGGTCAGCGTCATCCTGGAGAACTTTATGGCGAAGCCTTCCTTATCGCGCAGGAAGATCCAGCAGGATCTGGAGGCGGCCCATGAGTGGCTGAAGTTCGAGAGCCGCAGAGTCCGGCTTAAGGCGAGCGTGCTCGTCGTCGTGACCAATTATACCAAAATGGTGTGGGCGAGCTGCGGCAATGCGCGGTTGTATCATTTTCGCGGCGGGCGGCTCAATTTGCGTTCGAAGGACCAGAGCCTGGCGCA
This sequence comes from Paenibacillus woosongensis, assembly GCF_030122845.1. NCBI lineage: Bacteria > Bacillati > Bacillota > Bacilli > Caryophanales > Paenibacillaceae > Paenibacillus > Paenibacillus woosongensis. The sequence goes on from NZ_CP126084.1 coordinate 1,314,308, forward strand.
GCTTCTTCTCGAGGACGGAAGAGTGTCCGAGGACAGGCTGTCCAGCCATGAGGAACGCGGAAACCTGTTGAATTACATGGGGCGGCCGGACCGGTTCGAGCCCTTTATTTCGGAGAAAACCCCGCTTTCCGACGGGGATGTGCTTCTGCTGTGCACGCCGGGAATTTGGGAAGAGGTCGAGCTGCCGGAAATGCTCGATGCACTAGCGGAATCGAGTGATCCCGACAGCTTGACGGATACGCTGGAGGACATCGTCCTCAGCAAGCAGCGGCAGACGGTGAACAATTACACGGCTGCTGCAATTTATGCGAATAAGACGTTTGCGGAGAAGCCAAAGAACCGCAAGAAATGGATCATGCGCATCGGAATCATGCTGCTTACCTTGGCGATTGCCGGGGGCGGCATCTGGTACGCGAAGTACAGGCAGGCGGTCAAGCTGGCCGAGACGGTCGCCGTGATGACGGAATTCGAGCAGGAAGGCGACGAATACGCATCCGCCGGAGATTATCCGAAGGCACTCAAGGCTTACAGCGAAGCTAAGAACGCAGCCAGCAAGCTGAAGGACAAGCTGCATTTTCAGCTGCTGCGCAACAAGCAGCGCGTGGCCCAGGCGGTGACGGATGGCGACGAATACGTCAAGGACGGCAGCTTCGATATGGCGGTGGACAGCTATACGAAGGCGATTGGCGAGGCGGATAAATATAAGCCGTTCAAGGTGGAGGATATCGAGGCTCGGATCGAGCGCAGCGAAGCGGTCGCGAAGCTGACGGAAGTAATGAAGGAAGGCGATATCCACTTCCAGAATCAGGACTACAACAGCGCGCTGGAGCTATATAGAAAGGCGTACCGGGCAGCGATTGAAGCCAATTATCCGGGCGGCCAGAAGCAGCTGGAGACGAAGATGGAAGAGGCCGAGGGCAAGATCAACCACATTTACCGGGAGACGAAGACGCTTCAGGCTGACAATTTGGAGAAGAAGGGCGACCGCGCGCTAGCCGCGCTGGATTATAACGCCGCGATTGAGGCTTATACGCTGGCCCAGGAAATGTACCAGGAAATCGACAAGCTCGAGCGGGTGCTGGCGATGGAGCGGAAGATCGCCAAAGCCGATGAGAAGCGCAATCCGATCGTGCCGGCATCCGGGCAGAATGCGGATTCTGGTGCGGGACTGTCCGGCAACCTCGGGGGGAACGGAGCGAACGGGGCGGCGGCATGGAATGGGGCTGCCGGGACAACTGCAGGCGGAGGCGGAGCTGCCAGCCATAACGGCAGCAGCAGCCAGGCACCCGCGGCAAATTCGCAGGGCCAGGCGCAAAGCTCGAATAGCCAGGGGACGGGTTCATCCTCTGGTTCGGAGCAGGCGGAAGCGGGCAGCAGCACGACAAATGGCATTCAGGATACATCGGCGGCGCCGGGCGGAGGTGGAGAATCATGAAGGACATTGTGATGGATCGGCTGAGCAAAATGGAGGATTTGCAGCAGCGCGGCATGCTGCGCAATTTGATGAGCAGCGTGTTCCTCGGTGTAGTCGAATACCAGGAGGAGCTCAATCGCCAGATCGAGCGGCGGGTATTTGAGGAGGTCGGCAACCAGGACAGCAAATACGATATTTATGCGGCGATGTGCCGCCGGGAGGAATGGGATCCGCTGCACGAGTATTTGTTCCCGATGATTCCGGAGGATACGGGGCCGCGCAGCATTGATTTGCAGAGCTTGGTGGCCCGGTTGAAAGAGGGGGAGGAGCTGCCGCTGTTCTCTTTTTTTCTGGAGTGCCCATATCCTGTCATCCAGGAGCTGCTCTACAGCGACCGGACGTTCCGGGGAGAGCTGGTGACGAGCGGAGGCCGCCATGCCATTCAAATCAGGCTGGAGCGGAATATGACATACATACGTGAAATTGAAAAGCTGTACCATGTGTTTCTGAGCAATGGCCTTCCTTGGCGAACCATCAATCACCCTTATGCCTACAAGTTCGTGAACGCCGTTCTGGTCGGGGGCGAGCTGCAGCTGGGGGAAGAAGAGGAAGTTCAGGAAATTACGGTACATCTGGAGGAATACGAGGAATACAAAAGAACGGATCTGGTGCCGCTCTGGAACATTCAGCGCCTGGAGCTGAAGACG